>CAJXQI010000016.1 GCA_913058395.1 uncultured Colwellia sp. | reverse complement strand
GGGTTGCCCCGAAGAAGTGGAGCGCATTATGGCGATTTCTCGCGGCACGTCAACCATTAAATGCACTTTATTTACATTAATATGTTTATTTGCTCTTTATTTATACAGGCCTTACTGTAGTTGAGTTTATTACGTTCGATATGCTGAAAATTGAGGCAATAGTATTCAACTATGTGACACCCGAGACTACCCATCATAATTGCAATTAATCCAACCTATTATGTGAAAATGACGCTCTAATGTGTTTTTTTGCTAATATGGTTATACCAACTCTTTTATAATTAACTTTTATGCATAAAAATAATTTTCGTAGTTACCGTAATATTACGCCGATATTAGGTGAAGATATCTATGTTGATCAATCAGCAGTACTAGTAGGCGACATTACATTGGGTAATGATTCGAGCATTTGGCCGCTTGTTGCTGCTCGAGGCGATGTAAATACAATTACCATCGGCGCTAGAACCAATATACAAGACGGTACGGTACTACACGTCACGAGAAAAAGTACTAATAATCCAGATGGTAATCCGTTAGTAATTGGCGATGATGTAACCGTTGGTCATAAATGCATGTTGCATGGTTGTAATTTGGGTAGCAGGATTCTTGTCGGTATGGGCGCTATAATTATGGACGGTGCTGTTGTTAAAGATGATGTATTTATTGGTGCAGGTAGCTTAGTACCACCGAATAAGGTACTAGAAAGCGGCTATTTATATGTTGGCAATCCGGTAAAACAAGTTAGAGAATTAAAAGAGAGTGAATCAAGCTTTTTAAAACAATCAGCAATAAACTATGTTGAATTAAAAGATGAGTACTTAGCGGATAATTGTTAGTTCTGCTTTTATCTCATATTGATATGTATTTCATCTCCCTCTGGTTCGTTCTTTTCGAGCCAGAGTTCAGTTACTTCTTCTAAGTCATACTTTAAGCAATTGTCTATTGAAGACAAACTTTTCAGTTGCATTGAGTGAAAGTAAATAGTCATTCTTTGGCCTGAAACTTGTCCAGTAAAAGACCAAGCGTCGTGCTGCTCACTAAAATGTAAATCATCATTAAATAAAATGGCTTGGTTCATTGCTAACTGCCTACTATTTTCAACTACTGCTTATTGGTTTAATTCTGCTCTTAAAGACATTAAAACAGGCTCAACATCTGGTCGGATATTATTCCATAAATAAAAACTTTCTGCCGCCTGCCCCACCAGCATGCCTAAGCCGTCAATAATGTTCTCAACTGCTAGTAATTTTGCTTGCTTTAAAAATGCCGTTGGTTCTTTACCGTAAACCATATCGTAACAGGTATGTGCGCTTTTTATAGTTTGGTCTGATATAGGTAAACTTGCACCGGATAAACCGGCAGAAGTAGCATTAATAATAATATCGAAGACCAAATGTTTTGTATCTTCGAAAGTAATAGCACTAACATCGACATTGGGGTACTGCTCAGCGATTGCTTCCGCCTTGCTTAATGTTCTATTGGCAATAGTTAGCGACTGTGGAAATTGCTCTAATAATGATTGCACGACTCCTTTAGCCGCACCACCAGCGCCAAGCAATAATATCTTACTCGCTTTTAGCTGCACATGATGTCTAAGGAGATCATTCACTAGCCCCAAACCATCAGTAGTATCACCATAAATAAGCCCGTTAGAAAATATTAAAGTATTAACAGCACCAGCTAATTTAGCTCTTTCACTAAGCTCATCACACAATGCAAATGCTTGCTCTTTAAATGGCGCAGTTACGTTAGCGCCTTTACCTTCATTTGCTATTAACTTTTTTACGGCGATATCAAATTGCTCTAATTCAACTAACTCGCTTTCATAGTTCATCATTAGTGCAGATTGCACAGCAAACTGTTGGTGAATGAAAGGTGATTTAGATTGAGCTATAGGGTTGCCGAAAACGCGAAATTGCTTCATGAGATTATTAACTTGAGTGTTTAGCGGTAGGTTACCGTAGTTATTAAAATATGAACACAAAAAAGCAGTAATTGAATTACTGCTTTTTATATCGATTCTATCTGGCTAAGAATTAAATTAGAACTTATAACCTAGCATTAATGAATAAACCATAGGATCTACATTGATATCCGCCTTACCAACGTTATTGCCGCCAACATCAAACGTAGCATCAGCATCAATATCGATATATCGAATAGAAGCATTTAACGACCACTTCTCGTCTAAATGGTAATCTGCACCAATTTGTGCAGATAAACCAAATGAGCCATCTAATTCTAAGTTACTTAAACCTAATGATTTAGGTGCTTCTGCAAATTCTTCATCAAAGAAAACCGTATAGTTAATACCAACACCAATATAAGGCTTAAATGCTGAGTTCGTATCAAAGTAATATAGTGCACTTAGTGTTGGTGGTAAGTGTGATACCTCACCTAAGTTTGCGCCATCAACGCCAAGAACAGCATTTTTATCTTGAATAGTAACGTCATGGGTATAAGGTGTTGCTGCTAATAATTCAACAGCCCAATTGCTATTGTAAAAATATACAAAATTTAAACCTAATTGAGTATTGTCATCAACGGTTAATGTCATTGTTGAATCAGCACCCGCTAACATAATGTTAGATTTGCCACTATCTGGTGTAATATTCGTTGCACCGCCACGAACAATAAAATCGCCAGCTTGATTTGCAAGAGCCAGTGGAGATAATGTAAGAGCGGAAAGAATTAATCCATTAATTACTGATGTTTTCATGAGAGCATTACCTTTTGTTAAATATAAAGAATATTAGATTTTCAATAAGGTAATTTTACGCCTGCAAAATACTAGAGTAATTGATCTAGCTCAAGGTTTGTGAGAAACCGCAAATAAATTGTGGTTTTATGTGGTGATTCTACATTAAGACGTCAGCTTTTGTGACTAAACGCACAAACAAAGTGTTAACAGCGAAGTTTTTCGCCAATTAATCGTTTGTGCGTTATAAAGAGAACAGTGTAATTATAGTAGCCACTCTTGAGGTACTAGGTAGTCTTGTAATTTTTCTTCAGCACTTCCTGCTTCAGCTTGAAAATTATATTCCCAACGCGCTAACGGTGGCATCGACATTAATATTGACTCTGTTCTCCCACCTGATTGCAAGCCAAACAAAGTACCGCGGTCAAACACTAAATTAAATTCAACATAACGACCACGACGGTATAATTGAAATTGACGATGGCTATCAGTAAATGGTGTTTCTTTGCGCTTTGCCATTAAAGGCACGTAGGCATCAATAAAACCTTTACCAACAGCCTGCATGTAGTCAAAACATTTATCAAACTCCCACTTATTAAGGTCATCAAAGAATAAACCACCAACACCACGGGTTTCATTTCTATGCTTTAAGTAGAAATAGTCATCACACCATGCTTTGTGAGCTGGATAAATATCATCACCAAATGGCTGACAAATATTTTTTGCGGTTTGGTGCCAATGCACAACGTCTTCTTTAAACGGATAAAACGGTGTGAGGTCAAAACCACCACCAAACCACCAAACCGGTGCTTCACCTTCTTTTTCTGCGATAAAAAAGCGTACATTGGCATGAGAAGTTGGAATAAAAGGGTTTTTAGGATGAATAACTAACGACACACCGCAGGCTTGCCACTTTCGACCTGCAAGTTCTGGTCGGTGCGCTGTAGCAGAAGGAGGTAACTTGTCACCAGAAACAACAGAGAAATTAACCCCGCCTTGTTCGATAACATTACCATTGGTTAGCACTCGAGTTCTGCCACCGCCACCTTCAGCTCTCTTCCAGTTGTCTTCAACAAACTTACCACCACCATCAGCTAGCTCCAGTTCGGAACATATTTGATCTTGTAATGATTTTAAAAATTCAATAACAACGTTAATGTTTATAGTACTCATGAGCGAATAATGTCCCCAGACAGTGCATCGATAATAGTGGAAGGTTGATCAAAGCCTAAAGTTTTACCTTTGATAATAAAATCAATTTTTTCAGAGAGCTCGTTAGGTATGTCTTGCCACGTATTAGCAGGTGTTTGACCACTTAAATTAGCACTAGTAGATACTATTGGCTTATTAGTGGCGTTACATAGCGCAACAACATCAGGTTGGCTAGTAACCCGCACAGCAATAGTATTAAAGCGCCCAGTTAGTAAACGAGATAACTTTGGCGCTTTTGCAACTAATTGGGTTATACCATCAGGCCAACGAGATAACACAGTTAAGCGTTTATCTTGTGGTATTTGACTTTCATCTATATAAGGTAATAGTTGAGAATAACTACCTGCCAGTAAAATAAGTCCTTTATCTGCGGAACGTGATTTAATCGACAATAGTTTTTCAATTGCATCATTATTATCAGGATCGCATCCTAAGCCAAATACGGCTTCAGTTGGGTAAGCTAAAATACCGCCTTGCTGAAATGTTTCTATCGCTGTTGTCATTGAGCTTTATTATCGTTGATTAATAAAAGTAACTTTTTTAATTATACGTTTTTTCAGTAACTGGAATAACAAATCTTTAAATTATTTTTTCAATCCCATCTTATAGCTTGATTCTAGAATTGAATATACTTAGAGTGGGTAGTAAACCCTATATTAATTAAATATTTACAACTAATAAACGGAAGCATTATGTTGAGAAAACTTTATGTCCTTGTTCTTTTAATAACCTCATTAAGTCTACATCAAGCAGCGGTTGCTAAAGATTGGGGAGAGCTTTTTAACCACCCAGAATATCGTAACGTTAAAATATCACCAAATGGCAAATATTTAGCCATTGATATGAGACATAACGATCAAGCTATGTTGGCATTTTTAGATCGCAAAACCCTAGAACCAGTCGGTAATTTAAAATTCCAAAATAAAGAACAGCCAAGAAACTACTACTGGGTCAATAACGAACGAGTTGTAATCGAAATAGCAAAAAATATTTATAGCCAAGAGCAACCCGTTTTCTATGGTGAGTTGTATGCTATCAATATTGATGGTTCTAAAGGAGAAATGATATATGGCTATCAAGCTGGTCAAAAGCAAACAGGCACTAAGGTCAAAAAGAAAAAGAGCACCTATGGAATAGGAGAGATAATTGATACTTTACCTGAGGATGATAAACACATTTTAATTAGCTCAACTCCGATGAGTGAAAATATGGGTGAAAAACTATCCTCCGTTTTAAAAATTAATGTGTATAGCGGTATTATTAAAAAGAGTTATGGTAAGGCCCCTATTTCCTACTCGCGTTTTTTAACTAACATTAATGGCGAAATTAAAGTTTCAGCAGGCACCGATAAATACAATAATTCTGCGGTGTATATTAAACACGATAATGGATGGAAAAAATTACCTGAAAATACAGTAAGTAACAAAGCTAGGCCATTAGCAATAGATAAGACTGGCAACTCACTATTTTTCTTAGATACCTATCAAGAAGATCTGACAGGACTATTTAAGCTAAACCTTAATGACTTCAGTTACAAAAATATCTATACCGATAAGGTAGTGGATATTAGCGATATTGAAATGACGACTGATGGGCGCTCAGGCTTCGCTGTAAGAATAGATGATGGATACCCTGCTTACCTTATTCTTGATAAGAATAATCCAGAAGCAAAAGCTTTCAAAACATTACTTCAAACATTCCCATATAACGAAGTAACCATTACAAGTAGAACTGAAGATGGAAAGTTTTATATTGTTGCAGTTTCGTCGGACATTAACCCAGGAAGTTTGTATTTATTTGACATCCCAAATAAAAAAATAAGCCAATTATTCAATTTTTTTCCAAATATTAAACCAATAGATTTAGCGCAAATGGAAGCAATTAAATTTAAAGCTTCTGACGGAAAAGATATTCATGGTTACTTTACTCCTGCGAAAGGCTCTAATGAGGAAAAAATAGCTCCTTTGGTAGTGCTTGTTCATGGCGGTCCTCACTTTGTTCGTGACTTATGGGGTTTTTCAGCTCAAGTGCAATATCTAGCACTCAATGGTTACTCTGTATTACAAGTTAACTATAGAGGCTCTGGTGGGTATGGTAATAATTTTTATCAATCGGGTAAAAAAACATGGGGAAAGTTAATACAACAAGATGTTTATGATGGCCTTCAATCTTTAATTACGCAGAATAAAGCTGAAAAGGAGAACGTTTGCATCATGGGTGCAAGTTTTGGAGCATACTCAGCAGTACAGAGTGCAGCTATATATCCAGGTACATATAAATGCGGGATAGCAAATGCTGGTATTTATGATTTAGAACTCATGTTTGAGGAAGGTGACGTTCAAAATAGTAGGTACGGTCAAAACTACCTAAAGGAAGTATTAGGTGAAGATAAAGACTTATTAAAAAGTATGTCACCCGTAAACTACATAGAAAAAGTTAAAATTCCTCTTCTACTCGCACACGGCAAAGAAGATGTGCGTGCTCCTTTTGAGCATGTAGAACGTTTAAGAGATGCATTAGATAAGGCTGATCGCCCTTATGAATGGTTTGTTATAGAAAAGGAAGGGCATGGTTTCTACAACCCTGAAAATCAAAAAGCATACATGCGTAAAGTTGTTAGTTTTTTAGATCAACATTTAACAAAATAACAACGTAAATTTCTCTACGAGATAAATCAAAAAAGGCTAACAATTGTTAGCCTTTTTCATATTTTAAAATGACGAAAGATTAAGCTTCAAACAACTCTTTTATCTTTTGTCGTAAGACAAATTTCTGCACTTTTCCGGTTGAGGTTTTAGGTAGCTCACTAAAAACAATCGTTTTGGGAACTTTGAAACCAGCCATATGTTCGCGACAATGTTGAATAATGTCTTGCTCTGTTAACGTATGTCCACGCTTTACACCGACAAAAGCACAGGGTGTTTCACCCCATTTTTCATCTTTTTTAGCAACCACAGCAGCTTCTAAAATAGCTGGATGCTGGTACAACACCCCTTCAACTTCAACAGAGGATATATTTTCACCGCCAGAAATTATAATATCTTTAGAGCGATCACGAATTTCGATATAGCCATCAGGGTGCTTAACCGCTAAATCACCTGAATGGAACCATCCATGAGCAAAGGCCTCATAGGTTGCTCGTTCATTTTTCAAATAACCTTTCATCGTAGTGTTACCACGGAACATTATTTCACCAATAGTTTCGCCGTCAGCACGAACGGGCTCCATTGTATCGGGGTTGAGCACATCAACTTCTTCTTGAGTAGGATAACGAACACCTTGGCGGGCTTTTAACGCTGCCCTTTCATCATCACTACGATCATTCCATTCATCTTTCCATTCACTCACAACGCATGGTCCATACACTTCCGTTAAGCCATAACTTTGCGTTATTTCGATACCTAAATTCTCAATACCTTTAATAACAGCAGCTGGTGGCGGTGCTCCTGCCGTCATGGCTTTTATATTGTTAGGCAATTGCGCAAGCAAACTTTCATCAGCATTTAAAATCATATTTAGCACAATAGGTGCGCCGCAAAAATGACTAACCTTATGTTCAATCATGGCATTAACAATTGCCCCGACTTCAACTTGCCTCAAACAAACCTGTGTTCCGCCAACGGCAACAATAGTCCAAGGAAAACACCAACCATTGCAGTGAAATAAGGGTAACGTCCATAGGTAAACTGTTTTACTATCGGTAGGCCATATAAAATTATGGCCGATGGCATTTAGGTAAGCTCCGCGATGTGAGTAAACCACGCCTTTGGGATTACCCGTAGTACCCGAAGTATAATTTAACGCTAACGCCTGCCATTCATCATGAATTAGCGTGCCTTCAAAGTTTTCATCACCTTGCGCTAATAACGCTTGATATTCAAGAGTGCCGAGTCGCTCACCACCAGGGCCTTCAATATCATCAATATCAATCACTAGAGGTTTACGTTTCGAAATTGCCAACGCTTGTTTAATAACGCCAGAAAATGCAGTATCAGTTAGCAAAACATCACATTCGCCATGGTCCATAATAAAAGCAATGTTTTCGGCATCAAGTCGAATGTTAATTGAATTCAGCACGGCACCAGTTAATGGTACGCCGTAATGAGCATCAAGAAAGGCAGGAATATTGGCCGCCATAATACTAACGGTTTGTCCGGGTTTTACCCCTTGCTTAATAAGGCTGGATGCAAGTCGACGAACGTTTTTACGGTATTCGTCATAGGTTATTTCTTGTTTACCATGAATAATGGCAATTTTGTAGGGGTAAACATCAGCAGTGCGATTTAAGAAATTAATTGGCGTTAGTGGCTGGCTATTGGCTGCAACCTTATCTAAACCTTGATTATAAATGTTATTCATGACCTTCCTCACTTATTTTACCGAAGTGACTCTATGGGTCACCTTCATTATATTCGGTATTTCAATATGCAAATAATCATACACCGATATTTAAATTTAAAAATTATCCTTTGGTCTACATCGGTGGAAATAAACATTCATTTATCGATATTGCGAAAGATTTGTCGTTTCAGAATATAGTCAAACACGTTATAATCTCAGATTAATTATCCACCTAATCGTTACTTGCGATAGGTTTCAAATTGTTTTATCAAAAGGCATTAAGCATATGAAAGTTGGTATTATCATGGGGTCAAAGTCGGACTGGCCGACAATGCAGCACGCTGCTGAAATGTTAGATTTATTCAATGTGCCTTATGAAACAAAAGTCGTTTCAGCACATAGAACCCCACATTTGCTCGCTGAGTATGCAGAAAGCGCTAAAGATCGTGGCATTAAAGTGATTATTGGCGGTGCTGGTGGCGCTGCACACTTACCGGGCATGACAGCCGCTTATACAAGCTTGCCGGTTTTAGGGGTTCCAGTTCAATCAAAAGCCTTAAGCGGTCAAGACTCGCTTCTTTCAATTGTGCAAATGCCAAAAGGTATTGCTGTAGGAACATTAGCGATTGGTGTTGCTGGTGCAGCAAATGCTGGTTTATTAGCCGCCCAAATCATTGGCACTTTTGATCCTACGGTACAAGCAGCGGTAGAGAAGTTTAGAACTGAACAAACCCAAACGATTCTTGATAATCCAAACCCTGCAGAATAAGGCTAGGTAAATGAATGTTTTAGTATTAGGTGCAGGCCAGTTGGCCCGTATGATGGCGCTTGCGGTTAAACCTTTAAATATCAACATAAGAGCCTTCGATGTTGGCTCTGGTAATGTCGTTGACCCACTTTCAACAAGTACTATTTTTGGAGGCTTGGAAAAAGGTATTGAATTCGCTGACTTTATTACTGCTGAGTTTGAACATATTGACCATCAAACACTGGCAACTTGTGAAGCTTCAGGGAAGTTACGCCCAAACAGCCAAGCAATAAAAATAGGTGGTGACAGAAGGTTAGAAAAAGATCTTTTAATAGAGTGCAATGTAGCCAATGCTAAACATCAAATTATCGAAACAAAAGAAGATTTTGAGCACGCATTAAACAAACTTTCACTGCCTTTAATTCTTAAAAGTGCCCTTGCCGGCTACGATGGTAAAGGCCAATGGCGACTAAGAGACGCTGCGCAAGCAGAAGAAATTTGGCCTGACATTAAGGCGTTTTTCGATGGTGGAGAGAAAAATGTTAAGCATGCTGTTGTTGCAGAGCAAATGGTACCGTTTGACCGTGAAGTTTCTTTAGTTGGTGTGCGCGACAGCCAAGGCAATACTAAAGTTTATCCTTTAACAGAAAACCATCACACCAATGGTGTACTGAGTGTTTCAATTGCAACACAGGTAGATGAAAGGCTTCAAGCTCAAGCTAAAGAGGTATTTGATAGTATTGCCAATGAGTTAAATTATATTGGTGTATTAGCAATAGAATTTTTTCAAATTGGTGAACAATTACTGGTCAATGAAATTGCCCCTCGTGTGCATAATTCAGGTCATTGGACGCAGCAAGGCGCTGATACTTGTCAATTCGAAAACCACTTAAGAGCTGTATGTGACTTACCACTTGGCAGTACTGAGTTGGTTCGACCGTCGGCAATGATTAATATACTAGGTGAAGATACCGTACCTAATGAGATATTAAACGTAGCAAGCACTACATTACACTGGTACGGAAAAAGCAAGCGTACAGGCCGAAAAATGGGTCATATTAACGTTTCTGGTCAGTCTGAAAAAGAATTGGCGCTACGCTTAATGCAATTGGCTGACATTCTTCCTGAAGCTGCATTTGACGAATTAAAGCCTTACGTATCGGCTTATCAAACTAAATTAGATTAAGCCTTAACGTTTTAGCATAAAAAAAGTCAGTTAGTTCTGGCTTTTTTTATGCTTTTTGAAAGTGTCCACAAGGTTTAGATGCGCATTGTAGTTTCTCACCTGCTGCCATCTTTCTTTTCAGTAGCAAGGTATAACCACATTTTTCACATGCGCCATCAACCGGCTGATGGTTAACAACAAACTTGCATTTAGGGTAGTCGTCACAAGAATAAAATGTTTTGCCAAAACGATTAGTTCGCTCGATTAAATCTGCCTTTTGACACTTAGGGCAAACCACGCCAGCATCTTCATGATGATGAGTTTCTTCTATGTGATGACATTCCGGAAAGTTAGTACACCCGATAAACATACCATAACGACCTTGTTTTACCGCCAACTCATGTCCACATTCAGGACACTCACTACCAGCTAGAACTTTTTCTTCAACGCGCTCATGTTCAACTACAGGGCGAGTGTATTTGCAGTTTGGGTAACTTACACAGCCAAAAAAAGGGCCTGACTTCCCATGCTTAATGGTTAATTCAGAATTACATTCAGGGCAAGCTTCAGAAGACTTTTCTAAGGCATGTTCATGGTGTGAAAATAAAGGTTTTTCGGGATTTGACATGATAAATGCACCTAAAAAATTAGATGCATATTATGCCATATATAACAGGGAATGATGTAGCGTAATTTTCGTGCAATTCAAGTGAGCTGTAAGAAACTAGTGTAAAGGCCCTTCTTGCTCATCAAAAATTAAGTCTTCCATTTGCGAGTAAGCCTTTTCTTTACCAGGAACATTAAACAACACCATCAATACTACCCACTTTAAATCGTCGATAGAAAAGAATTTGGTGTCTATTTCCATTACCCGATCAATCACCATTTCTCGGGTAGTAAAATCTAGTAAATTAACTTGCTCTAAAAATAATAAGAAACCACGACATTCAACATCAAGTATTTGACTTTCATCAGCGGTATAAATACGAAAAGCTTGGTTACCCACACGAGTTAAATACGGGTACGCTTCAGTATCTTGTAAGGCAGCAAGCTTTTCTAACCACGCTAACGCTTTATAAATTTCATCTTGGTGAAATCCAGCACGGGTTAATTCATCAGTGAGTAAGTCATGGTCTACCATTACCTCAGCTTCACTATGAATATAGTTTTCAAAAAGGTACATCAATATATCAAACATAACTCGCCCCTCTATAATTTAAGGTAGCCCCCTGGTACCGCAGACACCAGACCTCTAAGCTCAAGTACTGTTAATCGAGTTAGCACTACATCTATGGGTAGTTTACTCCGAGAAACCACCAAATCTACGGGAGTGATTTCATATCCCACACTAGCTAACATTGGATCGTTACACAAGTCCTGTTTTTCACTTTTTTCGGCTGAATTGTCTTTCTCTTTGCTTCCCGATAAGTCTAAACCATCAAGTGAAAACTCTTTAAATTCATCTTCTATATCGGCAATTTCTTCAACAAGTTTAGCCCCTTGTTTAATGAGCCAATGACAACCTTTAGCCTGTTGGTTAAATATAGAGCTTGGCACAGCAAACACTTCTCGTCCCTGCTCTAACGCACAACGAGCAGTTATCAAAGAGCCACTTTTAAGTGAAGCTTCAACAACCAATACACCTAAGCTTAAACCACTAATTAGCCGATTGCGTTTTGGAAAATGACCTGGCTTAGGAGTAACGCCTGGTAAAAACTCGCTAATAATAAGACCGTTGTTTTGTAGAATATCTTTTTGTAATTTTTTATGTCTCGCCGGATAAGTAATATCTAACCCCGTTGCAACAACAGCAATGGTAAAACCACCTACCTGTAACGTACCTTGGTGCGCGTATGCATCTATTCCTAGCGCTAAACCACTGGTAACAACAAAGTGTTTGGCTAGCTGCCCAGCAAGATTTTGAGCAATTTCTCGGCCGGAAGCACTGGCATTACGACTACCAACAATCGCAATTTGATGTTGAGACAATAATTCAAGGTTACCACGAGCAAAAAAGATAAGCGGTGGATCATAAATTTCTTTTAATAGCTTAGGGTATTCAGGGGAGTCATAATGAATGATATGGCTATGACAACGAGTGCTATCATCAATGATGTTATTAATTTTTTTCCAGTCAGGATGCTGTATTGCTGCAAGTTGTGGTTTGTTTAATCCTGAATTAGATAAGTCAGTATTAATATCAAATAATGCCGCTAATCCAAACTTTTCAACTAACATTAATTTTTTAGGAATTGCTAGCCGTGGAATAAATTTCACGGCTAGCCAATAATGCGTTGTAGTTAAAAGCTTTTGGTCATTGCTTAGGGCCACTTGCTTCTCCTTAAGAGTGGCTTACACATATATTACGGTGCAGTTACTCCATCAAGCACTCGTAATGGTTTTTCCGAACTAAGAATTAACGCCATACTTACGTTGTCATACACTCTAAAAATCATCACTTGGCCAATTGGCTCTGCCGGCATGTCGTAATCTGAGTTGTTAGCGCTTGCCATACGATTCCAACGAGATGTATCACTGGTATATTGTGGACCTTCATCCGTTTCAACCACGGCTGGGCTTTTACGGCTAACAGTTAATACATCACCTGCTTGAACATTTTGTACATTACCTCTGTTAATCATCACAACATCATACTTTGCAAATTCACGAAGTTCTGTCACCGAGCTAACAATTAAACCTTTTGTTTCACTACCTGCTCGCATAGTAAATATTGATGGGTATTGCTGTTCATCATTCACTGGCACAACATAAGCACCCGAACGAACTTCTCGTATAACACCTTCAAGATAAACAGTGCTCGGTTGCTTTTGACTCATATCACCACGTTGAGTCGCTTTACCTGTACCGACAAGTTTTACATTAAAGCCTAACGATTCTGAAGTTTCTGGGTCAATAATCTCTGAGCCCTTATGGTACACACCGTAGCTTTGGCCAATAACAAGGTCACTATTTACATAAACTTTATAACCATCAAGGCTAGACTTATTACCTTCATCGCTACCAATAATATAGGGTAACAAATTTAGCTCTTCTGCCGTTTTTACGTGATCGTAGCGAATAAAAGGTGCTACCACTTGTAACGGTAAAGTACTTACAGGGTTTTGGTCTTTCAATTGCTTACGAACCGATGGTGACCATTTTAGTTCTGGTTTACCTCTGACTAGCATAGGCTGACCATTTTCATCAAAAACTAAACGTAACTCATCACCAGGGTAAATTAGATGTGGATTATTAATTTCTGGATTAAAGCGCCATAATTTCGGCCACAACCAAGGTTGCTTAAGGAAAATTCCGGAAATATCCCACAAGGTATCACCCTTTTTAACAATATATGTTTTCGGTGCATCCGAGTTTAACGTTAGTTCATCAGCCAACACTGCTACTGACATAGCAAGACCGAATATCAATGATATTATTCTTATTAGCATGTTAATCTGCCTATTCTGAGAGGTTTTATCCTAAACCACTATGATTAATATTAATTAATGGCTAAAATTGAAACATAACACTCTATGCGATTTTTCGCGAACCCTTTTGATAAATTATGGCTATTTTACCTGTATTACGATTTCCAGATGAGAAATTAAGAACAAAAGCACAACCTGTAACTGACGTAAATGATGAAATTCGCAAAGTAATCAGTGACATGTTTGAAACAATGTATGCCGAAAATGGCGTAGGTTTAGCAGCAACACAAGTCGATATTCACCAGCGAATAGTGGTTATTGACGTGTCCGAGAACAAAGAACACCCTTACGTGTTAATTAACCCTGAAATCATTCGTAAGAGTGATGATACATTAATTAATGAAGAAGGATGTTTATCCGTTCCTGGCTGTTACGCAAAGGTCGACCGTAGCGTTGATGTTACCGTTAAAGCACTGGATGAAAATGGTAAAGAATTCACCTTAGACGGCGAAGAGTTGCTTGCTATTTGTATTCAGCATGAGCTTGACCATTTAAATGGGGTTTTATTTGTTGACTACTTATCACCTTTGAAACGTCAGCGAATTAAAAAGAAGCTGGAAAAAGAAGCGCGCTTAGATAAAGCCAACGCCTAATTTTTATATTCCCACATTGATCAATTTGTATTCAGGAACTGCCCTTGTCTAACGCTTTAGCTAAACCATTAAATATAATTTTTGCTGGTACACCCGACTTTGCTGCCCAACATTTAGCAGCGCTCATTCAATCTGAGCATAATATTGTTGCTGTTTACTGCCCACCAGATAAGCCCGCTGGCCGTGGCAAAAAACTAACAGCCTGTGCAACAAAGTTATTAGCGTTAGAGCACAACATTCCGGTTGAACAACCTGAAAACTTTAAAACGCCAGAAACACATACAACACTTGCAGGTTATCAAGCAGATGTCATGGTTGTTGTCGCTTATGGATTATTACTTCCAACAGTAATTTTAGACACTCCTAGATTAGGATGTATTAATGTTCATGGTTCTATTTTGCCAAAATGGCGTGGTGCAGCACCTATTCAACGCGCGTTAGAAGCTGGCGATCCGCAAACTGGCGTCACCATAATGCAAATGGATAAAGGCCTAGACACTGGCGATATGATATTAACTTCCACTTGTGATATCACTTTGCAAGATACCAGCGCAAGCTTATATGAAAAGCTAGCCAAGCTTGGTCCTGTCGCGCTTTTAGATACACTCACATTAATGGCTGACGGTACTTACACACATGAACCACAAGACAATAGCCTTGCAACACATGCCGCTAAACTTGATAAAGCTGATGCTGAGTTAAATTGGCAGTTATCTGCTGACGTTCTTGATCGTAGAGTTAGAGCATATATTCCTTGGCCTGTGACCCAGTTCACTTTTAACGAAAATAGCAAGCAGCATCGTATTCGTGTTTGGCAAGCTAGTGCAATTAGCATTGAACATAATCAGCCAGTGGGCAATATTATTAGCGCTGATAAACAAGGTATTGTAGTAGCAACCAATGATGGTGCTCTGCGCCTTGAAGTTATCCAACTTCCTGGAAAAAAAGCACTAGCAGTGGCCGATATATTAAATGGTAAAGCCGAATGGTTTGCTCCAGGTTTATCGATCAACGGTTCTACTCCCCTTACTGCAACTCAACAAGAGCAGAATTAATTATGGCTGTAAATCTTAGAGCGTTAGCAGCACGATGTACTTTTGCCGTTGTCGATAAAGGTCGGAGCTTAGCTGACGAACTACCACAGCAACTAGCAAAAATTGAAGGTAAAGATAAAGGCCTACTACAAGAACTTTGTTACGGCGTTTTAAGGCACTTACCCGAGCTAGAATATGATGTCCGTGAATTTATTAAAAAACCATTAACCGGTAAACAGCGTGTCGGTCACTTCTTAATGCTAGTGGGTGTGTATCAAATTAAATATACCCGTATACCCGATCATGCCGCGTTTAATGAAACCGTTTCCGCCTGCAAACCTTTAAAATGTGATCATTTAAAAGGTTTAATTAATGGTGTATTAAGAAACCTTCAGCGCCAGCAAGCGACTAAAGAAAGTAAAGGTTCAGAGGTATCACCAACTGAGTTACCTGACGCAATCGCTTTTAATCACCCATCGTGGTTCATTAAAAAAGTTCAACTCGCTTATCCTGAAAAATGGCAAGATGTATTAAATGCCAATATGCAACGCCCACCAATGTGGCTGCGTGTAAATCAGCTTCATCATAATGTCGATGAGTATTTAACCTTATTAGCAAAAGAAAACATTGAGCACTTATTGGTTGATGAAAAATCTGGCGCTATTCGACTAACAGAAGCAATCGACGTTAATAGGCTACCAGGCTTTCAACAAGGCTGGGTATCAATACAAGATGGTGCGGCGCAACAAGCCGCCCGTTTGTTGGATTGTCAACCAGACGATAACGTGCTTGATTGCTGTGCTGCTCCTGGCGGGAAAACCTGTCATATCCTCGAATATAGTCCAAAAATAAAGGCAATGACGGCAATCGATATTGAAGCCTCAAGACTTGAGCGAGTAGAAGAAAACCTACAACGCTTAAACCTAACCGCAAAAGTTATTGCTGCTGATGCCGCCGCGCCTGCTGAAAAATGGTGGGACGGTGAATTATTTGACCGAATTTTACTAGATGCACCATGCTCAGGTACTGGTGTAATACGTCGCCACCCCGATATTAAATGGTTACGTAAAGAGCAAGACATTGCTGCTTTGGGTGAATTACAGCAAGATATATTGAAAAACATATGGTCTTTGTTAAAACCCGGTGGTACTTTGCTTTATGCAACATGCAGCATTTTACCTGAAGAAAACAGCCAACAAGTTCAGCACTTTATAGAAAAGAATAGTGATGCAGAGCTAGTAGGCATTACTGACAATGCCACAGATATTGGTTGGCAAATACTGCCAAATGACAATTCTATGGATGGTTTCTATTACGCCAAACTCGTTAAAAAACACTAAAATAAGCAATAATAAAAGCAACTATAAATGAAAATAATAATTATTGGTGCCGGACAAGTTGGCGGAACATTAGCGGAAAACCTTGTTGGCGAACAAAATGACATCACTCTGATAGACACCAACAGTGAAACGCTGCGTGAATTGCAAGATAAGATGGATTTACAGGTTGTTACTGGCCAAGGCTCGCATCCTGATGTGCTTAAGCAAGCTGGCGCTGAAGATGCTGAACTTGTTATTGCAGTCACTAGCGATGATGCAACAAACATGATTGCTTGCCAAATTTGTTATTCTTTATTTAACACGGCCAATAAAATTGCCCGTATTCGTTCAGGCAAAATTCTTAAATATCAAAAAGAACTTTTTCAGAATAAAAATATTCCGGTTGATCATGTTATTGCCCCTGAGCAACTGGTTACCCGTGATATTGCTCGACTCATTGACTACCCTGGCGCACTACAAGTATTAGAGTTCGCCAAAGGTAAGGTAAGTTTAGTTGCCGTTAAGGCTTATTATGGTGGCTTATTGGTCGGTCATGCCCTTTCAACACTGCGTGAGCATATTCCAAATATTGATACCCGGGTAGCGGCTATTTATCGTAACGGTAAACCAATTCGCCCGTTAGGCACGACAGTAATTGAAGCTGATGATGAAGTATTTTTTATTGCCGCCAGTATTCATATTCGTGCAGTAATGAATGAACTACAAAAATTAGAAGCGCCTTATCAAAAAATCATGATCGCCGGCGGCGGTAATATTGGTGCAGGCTTAGCACGTATATTAGAAAAAAATCATCAAGTTAAATTAATTGAACATTCTGCTAAACGCGCGGCTTATTTAGCGTCCGAATTAAACGATACTTTAGTCTTTACCGGCGACTCTTCCGACCAAGAATTATTAATGGAAGAACATATTGATCAATTTGATGTTTTTATTGCCGTCACTAATGATGATGAAGCCAATATCATGTCTTCATTATTAGCGAAACGTTTAGGTGTACGTAAAGCTATGGTGTTAATTCAACGTAGTGCTTATATAGACTTAGTACACGGTAGTAACATAGATATTGCTGTATCTCCGCAGCACGCGACTATTTCGGCGTTATTAACTCACGTACGTCGTGGTAACATTGATAATGTTTATAGTTTACGTGGTGGCGCTGCAGAAGCGATTGAGATAGTAGCAAAAGGTGATGAGAAGTCATCGAAAGTCATAGGTAAAACTATTCAGCAAATTAAGCTGCCACCTGGTACAACTATTGGGGCAATCGTACGTGATGAAGAAGTGCTTATTGCTCACTCAAATACTAAGATTCAAGCAGAAGACCATGTCGTGCTATTTTTAGTTAATAAACGCTACATTAATGACGTTGAAACTTTATTCCAACTCGACCCATTAGCCTTTTTCTAATCAGCTAATGGCTCGAACCATACAAATAGTAAACTAAGTTCGCCAAAATGCTGGTGTAAATAACACCAGTAAAGTGAAAATTTCTAAACGTCCAAATAACATCGCAACGACCAACACCCACTTACTAAAGTCATTTATGTCAGCAAAGTTGGCTGCCACCTGCCCTAAACCCGGGCCTAAATTATTCAAACATGCTGCAACAGCGGTAAACGCTGAAATATCTTCCATACCTGCCGCCAGTAGCAACAGCATACAAATAACAAATACCGCGGCATAAGCGGAAAAGAAGCCCCAAATAGCTTCAACCACACGGTTAGGCAAAGCCTTCTTACCTAGTTTAATGGTAAACACCGCTTTTGGATGCACCAACTTATTTAATTCTCGAATACCTTGTAAGTAAAGTAGCAGCACGCGAATAACTTTCATACCGCCACCAGTACTACCCGCACAACCACCGATAAAACTAGAAAATATTAACAGTATTGGTAACAATGTTGGCCAGCTAGAAAACCCGACTTCACCAGAGGATGACGCAGAAAAGCCCGCAGTAGTACTAATAGAAACAGCGTGAAATATAGCTTGTTCAAAATTATCAAAACCTGACTGATAAACATTAAAACTCATCAGTACCGTAAAACAAATTAACGTCAATATTAGCTGTATGCCTAAAAAGGCTTTAAATTCTGAGTCGTAAAAGTAGCTTCGTAAAGAGCGGCTATTAACCACAGCAAAGTGCAATGCAAAATTAACCCCGGCAATCAGCAAAAAGAATACACAAATAAAGTTAATTAAAGGGCTGTCAAAATACCCCATACTCAAATCATGGGTAGAGAAACCACCAATAGCGATAGTTGAAAAAGAATGGCATATGGCATCAAATAAATTCATTCCTGCTGCCCAGTAACTTAAAGCACAGGTGATGGTTAATGTTACGTAGATTAGCCATAAATGTTTCGCGGTATCAGCAATACGCGGCGTCATTTTTGAGTCTTTTACAGGACCAGGCGTTTCAGCACGATATAACTGCATACCACCAATACCAAGCATTGGTAATATAGCTACAGCAAGTACGATAATCCCCATACCACCAAGCCACTGTAATTGCTGGCGATACCAAAGTACTGCATGAGGTAAACCATCAATTTGGGTTAATATCGTTGCGCCCGTGGTGGTTAAGCCAGAAAATGATTCAAAGAAGGCATCAGCAACAGATAAATTAGGTTCATCAAGTAACAACAAAGGAACAGCGGAGAAACTTGCCAATACTGTCCAGAATAAGACAACAATTAAGAACCCCTCTCTTGCTCTTAAATCGCCCTTTTCTGCTCTATTGGGGTACCACGACAATAAGCCAGCAAATAAACAAAACAAAAACGCCATAAGAAATGAAACACCACCACCATCACGATAGATCAGAGAGATAAGTGCGGGCGGGAGCATAGTAACGCTGAGAAGCGCAACTAATAGTCCTAGTATTCGGATAATATTTTTAATTTGCACGGCAGTTAACTTTTTTGAGTTATTAGTTAGTTAATGGGTTTGCAGTTATTGCTTGTAATTGTAATTGCCCTGAAGACAATGTTTGCAGATGCTGTTGAAAATCTTTTAGTTTTTCTTCAGGCAACGCAAGCGTTAGTAGCACATTTTCATTGTAGTCTTGCTGTATCACTTCTCCACCTATTTGCTGGAGAAAGTATAAAACATCATTCATTTGTGTATATTGACACGCTAAAGTTTTGCGCACCATAGGAATTTTAAGTTTTGTTGTCAAAAGCGTTAGTGCTTGTCTAACACTGCCACCATAAGCACGTTGTAAGCCGCCTGGCCCTAGTTTTGTACCGCCAAAGTAACGTACAACAACAGCACAAACTTCACCAACATCACTTCCCATCAACATGGTGAGCATCGGTTTTCCAGCCGTTCCTGAAGGCTCACCGTCATCTGAAAAGCCATACAACTGACTGTTCTCAGAACGGCCAGCAATAAAAGCATAACAATGATGGTTTGCCTGAGGATGTAAAACCTGGAGTTCTTTAATAAAAGCCTTGGCGTCTGCAGCACTTGAGCAAGGCTTTAAATAACAAATAAAACGGCTGCGAGTTACTATCGTTTCATCGATAACTTCTTCAGCCGCTATTAGGTATGGTGTAGACAAAATATACGCTTAATCTAACGCTAGCTCTCGGGTCATATTCTCGTTATGTGACTGGTGAACGATAATATTATCTTCAATACGAATACCGCCGAATGGGCGCATTGCATCAACATTTTGCCAATTCACCATTTCACTATGTTCAGACTGCTTTAAGTCAGCTAGCAATGAATCAATAAAGTACAAACCTGGCTCAATGGTAAATACTTGAGTTGCTTCAACAACACGTGATGTTCTTAAAAAGGCATGTTGCTCAGGTGTATTAACATGAGTGCCACGTTCATCAGCCATAAAACCGCCAACATCATGAACTTGTAGCCCCAAGTGATGACCTAAGCCATGTGGAAAGAACGTTGAAATAATACCGCTCTCTACTGCTGTATCAACATCAACATTAATAAAGTTAAACTCACGTAAAACATTGCCAATATCTCGGTATGTCGCTACGTGTAAATCGACATAACTCACTCCTGGCTTTAAACCTTCTACGGCTTTTAACATTAACTCGTCCATACGAGCAATTAACTCAGCAAAACGATCACGTTTAAACGAGTATGTACGAGTGATATCAGACGCATAACCATGAAAGTTAGCACCTGCATCTAATAAAAATGAACGATGTGCTTGCGGTACACCACGATCTAAAGCGGTGTAATGTAATATCGAGGTATTTTCATTTAAGGCTACAATGTTGCCATAGGGCGTTTCACTTTCTACATGTTGCGTCGCTTTAAGGTACGCTTGTTGAATATCGTATTCTGATGCACCATCAAAAAATGCGGCTTTTGCTGCTTTATGTCCATTTACCGCAATGGCATTCGACTTACGCATGCACTCATGCTCATAAGGAGTTTTATAAGCACGGTGAAAGTGTAGATAATTAATTAATGCTTCAGGGTTAATTTGCTCAAAACCTAGTGCTTTGGCCACTTCAATATGCGCACCAATATAAGCGAAGCCTTTCTTATCGTATGGCAGTAACTTATCAACTTCGCTAGCTTTAGCGAGTATTTTAATATCAAAGAAATCACTCCAATAGCTAACTTCTAATTCAATAACTTTATGCCAAAAATCGACTGGTTGATAATAAATCAAAGTAGGTTTGTCACTACCATTCACGATTAACCAGCAATTAGGTACATCAACCAAAGGCAACCAAGCTTTAAAGTGTGGGTTTACGCGAAATGGGTAACTGTTGTCATCTAAAAACGCTTTAATTTCTTGCCCTGAATGAATCACCAAGCCATCAAGATTATCTCGTGCTAAGGCGGCTTGCATGCGTTTTTGTAGCTCAATTGCATGAGCTGGATATAATTTGGCTAATGTATTCATCTAGTTTATCTCTGTATTTCTATTGGGTTAGTATACCAAACGCCACTACCTAATACACACTTAGGTCTGCTATTTATTACTAATGTCCATGGTGATAATTTTGTCAAATAGTGACTCTTTTGAGCCGACCTTTTGCTGGTATATTTGTTGATATGCTAAAACACTTTTCACGTATTCACGGGTTTCTTTAAACGGAATCGTTTCAATCCAAACATCAGCCGGCAATGACGTACTATCTTTTAACCAGCTTTTTACTCGGTACGGACCGGCATTATATGCTGCTGTCGCTAACACCTGATTGCCATCATGACGATCAAGTAAATTACGTAGGTATTTAGTGCCTAGTTTGATGTTACTTTTCGCGTTAAGCAGCTCTTTAGTTGAAACTTTCTTTCGAGCCAACTGTTTCGCAGTACCAGGCATTACTTGCATCAAACCTTTCGCGCCCGCAGATGAGTTGGCGTCAGGCATAAAGGAGCTTTCTCTGCGAGCAATAGCAAATGCCCAAGCAGGGTTGATTTTTTGTTTACCTGAATAGCGCTTAATATCTTTCTCGAAGCCTAATGGAAAGCGCAAATCTACATCATCAAGGTAACCTTCTTTTGCTAAGGTGAAAATTGCCCGGTCATACCATTGTTGTTCGTTAGCTATTTTAGAAGCGACCAACTTATCGCGCTTACTCAAATTGGATAACCAGTAATTCCACTCTTTACGAGCGTGATGGAAACGCCCTATCGCAAATAACTCAAATGCTCTTTTTGCCGCTGGGCTTTTAAGAATTAATGCTTTCTCTTCTGCGGTAACTTCTAAGGGTTTATCTTGAAAGTTAGCAGGTTTATTTAAAAAGCTTGCTGCTAAAAAACCATAATAATGCCTACTTTGCGCTAGTTCATTAAGCTGTTTATTTCCCGCCTCTACTTCATTTGTTGCTAACAAACTGCGACTGTACCAATAACGCCATTGCAAACTATCTTGAGTTGAAGTTGGTAACTTTAGTAATTTTTCTTTAATTTTAGGCCAGTTTTGCTCTCGTAGAACATTGGTTATATACCACTGAGTTAAACTACGATTAAATAGCTTATCATCTACTTGGCTTAACCAATGGTGTGCTTGATCATGATCTTTACTTGCCAATGCAATCGCAAACTTCAAGGTGATTTGTTGCTGTTGTTTTTCAGTAAATGGCAATAATGTTTTAGCGACTTTGTAAGTGTTAAGTGCCTGTTCTGGCGAACGCCAAATTAAACGCTTAAGGCCATAAGTTACAATACTGGCGGCTTTTTCAGACTTATTTTTAAATTTAGATAACCGCTTAATATATGCAGGGTCACGTCTAACTTTATGCCATAACGTCGCGAGGTATTGCTCATTCTTCGGCAATAACGTGGTTAAATATGGTATTAATGTATGTTTGCCACCATCAGCTGCCAATGCAATGCGTTGCCAAACTAAGTCTTTAGTTCTATGCCCTGCTTGTTGCCATTGCTTAAATAACGGATCACACACTTTTGGTTGAGACTTACCCACCACCCACAATTTTGACACTTTAGGTAAAACTCTTGATGGTGCAACACCTGTTTGTAATTGGAAACGGTAATACTGGCAAGTTAGCTCAACATTACTGGTCGCTTTAAAATAATTCTGAAATAGCATTGGCTTTTTACGCTTTGCCAAGTAATTCAGCCATTTCTTACGTAACGGCCAATCTAAAGGACTGCCTTCATATTTACGGAGAAAGTCACCAATTTCAGTAGCAGACGATAACTTCATTTTTGTCATCAAGCGCTTTTGATCTAAATATGGCTGTAATGGATAATAATGCAGCTGATTATATAAGCTTTGATAGGTTGTCGAACTAGCATTCCAAATTTGTTTTTCAGCCTGTAAAAATGTTTTTCGCTGGACACTTTCATCATTTGCTAAAGAGTTTGGACTGGTAAATAAACAACTAAATAAAACGGCGTGGACATAACCGGTAAAGCTAGGAAAACGAATTAATGCCATTGGGGGGCCTTGGAAAAAAATGCGTAATTCAATTATTCACTCCTAAAGTGACAAAGCAAGTTTAATCAAAGATATTATCTGCTTAATTGTAAAATTAGTTGTTAATATTGATATTAGTTAATGCGCAAGCAATGAATAATGAAAAATAAGTGAATTACTGTTGCTTCATAAAAATTTGCAGCTAAACTTGGCGCATTATTTTTGGCCATATTATTGAATGAATAATTTACTTTTATTCGGCTAAATTAATTCAATTTGCACAAGGTGAACTATGAACAACGTATCATTACCTGAAACAGATCATCAACTTGATGCTTTAGGGTTGCGCTGCCCAGAACCCGTGATGATGTTGCGTCAGAAAATACGTAAAATTGATACGGGTGAAACCCTTCTCGTTACTGCTGATGATCCATCTACCGCTCGCGATATCCCAAGCTTTTGTCGTTTTATGGAACATCAGTTAGTAAAGCAACAAACAGATGAGTTACCTTTTCAATACATTATTAAAAAAGGTTTGTAGCTTGTTATAAGCCGCAAGCGCTGAAGTGTTATAAGGTCGTTAATATTATGCTTCGATTATAAAAAAAGGAATGCGCAATGCATTCCTTTTTTGTGTCCATGATAAACAGTATCAGGGCATAACGTTATTGCAGTAAAGATATATCTGCGATAGCAAAAAAGCTATTACGAATTTCACTTAACAAGGTTAAACGATTAGTTTTAACTTGTTCATCATCAGCCATTACCATGACGTTATCGAAAAAGTTATCTATTGGCTGTTTCAGTGCAGCTAATTCCGTTAAGGCACTTTGGTAATCTTTATCAGCCATTAATGGAATTACTTTAACTTTAACCGTATCAAAGTTTGCAGCAAGCTCTTTCTCTGCAGTTTCTGAAGCTAAATCTTGGTTAAACTCAAAAAATAGTTCACCTTTAAATTTAACCAAAATATTACCTACACGTTTATTTGCTGCTGCTAACGTTGCTGATTCAGCTAAGGTTTTAAAGTGAGTTACAGCATTAATTCGTTTATCAAAGTCTAAAGGCTTAGATGGTGCATTAGCTAAAACAGCTTGGATAACATCTACAGCAATTTTTTGATCTTGGTAGTACGCACGGTAGCGGCCTGAGATAAAATCTAAAACCTGTTTTGCTACATCGTCATTAGATAATTTGTCTTGGTATAACTCGACACTTTTTTCGATAAGCTCTGCAATATCAAGATTCAATTGCTTTTCAATGATAATGCGGATCAAACCAATTGCGGCACGACGAAGTGCAAACGGGTCTTTATCGCCTTTTGGTGGTTGGTTAATACCAAATATTCCCACCAAAGAGTCAACTTTATCCGCAATAGCAACAGCGCAACCAATAGTTTGTTCAGGTAAAGAGTCACCAGCATAGCGTGGGCGGTATTGATCTTCTAATGCTTGGGCAACAGCTTCTGGTTCACCATCATGTTGAGCATAGTATTTACCCATGGTGCCTTGTACTTGTGGAAACTCAAGTACCATATCTGACATTAGATCGGTTTTACTTAACAAACCTGCACGGTAAGCGAGTGCTTTATCATCACCCGTTTTCTGCGCAACAAATTCACTTAAGCTAGCAATACGTTCTGACTTTGCTTTTACTGTGCCAAGCTGCTTTTGGAATAAAACTGACTCTAAACTGGTTAATCTAGATTCAAGTGTTTGTTTTTTATCTGTTTTAAAGAAAAATTCTGCATCAGCTAAACGAGGACGGATTACCTTCTCATTTCCCTTAATAACCTGGCTTGGGTCTTTACTGGCTATATTTGATACAAAAATGAATTTATTCAATAACTTACCGTTATTATCAGTCACAGGAAAGTACTTCTGGTGATCTTTCATTGAATAAATTAATGGTTCTGCTGGAACGTTAAGGAAATCTTCATCAAAACTCCCCACTAGCACAACAGGCCACTCTACCAATGAAGTAACTTCATCAAGCAACTCTTCGTCAGGTAAAACAATACCGTCGATTTCTTTAGCAGCAATATTGATTTGTTCGATAATCGTGTTTCTACGCTCTTGGTAATCAACAACAACATGTGCTTCACGTAACGTTGTTTCATAATTGTCAGCGTGATTAATGGCAACTAAGCCATGATGATGAAAACGATGTCCAGTAACGACATTATTTGACTTAACGTTGAGTGTTTCACCAGCAATAATTTTCTCACCGTAAAGCATAGTTAAGGTATGCACTGGACGAATGAATTGGGTTCTACCTGAGCCCCAACGCATTGGTTTAGGCACTGGCAATTTAGCTACGGCTTGGTTAACCATATCAGGAATTAACTGCTCAATATGTTTACCTTGCTCTACCGTTTTATGTAGTAACCATTCGCCTTTATCAGTTACTAAACGTTCGGCGTCAGCAACCGTAATGCCATTTGAACGTGCCCAGCCTTCTGCCGCTTTACTTGCATTGCCTTCAGCGTCAAATGCTACATTGACAGCTGGTCCGCGCTTTTCGATGGCTTTGTCAGCTTGACTGGCAATTAAACCGTCAACCTTAACCGCTAAACGTCTTGGTGTCGCATACCAATGCATAGCAGTATATGAAAGCTTAGCTGCATCTAATTGCGCTTTAATTTGATCATGAAACGTTGTCGCTAATGTTTTTAGTGATTTTGGTGGTAACTCTTCTGTGCCTAATTCAATTAATAGAGTTTCAGTAGTCATTACGATTTCTCCTCTGCTGAAGTTCCATTGGCATCGTTATTCTTACAAAGAGGGAAACCAAGTTCTTCTCGTTTTGTATAATAAGCTTGCGCACATGCTTTAGATAAAGTTCTAACTCTTAAGATATAGCGTTGACGTTCTGTTACTGAAATTGCGTGACGAGCATCTAGTAAGTTAAACGCATGTGATGCTTTCATTACTTGTTCATATGCTGGTAATGCTAAACCTTCTTCAATAAGCTTTTGGCTAACCGCTTCACATTGATCGAAAGTTTTGAACAAATCTTCAACATCTGCATGTTCAAAGTTGTAAGTAGATTGCTCTACTTCATTTTGATGGAATACGTCACCATAAAGCACTTTCCCCATAGGACCATCAATCCAAACCAGATCATAGATACTATCAACATTTTGAATGTACATAGCTAAACGTTCTAAACCGTAAGTAATTTCACCGGTAACTGGTGCACACTCAATACCACCTACTTGTTGAAAATAAGTAAACTGGCTAACTTCCATGCCGTTTAACCAAATCTCCCAACCAAGACCCCAAGCACCTAATGTTGGTGATTCCCAGTTGTCTTCTACAAAACGAATATCATGTACTAGCGGATCAACACCCATCTCTTTTAAAGAGTCTAAATACAATTCTTGGATGTTATCAGGAGAAGGCTTTAGCATTACTTGGAATTGATAATAATGTTGTAGTCGATTCGGGTTCTCGCCATAGCGACCATCAGTCGGTCGACGACAAGGTTGAACATAAGCACTACTCATTGGTTCAGGACCAATAGAGCGTAAAAACGTCATAGGATGAAATGTACCAGCTCCTACTTCTAAATCTAGTGGCTGAACTATTACACAGCCCTGGCGTGACCAATAGTCTTGCAATTGCAATATCAGTCCTTGAAAGGTCTTTATATTAAACGTGCTCATGAGAATCCGAATTTTTGGTTATGTTTATCAATTAAGGCTAATTATACCTATTGTCACTTTATTAGCCTAGTGTCCTTGCTTCGATGTTTGAAATTTATTCAGCTTAAAAGCAAGCTTTAGAAACAAAAAATGCCCGATCTGATGATCGGGCATTTTAATTTATACTATTTAAAACTATACGTCTAAGTTTGCTACTTTAAGTGCATTCTCTTCAATGAAGTTTCTACGAGGCTCTACATGATCACCCATTAAGGTATTAAAAAGTTGATCAGCAGCGATTGCATCTTCAATCGTTACTTGTAGCATTCTACGTGTTTCAGGGTCCATTGTGGTTTCCCATAATTGGTCTGGGTTCATTTCACCCAACCCTTTATAACGTTGAATGTATTGCCCACGTTTTGATTCAGCCATTAACCAGTTTAATGCTTCTTCAAAATTAATAACTGGTTTAACTTTCTCACCACGCTTAACATAAGCGCCTTCTTCCATCAGACCATTAATTGCTTTATTTAAGTTTTGAATGGCAGCAAACTCTTTTGATTCGATAAACTCATAAGTGCAATCGTATAGAGTATCGATACCATGTTTGCGAACATTAAAGCTTGGGTAGTAAATATTGCGTTCTTGATCTTGCTTAACCTCAACGGTATAAATAGAACCGTTACCATCTTGGTCATCTAATTGTTTAAGAAGATCAGCAGTCCATGCTTCAACTTTATCTTTGCTAGTAAAATCTTCACTAGCAATAGCATCACTGTAAACCATCTTTTCTAGAATATCCGCTGGAATTAAACGTGAAACACGCTTAATAGTTTCATGCGCTTTGCGGAACTGATTTACTAGTTGCTCTAATGCTAAACCTGACAATGCTGGCGCAGACTCATTAACATGAACCTCAGCATTTTCTAAAGCTAACGTTGTTAGGTACTCAGTTAAGCCTTCATCATCTTTAATGTAACGTTCTTGCTTACCTTTTTTCACTTTATAAAGTGGTGGTTGAGCAATATAAATATAGCCACGTTCCATTATTTCAGGCATTTGACGATAGAAGAATGTCAGTAGTAATGTACGGATATGAGAACCATCGACATCAGCATCTGTCATGATAATAATACTATGATAACGTAATTTTTCAGGGTTATATTCGTCACGACCAATACCACAACCTAATGCAGTGATTAGCGTTCCAACTTCCTGAGAAGATATCATTTTATCAAAACGTGCTTTTTCTACGTTAAGAATTTTACCTTTTAACGGTAATATAGCTTGGTTTTTACGGTTACGCCCCTGCTTGGCTGAGCCGCCAGCAGAGTCCCCTTCCACAATATATAGTTCAGAAAGTGCAGGATCTTTTTCCTGACAATCAGCTAGTTTACCCGGTAAACCAGCGATATCTAAAACACCTTTACGACGTGTCATCTCTCTAGCTTTACGCGCAGCTTCACGTGCACGAGCAGCATCAACAATTTTCATAATGATGGTACGAGCTACAGAAGGTTTTTCTAATAGGTATTCACCTAACTTTTCACCCATAGCTTGTTCTACTGCAGTTTTAACTTCAGATGAAACAAGTTTATCTTTAGTTTGCGAAGAGAACTTAGGGTCAGGTACTTTAACTGAAATTACTGCTGTTAAACCTTCACGAGCATCATCACCAGAAGCACTAGTTTCTGTACTACCGCCTTTCTTAGTTTTGTTTAGACCTTCTTTAACCATATAGCTATTAAGCGTACGAGTTAATGCTGTTCTAAAACCGCTTAAGTGAGTACCACCATCACGTTGTGGAATATTGTTAGTGAAACAATGAATACTTTCTTGGAAACCATCATTCCATTGCATTGCAACTTCAACAACAATGCCATCATCTCGCTCTAAGTCGAAGTAGAATATTTCTTCGTTTACCGGCGTTTTGTTAGTGTTTAAGTAATCTACGAATGCTTGAATACCGCCGTCAAAATGAAAGTGATCTTCTTTACCTTCTTCACGCTCATCAACAAGACGAATAGATATACCTGAGTTCAAGAATGATAACTCACGAATTCTTTTTACTAATAGGTCGTAATGAAATAGCACATCAGAGAATGTTTCTTCACTTGGCCAAAATCTTACTTCAGTACCGGTTTTATCACTTTCACCAACAACTTTTAGTGGTTCTTGAGGTTCACCATGATGATACATTTGCTCATATAATTTGCCTTCGCGGCGAATATTTAGTTTCAGCTTATGACTTAATGCATTTACTACTGAAATACCAACACCATGAAGACCACCAGAAACTTTATAGCCCGAGTCTTCACCCCCAAATTTACCACCAGCATGAAGCACAGTCATAATAACTTCAGCTGCAGAGATTCCCTCTTCAGGATGTATTTCGGTAGGAATACCACGACCATCATCTTTTACAGAAACAGAGCCATCTAAGTGGATTTTAACAATAATATCACTACAGTGACCTGCAAGAGCTTCATCAATTGAGTTATCCAATACCTCAAATACCATATGATGAAGGCCTGTGCCATCATCAGTATCACCTATATACATCCCTGGTCTTTTGCGAACTGCATCTAAGCCTTTAAGTACTTTTATACTTGCCGAGTCATATTCATTTTCTATTGTCATAGCTTGTAGCCTACTCACTCATTACTGATAGTTTGCCATGTTTCACGTGAAACATTTTATAGTTTTCTTTTTGAGGAACGAGTTGTTCCACTGCTGTTTTATCTATTGCTGTTACGATAACCTGACATTCTATTGCCGCTATAGCATTGTTCAATAGCGTTCTAGAATTGTTATCCAATTCAGCACCAACATCATCTATTAATAAAATTGGTTTTACTCGATTAACTCTTTCTATAAGCTTCGCTTGTGCAAAAGTTAATGCCAGTAAAAACAACTTTTGTTGACCTCTGGATAATTGATTATCCAAAGAAGTCCCATTTAATATAAATCTTACATCAAATTTTTGAGCACCAAATAAACTGTACCCCATTGCCAATTCTTTTTCTTGATATTGACCCAATACATCAATCAATGATTTCTTAGAATTCCAACCTTGCAAGTACTGAATTACTATATCATCAGATACCGACGGTAACATGATTTTTAGCCAAAAACTTAACTCATTAGTCAACTCATTTACGTACTCGGCTCTCAAGTTTGCAATTTGTTGAGAACTTTCAGCAAACACCTCTGTCCAATAACTTAATGTTGCTGCATCAGCCTTATTTCTTAAACAAGCATTACGTTGCTTTAATATTCTAGAGAATTCTCTCCAGTGTTCTGAAAAGGAATGTTTCACGTGAAACAATCCTAAATCAATAAAACGTCGTCGTTGCTTCGGACCACCAAAAAAAAGTTTAAAGCTTTCTGGAGTAATCACCTGCACCGCAACATTTTTAGCCAGAGATGAAAACTTAGTTTGCTTCTCACCGTCTATTCTAATTTCAGTGCTACCTGCGCTGGCATCAAAACCTTTACGAACACCAAGCTGACAATCTTTATCTGTTTTTATACTAACGGTAAATGAACTTTTTTCACGTTGTAATAAATTATCTACTTTTGAACTACGAAAAGACTTTCCATGGCCCAAATAAAAAATAGCTTCTAATAAACTACTTTTACCACTACCGTTATCACCAATAATAAAATTAACATCTGAATGAAAATCTATTGAAACACTTTCTATATTGCGAAAATCTTGAATAAATAATTTACCAATACTCATTACAGTCGCATTGGCATTACAACATACAAGGCTTCGCCTGATTCTCCACCTTCGATAACCACGCTACTGTTGGCATCAGCTAAAGTAAATTTCACGTCAGTTTCTTTAATGGCATTTAAAACATCTAGAACATAGCTTACATTGAAGCCAATCTCGACTTCATCATAAGGAAAGTTAATTTCAATAACCTCTTCTGCTTGTTCTTGTTCAGGATTATTCGCCGTAATTTTTAATTCAGTACTACCAAAGTTAAGGCGAACACCTTTAAATTTTTCATTAGACAAAATAGAAGCACGAGAAAGTACTTGTCTTAATTCATCTTTATTGGCATTTAAAATTTTGTCACCATTACGTGGTAACACTCTGCGGTAGTCAGGAAAGCGACCATCAACGAGTTTACTGGTAAACGAGAATTCAGTATCAATAATTCGAACATGATTAGAGCCAAGAAATACTTGCACACTTTCATCAACAGGATCGAGTAAACGAATAATTTCTAAAATACCTTTACGCGGCACAATCACTTGGCGAGAAGGCAACTCAAGTGCTTGGTTAGAAATTTTACAAATAGCTAGGCGATGGCCATCAGTTGCGACAGAACGAATTTCTTTTCCTTCAGTCTCAATCGACATACCATTAAGATAATAGCGAACATCTTGGTTTGCCATTGAAAAATGAGTACTTTCAATTAGGCGAAGTAATTCAGATTTCAATAAACTAAATTCTACGTCACCTTTCCACTGTTCGATATTGGGGAAGTCAGTTGCAGGTAATGTAGAAAGTGAATATTTACTGCGACCAGTACTGATCTTAATAACATCATTATCAGACTCAAAAGAAAGCATAGAATCATCAGGTAAGCTTTTACAAATATCTAAAAGTTTACGAGCAGGAATAGTAACTTTTCCATCTTCAGCATGGTTATCAATTGACGCATAAGCAACCATCTCAAGCTCTAAATCAGTAGCTGTTAACGTAAGTGATTGCCCACTTACATCAAAAAGAATGTTACCTAAAATTGGCAGCGTACTCTTTCGTTCAACAGCACCAGAAACCAATAATAAAGGTTTCAGGAGTAATTCTCTATTTAATGAAAATTTCATTTATGACCCACTTTTACTTACTTATTATTATGATGATAATGTTCTTGTTAAGTTTGAATAATCTTCTTTTATATCGTGCGACTCTTCACGCAACGCTTTTACCTTGCGACATGCATGCAATACCGTTGTATGGTCTCTGCCACCATAAGCATCACCAATTTCAGGTAAACTATGGTTAGTTAACTCTTTAGATAATGCCATTGCAATTTGACGAGGTCTAGCAACAGATCTATTTCTTCTTTTTGAAAGTAAATCAGCCACTTTAATTTTATAGTATTCCGCCACTGTGCGTTGAATATTATCGATAGTAACGAGCTTATCTTGTAAAGCTAATAAATCACGCAAGGCTTCCCTAACAAAATCTATTGTTATAGCGCGTCCAGTAAAATTAGCATTTGCGATAACACGATTCAAGGCGCCTTCAAGCTCACGTACGTTTGAACGTAAACGTTTAGCAATGAAGAATGCAACTTCATCCGCCAAGTTAATATGACTTTCTTCTGCTTTACGTTTTAATATGGCAACACGAGTTTCTAATTCTGGTGGTTCAATCGCAATCGTTAACCCCCAGCCAAAACGAGATTTTAAACGATCTTCAACATCAACTTCTTTAGGGTAACGATCACTGGTTAATATTATTTGCTGATTACCTTCTAGTAATGCATTGAAAGTATGGAAGAATTCTTCTTGAGTACGATCTTTACCAGCGAAAAACTGAATATCATCAATTAATAATGCGTCAACAGAACGATAATATTGTTTAAATTTTTCCATGGCATTATTTTGTAATGCCCTTACCATATCTTGAACAAATCGTTCTGAGTGCATATAAGCAATTTTTGCATTGGGCTTATTAAGCAAAATACCATTACCTACCGCATGTAATAAATGGGTTTTACCCAAACCTGTGCCACCATAAATAAATAATGGGTTATAAGCAGCACCAGGATTATCAGCAACTTGCGAGGCAGCTGCTCGTGCCAATTGGTTAGATTTACCTTCAACAAAGTTATCAAAAGTATATTTAACTCTAACATTGGTGGTTTTCGGTAAGTTACTTTCTGGCGCTGATGATTCTTTAGCAACTGGTTTAGTATTAGGCTGAACTCGAGTAATACTGTCCTGAACACTCACTTGTTGATTTGGAATACTACCAACATCAAAACGCAATAAAGGTGGGTTAGCACTATCTTGCATACTTACTAGTTCGTTAATACGATTTACATATTTATCTCTAACCCAATCCAAAACAAAACGATTTGGTGCATATAAAGTTATAATATTATCAGTCACCACACATTGTAATGGGCGAATCCACATACTAAATTGTTGTGCGGGTAATTCTTCTTGAAGAACAGACAAACATTTTTGCCACAGTGAATGATCCAACAACCGACTCCTGATAATGACTATACTTTACAAATTATTTTCGCATTAAACTCAACGACGAAAAAAAGCAGTATAGAAAAAGATAATAATTTTTATATTGACGCTATTATCACCATAGTTATCCACAACATCAATATTGACATTTCAATAATAGGGTTTTATTTTCAATTATTTTTCACAAACACAGTAAAAGTAGGCTTTACACAAGTTTTTTAGAGTAAATTAGTGCTAAAAAACTTTAAATATACTATTTAATTATTATCGAAATAATGGACTGCTCTTTGCTACTGAAAAGCAATTTTGTTATAAAACTGTGGATACTTTTTAGATCGAGACGATCCAGCAACGATCTTTTTAAAATAGCTGAAGAATAATCATTGACAAAGTTTGCTTCTCTATATAGAATTTCGCCTCATTTTTAGACCCAGTGTGCTCATGAAGGCTGTTTTGCCAGGGCAACGACAACAGACGGATTAGCGTAATGAAAAGAACATTTCAACCTAGTGTATTAAAGCGTAAGCGCAACCATGGCTTCCGTGCTCGCATGGCTACAAAAAACGGCCGTGCAGTAATAGCACGTCGCCGTGCTAAAGGCCGCGCAAGCCTTAGTGCTTAATTTTTTAACTAGAAGTTTAGGTTAAAAAATTGGTGACCAATACGGTTACTTATGAATTTAATCGGGAGTCTCGTCTTTTGACTCCCGGTCAATTTCAAGCTGTCTTTTCAAAACCTCTTCGTTTTGGCTCTAGCCACATCACAATCCTCGTAACACCAAATTCTGATAATAATAATCGCTTAGGTTTAGCCATAGCTAAAAAACGGGTCAAATTAGCCGTTCAACGAAATCGTATCAAACGACAAATTCGTGAAAGCTTCCGTTTAAATCAACATAATATCCCCCATATAGATATAGTTGTTATGGTAAAGTCGGGTACTGACAAGCTCGAAAACAAAGAAATTAATCAGCAATTGGAAAAAATATGGCGAAAAATAATTCAACGCCACAAAAAATAGCAATTACCTTCGTAAAAGCTTACCAGCGCTGGCTTAGTCCATTGCTTGGCCCCAATTGTAGATTCGATCCAACTTGTTCTTTTTATGCTATAGAAGCAATTAATCGCTTTGGTGTGATAAAAGGTTGTTGGTTAGCAGGCAAACGTATACTAAAATGCCATCCATTAAATGCGGGTGGACATGATCCCGTACCACTATCAAAAAAAGAGAAATAATTCATTATGGAATCTCAACGCAGTTTTCTTTTTATTGCGCTTATGGTTGTTACCTATTTGCTATTTAATCAATGGCAAACAGACAATGCTCCAGTTATTGAGCAACCGGCAGTAACTCAACAAGCAATCACACCGAGTAACGGTGATTTTGTTCCTGAATCATCAGCAACAGCATCACCATTAAGTAATGAAAGTACCGTTGCTACAGCGACAATAATTTCAGTTACTAACGACGTTTTTGCTTTAAAAATTGATACAAACGGTGGCGACATTGTTGAAGCTAAGCTTTTAAAGTTTGATACTGAGCAAGGTAACGGTATTCCATTTACCATTTTACGTAATGATACTGACCGTTATATTGCACAAAGTGGTTTAACTGGCGCGCAAGGTTTAGACCGAGTCATTAAAGGCCGTCCAGTATACCAAACATCAGCAACCACTTACCAAACATCATCAGATGCACCTTTAATGGTAGACTTAGATTATGTTGACGCTGCTGGCTTATCAGTGACAAAACGCTTTACCTTTAATCATGATAGTTACGTTATTAACGTTGAATACATAGTACAAAACAATGCTAGCACTCCAGCAAGTGTGCAAATGTATGGTCAATTAAAACAAACAACTTTAGTTGAGAGCTCAAGTGGCTTATTACCTACCTATAAAGGTACTGCATACTCGACCACTGAAGATGTTTATGAGAAATATGACTTTGACAATATTTCAGAAAAGAACTTAAACGTGTCTACTCAAGGCGGCTGGGTTGCGATGTTGCAACACTACTTTGTTTCTTCTTGGGTGCCTGAAAGTTCCGCTACTAACCAAATTTATAGCCTTTATTCAGCAAATAGAGATGCCATTATTGGTTTCAAAGCCCCTGCAATAACGGTTGAACCACATAGCACAGCAACAACTTCAGCAACATTTTATGTTGGTCCAAAAGATCAAGACGTACTTGAAAGCATCGAAGAAAACTTAGATTTAACAATTGATTACGGCTTCTTATTTATGATCAGCCAACCATTGCATTGGTTACTGAACATGATCCAATCAGGTGATGTTGACCTGTTTGGCCTAGTATTTAACTGGGGCGGTGTTGGTAACTGGGGTATCGCAATTATTATGATCACCTTAATCGTTAAAGGCGGTATGTACCCATTAACGAAAGCGCAATATACCTCAATGGCTAAAATGCGCGCCTTACAACCAAAAATGACCCAGCTAAAAGAACGTTACGGCGACGATAAGCAAAAAGTATCACAAGCTATGATGGAACTTTACCGCAAAGAAAAAGTAAATCCAGCTGGCGGTTGTTTACCATTACTTATTCAAATGCCTATTTTCTTAGCACTATATTGGGTATTTTTAGAAAGTGTTGAATTACGTCATGCACCATTCATGTTGTGGATCCAAGATCTTTCAGCGCAAGACCCATTCTACATTCTGCCAGTACTAATGGGCGTAAGTATGTTCATTATGCAAAAAATGCAGCCGATGACAGTACAAGACCCAATGCAACAGAAAATAATGCAGTACATGCCAGTTATGTTCACTGTATTCTTTTTCTGGTTCCCATCAGGACTAGTACTTTACTGGTTAGTGAGTAATATTATTTCTATTGTACAAATGAAAATAATATTCTCGGGCATCGAAAAAGCCAAAGCTAAGTAAATTCGTTTCTATCATTGAAAAAGGTAGCTATTAGCTACCTTTTTTTATGCTCTGGCCTTTCTCATACGCCCTGCCTTACAATATATTAGTTTGTCCCTACACGTGTATGAAGGGTATATCATAATCACAAAGGCGTGAATGAATGACGATTGCCTGAAATTTATTAACTATTCACTATATTTCCTAACCTTCCATCAGTTAATTTAGTTTTAATCACAACAATAATTAACTCTGCATTTCCAGTCTGTTGTTATCAGTTTATAATATCGCCAATTAAACAATTGCCAAAAACAGAGATACTTCATGACCAACCTTGCTTTTTCATCAAGCCAAAAAGAAACCATTGCTGCACAGGCCACAGCACCAGGACGAGGTGGTGTTGGTATCATCAGAGTTTCAGGGCCAGAAGTGAAAAATGTTGCTCACGCTATTTTGGGTAAATTGCCTGAATTAAGAAAAGCTGAATATTTAACCTTTAACGATCAAAAAGGCCAAGCTTTAGATCAAGGTATAGCACTTTACTTTAAAGGGCCAAATTCATTTACCGGCGAAGATATTCTTGAACTTCAAGGTCATGGCGGCCCAGTTATACTTGATATGTTATTGAAAGAAATACTCGCATTACCTAATGTTCGTATGGCCGGCCCTGGTGAGTTTAGTGAACAAGCTTTTATGAACGACAAGCTCGACCTAACGCAAGCTGAAGCAATTGCCGACTTAATTAATTCAAGTTCAGAGCAAGCAGCCCGTTGTGCGTTACATTCTCTACAAGGTGATTTTTCAAAGTTAGTTCATCAAATGGTTAACGATACCATTCACTTACGTATGTATGTCGAAGCAGCAATTGATTTTCCTGAAGAAGAAATAGACTTTCTCGCTGATGAAAAGGTTGTCAACGATCTTAAAGCTATTATCACGCAAGTTGCAGAAGTTAAAAATAAAGCCCAGCAAGGCAGTATTATTCGTGAAGGTATGCGCGTTGTTATTGCAGGACGACCTAACGCCGGTAAATCAAGCCTACTAAACGCATTAAGTGGTAAAGAGAGTGCAATAGTAACCGATATCGCCGGTACGACTCGTGATGTGCTTTCTGAGCAAATTCACCTCGATGGCATGCCATTGCACATTATAGATACTGCAGGCTTACGCGATAGTGCAGATAAAGTAGAACAAATAGGTATTGAACGTGCTTGGCAAGAAATTAATCAAGCAGACCGAGTTCTACTAATGGTTGACTCATCAACAGATATTAGTATCGATCCTAAAACAGTTTGGCCAGAGTTTTTCGATAAGTTACCTGTAAATATAGGGTTAACTATTGTCAGAAATAAAGCCGACATAAGTCAGGCTAAAACGGGATATAGCGAGCTAAACGATACCCCTACCATTACCTTATCAGCTAAAACAGGTGAAGGTGTTAATGACCTAACAGCGCACCTTAAGCACATCATGGGTTATCAAGGCAGCACTGAAGGTGGCTTTATGGCACGACGACGTCATTTGGTTGCCCTTGAAAAAGCTCATGAACACTTAGAAATAGGTTTAGATCAATTAGAGTCCTATGTCGCAGGAGAAATTTTGGCTGAAGAATTACGTTTTTGCCAACAAGAGCTCAACAAAATAACAGGTGAATTCACCAATGATGATCTGTTAAGCCAAATATTTTCTTCGTTTTGCATTGGAAAATAAAGTTATAAATAACACATAAATTCACTTAAAAAATCAAAAGATAGGCGTCTTAAATGAGCTCATTTCAAATAATTGTTGGTAGTATGTTAGGTGGTTCAGAGTATGTTGCTGAAGCCTGTGAAGAAACATTAACGGCACTTGGCCATGATGTTGAACTACATTTCCAACCGAATTTTGCGCAAATAAACAGCGAAAATCAAACCTGGTTAATTTGTACCTCCACACATGGTGCTGGTGACTACCCTGATAATATTCAAGCATTTGTTACGGATCTAGAAAAAAGCGATCAAGATCTATCCTCAGTTAAGTTTTTAACGATCGGCGTTGGCGATTCTAGCTATGACACTTTTTGCTTTGCGGCTAAAAACTTAAATAAACTACTTATATCAAAGGGTTGTGTTGAATCATTACCACTAACGACCTTAGATATGAGCGAAGATATTGATCCAGAAGAGCGATCGCAAAACTGGTTAAATGAAAACAAAGATCATTTATAAGCTAATTACCCATAACTTACTCACAATATACCAGTAAATATAAAGGCAATGTGGATAACTCTGGGTAAAAACTATTAATTTTCTATTATTATTCAGTAGATAATATATTACTTTAAAAGAGCTGTGGATAACCTGCTCTTTTGATCAAAGCTTATACGCGAGTTGATCAACGTTTGATCACAAGGTTTTGTACTATCTAATCATATGTTTTATATAAGTAAAAAGCACTTACCCACAGAAAACAAGGATCCTAATAAGTAATAATAACAAGATCTATTTAAAGATCTTTATATATTATTTAAGGATCAAGCTAAGATCTTTTCATGAATTTGATCATTCCCCTCAAGTAAAAAAAGCGCTAAAATATCGCTCTTATTTTTTAAAGATAAACCAAACTAAGGTTATTAATTTATGTGGTATCAAGAGTCTTATGACGTAATTGTTGTTGGTGGTGGTCATGCAGGTACAGAAGCAGCCCTTGCAGCATCTCGTATGGGATGTAAAACCTTACTACTAACCCATAACATTGATACCCTTGGACAAATGTCATGTAATCCAGCCATTGGTGGTATTGGCAAAGGTCATTTGGTAAAAGAAATTGATGCATTAGGTGGTTTAATGGCTACGGCAGCTGATCATGCTGCGATTCAATTTAGAACATTAAATGCCAGCAAAGGCCCTGCAGTTCGTGCAACACGTATTCAAGCTGATCGGTGTTTATATCGAAATTTCGTCCGTAATTATCTTGAAAATCAACCTAATTTAACGATATTCCAACAGCCTTGTGATGATCTTATTCTAGAAAATAGCAAGATCGTCGGTGTTTCAACACAAATGGGCTTAAAGTTTAAAGCTAAGAGTGTTGTCTTAACGGTAGGTACTTTCCTTGCAGGACAAATTCATATTGGTTTAAATAATTATCAAGGTGGTCGAGCGGGTGATCCTGCAAGTATTAACCTAGCTGAACGCTTACGTGATATGCCATTTAGAATGGATCGTTTAAAAACAGGAACACCACCTCGTTTAGATGCGCGCAGCCTTGATTTTTCCGTAATGGAAGAGCAAGCAGGTGATAATCCTCGCCCGGTATTTTCGTTTATGGGATCAGGTAATGATCACCCAGAGCAAGTTTCATGTTTTATCACCCATACCAATAAAAAAACCCACGAAATTATTCAGTCAGGCTTAGATAGATCACCAATGTATACCGGTGTTATTGAAGGTGTAGGACCAAGATACTGCCCTTCTATTGAAGATAAAATTCATCGCTTTGCTGAAAAAGATAGTCATCAAATCTTTGTTGAACCTGAAGGTTTAACCACACACGAAATTTATCCTAACGGAATATCAACAAGTTTACCGTTTGATGTACAAATGGATCTTGTTAGATCGATCAAAGGTTTCGAAAATGCTCATATCACTCGTCCTGGTTACGCTATTGAATATGACTTCTTCGATCCTCGTGACTTAAAGCAAACACTTGAAAGTAAATTTGTTGAAAACTTATATTTTGCTGGACAAATTAACGGTACAACTGGCTACGAAGAAGCGGGTGCTCAAGGTCTATTGGCAGCAACCAATGCAGCAGCACGCGTACAAGGCAAAGAAGAACTGGTATTAACACGTGATCAAGCCTACATGGGCGTACTTGTTGATGATTTAGCAACACTAGGGACGAAAGAACCTTACCGTATGTTTACTTCACGTGCGGAATACCGATTATTATTACGTGAAGATAATGCCGATATCCGTTTAACTGAAAAGGGTCGTTCACTTGGCTTAGTTGATGATCAACGCTGGCAGCGTTTTAATGAAAAAATGGAAAATGTTGAGTTAGAACGTCAACGTTTGCGATCGGTATGGGTACAAAAGGATCATGCGGTAGCACCTCAAATAAATGAATTATTAAAAACACCATTAAGTCGTGAAAATAGCCTAGAAGATCTTGTTCGACGCCCTGAAGTTAGGTATGACGATTTAATGGAAATTGAAGGGTTAGGTCCAAAATTATTAGATACACAAGCTGCTGAACAAATTGAAATTCAAATTAAGTATGCTGGTTATATTGATCGTCAATTAGATGAAATTGCGAAAAAGAAACGTCATGAAGATACGTTAATCCCAATGGAATTCGACTTTACCCAAATTTCAGGTCTTTCAAACGAAGTAGTCGCTAAGCTTAGCGATGCTCGTCCAGAAACTATTGGTAAAGCTTCGCGTATTTCTGGTATTACTCCTGCAGCAATTTCGTTATTATTAGTCTATCTGAAAAAACATGGTTTATTACGCAAAACAGCATAATAAACCAACATATTAATTAAGATTTCGCCTAATGACACTATCTGATCAGCTAGCTACTTTAATAAATGAAACCTCAATAGAGGTTTCTGAAGAAAAAGTTGCCTTACTTATTCAATATGTTGAATTATTGAATAAGTGGAATAAAGCCTATAACCTAACCTCAATTCGTGATCCAAAAGATATGGTTGTTAAACATATCATGGATAGTTTAATGGTCGGACCGTTACTTGAAGGTGAGTCGTTTATCGATGTTGGCACTGGACCGGGTTTACCTGGAATTCCACTTGCCATCTTGTATCCTGAACGCAATTTTGTATTATTAGACAGCTTAGGAAAAAGAATTACTTTTTTACGTCAAGTTGTCTATCAGCTCAAACTTAACAATGTAACCCCTGTTAAAGCTCGTGTTGAAGAGTATCACCCTGAAAAACCATTTGACGGTGTACTAAGTCGCGCATTTTCATCTTTACTTGATATGGTGACATGGTGTGATCATCTTGTTACTGTTGAACATGGTCGATTTTTAGCCTTAAAAGGTCATTACCCAAATGATGAAGTGGCAGCTTTACCGAGTAATGTTTCCGTAGCGAAAAGTCATACTATTGCCGTTCCCCGCTTAGAAGGTGAACGCCATTTGATTGAATTAGTTAAATCATAAATAATAATAAGCTTTTGATCAGAAAAGTATTTGAGGATCCTGTGGGAAAAATAATTGCGGTTGCAAATCAGAAAGGTGGTGTTGGTAAAACAACAACCTCAGTCAACTTAGCAGCATCGCTTGCGGCGACAAAGCGTAAAGTTTTGCTAATAGATTTAGATCCTCAGGGTAACGCGACAATGGGGAGTGGTATTGATAAATATGAAGTACCAGCAACCTGTTTTGAATTATTGATTGAAGAACGCCCTTTCGAAGATGTTGTATGTAGAAATACGGCTGGTGTTTACGATTTAATTGCTGCCAATAGTGATGTAACAGCGGCTGAAATTAAGTTAATGGAAGTTTATTCTCGCGAACATCGCTTAAAAAACTCTTTATCTAAAGTTAGAAAAGACTACGATTTTATTATTATTGACTGCCCTCCTTCTTTAAACATGTTAACGGTTAATGCTATGACTGCAGCTGATTCAGTATTAGTGCCTATGCAGTGTGAATATTATGCCTTGGAAGGTTTAACGGCATTAATGGATACTATTTCGCAATTAACCTCGGTGGTAAATAGTAAATTACATATTGAAGGCATTTTACGTACTATGTACGATCCACGTAATCGTCTAGCCAATGATGTTTCTGAACAATTAAAACGACATTTTGGTGATAAAGTTTACCGTACGGTAATACCACGCAATGTCCGTTTAGCTGAAGCGCCTAGTTTTGGTGCTCCTGCAATGTATTACGATAAGTCTTCGACAGGCGCTAAAGCCTATCTTGCATTAGCGGGTGAAATATTACGTCGAGCAGAACAAAACAAACAACCTAAACCGCAAGCTACAACCGAACAAGAGCAAGGAACACTATGAGTCAAAGTAAACGCAGAGGTCTAGGTCGCGGTCTTGATGCTTTATTAACAACACCTGCAAGTAACTCTTCAGAAGAACCTGGTGTTGATAAAGGTAACAAAGAAAGTGAATTGCAAAACTTACCGATAGAACAATTACACCCAGGTAAGTATCAACCGCGTAAAGATATGTCGGCTGAAGCACTAGACGATTTGGCTAATTCAATAAAGTCACAAGGTATTATTCAACCTATCGTTGTTCGACCTATTAGTGATCATAGTTACGAAATTATTGCTGGTGAACGACGTTGGCGGGCCGCACAAATTGCAGAGCTTGATAACGTTCCTTGCCTAATTAAACATGTACCTGATGAAGCTGCAGTTGCGATTGCATTAATTGAAAATATTCAACGTGAAGATCTTAATGCGATGGAAGAAGCTATTGCACTTGAGCGCTTGTTAATTGAATTTGAATTAACTCACCAAGAAGTTGCTGAGGCCGTTGGTAAGTCTAGAACAACCGTTTCTAATTTATTGCGTTTAAATAACTTAAACAGTGAAGTAAAAACATTGCTTGAGCATGGCGATATTGAAATGGGCCATGCACGTGCGCTATTGGCATTAGATAACGATATTCAAACCAACACAGCCCGCATAGTTGTTGCCAAAGAATTAAACGTTCGAGAAACTGAAGCACTTATTAAAAAGGTTCAATTACCTGAAAAAGAACCAAAAGAAAAAGAAATTGACCCTAACACCAAAGCACTTGAGCAAAACTTATCGGAAAAGTTAGGTTCGCAAGTTGCTATTAATCACAATAAAAAAGGTAAAGGAAAGTTAGTTATATCATACAGCGACCTATCTGAACTTGATGGAATAGTCTCTCGTTTTAACTCTTTTTAAAACCGTATTAAATGTGACCAATAAAAGTAAGTAACTTTTCAAAGTGATAAGTTACTTAAAATATGCTGTTTTTCTTCTCTCCTTGTCATAAAAACTTAAAGTTTTCCTAATCGATTATACATTAGTCGTAATTTTGTCATTTAGCGTTACATTTCGCACATTATCTGGGCAATGAGTGCCCTATTTTGTTGCAATAGCGCTGTAATTAAGTATACTTGCGTCGGCTTTTTAAAGAGGATATTTCATCTTTAAAAAACTGTAAGAATTACGAAAATTATCGTACGGAGTTTCTGGTGAGTTTATTTATTGGCAATGAGTTAGCTAAACCAGGAAGGCAATTTGCATTTAAGCAAATACTGATTTCGATAATCATTGTGATAACTTTCAGTGTAGCGACATATTTTATTTGGGGATTATCTTTCGCATACTCAGTATTAGCGGGTGGAGCGATAAGTATAATCCCTAATTTTATTTTTGCTCATAAAGCATTTAAATATGCTGGAGCAAGATCGTCCGAAAAGGTTTTAGATTCCTTTTACAGTGGCGAAAAATTGAAAATTGTATTAACGGCCGTTTTATTTGCGCTAGCCTTCAAATTTTTAGCGATAGAGCCGATAGCTTTTTTCAGCAGTTTTTGCATAGTAGTGGTTTTGCCACTATTAACACCATTTTTTTTTAAACTTTAATCATTGGGATAATTAATATGTCTGCTGCGGAAATTACCAGCCAAGAATATATTAAACACCATTTAACCAATTTGTCTGTAGGTGAAGGTTTCATGACCATTCACTTAGATACACTTGGTTGGTCGGTGTTTTTAGGTTTGGTTTTTATTATGCTATTTCGTTCAGTTGCAAAAAAAGCAAGTACCGGTGTTCCTGGTAAGTTGCAATGTGCTGTAGAAATGGTTGTTGAGTTTGTTGATGACAGCGTTAAAAGTACCTTTCACGGTAATAACCCTGTAATCGCGCCATTAGCTTTAACCATTTTTGTTTGGGTATTGCTAATGAATGCTATGGATTGGGTGCCGGTTGATTTAATACCGCGTATATTTGAGTTGTTTGGTGTTCATTATATGAAAGCCGTTCCAACAACCGATCCAAACATGACTTTTGCATTAGCATTAGGTGTATTTGCTTTAATTATTTATTACTCAATTAAAGTAAAAGGCATTGGCGGCTTTATTAAAGAGCTAACTACTCAGCCGTTTGGCCACTGGTCATTGTACCCTGTGAACTTTATTTTAGAGATGGTTACTTTACTTGCTCGTCCGTTATCACTAGCACTACGTCTATTTGGTAACTTATACGCAGGTGAATTGATTTTCTTATTGATTGCGACAATTGGTTTATTCCAATTGCCAGTACACTTTTTATGGGCTGCTTTCCACTTGTTGGTTATCCCATTACAAGCGTTTATCTTCATGATGCTAACTATTCTTTATTTGAGTCTAGCACACGAAGATCACTAATTTGCAGGGAACAAATTAGCACGAATTTATTCGGCCCTTCGGGGTGTAAGGCAGGATGCCTGGAATACTAAATTTTTTGCCCTTTCTTAGGTAAAACTAATCAAGGGCATGAATACAAGTTTCAACCTTAATTTTTAACTTTATAACTTTACTTAAATAATCGGAGATAAATATGTTATATATCGCTGTTGCTTTATTAATCGGTCTAGGTGCTCTTGGTACTGCGATTGGTTTTGGCTTACTTGGTGGCAAATTTTTAGAGTCTGCTGCTCGTCAACCTGAGTTAGCACCACAACTTCAAGTAAAAATGTTCATCGTAGCGGGTCTTATCGATGCTATCGCAATGATCGGTGTTGCTATCGGCTTATACCTATTATTCGCAGTTGGTGTTCCAGCTTAATTTATAACGCGAATTTGAATAGGAGATACATAAATGAATCTTAATATGACCTTAGTTGGTGAATTAATCGCATTTATCGTATTCGTAATTTTTTGTATGAAGTATGTATGGCCACCAATTATTGGTGCCATCGAAGCACGCCAAGCAGTTATTGCTGATGGTCTTGCAGCTTCTGACCGTGCCGCTAAAGATCTTGAGCTTGCTCAAGAGAAAGCTACAGCACAATTAAAAGACGCTAAAGCGCAAGCAGCTGGCATTGTTGAAGCTGCTAAAAAGCGTGAAGCTCAGATAGTTGAAGAAGCTGCAGTTAAAGCACAAGCTGAGAAAGAAAAAATCTTAGCTTCAGGTCATGCAGAAATTGATACTGAACGTAACCAAGCTAAAGAAGAATTGCGCCAACAAGTGGCTATTCTTGCGGTAGCTGGTGCTGAGAAAATTCTTGAACGTTCAATTGATGCCGCGGTACATAGCGACATTTTAGATAAACTTGTAGCTGAACTTTAGAGGGAAATGAGCTTATGTCTGAATTGACTACCATCGCTCGTCCCTACGCTAAAGCGGCGTTTGATTTTGCTATTGAAGCGAATGCAGTTGAAAGCTGGTTAGAAATGCTAGTTTTTGCTGCAGAAGTTGCTAACGATGTCACCATTATAGAATACCTTTCTGGTGGTGCATCGGTAGAACAAGCACAAGACATCTTTTTGAAAGTCTGTGATGTTCAACTTGATAGCAATGGCCAAAACTTAATTAAAGTGATGGCTGAAAATCAACGTTTATTGGTGCTACCACAGGTTGTTGCTCATTTTAGCGAATTAAAAGCTGAACATGAAAAAACTCTTGCTGTGGATGTAACCTCTGCTGTTAAATTAACAACAGAGCAAGAAACTACATTATGCGCTGCGCTTGAAAAGCGTTTGGCTCGAAAAGTAAAACTTAATTGTGAAATTGATGCAAACGTAGTCTCTGGCTTAGTAATAAAAGCTGGTGATATGGTAATAGATGGTTCAGTACGAGGTAAACTGAACCGCTTAGCAACAACAATGCAATCCTAACGGGGAACAGAGCATGCAACTGAATTCCACTGAAATCGCTGAACTGATCAAGAGTCGTATTGAACAGTTTGACGTAGTTAGTGAAGCTCGTAATGAAGGTACTATCGTTTCTGTAACAGATGGTATCATTCGTATTCACGGTCTTGCAGACGTAATGCAAGGCGAGATGATCGAACTTCCTGGCAATCGCTTCGCTATCGCTTTAAACCTTGACCGTGATTCGGTCGGTGCGGTAGTTATGGGTCCTTATGCGGATCTAGCTGAAGGCGTAAAAGTAAAATGTACTGGTCGTATTTTAGAAGTACCAGTAGGACGTGGCTTATTAGGCCGTGTTGTAAACACTCTTGGTGAGCCAATTGACGGAAAAGGACCTATCGATAACGATGGTTTCGCTCCTGTTGAAGTAGTAGCACCAGGTGTTATCGATCGTAAATCTGTTGATGAACCAGTACAAACTGGTATCAAATCAATCGATTCAATGATTCCAATCGGTCGTGGTCAACGTGAACTTATCATTGGTGACCGCCAAATTGGTAAATCAGCGATCGCACTAGATGCAATTATTAACCAGAAAAACACTGGTATTAAGTGTGTATACGTAGCAATCGGTCAGAAAGCTTCTACTGTTGCGAACTTAGTTCGTTCATTAGAAGAGCACGGCGCGTTAGATAATACTATCGTTGTTGTTGCTTCTGCTTCTGAAGCTGCTGCACTACAGTACTTATCAGCTTACTCTGGTTGTACTATGGGTGAATACTTCCGTGACCGCGGTGAAGATGCACTAATCGTATATGATGATTTGTCTAAGCAAGCAGTTGCTTACCGTCAAATTTCATTACTTTTACGTCGTCCGCCAGGCCGTGAAGCTTACCCAGGTGACGTTTTCTATCTTCACAGTCGTTTACTTGAACGTGCTGCTCGTGTAAACGAAGCGTATGTTGAAAAGTTCACTAACGGTGAAGTTAAAGGTAAAACAGGTTCTTTAACTGCCTTACCTATCATTGAAACACAAGCGGGTGATGTATCAGCATTCGTACCAACTAACGTAATCTCAATTACCGATGGTCAGATCTTCTTAGAATCTAACCTGTTTAACTCAGGCATTCGTCCTGCTGTAAACGCTGGTATTTCTGTATCTCGTGTTGGTGGTGCTGCTCAAACTAAAATCATCAAGAAACTTGGTGGTGGTATTCGTTTAGCATTAGCACAATATGCTGAATTAGCAGCCTTTGCTCAGTTTGCATCAGATTTAGATGACGCTACGCGTGCTCAATTAGAGCATGGTCAACGTGTTACTGAATTGATGAAGCAAAAGCAATACAGCCCATTGTCAATTGCTGAAACAGCAGTATCATTATTTGCCGCAGAAAAAGGCTTTTTAAATGATATTGCAATCGACAAAGTTGTCGATTTTGAAGATGCATTACGTTCATACGTAAACAATGATCACGCTGAATTGATGGCTACTATCAATGAAAAGGGTGACTATAACAAAGACATCGAGTCTGGTTTAGCTAAAGCTATTGAAGCTTTTAAAGCGACCCAAACTTGGTAATTGAGTTAACCTTTTCGGGAGAATAGTCATGTCCGGCGCTAAAGAGATAAAATCGAAGATTGGAAGTGTAAAAAATACACAGAAGATCACCAGCGCGATGGAAATGGTTGCAGCTAGCAAAATGCGCAGAGCGCAAGATAGCATGGCTGCCTCTCGTCCATACGCTGAAAATATGCGAAATGTGATCGGTCACATCGCGCTTGGTAATTTAGAATATCGTCATCCATATATGGTTGAACGTGAAACTAAGCGTGTAGGTTATATCGTTGTCTCAACAGACCGTGGTTTGTGTGGTGGTTTAAACATTAACTTGTTTAAACAAGTACTAGTTGATGCTGGTAAACATCAAGCAGCTGGCGCTGAAGTTGAATTTGCTGTAGTGGGTTCTAAAGCTACGTCATTTTTCAACAGTATGGGTGCTAAAGTTGTTTCACAAACTTCTGGATTAGGTGATAACCCTTCACTTACTGATTTAATCGGTAGTGTTAAGGTTATGTTAAACGCCTATGATAATGGTGAGATAGATAGATTGTTCATTGTATATAACAAGTTTGTTAATACGATGACGCAAAAACCGACAATCGATCAACTTTTACCTTTGCCTAAGTCAGATGATGACGCTATTAAGCATCGCTGGGATTACATATACGAACCTGATGCTCAAGCAATACTTGAACATTTATTAGTTCGTTATACAGAATCTCAAGTATATCAAGGTGTGGTTGAAAACCTCGCATGTGAACAAGCTGCTCGTATGGTTGCAATGAAAGCTGCAACAGATAATGCGGGTGACTTAATTAACGATTTACAATTGGTATATAACAAAGCTCGTCAAGCAGGTATTACTCAAGAATTGGGTGAAATTTGTGCTGGTGCAGCAGCGGTATAAGCAAAGGTTCTTGGTTTATTTTAATAGTAAATAAGAGCACAGATTAGAGGATTAAACATGAGTACAGGTAAAGTCGTCCAAATCATTGGCGCAGTTGTGGATGTAGAATTTCCACAAGATGCTGTACCTCAGGTATATGACGCGTTAAACATAACTGAAGGTGACCTTTCAGGCTTAGTACTAGAAGTACAACAGCAATTAGGTGGTGGCGTAGTTCGTGCCATCGCTATGGGTTCATCTGACGGTTTGCGTCGTGGTCTGAACGTATTAAATACAGGTGATAACATCCAAGTTCCAGTAGGAACGAAAACATTGGGTCGCATCATGAACGTATTGGGTGAGCCTATCGATGAAGCTGGCCCAATCGGCGAAGAAGAAAGATGGTCAATTCACCGTGAAGCTCCAGCATATGCTGAGCAAGCGATGTCTAACGAGCTTCTTGAAACTGGTATCAAAGTAATCGACTTAGTATGTCCATTCGCTAAGGGTGGTAAAGTTGGTTTATTCGGTGGTGCTGGTGTTGGTAAAACCGTAAACATGATGGAACTTATTCGTAACATCGCGATTGAGCATAGCGGCTACTCAGTATTTGCTGGTGTAGGTGAGCGTACTCGTGAAGGTAACGATTTCTACCATGAAATGAACGACTCTAACGTACTTGATAAAGTATCGTTAGTTTACGGCCAAATGAACGAGCCTCCAGGAAACCGTTTACGCGTAGCGTTTACTGGTTTGACTATGGCTGAAAAATTCCGTGACGAAGGTCGTGACGTATTATTTTTCGTAGATAACATCTACCGTTATACACTTGCTGGTACTGAAGTATCTGCATTGTTAGGTCGTATGCCATCAGCCGTTGGTTACCAACCAACACTTGCTGAAGAAATGGGTGTTCTTCAAGAGCGTATTACCTCAACGAAGAAAGGTTCAATCACTTCAATTCAAGCGGTATACGTACCAGCGGATGATTTGACCGATCCATCTCCAGCAACAACTTTTGCTCATTTAGATGCAACAGTTGTACTTTCTCGTGATATCGCATCGCAAGGTATTTACCCTGCAATCGATCCACTTGATTCTACTTCGCGTCAATTAGACCCGTTAGTAGTTGGTGTTGAGCATTATGAAACAGCTCGTGGCGTTCAATCAACGTTACAACGTTACAAAGAACTTAAAGATATCATCGCCATCTTAGGTATGGATGAGTTATCTGAAGAAGATAAATTAGCAGTGAATCGCGCACGTAAGATTCAACGTTTCTTATCTCAACCGTTCTTTGTTGCTGAAGTATTCACAGGTTCTCCTGGTAAGTACGTATCTCTTAAAGACACAATTGCTGGCTTTAAAGGTTTACTTGCAGGTGAGTATGATGATTTACCTGAGCAAGCTTTCTACATGGTTGGTTCTATTGAAGAAGCAGCTGAAAAAGCTAAAAACATGTAATGAAGGCTGGTGATTAGCATAAGTTAATCACCAATTAGGAGGTCACATGGCAATACTTTCTGTAAATCTTAATGTAGTAAGTGCTGAAGAAGAGTTATTTTCTGGCAGCATTGAATCATTACAGATCACAGGTAGCGAAGGTGAATTAGGTATTATGCCTGGTCACGCACCTTTGCTGACCTCACTAAAACCTGGTATGGCAAGAATCGTTAAGAAAGGTGGTGATGAAGAAATCATTTATCTTTCTGGCGGTATGTTAGAAGTTCAACCTAACAACGTAACAGTATTAGCGGATATCGCGGTACGTGGCGGTGATTTAGATGAACAAGCTGCACTACAGGCTAAAGAACGCGCTGAGAAACACTTGAATGAACACGGTAACGATGTTGATTATGCAGAAGCCGCAGCTGAACTAGCTCGTGCTGTTGCACAATTACGTGTTATCCAAGCAACAAGTAAGAAATAGCACTAGCGTTTTACATTCAGTTTTAGTGAACTAAAAAAAGCGACTTTTACTTCGGTAACTAGTCGCTTTTTTATTGCCTATAATATTGGATTATTATGCTGGCATTTTCACTTTTTTTAACATCGAAAATAATTCGTCTTTTCTGTGTAGTCGGGCAATTTTTTTTGTTTCCAAATATTCATCAGACGTTGTTTCAACACCTTCTTCAATGCGACGAACTTCATGGTCCAACTCATGATATTCTTTAAATAAACGCGCAAAATGACCGTCAGACATTTTTAATTGACGGATCTCTTGCTCAAACTCTGGGAATTCGTGGTGCAAATCGTGTTTTTCTATCATGGTTTGTTGCTCCTATTTAGCACAATTAATACAAGTATCGATATAAGGTAAAACTTTTAAACGTTCAGGGTTAATAGCTTCAGTACATTGGCAGCAAATGCCGTATTCATCATTTTCAAAACGAGTAATAGCTTGTTTAACAAGGCTAAGCTCTAGTTTTGCTTCATGATGTATTTCATTTAGTACTTCGTTATTTTCATTTTCAGTGGTTTGCTCAGAAAAGTCGGGCGAACGCCCTTTTTTAAAATCTGCTTCAATCGCATCTACACGGCGTTGTAATTCTACTTTCTTCTCTAATAAGTTGTTTAAGATTGCTTTGTTCATAACGCATACCTCCTTGGCTTAATTTCATTCTATGCCTCTGCTGTTCTATCGTTTTGATCTAGCTCAATAACTGCATCAAGTATTCACTATTTTTAGCGCTTGCATTTGTCAGTGGGAATTACGATAAATCACGGTTATTTGCGGCAAAATGACTAGGTTTATAAGCAATGAATCGCTACACTAAAACAAAACGCGTTGAGAAAGAAAATGATTCGCAATAAGGTACTGTGGGAAAATAATAGCCAGCAATATGGGCTAGTCAGTAAAGGACTACATTGGTTGTCGGCATTGGTTGTTTTTGCGTTATTTGCCTTAGGCTATTGGATGGTAGAACTAGATTATTACAGTGAATGGTATCAACGAGCGCCACATTGGCATGAAAGTGTAGGTTTGCTGCTATTAATAGTGACACTCTTTAGGTTGGCATGGCGCACCATAACTACTAAACCAGAGGCTATTAGTAGCCATAGTGCACTAGAGAAAAAGTCTTCTGCTATTATGACGTTTGCCTTATATTTTATTCTGCTTACGGTGTTGATTTCTGGCTATTTGATCACAAGTGCTGACGGAAAGGCTATAGCGGTTTTTGACTGGTTTAATGTTTCGGCATTTATCCTTATTGCAGAAAATCAAGAAGACCTTGCAGGCACGGTACACTACTATATTGCATACGCGCTAATATTTATGGCACTAATACATGCATTGGCGGCTTTAAAACACCATTTTATTGATAAAGATAATACGCTTAAACGAATGCTTAAGTGAAATTTAAACACCAAATACAAATATAAAAAATAATTAAAGGAATGAAAATGAAAAAATTATTACTTGCTAGTGCTCTGCTAACTTCCAGCGCGTTAATGCCTGCTTTTGCGGCTGACTATGTTATTGACACCAAAGGTGCTCACGCCTCAATTAATTTTAAAGCAAGTCACATGGGCTTTAGTGTTTTAGCTGGCCGTTTTAATAAATTCTCAGGTAACTTCTCTTACGATAAAGACAACATTACTGCAGCTAAAATATCAGTAACTATTGATACCTCTAGTTTTGACTCAAACCATGCAAAACGTGATAAACATGTACGTTCAGATGATTTTCTTGATGTTAGTAAATACGCTCAAGCAACATTTGTTAGTACCAAGGTTGAAGATAAAGGTAATGGCAAGCTAGCAATTAACGGTAACTTTACAATGCACGGCGTGACTAAGCCATTAGTTATCGACGCAGTTAAAGTAGGCGAAGGTAGTGATCCATGGGGTGGCTACAGAGCTGGTTTTAATGGCACTGCAACAATCGCTATGGGTGATTTCGGCTTTAAGAAAGACTTCGGCAAAGTAGATTTAGAGCTTCATATTGAAGGTATTCGCAAATAAGGCGATATCCAATATTTATATAAAGGGCCCTTGGCCCTTTTTTTATGGGCGTTTATAAATGAATAGAAAATAAATAAAAAATTTATAAACCTTTTACTAAAAACTCGGTATTAATAACTATAAGAAAAAGTAACTTAGCGAAAAGTTTGAAATTAGCAAAACATTAAACGCGGGAACCTATATCAGAAATGGTTAATGAAAAGGACATAATGTTGCAAGTACAAGCAGGCCAATTAGATAAGTTAGCACTGCTGTATGAAAGCAATAAAGTGAAGTTGTTTAATTACTTTCGTAAGAAAGGCAATAACCGAGCACAAAGTGAAGACTTAGTGCAGGAAACCTTTATGAAAATATTAGCTTATCGTAGTAGCTTTAATGGTTCGAGTACCTTTAGCAGCTGGATGTACGGCATTGCTAGAAATACTGCCGCTGATTTGTATCGAAAGAATAAAGGTAATGTTATTCACGAAGATATTGAAGACCATGAGGTTGTTGCGGAACATTGTGCAACGGAACAAGCGGTATCAAGTCAGCAGCAAGATATTTTTGATGAATCACTAGCAAGTATTTCAGCTGAACATAGAGAAATTATTATCTTAAGCCGCTTTCAACAATTGAATTATCATGAAATATCGTCGTTACTCGATTGCAATTTAAACACTTTGAAATCAAAAATGCGCAATGCAATTAGTAAGTTACATGAACAATACAACAAGTTATCAGGTGAGGTACAGTGATGAATCATCAAACTATCATCGATTTGAAATTATCGACCATCAATAAAGGTGTCAGCACTGAGTTAATACTTAACGATGAAATGCAGCAATATATTGAAGCTAATCCAGAGCTGGTTAAAGAATTAGCATTTATTGATGCTTTCTGGCAGCAAGACAGCCAAGAGTTGCCTTCTAACGAACTTGATAAACGCTTTTATAAAATGTTGTTACAAGCACAGACGGCTCAGCAGAGTATTGAAACCAAGCAAACCACTATTCAGCTCCAAAAAAATAGTATTTTTACTACGGTAAAAAATTGGTTAAGTGCTAGCTTTATTAGGCCATTTGCGCAGTTCGCTGTCTTAGGTTTAGTGTTTGTTTTGGGATTTAACGCTAATCAGAACAGCAATGGTGTAAGCCAGCAAAAACAGAATCTAGCAGCTAACACTGGTATTGAAAATTTACAGCAAGAAGTTTCTTCTTTGAGTGCAATGCTAGCGTTGTCGATGTTAGATAAATCTTCAGCGGCAGAACGTTTAACTGGCGTTGCTTATAGCCAACAAACTGATTTGACTGACCCATTATTAATGAAAACACTGATGTCGACCTTAGAGCATGATCGCTCTACAGCGGTTAAATTAGCGATTATTAATACCTTAAATCACTTGCCTGATATCAGTGAACAAGAGAGCCAGATCCTAGCGTTTGCAATCAAAGAAAATAATACCTTAGTGAAAATCGAACTGTGTAGTTTATTACTCAATATCGGCTCCCCGGCAACCAAAAACGAATTATTGAAAACACTTAATGAAAGCGAATTGAATCCAGATATGGCCGATTTTTTAAAGAGAATTAACGCCATTTCCCATATCTAAATAAATTTATTTTGGAGTATAAAACATGAAAAAATTCAACCTAGCGCTACTTGGCTTGACTCTGTCGACGTTAACGCAAAGTGCATATGCCATTGAGAAAACTTACAGCTTACCATTGTCTAATCCAGGCGAACCGGTTTCTTTAGAAATTGAGGTGCATACTGGGGCAATTTATATCGAAGGCTTTGATGGTGAGTCGATTGAAGTATCAGCAACAATGGAGGAAATAGAAAGCAATGAGCTGAATAAAATTGAGCGAATTATTAAAGATGTTAGTGCTGAGCTAAATGATGGCAGAGGCAACAATATTGAGAAAATTGGTGAAATTATTAGTGGTCATAAAAATAAGCACAAGAGAACACAACGCTCGACTGAAGGACTTAAGTCAGTCAAAAATAATAGCATGCAGTTAGAAATTGAAGAAGAAGATAATGAAATTGAAATATCGAGTGAATACAGCACTCAAAACGTCATTCTGCATATAAAAGTGCCTAAACGTACGCGCTTAGATATTGAATTGTACAAAGGTGGTGATGTTGAAATTAATAATATTTCCGGCGCAATTGAAGCTGAAGCTTTTAAAGGTAGCATTATAGCCAGTGGTGTCTCTGGTCCTATGGTAGCTGAAACTCACAACACCGATATTGTTGTCTCTTTTGATAAATTAAATCAGAAAAACCCAACGTCGCTGACCAGTCATAGCGGTAATATTGACATCACCATCAGTAAAAATACCGCGGCAAAGGTAAATGTGCAAAGCTATAAAGGTGAAATATTATCAGGCTTGGCTACCGAGTTTGTTGTCTCAGAAGATGTACAGCGTAAAAATAAAGGTGGCAAACAAAAAATTGTCATTGGCGGCATGATGAGCGCAGAAGTTAATGGCGGTGGCCAAGATATTACCTTAGCTACTTATAACGGGAATGTTTATGTCCGTAGTAAATAGCGTTTTAGCTGTTTAAGATCAAAAAGCAATTAATAAAGGGGGCTAAGGCTCTCTTTTTGCAATATATACACTAAGCAATATTCATTGAGAATGGCACTATACTGTCTAAGGTAATAATAATATTTACTATCTCGCTCATTTTAGGAATTTATATGTCAAAGGTTGTGCTGATAACAGGCGCTAGTTCGGGTATTGGTAATAGAACCGCGCTTATCTTGGCTAAGCAAGGCTACACTGTTTATGCCGCCACCAGAGCACCAGAAAAAATTTCGGTCAATATTAAAAACCTACATGTTTTAAAACTTGATATCACCAACAGTGACAGTATTAAATGTGCTGTCGAGCATATTAAAGTTCAGCATGGAAAAATTGATGTTTTACTCAACAATGCTGGTTATGCACTAGTGTCTAGCGTTGAAGACGCGACTGAAGAAGAAATGTATCAACAATTTAATATTAATGTTTTTAGTATTTTTAGATTATGCAAATTTGTAACGCCGTTAATGAGACAACAAGACTCAGGGGTAATTATCAATATTAGCTCTTTTCTTGGCAAAGTCGGCTTACCGTTGTTCTCGTTCTATAATTCAACTAAGTACGCTGTTGAAGGTATTACAGATTCTCTTCGTTACGAATTAAAAGACTTTAATATTAGAGTGCACTCAATCTTACCTGGCTTTTTCCAGACCAACTTTGCCAAAAGCAACTTAGTCATGAATGATTTAACCTTTGACATAAAATCTCCCTATAGCTCACTCGTAAAAAACTTAGTTCCTAACATTGTTGAGCAAATTAATAATGGTGACGACACACTCGAAGCTGCATTATTAGTACAAAACATGATTGAAAATGAAGATTCTCCAGCGAGAGCAACCGTTGGCGAAAAAGCACGGCAATTTCTTCCTATGCGTAAAGAGCTAAGTGATGAAGATTTTGAACGTAGAGTACGGGAGTACTACAATCTAAATGGATAGCTTCTTTTTCAACGCTGCAGAGAAGTGCTTTCAAGTATCTGAGCATTTTAAAAATAAAGAACAACATGTTATTAGAGTTGATATCTCGAATGGTCTAGTGTTCTTTGATATCGCACTTAAGCTAAATGAAGAAAAAATTATTAGCTTGAAAAATATCGACAGAATGAACTTTATTGTTTCAGTTGCTCGTGGAAAATGTCAGATTAATGACAAGTTAACCTCATCAACAACAAGGTTAAAAGAAAATAATACCTATTTGTTTGCTAGCTCAAGGCAAGACTTTGACATTGTTATTGAACCGTCTGAAGGTACTGAAATATTTATCTTATTTATTGCTGATTTCTTTATTAAACGTTATTTAAGTCGTAACGATGAAGAGCCAATAAATTTCTTATATCAAAAAATACAAGCCGATATTAGTTTAGAGCTAATACATGAAGCCCCAACAGATGCGCTGAGTTTGTATTTAATAGATAAAATTATTCATGCGAAAAATAGCGATAAAATGAACAGTATTATCAGCGAGCATCGTGCTATTGAGTATTTAATTCATCGCTTCTCATTGCTAGATATTCTCAATGAGGATGAGCATTCCATTGAACAACTCATTATTGCCACCAAAGCGAAGAATATTATTTTAAAGAGTTATAAAACTCCCCCATCGATAAAAGAGCTTGCTCGGCTATGTGGTACAAACGACTTTAAATTAAAGCGCTATTTTAAACAGGTTCATAAAACAACAGTCTATGGTTATGTGCAAAAGTTGCGTTTAGAAAAAGCCAATCTATTGCTCAAAGAGCACTTAATGAGTGTTCAAGCGGTAGCCAATGAAGTTGGTTATAAACACCAAGGGCATTTCAGCGCTATTTTTTTTAAAACCTACGGCGTTTATCCAAAAAATTTAAAAAACTCCTTTTAGTGACAGATTAAAATCCCGTTAGTGATAAAAGCCTATTAAAAGTTCTTATTTCGCACCGTAAAATACCATCAATGAAATAACTTTGAGGTAAATATCATGAATAAGGTCGTATTAATTACTGGTGCAAGTTCAGGCATGGGCGAAATTACCGCAGGTTTTCTAAATGATAATGGCTATACCGTTTATGCTGGCACAAGAAGTAAAACATTAGCAACGCCTACTATTAAAGGTGTAAATAACATCTATCTTGATGTTACTGACAGCGACAGTATGAATGCTGCCGTTGAGCACATTATTGCTCAAGAAGGTAAAATTGATGTACTAGTCAACAATGCTGGTTTTGGTTTAGTGGCAACAGCAGAAGATGCGACTGATGAAGAAATTTTTCAGCAGTTTGATGTTAATGTTTTCGGTTTAATGAAAATGACTCGTAGTGTTTTACCTTACATGCGTGCAGCAAAATCAGGTGTCATTATTAACATTAGCTCTTTCCTTGGCAAAATGGGCTTACCGTTGCTTTCTCACTACAATGCCAGTAAGTACGCCGTAGAAGGTTTTGTTGATTCTATTCGCTTTGAAATGGCGCCGTATGATGTTCGTATTCATTCTATTCAGTCAGGCTTATTTGGTACCAACTTCGCTAAAAATGGCTTAATGGTTAACGCTGCAACAACGCAAGAAGATTCTCCTTATAGTGCATTAGTTGGTCACTTTGTGCCTGTTGTTGCTAAAGCTATCAATGAAGGCCCAAGCCCACAACCGATTGCTAATACAGTAAAAGCTATTATTGAAGATGAAAAGTCAAAAATTGCCATTCCTGTTGGTGTTGAAGCAACAAGCTTTATTCCAATGAGAAAAGAGCTCAGCGATGAAAGCTTTGAAGCGAAAGTGAAAGAGACTTTTGGTCTTTAAGTTATAGTAGCAATGACGATTTAAACGCATAAAACCCGTTAATTGCCGATCACAAAAAAAACCAGTATTTTTACATACTGGCTTTTTACATATTACTTGCTGCTAATTAATTTTAAACGAAATAACTACTTAGTCTTGCTGAAAGCAAATTCTTTTGGCGGTGTAACAGCCATTAAATGCAGAACAAAGTAATCCCAACGTTTACGCATCATGTAAGCTTCACGCGCGAAGCCATGACCACGGTTAGGTAGCATTAGCATGTCAAAGTCTTTATTAGCCTCAATTAACGCTTCTACCACTACTAAAGTGTTGTATGGCGGTACGTTAGTGTCAGTTGTTCCGTGTGCGATTAATAACTTACCTTTTAAGTTATCGACAATTAACTGGTTCGCTTGGCTATCATAGTTTGTACTACCATCTTCATTTTTCACTAATACGCCGTGATATTTTTCACCCCACTCATCCGCATAGTTTCTGTTGTCGTGATTACCGGCTTGCGAAACGGCTACAGAGTAAAAGTCAGGATACGTTAACAAAGCACGCGTTGAGGCAAAACCGCCACCTGAATGTCCCCAAATTCCAACTTTTGAACTATCAATCCAACTGTGTTGTTTAGCCAACTGTTTAATTGCTGCAACTTGATCAGGAATACCGCTGTCACCCATGTTTTGATAATAAAACTCATGGAAGCTTTTTGAGCGACCCGGTGTGCCTAGCGCGTCAATTTCAATAACAATAAAACCTAACTCTGTAATGGCTTGGTTGTCACCACGAGCGGTTCTAAAATGACGTCCACGAATACTACCCACTTGTGGACCAGGGTATAAGTAATTAACTACAGGGTATGATTTGCTGGCGTCAAAATCGCTAGGCTTATACATTAAGCCATGAATGTTGTGTTCACCGTTACGATCTTTCACGATAAATGGCGTAGGAGCCTGCCAGCCTGTTGCCGTAAGTTTGCTAATGTCCATTTGTTCTACAACAAAACCAGACTTGCTACTGGTACTGCGAATAAAGCTAGATTCAGCTTGGTTTGGTGTTGATACGCGGTCTAAAAAGTATTCAGCATCTTTACTTAACGTAATGCGGTGATGTTTTTTCTCTGGTGTTAGCAGAGTTAAGTTCGAACCATCTTTATTAATGCTATAAAGATAGTGGAAGTATGGATCACCACCCTCTTTGCCGGCGCCAGTGAATATAAGCTTGCCAGTATCTTGGTTAATATCGAGTAACTCTAAAACCGTCCAATCACCTTGAGTAATTTGGTTTTTAATTTTTCCTGTCGTCGCATCAACTAGGTATAAATGCCCCCAATCAGAACGCTGTGAAAACCAAATGATTTCGTTACTTTTATCAAGATATTTCCAACTAATACCACTTACACCTGATTCGAAAAAGCTTTCTTCAACTTCGCTTAAAATAGTGCGTACTTTACCGGTAGTGGCATCCACCATTTTTAATGTCGCGGTTTTGTGATCACGTGTTGATGAAACAAAGGCAAAGTGACTGCTATCAGCTGACCAATCAACATCAAGTAAGCTACCATCGCGGCCAGCAACGTGATCGGTAATGGTTGAACGGTGATCATCAGCAGGCATAGCTAATGGCGTAACTTTCGCTTGCTCAACATCAATAACGATACGGTGAATTTTGAAGATGTTTTCATCGCCCGGTAATGGGTATTTCCAAACATCAATTTTAGGGTGACCTACTGCGGTAGACACTATACCCATTTCGCCAACGTTACGGCCATCATGTTTAAACGTAGTTAACTTTTTAGAGTCTGGGGACCATTTTACCACCGGTTTTTTACCACGCACCCAGCCAGCATTATTCGTCGCATAACCAAAGTTTTCAATGCCGTCAGTGGTTAACTGTTTTTCGCTATTATCATTAAGGTTACGCAGCCATAAATTATGTTCTCGAATAAAAACAGCTTGCTCGCCATTAGGGGCAACTAACTCGTTTTTCTTCGCGGCGTTTTTCGTTAATTTACACAAGTAACTTTCAATATTACATTGATAAGCCTTACCTTTAACTTTCAACGAAATTTTATTTTTACTAACAATTTCAAAGCTTTTGAATGGCAGGTTTTCTTGATTAACTTCTTTTTCGGTAATGCGAGCTAGCGCTGTGGCAAGTTTTTGATGATCGAACGCCAATTTCTTTTGCTTGGTTTTTGCATCTAAAATGAAGAACTGTTCACCTTGTTCTGTGTGGCTACGATATAGCAACTGATCGCTGTTGCTCCAGCTTGGATAGTCAACTGTGCCAGTAACAAGCTTATCGGTAAACTTCGCTAATTTCTGCTCAGCTTTTTTATATTTTTCAGCATTAAGTGTTTGTGCATTAGCACTAAAAGTTATGTTGGCCAAACAAGCCAATACAACAGTTAATGATAAATATTTTACTTTAGAAGCCATGAATAACCTTTCTTTAGTCATGATGAAAATTCGATTTTCAGCATTCTAACACTTCTTAATATTTGTCGTGGTATTTATCGACCAGTTGATAAATCATCACGATGATTAACGGCAAGGTATTCGTTAATTGGCTGATTTATAACTTTTATACCCAAGCAACTTGAGAAGACAGGATTCAGCAAGTCGAAAAAGGGTTAGCACCAAGGCATTGATTGAAGAGAATGGTTATTCCATTGTGGAAATCAATAACGCCGGAGATGACCCTTTATCGGCTTGCCCTACGGGAGCTAAGCTAGAAAAACAGCCCCGCGTTTCAGCACTTGGTAAGGGAATAACCATTACCTGCGTGCTGCGCCTTGTGCTGATTTCCTAGCTTAACTCTGAAATTGCATTCTCAAGTGGTTTGGGTATATAGACTAAAGTCTAGCCAGTTTTTAGCTCAATGTAGACTTAGGTCTAATTTTAAAAATTGCGCTTACTCTCTAGTGTTAACTGCATAATAAATAGTTTTGAATGTTTTTCGAACAACTTAGCTTGATAGAGAGAGTGATGAGTAATCTAACAAACCCTGTACCTAGTCATAATGGACAACAAGCACAATTATCTTGGTTGCAATCATGTAATGGTGAGTGGTTTTACTTTCTTGATGAAAATACCGGTGAAGGTGAAGTGTTAAACAAAGTAGAGCAAGACTATATCTGGTTAGTATGCCAAGCAAAACCCGCCCATAAAGTCAGTGGTTATCGTATTGAAAACCATGCAATCGAAACATTGATAGCGCAATTAGCAGCAGTTAAGCAAGTGGCTGTTTTTGGTGTACCTCATGAACATAAAGGCAATAGCATTCATGTTCATGTTGAACTCAATGGTGCAGCGATAGATTTGTCAATTTTATCTCAAGCGGTAAGCGCAAAAATTATTGGCTGCTTTGGTGACTTTGCTGAGCCAGAAGTAATTAAATTTGTTGATGAATTACCGAATATAAACAATAAGAAAACCTGTCGGCAGATACTAAAGTCTCAAGCAATGAACATTCATTGTGCAGCGTAGAAAATGTAAAAAAAATGATTTTCAGCAATAACAATAATAAGCGAAAACGTTAATAGAATAATTAAAACGATAAAAACACCGCCAGAGTATAGAAGTTGTTGCTCTTAGGTAAAAAACACATGGGGAAAGTAAAATGTTGAATAAGAAAAAGCTTTTATTAGCATCAGGTCTTCTAGCTATGGCTGGCAGCGCAAATGCAGGTTATGAAATTAAATTATCAGATGACGATACCCTCACCTTTGGTGGTTATATAAAACTTGATACTCGTTATGTCGACGGTAACATCAATAGTATTACCAAAGATTATTGGGTAGGTGCTGGTAACGTTGGTGATATTTCGCAATTTAGCTTTCGAGCGACAGAATCACGTTTTAACACTAAATATGTTCACGGTGATATCACCGGTTTTATTGAAATGGACTTTCATGGTGGTGGTGGTAACGAAATCGTTTCTAACTCTGCAAACCCAAGACTGCGTCACGCTTTTATCAAATATAAAAACATTCTTGTTGGTCAAACCTGGTCGACTTTTGTCAATACTAGCGCTTTAGCTGAAGCTGCTGATTTTGCGGGCCCGCTTAATGCTGCTGCATTTATTCGACAAGGTCAAATTCGTTATACCCAAGGTAACTTTCAAGTTGCAATAGAAAATCCAGAATCAGATAAAGGTGATCCAAGCCAAGATTCAGTGCCTGATGTTATCGCTAAATATACCTTTAAAGGTGACTGGGGTAATGTTTCCGTAGCGGGTTTAGCGCGTCAATTAAATACTGTTGGCGGTAATTCTGAGTCAGCATTCGGTTATGGTGTTGCTGGTAAAATTAAAACTTTTGGTAAAGATGACTTTCGTTTTCAATACCACGGTGGTGAAACTGGTCGCTACGTCGGTGTTGTTGCCGCACGTGACTTAGTCGGCGAAGAAGTCGAGGAAACCACGTCATATATGGTGGCATATCGTCACTTCTGGACTGATGATATTCGCAGTACGGCATTTTACGGTAAAACAACTACTGAAGTTGCCGATGCAGATAGAAGACATTGGGGTGTGAATATCTTTAAGAATTATACTAAAGAACTGTCATTTGGCCTTGAAGTAGGTAATTTCGAGTCAGTAGATCAAAATGCTGATTCAGATTATGTGCAATTCTCTGCTAAGTATGTGCTTTAGTCAGCAGTCATGTGCTCATAACGTTAATTCGTTTTGAGTGCTAACGTTTTGCGTTAGTTAACCTCCCAACCGAGGTTGTTTGGGGAAGCACTTGCTTCCCCTTTTTTATATTCAGACCGTTCATAGCCATCCATGGCTCCACGGCATTAGTGCATCTCGGTAATTGCTCCTGCATTACTCTAATAGCCAACATCCTTGTCGGAACATGCACGTCGATGAATGGTCAGATTTATTGTTCCTGACAAAATCTAAGTACTTACATCCATGTAAGCAATGTCGTAATCACATGGTCGTTCATAACCATCCATGGTTCCACGACATTAATGAATCCCTTCATGTCAGAGTGATGAAACGACGATATTCAGGCCTCTCTCAGATATTCTAGCTTTGTAAATCTAGCCATCAATTGGCGATAAGTGCAGCAGCGAAACCGATAAAAATACCACCGGTTGTTTTACCTACCCAACGTTGACCAATAGCAGATAAAAAGTATTGGCGAAATCGATAGGCAACAACAACGTAAACAGAAGTAAAAACAAAAGCATTACATAAACTTGTGCCTGCAAGTAGTAAAAACTGCGGCAATATTGGCTGTGCTGGCTGTATGAACTGAGGGAAAAGCGCCGAGAAGAATACTAATGCTTTTGGGTTGCTAAGCCCTAATAAAAAGCTTTGCTTAAATAGTGCTCTTTTAGCTGGCGATAGCGTATTTTTATCCGCGAATGACCACTTGCCTTTGCTGCGCCAAATCGCAATACCGATATAGACCAAATAACCTGCGCCAGCATATTTTATGACTGTGAAGGCGAGATCTGAAGCCATTAAAATAAGGCCTAATCCTGAAGCAGAAATCAACGCTAAAATCATTATCGCACTAACGTGGCCAAAAACCCCCGCTAAGGCTTTTTTACGACCAAAGTTTATGCCATTACTTGCTGCCAATATGACTGATGGACCGATACTGATTGAAGCAAGAAGTGAAATACTAAAATAAAGCGAGTAGCTACTGAGTTCCATGGAATTCCGAACGAGAATAAACTGAGGTGTTTTAAAGGCGGCTATGGTAGCGAGCGAGCCTAAAAGTGCAAGCTTTAGATAGCATGGTTTGTCACTTTTTTGATAAGTATCATTAATCACCATTAAAAAAGCCGCTAACTAGCGGCTTTTAATTAATCTAGACAAATTTTATCTTAATCGATTATTTTTTTAACTTGGCAAAAGCGTCTGCAAAGGCATTACCCATCGCGGCATTATTTTCTACTTTAGGCTTTTGTGTTCTTGCTTGGTTTTTATGTTGGTGCTTATTTTTGTTGTCGTTATGCGACGCTTTAGTTGGTTTTGCTGTCGGCTGGCTTTTGGCTTGCGGCGCAGCTTCATCTAAACGCATGGTTAAGCTGATACGTTTACGCTGTGGGTCAACTTCAGTCACTTTTACTTTAACGACTTCACCGGCTTTAACGACTTCATGTGGATCACTAACAAATTTATTGGTCAGTGATGAAATATGCACTAAGCCGTCTTGATGAACACCGACATCAACAAAAGCACCGAAATTAGCAACATTAGAAATAACGCCCTCTAAAATCATACCTACTTTTAAGTCAGCGATTGTATTTACACCTTCTTGAAAGGTTGCGGTTTTAAATTCAGGACGAGGATCACGACCAGGCTTTTCTAATTCACTAACAATATCTTCAATGGTGATGACACCAAACTTATCGCTAGTTAATGCTGCAATATTAATTTTTTCAAGCGCAGTTTTGTTGCCAATGAGCTCTGTAATGCTGCTTTCGCTCTGCTTTAAAATTTGCTCAACTACCGGATAAGTTTCTGGATGAACACCAGAACAATCGATAGGATTATTACCGTTAGTAATACGCAGAAAGCCTGCGGCTTGTTCAAATGCTTTTGGTCCTAAGCGTGCCACTTTCTTTAATTCGTTACGGTTGTTAAAGCGACCATTTTCATTACGAAAGTTAACTACGTTGTTGGCCATGGTTTTATTTAAACCTGATACTCTTGATAATAAAGGTGCAGAAGCACTATTTAAATCAACGCCAACTTTGTTTACACAATCTTCAATAACATCATCTAAAGTTTGGCTCAATTGGCTTTGGCTAACATCATGCTGATATTGCCCAACACCAATGGCTTTAGGGTCAATTTTTACCAGCTCTGCTAGTGGGTCTTGTAAACGTCGAGCAATAGACACCGCGCCGCGTATTGATACATCCAAATCAGGAAATTCATTTGCTGCTAACTCTGACGCTGAATATACCGAAGCACCAGCTTCACTTACCATTACCTTGGTTAGCTTGCTGTTTTCAATGCTAGTGATAACTTCGGCAACCAATTTATCGCTCTCACGAGAGCCCGTACCATTGCCTATCGCAATAAGCTCTACTTTATGTTGTTGGCATAAATTCACCAAAGTACGAACTGATTTATCCCAATGGTTTTGTGGTGCATGTGGGAATATAGTCGCGGTTTGTAATAATTTTCCTGTCGCATCAACAATGGCGAGCTTACAGCCTGTTCGCATGCCCGGATCTAAGCCTAATGTTATTTTCGGACCAGCAGGTGCTGCCATTAATAAGTCATTTAGATTTCGAGAGAATACTTTAATTGCTTCAACTTCCGCTTGTTCGCGTAAAGCACCTAGTAATTCAGTTTCTAAACTTTGGCTGAGTTTTAACTTCCAAGTCGAGCTTACTACTTTAGTTAAAAAGGCTGCTGCGGCTTGCCCAGTTAAGCGTAAATTGAAGTGTTCTGTTATTAACTGCTGAGCACTTGAAAAAGCACCTTCTTGCCCTGGGTCAACATCGATACGTAATGTTAGTAAACTATCATTTCGACCACGTAACATTGCTAACATACGATGCGAAGGCACATTTCTTAATAATTCTGAATGTTCAAAATAGTCTCTATATTTTGCCGCTTCGCCCGATTTACCTTTAACCAACTTACTACATAAATGTGCTTGTTTTAGTAAGTGTCGACGTAGCTTTTGTATTAAGTTGGCATCTTCTGCAAAACGTTCAACCAAAATAAAATGCGCGCCTTCAAGAACTGATTTTTCATCAATGAAGCCCAGCTCCTTATTGATAAATGCTTTCGCTTCATTTTCTGGGTTTAACTGCCAATTATTATAAATTTTATTCGCTAATGGCTCTAAGCCCGCAGTAATCGCTATTTGACCTTTAGTTTTTCGTTTTGGTTTAAACGGTAAATATAAATCTTCAAGGCGAGTTTTATTGTCAGCATTGTTTAGCTCGCTAGCTAAAGCAGGTGTTAATTTACCTTGCTGCTCAATATTGGCTATTATTACTTTTCTACGTGCTGCTAGATCTCTTAAATAAACCAAACGTTGAGCTAAGTGGCGCAAATGATTATCGTCAAGCCCTTGAGTTACTTCCTTTCTATAACGAGCAATAAAAGGTACGGTCGCCCCTTCATCTAACAAATTTATCGCAGTATTTATTTGGCTAGTTTTTACGTCAAGTTCTTTGGCAATTTGCTCAGCGATTGGCATCATTAATATGGGATCCTAGTGGAATAAAAAGTAGAGGTATTTGCAGTATTTATATAGCGCACATTATATACCCAAACACTATTAATATGCGATATCCAAGCACTTGTTCTTTTGGTGGGTAGTTTGATGATAAATTTTTCATAGTGTGGCATTTAAATTAACGCTACAATGTTGAGGAACATCACCTAAATTAATAAAAATAATCGGAAAAATTATGGCTCTCTCTGTTGTTGTCCTAGCTGCGGGTAAAGGTACTCGTATGCGTTCTTCATTACCTAAAGTACTTCACCCTGTTGCTGAAAAACCTATGGTAGCGCATGTTATTGATGCAGCACGCCAAGTAGAAGCAACAAACACCTATGTTGTTTATGGTTTTGGTGGTGATGTTTTAAAAAGTAAAATTACCGGCGATGATTTAACTTTCGTTGAGCAAAAAGAACAACTTGGTACTGGTCATGCGGTTGATATGGCATCACCATTTTTAACTAATGATGAAGATGTATTGGTACTTTACGGCGATGTGCCATTAACAAAAGTGAGCACATTACAGCGTTTAATTGCTGCAAAACCTGAAAATGGTATGGCATTGCTAACGGTACATTTAGCTAATCCGACAGGTTATGGTCGTATCATTAGAGATGAATCTGGCAAAGTTACTGGCATCATTGAACAAAAAGACGCTAATGCAGAACAATTATTAGTTAATGAAGCCAATACAGGTATTTTGCTAGCGAACGGCGGTGATTTAAAACGCTGGTTATCAAACTTATCAAGCGACAATGCCCAAGGTGAATATTACCTAACGGATATTATTGCTGCCTGTCACCAAGAAGGTAAGTTAATTACTACGGCTCATCCAGATAGTGAAATTGAAGTTGAAGGTGCAAATAATCGCGTACAGCTTGCTGGCTTAGAACGCGCATACCAATTAAGAAAAGCTGAAGAGTTGATGATTTCTGGCGCAAGCTTACGTGATCCAAACCGTATTGATATCCGCGGTAACGTTACTGTTGGCCAAGAAGTGGTCATTGACGTTAACTGTATATTTGAAGGTGATGTTGAAATTGCTGACAATGCGATTATCGGTGCAAACTGTATTTTGAAAAATTGTCGTATTGGCAAAAATGCTGAAATTAAGCCAAATAGTATTGTTGAAGACGCCATTATTGGCGAGTTAGCGTCTGTAGGGCCATTTGCTCGTATTCGTCCAGGCTCAGTACTAAAACGTGATGCCCATGTTGGTAATTTCGTTGAAATGAAAAAATCTACTTTAGGCGAAGGTGCAAAAGCAGGTCATTTGACTTACTTAGGTGATGCTGAAATTGGCGCTAAGGCAAATATCGGTGCAGGTACTATTACTTGTAATTATGATGGTGTGAATAAATCTAAAACCATTATTGGTGCTGGCGCTTTTATTGGTTCAAATGCTTCATTAGTTGCGCCGGTAACGATTGGTGACATGGCAACAACGGCAGCGGGCTCAGTTATCGTAAAAGATGTAGCAGACAGCGAGTTAAGTGTTGCTCGTAGTAAGCAACGTAATATTGCTGGCTGGAAGCGTCCAAGCAAAAAATAATACCAACAGCACTGATTTTTTTATTAATGCACTAGTTATTCACTAGTGCATTTTTGTCTCTAGGCTTTAATCTTTTTTATATTATTAGTTTCGATGAACATTGATTTATCTGAGCCGATATATGGCTATTTAATTACTGATCTTTAGATAAATATTGTTTTTATTTTCAGCTTTTGTTCTAATAGCTAAGTTTTAAATCGAAACTTTTAAGAGTCAAACGAAAGAAATGTCAAAACGAAACACTCAACAACGCCGTCATACCATCATTGCTGAACTAAGCAACTTAGGTGAAGTAAGCGTTGACAGCCTTGCCAAAAAGTTCGATACCTCAGAAGTTACGATTCGTAAGGACTTAGCGGTATTAGAAAATAGTGGTTTATTATTACGTCGATATGGTGGAGCTGTGCCTTTACCGAGCGAAATAATAGAACCCAAAACAGAAAAAGTTTCGAAACGAAAGGTTGTGATTGCCAAAACGGCAGCATCGTTAATTCGAGATCATAATCGTATTATTTTAGACAGTGGCAGCACTACATCGGCTTTAGTGCGAGAACTTAGTGCTAAACAAGGTTTAGTGGTGATGACTAATTCGCTTGCCATTGCCTCAGACCTTCATGCTTTAGAGAATGAGCCAACATTATTGATGACCGGTGGTACTTGGGACCCTCACTCAGAGTCTTTTCAAGGGCAGGTAGCGGAAAATGTGTTGCGATCTTATGACTTTGACCAATTATTTATTGGTGCTGATGGCCTTGATATGTCTCGTGGAACAACTACCTTTAATGAGTTGTTGGGCTTGAGTCGTGTTATGGCAGAAGTGTCTCGTGAAGTTATCGTAATGTTAGACTCAGAAAAGTTAAATCGTAAAATCCCAAATTTAGAATTACCTTGGAATAAAATTCATACGTTAATTACAGATGCAGATATGCCTGAAAACGTACGAAGTGAAATAATTAAACAAGGCGTTAACCTCGTTATCGCTAGTTAAAAAGGACAGTAGTTATGTGTGGAATAGTAGGTGCAGTAGCACAACGTGATGTAGCAGAAATTTTAGTAGAAGGCCTTAAACGATTAGAATATCGTGGTTATGATTCTGCTGGTGTTGCCATTATTGATAACAATGATGAATTATTAACCTCTAAACGTTTAGGTAAAGTGCAAGAGCTTGCACAAGCACTTGAACAACAGCCATTATCTGGTGGTACTGGCATTGCGCATACGCGTTGGGCAACACATGGCGTGCCAAGTGAAATTAATGCTCATCCGCACCTTTCAAATAACACTATTGCTGTAGTGCATAATGGTATTATTGAAAACCATCAGGCATTACGCACGCAGCTGCAAGGTTTAGGATACGAATTTTTATCGCAAACAGACACTGAAGTTATTACACATTTGGTTCATCATGAACTAAAAACCAGTGAAACATTGTTAGCAGCAGTACAAAAAACCGTTAAGCAGCTAGAAGGTGCTTATGGCACTGTCGTTATGGATAAGCGCGATAGAGACAATATTATTGTTGCGCGTTCTGGTAGCCCACTAGTTATTGGTTATGGTTTAGGCGAAAACTTCATTGCCTCAGACATCATGGCATTACTTCCCGTAACACGTAAATTCTCTTACCTAGAAGAAGGCGATGTTGCGCAAATCAGTCGTTTTGAAGTTAACATTTTTGACACTAACGGTAAGCCAGTAGTACGAGAAGCAAAAGAAGCTAACGTATCACATGACAGTGGCGACAAAGGTGAATACCGACATTACATGCTTAAAGAAACCTACGAGCAACCAACGTCTGTGCGTAACACGTTAGAAGGTCGTTTATTGGGTACAGAGCTTAATATAGATACCTTTGGTAACGGTGCTGATGATATTTTTAAAAATGTTCAGCATGTACAAATCATTGCCTGTGGTACAAGTTACCATTCAGGCATGGTTGCACGTTATTGGTTAGAAGAACTTGCAGGCGTATCGTGTAATATCGAAATAGCGAGTGAATTTAGATACCGTAAATCATTCGTACCTAAAAATTCGATGATAGTTACCTTATCTCAATCTGGTGAAACGGCAGATACCTTAGCAGCACTGCGCTTAGCAAAAGAAATTGGCTATACCTCTAGCCTAAGTATTTGTAATGTACCTGGTTCGTCACTGGTACGTGAATCAGACTTATCTTTTATGACCAAAGCGGGCGCTGAAATCGGCGTAGCATCAACAAAAGCATTTACCACTCAGCTTGTTGGCTTGTTAATGATGACTTTAGCTATTGGTAAGCATCACGGCATGTCGGTTGAGCAACAAAATAGTATTGCTACCTCATTAATGACTTTACCGAGTAAACTTGAAGAAGTGTTAGCTTTAGCAAGTTCAATTGAAGACCTTGCAGAAGATTTTGCTGATAAACAACATGCGCTGTTTTTAGGTCGTGGTGATCAATATCCTATCGCGATGGAAGGTGCGTTAAAGCTGAAAGAAATTTCATATATACATGCAGAAGCTTATGCCGCTGGCGAACTTAAGCATGGCCCATTAGCGTTAATTGATGCTGATATGCCAGTTATCGTTGTTGCACCACAAAATGATTTAATTGAAAAGTTAAAATCAAACGTTGAAGAAGTACGCGCTCGTGGCGGCTTAATGTATGTTTTCGCTGATAGTAATACTAACTTCGTTAGCGATGAAACCATGAAAGTTATCGAAGTGCCAGTGTGTGACGATATCATTGCCCCAATCGTTTATACCTTGCCATTACAGTTATTGTCATACTATGTGGCAATCATTAAAGGTACTGACGTTGACCAACCACGTAACTTGGCAAAGTCTGTTACGGTTGAATAAGTGTTTGATCAATAGATTACAAATTTGTTTATAAATTAATAGGCGCCTCATTCATTGGATGGGGCGTCTTTTTTATTCATACGACTTAGTGAATACAGATTAATCTATCGCTTTTGAAGAGATACTTTGTATTTATTTTGCACAATTGGACAGTTTAGCCATATTTTTTAGCTTATTGCCAATGTAGCATTACCCCATAATAATTAGTCTTTAGACGGATATTAGAGGTGTAATATGAGTAAATTTATCACAAGCATTTTTATTGTAATCGCATTGACGATAAGTCAATTTTCATATGCAGGGTTGATCACTTTTGATACTAAAAGTTTAACCGGATCATCGATAACAAGTGATTTGCAAGCATCATGGTTTTCAAACGCCAATCAAGTAAACTCTCGCAACATTGATGAATTTACTTTGATTGATATCGGCCGAAATCGTATTGGGCACCTAAACATTAACTTTGATGTTGCAGAGCAAGGTTTCTGGAGTTTTGATTTTGGTTTAGACGCGGGCTTTGGCGCCGAACTATTTGTTGATGGTAATCTTATTGTCGATAGAACAGATGATCTTTGGTGGGCTAGAAATTGGAAAAATTCAGATGTGTTTAGTTTAGATACTTTCGACTTTACACAAGGGCAACATAATATCGACTTATTCTTTGCTGAAAAGTGTTGCGATGGTTTAAGTACAGTTCAATTTACTAACCATTTAACGCAAGAAACCTCTATATTGTCTTCAAATGCATTAAAGGCAGCGGCATCGGTTCCTGAGCCTGCAACAGCTGCGTTATTTGCATTAGGTGCTTTAGGTTTAATCTTGCGTCGTAAGGCGTAAACCAAGTTGCGCTTATAAACATGCTTTAAAGTGATTACATAGCAAGGCAGTAAACTAGGTTTGCTGCCTTTTTTAGTTATTATTTATCAGGTTTTCTAAGTCGTTCACTGTCGGAAAGTATGCAGTAGGTTGCCATAAAATAAAATTATCCTAAACACATAAAAGTGTGGCTCAGCTCAACCAAAAACGAGTTTATTGTTTACACGATCTAAGCGTTTAGGTATTTTGAGTTGCATGGCCTGCTTGCCCTCAAGTTTCAATAGCATTTCATCCACGGAAATTTTGCATTCCGCATTAATATTATTATAACAATCCAATATTCGCTGCAGCTTCCATTGATGAAAAGGCATAATCGCCCTTTGCTCTTCCACATTGCCTATTGAAAAAGTATGTTGACCTATAGACCTTGGTATTTCAGTTACTGTTGGGTTTTGTTGCTGCCATAGTGATAATTGTTTAACGGTACTTTCTAATACCGGCCAAAACTCTGTAAACATGCGCTGTAAAAGTGGGTAAAGCGTTTCTGGAATTTCATCATCGCGTAGCCATTCACCATATTTTGCATTCGGGGTGTTCATCCGCTCTACCCATTTGACAACATTAGGCGCTATATTTTTCATTATTTTACCGGATGCTGGATCTCTATAAAGGTGTGCATAAAGTGGCCCCATTAAACTAACATCACCTAAGCTTGGTTTCGCGCCTAGTAAGTATTTATTAGTTGAAAAGTGTTGCTCTAAATAGCGCAAAACATGATTCTCGTACCAGTCTTCGATGGCGGGTATTGTTGCTGGCTTTATTCCCAGAATAGGTACAAAACCTTTGAACTTACCGCCTAGTTTTTTACCAACAAAAGCACGAATTATCGCTGGCATTTTGGGAAAAACAATACTGCCGAATTCCTCGTAAATAAAGGGGAAGTTAGCTTTATTCCAACGGTAATGCATTGCGGGTATTAATAGCCATTCGTCGGCCCAAATTTCAAATAAATTAGAGACAAGTTTTTGTTTAGGTGTCGATGGTACAAGTGGGTTGTCGGGGTGTCGCTTTTCAATGGTATCGATAATAACTGATGTGTCTTGAATGTATTCGTTTTGCGGTGTTTTAACAACAGGAATAAAGCGCACACTGGTGTGAGGAATGATAATTTTTTTATAAACTTTAAGTGAAGAAAACACTTCTTCATATGGCAAGCGTTTATTAATCAGGTAAGCACGCGCTTTGCCTGTGTATAATGAAAAAGGTGCACCATAAAGCTTATATTTATTAGACATAATTCACTCAATTTTTTATTGTTGTAACAATTAGACCTTTTTACATAGAATTGTTATTCAAAGATAGAGTATACAATGGGGCTGTCAATTTTAAAGTTATAATATACAAAGCTTTAATACAGCGCAGAGCGATTAGCGGTAATTGAAAAATGAATGATTTTGTTGCTTTAGGGCGGCATAAAGTGATTATTGAATAAGGATGTAACGAACGAATATGGATTTAATTAAAGCCATTTTTTACGCAGGATTACCAGTACAAGTATTCACATTTTTAATGGTCTACTATGCCTACAACAAAGGCTATCTTACATCTGATATTACTATTCGAGATGCTTTTAAAGATAAAAAAAATCCCGAGAGAAAATTATCAAAAGCTAACAAAAAAAGCCTGTTGTTTCTCCACTCTAAATGGATGACTTTTGGTGGTGGCTTTTATGGCTTGGTCGCATTATTAACCTTTATTTATATTGAATTAGATCAAACAGTGCAGTTTTTAATTCATGCAACCGGTTGGCAATCATTTCTTAATTTACTCTCTTTTAATGCCATTTTAGGCATTATCATCGAATCTTTTATCAATATGCTCAAAGCATTATTATGGTTTAGCTATTGGCCTGATGTATTTGACATGGAAAACGTAGCCATTTGGTTCATTGCTAGCTATTTAGGCTATCGTTTAGGGGCCAATTTAGCCCAGCGCTACGTTGTACATCTAGAGAAAAAAGCCCTAGATGGAGATGTTTGTGTTGAAGAAATTGATTAGTGAGTTTCTTCATTCGCTTTATCAAACTGTAATTCGCAAAGTCGTTGATATAATTTAGAGCTTTGTAACAATGATTTATGATCCCCGGTATCAATAATCTTCCCTTGGTCCATAACCACGATTACATCAGCATGAATGACCGTCGCTAGTCGGTGAGCAATAATTAACGTTGTTCTATTGGTCATTAATTCATCTAGTGCCGCCTGCACATGGTATTCACTTTGAGCATCTAGAGCACTGGTTGCTTCATCAAGCAATAAAACGTTGGGATCTTTCAAAATAGCACGAGCGATAGCAATACGCTGCTTTTGTCCACCTGACAAACGCACGCCTTGCTCACCTAAGAAACTTCCGTACCCTTCGGGCAATTGCTCAATAAACTCATGAGCATGTGCTCTTTTGGCGGCGCTAATAACTTCTTCATCTGTTGCATCGGGTTTACCATAACGAATGTTGTGCCAAACATCAGAACTGAACAATATTGGGTGTTGTGGCACCATGCCCATGGTTTGTCGCAAGTCAGTTAATTTTAGTTGGGTAATATCAGAATTATTAAAGCTAATGTTGCCTTTTTGCGGATCATAAAATCGTTGCAACAATTCAAATAAGGTTGTTTTTCCCGCGCCAGAAGGGCCCACTAAGGCAACGATTTTCCCTGCCGGTATGGTTAAATTTATATCCTTAAGTGCAGCACTTTCAGGACGTGACGGATAGTAAAAATCGACATCTTTAAAAGTAATCACCGATTGTGTATCACTCTTCAGTACCTGTGGAGAAACTAATTCTTTAATGTCACTTTCAATCTCAAGAAGTTCTAGCAACCGAGTTGCAGAGCCTGCCGCTCGTTGTAATTCACCGTATACTTCCGCAACTGTTGCAACAGACATAGCGACCATGATGGCGTAAAAAACAAATGCCCCTAATTCACCGCCGCTCATTTCACCTTGTAAAACATCCATACCACCTACCCATAACATGCCGCTAATAGCACCAAAGGTTAGAAAAATAACGATAGCGATAAGAAATGAGCGTTGTTTTACTCGACGTTTGGCAACAGTAAAAGCCTTTTCTACTTCATCAGCAAAAGCATGTTGCTCTTTTACTTCATGAGTGTAGCTTTGCACGACTTTGATATTTTGAATTATTTCACCCGCATAAGTGCCAACATCAGCAATAGCGTCTTGCGAGCTTGCTGCTAATTTTCTGACTTTACGACCATAAATCATCATCGGAACTAAAATAACAGGCACTGAAAAAATAACAAAAAGCGTTAGCTTAAAATTAGTCACCATTAGCATTATTAATCCGCCAATTAACATTAGTATGCTGCGAAGTGCCATCGAAAAAGATGAACCAATAATTGACTGTAATAATGCCGTGTCAGTGGTTAAGCGCGACATTAGCTCACCGCTACGATTTTCTTCAAAATAACTAGGATGCAAAGTTACAATGCGATTGAACACGGCTTTACGGATGTCGGCACTGACACGCTCACCTAGCCAAGACATCAAATAAAAACGGCTAAAGGTGCCAATTGCCAATAAACTAATTAACGCGATTAATACTAAAATGGCAGATTGTAATTGCTCAACTGAACCAGCAATAAAGCCACTATCGATAACAAATTTCACCCCTTGTCCTAAAGACAAATTAACCGCTGCAGTGACTAGTAACGCGAATAAGGCTAAAAATAACATTAGTTTGTAAGGTTTAATAAAAGCGAAAATAGGTAACAGGCTGGTGAATGCTTTTGGCTTTTTTTTCGTAGAACTATCACCTGAAATAGGCTGAATTATGGCTTGGCTGTTATCGTTCATTATGTGATCTCAGGATTTTAGTCTCCCACAAGAAGTGGTTATGAAAAGGGATAATTCAAGTGATTAGTTGTTATTAAAGATGTTGCAAAACGTGTGTGAAAATACGTAACGTGTTTTTAAAAAAGCGCGTGTCATAGATTTATGGCTTGTTACTCAAGAACAATATTAATATTTAAGTCGTTATTTCCTAATGTAGACAACCTGCAGTTTTAGCCAAGAAATATCTGATAAGTAAGCATTTGTAAGCAATATAATATCCTTTCAATTCAAGCTTGTATGCTAAAAACTCGTTACGGGTTTTGCTGTATGCCATGAATTTTATCTATTCGATACTCTATGCTTACTTAGCCTTACAAACATTAGCAGCATGGTTTTATACACTGCTTATAATAATTAAACAGTAAGGTTAAATATCATGAATTATAGAAATATTGTCATTAGTACGATGATTATTGGCGCTCTTAGTGCATGCGGTGGTAGCTCTAAAAAAATGACTTCCACACCTATTCCAGCTCCTGTGCCAACACCGACGCCTACGCCAGCACCAAATGATTTAGGTATATCTGCAGTGCCTGAAACACTTAAAGACACTTATAGAGTGGCATTAAAATTTGATCGCTACACCAAAGTAGATACACCCAATGGTGGCGTTATTCATATTGTGGCGCAAGACGGCGTGTTAGATAACCAAATTGTTCGTTCTCGTGCTATTTTGCAGCACTTTTTAACTGATTATCCTGGTTCATTATACGGCGCAGATAAAAGTGCTATTGCCAATAAAATGGCTGAAAATAATGCGGTATTATTGCTATTAAACGGCGTTGATGATGGTACCAATGCAGCTGCTGAATTGGATGGACAACCGTTATATTATGGTGAAATGCAAGTTGAAGGGCACAGCTGGTATGTTAATCAAGACTATAACCATCGTGATGCATCTTACGAAGAAATTCTACATATGGTGCATGATTTTGGTATAGGTGTTGATCAAAACCCTACATTTATTGGCGCACAAGCTGATTTTCAAAATGAAATTAGAGCCGCACAAGTTAATGCTTCAGCAGCTAATTTATGGGGTATAGGTGCTACAGATTGGATCGCTGAATTAACCGCAGAAAACAGTTTAAGCCAAGAATACCTAGCAGCACTTATTGATGTTTATTATGGCTTATGGGGAGCAGATACTGAAAGTAGCACGCACGGTATGAATGGCTTGTACGTTGCTAAAGTGCGCAATGATATTGCGAGTAAAGACCCACAAGGTGCGACACTTGTTGATAATAAGTTTTTCCATCCGTACGTAACTTATAATGCTCGTATCGATGAAAGCTTTGTTGGTGACTTTAGCTTAGTATTTAATGCTAATGTGAAATACACACATCACTCACAATATTTAAAAGATATTACCTTAACGGGGGGTAATGACAGTAATATTATTATTAATCAATTAGATAATAGTGTGACTGGCAATACAGGAGTCAATACGGTGACATTTTCAGGGGCTTCTGCTGAATACACCATCACTAAAGAAAATGACGTGGTGACAGTACAAGACATGCAAGATAACCGCGATGGCGTGAACTCACTAACAGCTGTTGAAAAGATGACATTTTCAGATACCACAATAGACGTGAGTAGTTTATAAATGAGTTAAGGATATTTGTTAGCTTGAGTGATGAATATCCCTTATTTGAAGTGAAAATTAGGTGGTGGCGATAACATGAAAATACTGATTGTTGAAGATGACGCTGAAATATCGCGATTAACAGCGATGTATTTAGAAGCTGAAGGCTTTGAAAGCAAAATCATTAATGATGGTGGAGAAGCATTAGCAGCGATTAAAAGTTACCATCCTGATTTAGTGATTTTAGATTTAATGCTACCAGGGTTGAGTGGTTTTGATATTTGTAAGCAAGCACGTCTATTTTATCAAGGCCCTATTTTAGTGTTAACTGCCTGTGATGATGATGTCAGTGAAGTGAGTTTGTTAAAATTTGGCGCCGATGATTTTTTAAATAAACCATTAAAACCACATATATTAGTTGCGAGAATTGAGGCGCTAATTCGACGCTCTAGTATTTTAAACGTTGAACCAACAAGCCCTTCAAACAGAAAATTGCATATTAACACCATCAATAGGGAAGTATTTCTTGATGGCGAATTGCTAATGTTAACTGATTCGGAATATGAAATGCTGCATTGGCTGGATAACAATGCAGGTAAAATAGTATCTCGAGATGATTGTTGTAAAGCGCTTAGAGGCATTGACTATGACTTTAATGATCGTTCAATAGATATGCGAATATCTGCACTTAGAAAAAAGCTTAATGATGACAAAGTGCCCTACAAAATAATTACTACAGTAAGAAATAAAGGGTATATGTTGCTCAATGGCTAATTTTTCTCGTTTGCTTCCACTATCTTTTTTTACACGCCTTTATCTCAGTATATTGGCAGCGATAATCTTTAGTTTTGCATTAACACAGTATGTTGTTGAAGATATTATGGAGCAAGACTCGCTTAATGACTTTGTTCGAGATACAAGGTACATATACAGTGAGATTAATCAGCAAATAGAACAAAACAATATAATAAATGTTAATAACACTTCATTAGAAATTCCATTCTCGGATGACTTTATAATCCACTGGTTACCATTGGATGAGAGTGAACCTGCATGTAGTCATTGTCGCTTTATTGAAAATGTTCAGGGAATACCTACCTTTGAGCTTGAAGAAGGTCGGTTACTTGCTGTTTATATTATGACTAAATTACAAGCAAAGTTAATCATTGCTGACCGAGAACGTGGCGAAAATATTGAAGATGAAAGTGATGATGAGTTTGAAAGTCTGATTGGTTTAAGCGTTGAAGAAGTTGTTTTTGTACTATTTATACTTATCCTATTATTGATAATATCGTTGACAATTTACTGGCCATTACGGCAACTTCAAAAGCAAATTAATAGTTTAGTTTCTACAACTCAAACCTTTGGAACTGGAAAATTAGATGTTCGAGCGAATGAGCAATGAACAAAGCCGATAAATACCCTAGCACATAGTTTTAATATTATGGCGAGCTCGATTGCAGACACCGTAAAAGAGAATCAAATATTTGCGCAAGCTGTTCCACACGAAGTACGAACACCGCTTAGCCGTATTCAATTGGCAGCAGGTCTATTGCGAAAAAATAATGCCGATGTAAACCAGCTAGCACTGCTCGACAATATCGATACCTACATTGACGATATTGATGAGCTAATAGGACAAGTAGTCGCATTTTCAAAATTGAATACAAAACAAGATGAAGATGAAGCCGATTTTTATCAAACGATAGAATTGAAGCCCTTTATTTCGGCAAGATTACAAACACTGAAGCCAGACAGCAATATTAATATTGAGCTCGATATAGATGAAAGTATAGAGATAACTACCAATCCAATTTACCTACGGCTATTACTCGATAATTTAGTGCAAAATGCCTTAAGCCATAACAAGAGTAGTGTAAAAATTGTTGTGAAAGCAATTGACTGTGCCTTCGAGCTTTCTGTCGAAGATGATGGACCGGGAGTACCCATTGAATCTCAAGAAACCATTTTCTTTCCATTCGCCCGCTTGGATAAAAGTCGTAGTCGTAAAACTGGTGGTTTGGGATTAGGTTTAGCTATTGCTAAGGCTGCTTGTAAGCGCATGAACTGTGAATTATCCGTACAAAATAATCATAAAGGAGGAGCAAAATTTATTTGTAAATTCACAAATTACCTATTGAAATGACAACTGCTATTTTTCTTACTCAATTTATATGACATTTTAATAGTTAACTAAATATCACTATAGTAGTTGCAAAAAAAAGTGTTAATCTTTGATAATAAAACTCTTTATTTATAAATTTTTTAAAACTTTCTATTAATGGAACTAGTCAGAATGAAAAAAATATTAGTATGGGTAACTTTGTCTTTAGTTCTTTTTGCAGGGCAAAAAGTAAATGCGATGGATAGGGAAGAGCAACTTTATGCTGAGTTGTTAATGCGAGACAACACACTACATGTGAAGGTTGCCGCACAAAGTATTTACAATAAAAAAATTGAAAACATCGAGCTCGTAGATATAGCCGCTGAAGTTTTAGGGCAAAGCGTAATGCAAGGCAACAGCTTGAACACTGATACGCAGGCATGGTTAGCCAAAGCAATTGGTGCTAGTGGAAATCAACGGTATACAAATTTTCTTAATAAAATTTTAGATTTAGATGTAACTTCAAAGCTTAAAAAGTACGTAAAAAAATCTCTAAAACACCTAGTAAATAAATCAGACACTGAGTTCATTTTAGGCCAAATTAATTTGGCTTCTGCATCGAGTGTTATTAATAAAAATCAACTAGTGTCTAAGCCAGTAGCAACACAAGATAGTTTTAATAGTGTTCATACGGGAGACACTATTAATCAAGTGTTTGGCAAATTGGGAAATCCAGATAATATTGAAGTTGTTTTTGGTACTAAAAGGCAGCATTGGGTCGGAGATGTTAGTTACTCAATGCTTAAACTCGTTTACAAAGAACTAGGAAAACTGAATTTATATTTTTCTTTAAAATCACAAAATGATTGGGTGGTTCGACAGGTGCTGTCTGATAACCCCTTTGATGGGCAATTAAGCCAACATCCAATGATGGATGAATCACCATTAATGGTTCGATCATATATTAAAGGGTTGATACAACAGACTAGTGCTACAGAACTAGATAGAGATTTGATTGCTGAGCGATTATATAGAGATCTTAATAATGAGGATTTTGCCGATGCATTATCTTGGGGGTGCAAATTGCTTGGGCTTAGCGGTAATGGACGATATCGTTCAGTTTTAGAAAGTACAATTGAAAACTCAACACTAAGAAAACTAAAAAAGTACGCTAAGAAGTCGCTTAAAAAGATACCTCAAGGTGATGTTAAGCAATACCAGCAGGGAAACGTATATAAGAAGCTTTCCGCAGATTAAGTGATACTATTTAAATCCAATAGATAGCGATAATTTATATTAATCGCTATCTATTCTGCCACGGGATTAGTACCTCGTTGTTATATATTTGGTGTATTTGTTCGTTGCTATTAAAATATAAAGGCACCTGTTGGTTTTTATATGCTTCAATATAAAAGTGCGTAGGCCAAGCGTGTGGTGAATACGGGAGGCTTCTATTTAACCTTAAACTGGTTACATCAAAGGTATAAGAATTTTCTATATTTTCATTGCTGCCAGGTACAGTGTCCTTTGTATCAATATAGCTATCGCTAAAGTCAGCACAATTACCAAAGTTATTCACACCATATTGCCAAAAAACTCCAGAATAAATAGCAACAGGATCAAGGTAGGTTGTTTGTACATTTATAGATGGGTTTATTTTTTTGAGTTTTTGACACAATCCATATATTACAAATGAGCCACAACTGTGGCCAATTAAATGCACCGCTTTTATATTCGACAGCTTCGCAATTTTATCAGCAAGTGTTTCACCAAGTTTTTTGCCGGTAACAGAGCAAACTAAAGCGTTATCAGAAAATGGCTGCCAAGATAAGCTCACTTGCTCTTTTGTATAATTGAATAGCTGTTTATTTTTGGTAAACTTTATAACCTCTTGCAGCTCATTACTCCAACTCTCAGTCGTATCTTTAACGCCATGAGCTGAAAGTGATAAATATTCTGTTTTTGGGTTTATCGCAATAGACACTATTTCGCTATAGTCTCTAGGCCAATGTGCGTAAAGCTGAAAGCCAACGGAAAATAAAACAAATGGAATACCAGGAATAACAACCGCTAACCACCAAAACCATCTAAGTAAGATGTTATTACGATAATAATTTAAAAGTTTACTCATGGCTCAATTGTAATGCCTTTTCGTGGTTAATTAAGTACCAGCATTGGTTTATAAATGGCATGCTTTGAATTACAGCGAAGGTGAATTCTTTGTATTGCCCTGTTGTATGATGATATTGCGCTAATTGTTGCTTGGTATTTTTTTTTAGTACTTCTAATACACTGCTTGTCGTTATTTTTGCTAGTGCTTCTTTAAGTGTCCATAATCGATAAAATTGTGTCTGATCGCTATCTAACAACCACTTTACTTCATCAGGGTGAAAGTAGGCATTTGCCAATGCTTGTGTGTTTCTTGCTGTATTCTGGTACTCAATATCGACAGCAACATTTATTGCATCGTTAGTAATTGCAAAAAAAATAAAGCCTTTTGAGTGAGTTAAAGAAATGTTGAACGCGAGCGATTTCCCCTTATATAGTGCTTTTAGTTGTGCTGATTCTGTATCAAAACTTAGTTGAAGTGTTTGATATGAAATAACTAAATGCTCGGCAATATAGGACTTTATTAAAAATCTACTGGCGATATACTCCTTTTTTGCGACAATATTTTTTCTTCGTTTGATAATGTTTTGTTCATTTTTATGAAGAAATTTTGCAGCTAAACAAGCGATGTCGTTTTCATCAATGTTATTTGCATTATACAAAGCATAACAAGGATGCAATTTGTTTTTGATGAAACATAGGTCTTCGATTGGAGTGAAAATCGGTTTAAACAATTGAAATTTCTCCATGAAGTTGACAAGTTCAGTGATAATGAAGTCTTAGCTGAAATGTTTTTATTAAAACAACTGTTTTAATTGCTTTGTTGCCCTCTATTCTATACCATTTCTGACTTTATTTTATCGTTAGTTAGGCGCGTTTCGGGAATTTACAATGGATGTCAATATACGCCACTTGAGTGTTTGGTATGCTCACTGTGATGAACTTTCTATCGAGCAAGCTGTAAACTCCGATGAGACACAAGTAAACTGGCCTAAATTAGCTTTTGTGCCGGCAATGCAGCGTCGACGTTTAAGTCCATTTGCCAAAATGGCACTAAAAGTTGCTAACGAGTCAATAGACGGTATTGAAAACGATTTACCGATAGTTTTTTCCAGCCGACATGGTGATCTACCAAAAACATCAACATTATTAGCTGATTTAGCTGATAAAAATGCCATTTCTCCAACTGCATTTGGCTTATCTGTGCATAACGCCATTCCAAGTTTGTTTAGCATATTAACTAACAATAAACAGGCTATAAATGCCATATCAGCGGGTCAAGATAGCTTTATGATGGCGTTAGTTGATACCTATGCTCGACTCAAGTCGGGTTTAGCGGATGAAGTTCTTTTTATTCATGCAGATCAGAAACTGCCTGAAACCTATCTTGGCTTTCAAGACGAGCAACAATTATCTCATGCGCTATCTATGGTGGTATCTCTACCGTCAAGTAAAGTGTTGGTTGAAGATGAGCAAAATATAAGTTTTTCTTTTGAGCAGTTTTCTAAAAATTTAATTGATAATATGCCCAGCTCACTGTTGTTTTCACATTGGTTTAATAGTGCTCAACAAGAGATGTTACTAGCAACAAATAACTATAATTGGTCGCTAGAAAAACATGTTTAAGCTGTTGAACTATTATTGGCGCATTATTGCTACAGGTATATGTTTTGTTTTTTTTGGTGTTGGCGGTTTGTTGCTTTCACTAATTATTCTTCCTATTCAAAGATTTGTTATAAGAGATAAAAAAGCACAGAAGAAGATGGCAAGAAAAACGGTACATCATGCTTTTAAATTTTTTATTGGCATGATGGCATTTGTTGGCATATTTAAGTTTGATACAACGAAAGCACAGCAATTAAAGTCGCTTAATGGCCATTTAATTATGGCAAACCATCCGTCTTTAATTGATGTTGTAGTATTGATTTCTCTGATCCCAAATGCCGATTGTATTGTTAAAACACACTTATTTAAAAATGTTTTCTTAAGAGGGGTTGTTAGTAACACAGGTTACATTAGCAATGCTGATCCTCAAGGACTTTTGGATGACTGTGAAGCTTCTTTAAAAGCAGGTAATAATTTAATCATTTTTCCACAAGGTACTCGAACTAAGCTAGATGATAAATTGCAATTTCAACGTGGCGCAGCAAATATCGCTATTAGGTGCCAGGCAAATATTACGTCGGTTATGCTAAAGGTTATACCTTCAACATTAACAAAAAATGTACCTTGGTATAGAATACCGAAAACAAAAGCACATTTCTCAGCAATGGTCGTGGACCACTCACCTACTTTGCCGGAAAATAATGTTTCGCAAACCTCCAAAGATGTTCGGCAATACAATCGAGATTTGGAAAATTTTTTTAGAGAGGAACTCAGCAAATATGAGTGATTTAAAAGTAGAATTAAAACAATTAATCATTGAAACCCTAGATTTAGAAGATATTGAAATCACTGATATTCAAGACGACGAAGCGTTATTTATTGATGGCTTAGGCTTAGATAGTATTGATGCTTTAGAATTAGGTCTTGCGATTAAGAAAAATTATAATGTTAAAATTGATGCTAACTCAGAAGAAACTAAGCAGCATTTTTCGTCAATAAATGCCCTATGTGAATTTGTAAGCAAAGCAAAAGCGTAAAAATAGGTTGTAAAGGAAACCAGTATGCAATCCAAAGAAGAAATATTTTCAACTTTACTCGAAATAATTAGAGATGATTTTGAAGTTGATGAAGCAGATATCGTATTAGAAGCAAACTTGTACGAAGATTTAGATCTAGACAGTATAGATGCGGTCGATTTAGTGGTTAAGTTAAGAGCCATTACCGGTAAAAAAATAGATCCTGAAGCGTTCAAAAAAGTTCGTACGGTTGAAGACGTGGTCATTGAGGTTGAAAAACTGGTTATCTGCTAGTGAAATTTTTTATAACTGCACTAACAACAGGGATACTATTGATGTATCCCTTTGCTGTTTATATTGGCTTAAATAATTTAAGCCCTAAGTATTTAGCCATTATTTTAATTGCCTTTGTGGTGATTAGAGTTTTATTAGTGCGAAGTAATTTGAAAAAATTACCTTGGCTCGTGCCTGCGTCACTTTTGGGTATTTCGGCTATAGCGATTAGTGCATTTACGAATAATAGTATCGGTTTTAAACTTTATCCATTGGCGATAAATTTTGCGATGCTAATGGTTTTTGCATACTCCTACTTTAGACCGCCAACGGTGATTGAAACGTTTGCTCGCATAAGCGAAAAAGATATGTCGCCTAAAGCCATTAAATATACCGAGAAAGTTACTTTAATTTGGTGTTTGTTTTTTATCTGTAATGGCTTGGCTTCTTTATATACGGCGCTGTTCACCTCGTTAGATATTTGGATGATTTATAATGGCTTTGTATCCTATATTTTGATGGGCACTTTAATGCTAACAGAATATATAGTGCGCCTAAGAGTTAAAAAGAAGCATCGTTCACAAGCGCCAATGAGTTCAACTTTCAATGAATAATTTTTGTTTTTATCGTAATGGGCAATTCATTACTTTCGAAAGCTTTTGTCAAAGTATTTCTCAGGCTAGAACCGCTATTAGACAAGTACCAGCGACTAAGGTGTTACTTTTTGATGCTGACAGTTACCAGTTTGCAGTTTGGTTGTTCGCTCTGATTTTTGAAAAAAAACATGTGTTGTTGCCACCTAATGCTCAAGTAGGCACTTTGACTCAGCTTGCTGAACAATGTCAGGCGACCGCAGGTTCTGTCGCCTTAACAGGTAAACAACAAATACAGCTTGCAGATTTAGATACCAGCAAATATTTCACTCAATTTACGCGCGAAGAATTTTTTGCTCTCTTTCATGGTGAGATGACTTTTTATACTTCTGGTTCTACAGGGCAAGCAAAAGCAATTCACAAAAGTTGCCAGCAGTTAAGCTTAGAAGTCGAGATTTTAAAAAGTGAGTTTTCCGATCTGTTAAATGCCACCGATGCTTTTGTGAGTACAGTTTCTCATCAACATATATACGGTTTATTATTTAAGGTTTTACTGCCATTACGATTGGGTAAAACGATAATTAACCAGACCTTTGAATATCCTGAACATATTAGTCACTTGCTGACTGAGTTAGCCTCGAAAGAGAATTCCGAATTAACTAATAGTGTGGCGCTTATTTCGAGTCCGGCACATTTGCAAAGACTAGCGTTAGATAATGTTTTAGCAACACAGTCGCAAAATTTTAGTGTTATTTTTAGTTCTGGTGGCTTGTTGTCAATGTCAACAAGCCAAACATTATTTCAACAAATGGAAATTGCACCAACAGAAGTTTATGGTAGTACTGAAACGGGCGGTATAGCTTGGCGTTGTGGCCAACACTCGAATAATGAACCATGGCAAGTTTTTTCTGAAATTACGCTACAAGTTTCGGCAGATCAGCAGCGTTTAGAGATCTTCTCTCCTTATGTCGATGAACAGCCCTACTTAACTGACGATAAGGTTGAACTGCTTAACTCTCAATACTTTCTCCTGAAAGGAAGAGTTGATCGAACAATTAAAATAGAAGAAAAAAGAGTTAACTTGAATCAGGTTGAGCGAAATTTAACCGCGCAACCTTGGGTCTTAGAAGCACGTATAATTGTTATAAATAATAAATCTTCTGGTTTACGAAAGATATTGGCAGCCATTTTGATATTGACGCCTGTTGGGCAGCAATATTTAGCTGAAAATGGCAAGTTAGCGCTTAATAATGCCTTAAAACAACAATTATTAAATGACATTGAACGTATTTGTTTACCAAAAAAATGGCGATATTTAGAAGAATACCCGTATAATTCACAAGGTAAACTGGTATTAAGCGATTTGGAGAAGCTGTTTGACTAATGTTATGCATGCTAATAACGATTTAGTAAAAATTTGGCCTGAAGTGTTAGCGGTAAACGTTGACAATGACCTAGTAGAATTGCAGCTACATATCCCATCTGACTTAGATTATTTTCAAGGTCACTTTCCAAATGCGCCAATTTTAGCTGGTGTTGTTCAACTGCACTGGGCTGTTGAATATTGTAAACAAAAGTTCTCATTAACTGAACTTGAAGTAAAAAATATTGAAGTGTTAAAGTTTCAAGTAGTGATTATTCCAGGACAAAAACTTAACTTAGCGCTAACCAGAAAAACAGCAAATAAAGTGCTATTTTCTTATACTTCAGAAAAAGGCCAGCACGCCTCAGGAAGAATCGTTTTTGAGGACGCGTCGTGAGCTATTGTATTGTTATTCCTAATTATAATCATACAATTTTATTAGATGAATTAATTGCTAAGTTAATGCAATTTAACCTGCCAATTATTATGGTTAATGACGGCAGTAGCGCTGATGCGACACAATTTTTCCGTGACTTATCGAAAAAACACCCTAATTTAAATGTGATCGAACATCAAAATAATCAAGGCAAGGGTGGTGCGGTACAAACTGGTTTACGTACTGCTTTTGAACAAGGCTTCAGCCATGCTTTGCAAGTTGATGCTGATGGCCAACATGATTTAGGCGACGTCAATAAGCTTATTACTGAATCTAAAAACTTTCCTGAAGCACTTATTAGTGGCAAACCTATTTATGATGAGTCTATTCCTAAACACCGATATTATGCCCGTAATATCACCCACTTTTGGGTATGGATTGAAACCTTATCTTTTCAGATAAAAGATACCATGTGTGGTTATCGAGTTTATCCTTTGGCTTCAACCGTGCAGTTGCTACAGCAAAAAAAATTAGGTAAACGCATGGATTTTGATATTGAAGTGATGGTGAAACTTTTCTGGAAGAATATAGATTTACGCTTTATTGATACCGCCGTAGATTACCCTGAGCATGGTGTTTCCCATTTTAGGGCACTAGAAGACAATATACTTATTTCATGGATGCATACCCGCTTGTTTTTCGGCATGTTGCCGCGCATACCGCAATTAATTTTTAGAAAGTTTAGATAAACCAATGTCAGAAGCCAAACACTGGTCAAAAATGCAAGAACGTGGCACCTATCTAGGTATACAGCTGCTACTTTTTGTTTATCGACTATTTGGCAGAAGAATACTGTCATTTTTTCTATACCCTGTTGTGGTTTATTTATATTTCACTGGTGGGGCAAGTAAGCAAGCATCAAAAGAGTATTGGCAACGAGTATTTGCTACTAATAAATCATCGAAAAAATTTAGTCACAGCATTGGTATTGCCCATTTCTATAGTTTTGCTCAAAGTGCATTTGACAAAATAGATGCATGGATGGGACGAATAACGCCAGAGCATATTGTTTATAGTCAAGAGCATCCTATTGCCGAATTGCAAGAAAAGCAGCAAGGTGCGGTTTTCATTGGCTCGCACTTAGGCAATTTAGAAGTATGTCGCGCACTTGGCCATGGACGATACGAAACACGTATTAATGTTTTGGTGTTTACGCATCATGCCGTCGAATTTAATAAGGTGATGCAAAAAATTAATGCTGACTCTAATGTAGATCTTATTCAAGCAACACATGTAGGTGCTGATTTAGCAATACTGCTGAAAGAGCGTATTGATAACGGGGAAATATTGGTTATCGCAGGCGATCGCACTAGTGTAACCTCGCAAGGTCGAGTAATTTATAGTCCGTTTCTAGGCAAACCTGCAGCTTTCTCACAAGGGGCTTTTATTTTAGCGTCAATTTTAGATTGTCCGGTATATTTTTTATTTTGCTTAAAAGAAAAAGCGCATTACCGTGTCGTATTTGAGCATGTTGCCGAGACCTTGAAATTTTCTCGTAAAAACAGACAAGAGTCGCTTACTGCAGTTGTTAATCAATATGCACAGCGATTAGAACATTATTGTTTAGCATATCCATTTCAGTGGTTTAATTTTTTCGACTTCTGGCAGAATGATCAAGATGTTATCCGTGATGAACAAAAACCTAACTCAACAAACGAATAATTGGAGTAGTAGTAGTGCCTATCAGTAATACCACCATTAAATTTGGTGAAGCACGCCTTAAAGTAGAAGATATTGTTAGTATTGCAAAAAACGATATAGATGTTGAGTTAAGTCAGTCAGGTGATTTTTGCCATAAAATTGATTCAGGCGTTAAATTTCTTGATGCACTTTTAAAAGAAGACGGCGTAATTTATGGTGTAACCACAGGTTACGGCGACTCGGTTACGGTCAATGTGCCTTTAAGCCTTGTGCCTGAGCTGCCATTACATTTAACACGCTTTCACGGTTGTGGTTTAGGTGAAATGTTTAGTTCCTATGAAGGTCGAGCTATATTGGCAACACGCTTATGCTCACTTTCGCAAGGGTACTCAGGAGTAAGTTGGCCACTGTTAGAGCTTCTAAAAGCATTTTTACAACATGATATTGTCCCTGTTATTCCTCAAGAAGGCTCTGTAGGTGCTAGTGGTGACTTAACACCATTGTCATATGTTGCAGGTGCATTAGTTGGTGAACGAGATGTGTATTATCAAGGTGAGATAAAGAATAGTCTTGAAGTGATGCAGGCGTTAGGTTTAAAGCCAATAGTGCTTAGGCCTAAAGAAGGGCTAGCTATTATGAATGGCACGGCAGTAATGACTGCAATTTCTTGCCTAGCATTTGACCGTTCTCAATATGTCGCGAAATTAGCAACTCGAATTACCGCGCTATCTAGTTTAGCGTTGAAAGGTAACAGCCATCATTTTGATGAAATTCTATTCTCGGTGAAGCCGCATCCAGGGCAGCAGCAAATTGCCACTTGGATCCGTAATGACTTAAACCATGTTGATCACCCGCGTAATGCAGATCGCTTACAAGACCGATATTCAATCCGTTGTGCGCCGCATGTCATTGGAGTATTACAAGATTCATTACCTTGGTTCCGCCAGATGATCGAGAATGAATTGAACTCTGCCAATGACAACCCAATTATTGACGGTCCAGGTGAGCATGTTTTACACGGCGGGCACTTTTACGGTGGCCATATTGCCATGGTGATGGACTCATTGAAAACTGCAGTCGCTAATTTAGCTGATTTAGCTGATCGACAAATTGCATCACTTGTTGATACTCGCTACAACAACGGTTTACCGTCTAACTTATCAATGAGTGAAGGTGCTCGACGTTATATCAATCATGGATTTAAAGCTGTGCAAATTGGTGCGTCAGCCTATACCGCGGAAGCATTGAAACAAACCATGCCAGCCAGTGTTTTTTCGCGTTCTACTGAATGTCATAATCAAGATAAGGTAAGCATGGGCACTATTGCGGCACGTGATGCTATGCGAGTGTTACAGTTAACAGAACAAGTGCTGGCAAGTACCTTATTGGCTGCTGTGCAAGGTGTTCGTATTCGTATTGCTAATAATGAGCTTGATCACGATACCTTACCGAAGCCTGTGATGGAAATGTATGATGATATTTGTCAGTTCTTCGATCCATTGATAGATGATCGACCTTTAGATAAATTACTGCGCTTTACCGTTGATGCGATTCAAACACAGCGCTGGAGTTTGTATGAGTAAAGAGGTGTTTTTATCTGCTGAAGTTATTATTGACGTCCCTTTTCATGATTGTGATCCAATGCAGGTGGTATGGCACGGAAACTATGCGCGCTATTTTGAAGTGGCGCGTTGCGAGCTATTGCGTAAGATTTCTTATGATTATTTAGATATGCAAGCTTCAGGCTATATGTGGCCAATTGTTGATATGCGTACTAAATTCATTGGCTCTGCTGTTTTTACTCAAAAAATTATTGTTAGGGCTGAGCTTGTTGAATATGAGTCACGATTGAAAATTAATTATGTTATTTGCTGTGAAGAAACCGGTAAAAAATTAACTAAAGGTAACACTGTTCAAGTTGCCGTTGATATTGAGACATTAGAAATGCAGTATGTTTCGCCAGAAATTTTACTCAATAAAATTAAAAAACTTGATGCAGATAATCATGAAACTAGCTAGCCATCAATTTTCTGCCTTGCGAGCATTGCTATTTTTAGCTGCTTTGTTTAGCCAAAATGCTTTTGCCGAAAAGCATGATGTTGCGCCGGTTGAAATGATGGCGCTTAGTCATGTTGCTATTGCTTCAGGTAGCTTTGAACAACGTAAATATTTTACAGTATTAAAACAGCCAATTAAGTCTCAAGGTGAACTGTATTTTGATGTTGATAAGGGCTTGTTATGGCAAACCAATAAGCCGGTATATTCGGCATTAATATTAAAGAACAACAGTGTTTTTACTGAAGATGGAGTCAACCCTGCGAAAGAGCTCAAAGGTGCTAGCAGCTTGAGTTTGATGCTATTAAGCATAATGTCGGGTGACCGCGCTAAAATTACTGAAAATTTTGTTATCACTCAAAGTAAAGCTGTTGAGTGTAGAATATTAACGCCTAAATTAGCGCAACTGGCTAAAGTTATGCAAAGTATCGAATTATGTGTTGAAAATCTTCAAGTTGATAATGAACTTGGTTTAAAGCACATTAATCGTATTGTGTTACGGGAGCATAGCGGAAATAGAACGGAAATCGATGTTAAACTAACAGCAATACCAGTATTGCCAGAGTCGATTCGTGCGCGTCTGTAATAAGCTTCATATACTGTACTGGTTACAGCTATTCGCCGTTTTATTACTAGGTTTTTATCTACTGTTTTTTGGTAAGTGGCATGTTGAAACTAATTTACTGTCCATTCTGCCGAACTCTTCCCAACACGAAAGCTTCAAGTCTGCAGAAACGGCATTATTTCAACAAAAAACACAGCAGTTGGTTGTTTTAGTTACAGGCGATGATGCTCTTTCTGCGTATAAGGCACTCGCAACAAGTATTAATGAAACCGCTCAAGTTGAGTTTTTACCGACGCCAGAACCTGCAATGTCTGATATAGCTGCGTTTTATTTACCTTATCGTCATAACGTTCTCTCACAAAATTATGTAGAAAATATTGCTGATAGCCAGGCATTGAGCCAACTCGCCAGTAACCAAGTTATTCAGCTTGCTAACCCTTTTGTTAGTGAAACTATAGCAACTGCTCCACGATTAAATTTAGCGGATTATTTGCAAGGTTCACTGTTAAACCTTAGTGATATTGAGTTTTATCAAGGTGTTGCTGCTATAAACGTGCAACAACAGCGATATTTGATTATGCACATGCAACTGTCACTTGATGGCTTTGATCTTAATGCCAGCCAATTAATGGCGGTAAGGCTGAAACAGTTATTTTCCGATATTCGTGATGATTTTGATGTCGAATTAAATTACTCAGGTATATTGTTTCATACCGCAGAATCAACCGCTCAAGCTAAAGCTGAAATATCAAGTTTTGGTGTATTTTCTGTCATCGCCGTTATCTTGCTTATTGTTGTTGTTTTTCAGTCTTTGCTGCCATTAAGCGCAGCATTAGTTGTGTTATCTATTGCATGCCTTTATGGTTTTGTTGGAATTTTGTTGTTTTTTGACAATTTGCATTTATTAACGCTAGTTTTTGCCGTTACTTTGGTGGGAGTTGTTGTCGATTACTGTTTTCATGCTTTTGTTTATGCAGGCACACAAAATGATCATTTAGCTCAAAAAGATAATAGGACTATTGCGAAGCCTTTAATACTCGGCTTTATAACCACTGCGATGGGTTATATTGTGTTAATTTTCTCCCCGTTATCATTATTGAGCCAAGTTGCGGTATTTATGATTTTTGGCCTTTTTGGTGCCCTGATTACGGTATTAACTTTGCTCCCTTACCTTGATCGCGTAGTTAACATTAAACAAGCACCACGAGCGATGCTTTTTAGTCAGTGCGGTGTAACATTTTTCAATAAAGTACAATACTATAAATCAGCCATTGTTACGCTATTATTAATTTTATTATCAGTTACTTATTTTTTCTCGCCAATACAGTTTAATGATGATGTTCGGTTATTAAATTCAAGCCCTAAGTGGTTACTTGAGCAAGAAGCTAAGGCTGCACAAGTTCTAGCTTATAACGACTCTCAGCGCGTTATTATAAAAGCAGAGTCGCCTCAGCAGCTTTTAGAAATACAAGAACAAGCTATTGCAATATTCCGTGCAACTCAGCCAGCGTTGAAGGTAAAAGGTATTTACGAACTTTTACCGTCAATCAAGCAACAAAAGAAATATTATGACCTGTTGGCTGATGCCGATAAGTTAGGCCACTTTCAAAACGCATTGGCAATTACGGGTTTGTCTGATCCCATTGGAACGTTTACACCATTAACTTACGATGAATTTGCTCAAAGCCCTTTAGCATTTATCGGAGAGTTTTATATGGCAAGTTATAAGCCTGCAAGTAGTTTGATAGCAGGTAGTGAAAAGTATGCTTTATGGCTTGAGTTGTCGAAAGAACCTTTATCCGACGAAAATTTATTATGGCTAGAACAAAATATTCATACAGCGTTATACGATCCAGCCAGTGAAGTGAGCTATGCCCTTTCAGAGTATCGACAAGGGATTTTGATATTACTGATGAGCGCGTTTGTCGTGGTCATGATGATTTTAGTTATTAAATATGGTTTAACTGCAGGTACTTTATCTGCTATTGCAACTATAGGTAGTGCATTGTTAGCATTAACGATAAGTCAGCTTGTTTCTAACCATTTGAATATATTTAATTTGCTGGCAGTTTTACTCATTATTGCCCTTGCAATTGATTACGTTATTTTTTATCAAGAACAAGGCTTACAAGCTAAGACATTTCTTGCGATAAGTTTGTCAGCCTTATCATCTGCCGCTGTATTTGGCATTTTGGTATTTAGTGCCACACCAGCAGTGAGTAGCTTTGGTTTAACTGTCATGATTGGCATCATCAGTATTTTTATTTTAGCGCCTATGTCTGTCGTCAGACATAAATAAATTTTAGGGAAAATTCATGGATATTAAGTCGCCAGCACAGAATACTATTGAGCAATACGATGTAGTCATTATTGGTGCTGGACCGTCTGGCAGTGTTGCTGCGTCTTTACTTGCTGCTGATGGAATGTCAGTGTTGATACTAGAAAAACAGTATTTTCCACGCTTTTCTATTGGCGAAAGCTTGTTACCACAGTGTATGGAATTTTTAAAAGAGGCTGGACTTGAACAGGCATTAGATAAATACGCAGAAGAATTCGGCTTTCAATATAAAAATGGTGCGGCGTTTCACAAAAAAGGCAAAAACTCATCGTTTGATTTTACTGAAAAGTTTAGTGAAGGGCGTGGCACAACATATCAAGTGAAAAGAGGGCTTTTTGACAAGCTACTTGCTGACGAAACTGAAAAAAAAGGTGTGAGTATTCGCTATGGTCATCAGGTCAACTCAGTTGCCAGTCTTGAGCCGGAGGTCATTCTTGATGTTAGTGATGACAATGAACAACCTTATCAAGTTAAGGCTAAATTTCTGCTAGATGCCAGTGGTTTTGGTCGTGTGCTACCTAGGCTGCTTGATTTGGAACTACCATCCGACTTTCCAATCAGGCACAGTTATTTTAGTCACTTTAAAGATGACATTAACTGCCCTGAATTTGATCGCGATAAAATTCTAATTACCGTTAACCCAAACCATAGTGATGTTTGGTACTGGTTAATTCCATTTTCTGATGGCAGTGCAAGTGTTGGTGTTGTCGGTTTACCTGAACGCTTTGATGAAACATTACCGGCAATTGATACGCTACAGGCTTTTATTGCGCAAGATGCAAACCTTCAGCGGTTATTGAAAAATGCTACGCCGTTGAAAGATGCTAGAGTCATTAAAGGCTATTCTGCGGATGTAACTAAGCTCTGGGGTAAAAACTTTGCTTTATTAGGCAATGCCGGCGAATTCCTTGACCCGGTATTTTCTTCGGGCGTTACCATTGCAATGAAATCAGCCTCTTTAGCTGCGCCATTAGTTAAAAAGCAAATACAAGGCGCAAAAGTTGATTGGGAAAGTGAATACGCCCAGCCATTAAAATTTGGCGTTGATACTTTTAGGTGCTTTGTTGAAGCTTGGTATAATGAGAGTTTTCAAAATGTTGTTTATCATGATCAACATGATGATTCGGTGCGCCGTATGATCAGTTCCATTTTAGCCGGCTATGCCTGGGATGAAAAAAACCCATACGTAGCGAAAAGCGTTAGACGATTAAATGTATTGGCTGAAGTATGCCAAGCTGGATAGTTAAATTGAATTATTTCGCCAACAAGTTATCGCTCGTTTCCCTGATGCTTTTGTTATCAGGTTGTGCGCTAACATCGAATAATAACTCGATATACTTGACGGAAAACTTGGCGTTTGTGTTAACGCCACCACCGGGTGAAAAAGTTGGTGAAATTAATAGCCATTTAGTCGAGATAACCAATAAAGGTAAAAGCCACCGCTTTATTGCACAAGTAGAATACCGCAATAATGAAATTGCTATGGCAGCTGTTTCACCTGCTGGCGTGCCGTTATTCGACTTTCGCTGGTTTGATAAAAAAGAAACTGAAGTTAATCAGTATGTGCCATTACCTTTTGCTGATATAGGTTTTATTATTGCCGATATGCAGTTATGCCATTGGCCCTTAAGTATGATTGAAACATCATTGTTAGGCACCAATGTTAGTGTCAGTCAGCATGATAACCTAAGCCAGAATCAAATTATTTGGCAGCGAACCATTTTAGATAATAATCAAGTTATTATTAAAATTGAAAAGTTTGATGATGGTTATGAATTAGAAAATATTATCAGAGGTTATCGCATTCGCTTAACCAACCTAGATAAGGAAAGTTAGTGACTATTTGTTTGAAAGAGTTTGGCGTTGTTTGTGCGCTTGGTAATGATAAGCAACAAGTATTAAAAGCGTTAATTGGTGAAGATAAAAAATATTTGTCACTCGACAGTGAGTTGCCGATTGATGCGCCTCAGTATGTTGGACGTGTAGGCTTGCCTACAGATTTAGACGTTCAGCAAATATCGACTAATAACAATAAACTGGCTTATATTGCTTACCAGCAAATTGCTGACGCTTTACAGCCACTCATTAGCCAGTACGGAGAACATCGAGTTGCCGTGGTTATAGGCACCAGTACTGCAAGTATTTATGAAGGTGAGTTAGCGAGAAAAGAATTAGCAACACAAGGGCAATTTCCGAGTGACTTTAAATATGAAGTACAAGAAATGTCAGCGCCAGCGACTTACATTGCAAAGTTAGCCAATGCGAAAGGCCCTGTATACGGAATTTCAACCGCCTGTTCTTCTAGCGGTAAAGCGTTAGTGAGTGCAAGCACCTTACTTGATAATGACTTAGCAGATGTAGTTATTGCTGGCGGAGTGGATAGCCTGACGCAATTAACTCTCAATGGTTTTCAATCACTGGAGTCAATAAGTAAAAATATATGCCAGCCTTTTCAACGTGATCGCGATGGCATTAATATTGGTGAAGCTGCAGCATTGTTCATTATGACAAAAGATAATGACGGCATTCAATTACTGGGCGCTGGCGAAACATCAGATGCTTATCATATATCTGCGCCTTCCCCTGACGGTAGTGGTGCTGCAAGTGCAATGGCATTAGCGATTGAAAATGCCAACATTAGCGCGAAGCAAATTGATTATGTAAATTTACACGGTACTGGCACGATTAAAAACGATGAAATGGAAGCCTTAGCAATGGCGTCTGTTTGTGGTGAAACTGTTTACTGTAGTTCAACTAAACATCTGACTGGTCACACACTTGGTGCCGCGGGCGCGTTAGAGCTAGGGCTTTGTTGGTTACTTCTAAGTGATGATAATACTGATCGTAAACTGCCTGCAAATTGTAAAGGTAGTGCTATTGATGAGCGTATGCCAACAATAAAGCTGAGCCAGGGTGAAAAACTAGATAAACTGCAATATTGCCTGAGTAACTCTTTTGCATTTGGTGGTAATAATTTCAGCGCAGTTATTGGGAAAAATTATGAATAACTACGATATAATCGAGGTTTTACCTCATCAAGCACCAATGATTTTAATTGACTCGCTAGAATATTATGATGTTGAGTCTTGTCGATGTACTGTCACTATTACGCAAAAGAGCCCATTTTATAATGAATTAAAAAAAGGCGTACCCAGTTATATTGGTAGTGAATATATGGCACAAGCTATTGCTGCATTTGCTGGTGCTCACGCTTTAGATGATAAAGACTCTGTACAGATTGGCTTTTTACTTGGCTCGCGAAAATATAAAACCATGCGCTCACATTTTGCGCTTGATGAAACTTTAACGGTAACGATTAAAGAATTGTATCGAGAAGATTCAGGTTTAAGAGTGTTTGAATGTGAAATATTAAGCGCTGAAAGTGAAATATTAGCTCAGGCGAATATTAATGTGTTTCAGCCGAAAGATCCTAATGCATTTATACAAGAAAGTTACGCATAAAATACCTTTGAATAAAACAAAATAAACAAGAAAAGTGAAGAATGATAATGACAGGTGATATTAAAAGAATTCTAGTGACAGGATCTAGCCGAGGTTTAGGTAAGGCAATTGCGATTAAGCTTGCTGAAGATGGTTTTGATATTGCCGTACATTGCCGAAATGGACTTGAGGCTGCTAAAGACACTCAAGAAAAAATAATAGCCCTTGGCCGTAAAGCGACTCTTTTACAATTTGATGTTTGTGACCAAAAATCAGCAAAACACGCGATAGAAAAAGATATGGAAGATCACGGTGTTTACTATGGTGTTGTTTGCAATGCAGGTATCACTAAAGATATGGCGTTCCCTGCCATGGAAAGTGATGACTGGAGCAGCGTTGTTAATACCGCATTAGATGGTTTTTATAATGTTATTCATCCTGTCGTTATGCCAATGGTCAGAGCTAAAAATGGCGGTAGAATTGTTACTATGGCTTCTGTTTCTGGCATTGCCGGCAATAGAGGGCAAGTAAATTATAGCGCTGCTAAAGGTGGTGTTATCGCGGCAACTAAAGCCTTATCTTTAGAATTAGCTAAGCGAAAAATTACCGTGAACTGTGTTGCTCCAGGGTTAATTGATACCGATATGACACAAGACTTACCGTTAGACGAAGTGAAAAAAATGATCCCACTTAGACGCGTTGGTAAACCTGAAGAAGTTGCCGCAACGGTATCATTTTTAGTTTCAGACGGTGCTGCCTATATCACTCGGCAAGTCATCTCAGTAAACGGTGGAATAGTGTAATGAAAAGAGTCGTAGTTACTGGAATGTCGGCGATAACGGCATTGGGCGATGATTGGTCAACTTTCAGAGCGGCACTAGAAAAAGGCGAAAATGCTGTTGAAGTGATGCCTGAGTGGCAGAAATTAGATGGCCTGAATACTTGCTTAGGTGCACCGGTTAAGCACTTTGAAAAACCAGCACATTATAAGCGAAAAATGGTTCGTTCAATGGGGCGGGTTTCATTAATGGCAACGCGTGCAACTGAGTTAGCACTAGAGCAAGCGAACCTTTTAAATGACGCCGCATTAACTGATGGTCGCACGGGTGTGTCGTATGGTTCATCGATAGGTTCGACAGCGCCATTGGTTGCTTTTGGAAATATGATGGAAAACCATACGATGGATGGTGTAACAGCGACTAGCTATATTCAAATGATGTCGCATACCGCTCCGGTTAATATTGGTGTTTTCTTTGGTGCTAAAGGCCGTGTAATTACGACGAGTTCTGCTTGTACATCGGGTTCTCAAGGTATTGGTTATGCCTATGAAGCCATTAAGTTTGGTAAACAAAAAGCGATGATTGCTGGTGGTGCAGAAGAGCTTTGTGTGACCGAAGCTGCTGTATTTGACACCTTATACGCCACCAGTACCAAAAATGAACAACCAAAACTAACGCCAAAGCCGTTCGACAAAGATCGAGATGGCTTGGTCATTGGTGAAGGCGCTTGTACCTTGATTTTAGAAGAACTTGAACACGCTAAAGCGCGAGGCGCCAATATACTTGCAGAAATTGTAGGTTTTGGCTCAAATTCTGATGGTAAGCATGTCACTCAGCCTACCGCTGAAACCATGCAAGTTGCGATAGAGTTATCGCTTGAAGATGCCGAATTAAATGCAGAAGCTATTGGTTATGTAAATGCGCATGGCACAGCTACCGAAAAAGGCGATATTGCCGAGTCAAATGCAACAGCTAATGTATTTGGTAAAGTGCCGATGAGTTCATTAAAAAGCTATTTAGGCCATACTTTGGGTGCCTGTGGAAGTATTGAAGCATGGGCTTGTATTAACATGATGCAAGACAACTGGTTCGCGCCAACGCTGAATTTAGACAATGTAGATGAGCAATGTGGCGATCTAGACTATATTATTGAGCAAGGTAGAGATATCGAAACAGACTATGTGATGAGCAATAACTTTGCTTTTGGCGGCATTAATACCTCATTAATATTTAAGCGCTGGCAAGGCTAGTTATAGTCTTTAATACGCTGGCGGTTTTTATAACGCTTGTAATACGGTAGAAAGAATAAAATAACGCCAGTTATTGAAATGAGCAATAGCACAATTGAAAGTGGCAGTGTGAACCATAGGTTTGCGCTGTCTTGCCAATAAGTAAAGTCATGCAGTTGTTCTATGAAGTCTGAGCGACGATATGCGGTTTTAAGTATTTCACCCGTTGTTGCATCTATTTGAATTTCCCATTCTGACTTTGCTCGTATTTTTATAATGCCTTTTCCTGGGCGCACGTCTAATCTGTCAATGGCTTGCCAAGAATCTATTTCAGCTTTTTTTACTGTTTTTGCAATCGTTAATACTTGTTCAAAACTGATGCTTGGTTGGGTAAATGCACCCTTCATACTCGCAGGTTGAATATACTCCACTTCTTTTTTTAACAGCAGTAAAATTCCGGTAACCAGTATGATCAAAAAAGGAATCGCCAGTATGATACTCGCCCATTTGTGGGTGCTGCGATTTATTCTGTTAAAGTTCATCTTATGCTCATATTCAAAAGTAGTGTGTTGTTATACATTTATTAAAACTGCCAAACACCGCTGAAACTAATGGTTCTTTCTGGTTGGTACGCGGCATCTTCATCGCTTGAGCTTTTGTATAAGTTGTCGGTTAAGTTAATTACCGATACGCTTAGCTGCAAATTGTTATTTACCTGATAATCAATCTCGGTATGCCAAATAAGATCGCTTTCTCGCGCTATTTCAGAGGCTCCGACATGCTGTTGTGAAAACTGATAACTTAATTGCTGACGAATACTGATACTATCATTTTGCCAGTTTAACGACCATTTAAATGCTTTTGGAATACCGTCATCGACAATATTATTATCGTCATCTTGGCCTTGTTGCCATTGAAAGCCAAAAGTTGATTGCCATTGCTGATTAATTTGCCAATGACTGGTTATTTCAAGCCCTTTGATGGTGACTTGTTGGTTATTACGATAACGACGTACATTATCTTGTTTATAGCGTTCAATATAGTCATCAATTCTATAATGATAACCATTGAAACTCGCGCTAAAGTTTTCGTTAACATGGTGAGTAAGTGAAAATTGTAATCCGATACTTTTCTCTGGCGTTAATTCGCTATTACCTTGGGTATTGCCTCTAGGGGTTTCGCCAGAAAAGAATAACTCACTTACGGTCGGGAAACGAAAGGCATTGGCAAGTTGTAGGCTCATTGCAGTGCTTTTTGATAGCTGGTAACTAGCATTTGCCGATAACGAGATGAAGCTGTCTTCTTTTGTTTGTTGATACTGCTTGAGCTTAATTTGGTCGTATCTTGCTCCCGTTGCTAAAGTAAGGTCGTCAAAATGCCAATCATGTAAGGTAAATACAGCGAACGTGTCTTCATCTGCATCGATAATTTGATGCTGCCATGCTAATTCATTAGTCGAAGAAAATTCTTGTTCGCTAATTTCAATATTGTGACGACCAAGCCATTCAAGCCCGACAACGGTGTTATCTATTAACCATGAGCCATAAGCACCAAAAGTATCTGATTGATAGTCGGTGACATTACGACGAGAAATGTTTTGCTCATCATCAAGGCCAGTAATATTGGTTTGCCATTGTTGCTGATGTTGATAGAGCTTAAACTTCCATTGCCCAGCAGATGAAAATTCTATTTGTGATAGCAGGTGATCATCTTGCGGATAGTTACTAATGCGCTCTGTCGGGAAAGTGACTGAGCTTTTGCCAATATCGTTTCCTTGACTGACAATGGCAGATGCAAAAATATCGATGTCGTACCAACTAAATTCACTTGAAAGTGTTGCAGCACGTTGTTGGTATTGGCTATTTAACGAGGTAGCGTTGCCCTGTTCACTTTGGGCTGATTTTGCATTATCCGCAGTTCGAGTGACCACGCTAGCATTGATGGTATCACCAACAAAATTAGCAGATAAATGTTTGGCGTTATCTTGCGGCTGTAACGCAAAACTAATCGCAGATGTTTCATGTGACTGTGTTGAAATACTGACGACACCGCCCATTGCATCAGAGCCATAAAGCGTTGACTGTGGCCCTTTTTGAATATAAACCTCTGAGATTAATTCTGCCGGAATAAAGGCGATAGAATTCCCTGCTCTGCGGTCTGTGATAATAGGTATGCCATCGACTTCCGTTTTAATTCTGGCACGACTAAAGCCCCTAATATTGTAACTTTGAAATAACCCCCCTTGGCCATTAAGGTTAACACCAGCACTTTGTGAAATTAAATCGGCAACTGTGTGTTGAGCGCTAACAATTTGCTCAGGGTAAATTAAAACATTGTCACTGGTTCTAACATCATCGAGTGATTTGATGGTTTTCGAGTGTGAAACAGTCATCACTTCAATAGCCGTGTCCGTGGCCGTATTGCGATCAGCGTTTTTCGAGTTGTCAGATTGCTGTGCGGCTAAAAGATTAGCGCAGAAAAATATCAGCATTAAATGACATAGGGTTAAGATTTTCATAAGTTTATTCAGGTTATTGCTCACGATAAATGAACGTAAACAAATTGCTGATCGGTACTGGTAATAAAGCGAGTTAGATTTTCTTCTGCCGGGCCTTTAGTCACTTGCCCTACATTATCGAAACGTGCGCCATGACAAGGGCAAATAAACCCATTTTTTTCTACAGAAACAGCACAACCTTGATGAGTACAAGTGAGTAATGATGCGACAAAGGTATTTTCATCTAACTTAGTAATACCAATACCATGTTGATTATAAGCGATGGTGACAATACTGTTTGCTAAAAATAAGCTTTTATCGACCACGAGTTTATTTTCTTGTTGCATCGCATCAGCGTATTTTACTGTGCTTTTACAAGCAGGAAGTATACAGGCAGTAGCTAAACAGGCTGTTTTTAAAAATTCTCGACGTTTCATTGCGATGAATGTGCTCGTTTTTTTGTTTTAGAATGATAATGTGCTTTTTTCCTACGAGATTTACGAGCAACTTTAATATGAAGTATTAATAATATTGGTAACAATAAACCAACAATAGCATGAGAATTGCCCAGTAAAGTATGCCAATCTTCTCCCACTAAATAATAAAGGCTATAGGCTGATAGTAGCGAAAAAATAATAAAGCTCATCAGGGTAATACCTGATTTTTTAGCTTTACCAAGTGTCCATGTTTTTGAAACATGCGATGTAAAAATACTACCAAGTGCCATTAGCATCATAAATGCGGCAAAACCGTGTAATTGCAAAAAGGGATATTGCAAAAAATGAGATTCAGGACCAAAGTCCCCTTCTACCATAGCGAAGTTTCTCAATAACCAGAAACCACTACCACTAAAAACACTTAAACTTAAAAAACCGTAGAATAAATAACGGTATTTTTTAGCAATTTTACGACTGATATTGGACATGATAAAACTCTAATTTATACGGCGACTAAAGCCAAAGCGATTAATACTAATGCCTTTGGCGTTAAAATGATTTAGTACTTTTTCCGCATCCTTGCGATTCATCAATACAATAACTTTGGTTAATGCATCTGCAACCATGGCTCTGTCGGCAAAAACGGAGGTGCTACCGTTAACCTTTACGTAGCATTTGGTTTTTGGGTCAAAATATTGTGAGCCATTTTCTTGATAATAACTGCCGCTACTCGCTAAGGCAGTATTGAGCATTGGTAACTTTTTTAAGGCGCTGTTACGCTGGCTGTATTTTATCTCAACCTTTTGTTTTTGCCAGTTAATTACCCGCATATCGCCACCCGCATTGATGCTACCTGTAATCTCTTTAGGTAATAAATATATGGCTTGATCAACCGCGTAACCTTTGGCAATGCCACCCAAGTCAAAAAATATTGGCTTTGCGCTACTAATTAAATTGCCCTCAAGGTTTACATCAGCAAAGCAGCCAAATTGTTGCTCTAATAATGCGGCTTTATCTGTAAACAAATGAGCAGGTAAATGTTTCGAAGCCACCAACGGAGCAGCAATACTGATGTCATAATAACCGTTCGAGTGTTCAAAAACCTGCTGAGCAAAAGTGACCACGTTTTGTAAATCAGCCGACATTGTAAATCGAGCATTAGGTGCAGTTATTAATGCGATATTAAGAGCAGATAATTCACTATCTAGCTTATGAAAGCTTAGCGTTTGATGAATTCGTTCAATTTCATCAAACGCCATATTTGACCAATGTATTAGTGCTTTTTCCGACATTTTTGCTGTTAGGTTTACTTCGACAAAAGTTCCTAATAGAGGTCGGCAACGTTTAATACTAACTTGGTTCAAAACAAGTGCCTATTACAGTGCTATTTTACTAAGCACACTTGACCACGTATGGTTAAGTCGATTAATACCGTCGGTTACATGACGACAGGATAAGGTAGCGCCAGAAATGTTTCTAATTTGTTTATCAAGCTTGAGGAATTCACTGCTGTCTTTACCATGAAACTGTGCGCGCCATTTCGGGTGCATAATTTGGTCGCCGTAAGTTTCTCGATAGGTTAATACTTCTATACCCATGACTTTACCTTCAGCACTTATTGCTACAGCTAGGTCGATATTTTCATGCTTCCCAATAACCTGATCAACAATGAACCAACCGCCATCGTCTGAACGCCAGCCATTAATATGGTGATTGCGAACACGAATGTCTGACAAATCTTCTATAAGTTCTGCTTGCTCTTCCGTTAAGTTGACCGGAGCAGGCGTTAACTTTTGATCTGGCCATAATATTTTCTGTGCCTGTTCTATGGTTAAATAGTTCTTTGCAAAAGCAACTTGGATAGGCAGTGCAAAAGTTGCTGCGGTAGCAACTAACCCCTTTAAAAACCGTCTACGTAACATACTCATGATTGTAATTAACTTGTGATTGATAAAAATGCAAAAGGCTTACAGTCCATTAGTTGGGATCTGTAAGCCTTATCGAATTAAGCTAAGTGCTTAAATTTTTTAGAATTCATAACCGTATGATAAGCCGATGTGCATTTTTTCATGCTCATCCCAGTTACGGCCGTTACGAACATCTGCATGCTCTGAACCGCCACCACTGATTTGCCATAAAATACCACCTGTTACCCACCATTTTTGCTCAGCAAAATGTAGTGTAGGGCCAAAGTAGTTACCACGTTGATGTTGGCTACCAATGCGGAAATCGCCTAGGTCAAAATTAGATTTCTTTAAGCCAATCGTGTAACCATCAGCATCAAAGCCGTCTTCAGTGTTGCCTTTTTCAGCTTTGTCTTGCGGGTTTAAGTAGTCTGACTGATGTCTAAATTCTAAACCAACAAACCATTGTGGTGCGAAGCGGTAAGAAATACCTGCGGCAATATCAATCGCGAATTCATCTTCTACAACCGTACCTGATTTTCTGCGTTCAAATTCAGTTTTAATGTTTAGTACAGTAACAACAGTGTCATCTAAGAAATCTTTTTGGAAAAATAATGTCCCAACAAATGAGTTCTGATCGATATCTGCACCATCTAAACGGTACTTATCACGGCGCTCGTACGCTAAACCATATGAAAAACCAAAAGCATCTTTGTAAGGGCTTAACACGTTGTATTTCATTGCTAATTCATAGCCAGCAAATTGTGTATCGCTAAACTTACCTGTGCCGTCACCCGCTTCACACATTGGACATGGCGCGCCTTCTGCTTCTGAACCCACATCGTAGTCGTGATCAAAAATAATCGCTTCAACTGCAACCGTTAAACTATCAGTTACACCGTATTCAATTTCTGGGCGAATATCGTGGAACGTGTAGTGATCGCCAGCGTTTTTATCTAAACGAATAGTATCAGCAATTTTAAATTCGTAACTGCCAGCTGGGCGTGTATCGGTGCCTTTTGCGTAAACCCAAAGGTTTTCGCCTGCAGATGCCGTGAAGGTTGCAGTAGCTATCGCTGCAGCCATAATGGTGTTGAAGTTCAGTTTCATGTTGTTAAAGCCTAAATATATCAAAGAGAGAGGTTTTTGTTATCAGGGGATTATAATTAGTTACAAAGAGTAACGCAACTGATAACTGTTATCATTTGTGTTACGTTTTTTGAGTCACATATCTCATTATATTTGGGGGGAATAAACTTATATTTTAGTAGGCTGGGTAGGATTTATATTTTGGGTGAATATCTAAATAGTCACACCAAGTACTGAAATTTTGGTAGTTGTAGCGCGTATCGGTGGCTGTTATCCACAGTGAAGTAGATTTAGCGCGTAAGCTAAACTTCTTTTTATAACCATCTATAGCAACAAAGCAAGCTAAGGAAGCCAATGTTTCATTTTTAATTTTCACTTGAGTAAAGCCTGTTGAATTTACATTAAAAGTAATCGTAGTTTTAGGCTTAGACCAACTCAGAGGGCTAATAATAAGTAAGATTGCACAAAAGTATTTTAAAGTAGTCATAGGTCAAGTTATTGTTTTATGGTCGCTTAGTTTAAAATTTCTTGTAAACCCCTACAAAAAGATAGAGATTTTTTTAATTATACCATTGAAAGCGTTATCACGTGTCTCCATAACTATTATCAACAACAAAAAAGTGTCAAAAACGACAACTATTAAAGACGCAGTAAAAAGAGAATTTATTCATGGCTAACATTACCCCAATTAAAAAAGAAACTCATCAGAACATTAAAATTGCTGCAAAGCGTGACTTATCACATGTTGCTAATCAGCACATTGCACCAATTACAGCTGCTGAATATTCACAAGCCGCAACTAGCTACCCAATCGTATTTGTAAAAGACCAAGGTTCAGAACGTTACCGTAGTGTTGTGATGTTAGGCTTAGAAGCTGGCGAAAACCTATATCATAATGAAGAGACATGGAACGCAGTATATATTCCTCAAAGTCTTTCAATGACTCCATTTTCTTTAGGGCTAGATCCAGAAAAAGAAAAAACTTTAACGGCTTGTGTTGACCTAGACAATAAGTTTGTTGGTGAAGACAAAGAGCATGAATTATTTGATGCTGAAGGCAATGACACTGAATTCTTTAAAGGTGTACAAGATTCATTAGGTCGTTTATATGACAATGAAGTAATGAATGAAAAATTCATTAAAGAACTGTTAGATAACGATTTATTAATGGAACTTGAATTGAATGTAAACTTTGCTTCAGGTGAAACTAAAAAGCTTGTTGGTCTTTACGGCGTTGACGAGAAGAAGCTTCAAGCACTAAGCGATGATAAAGTATTAGATTTCCACAAACGTGGCTTATTTGTACCGATTCACGCAATGTTAGGTTCAATTGGCCAAGTTAACCGCTTAGCACAATTACGTAACCAAAGTGAATCAACAGCAAAAGTAAATGCTATTCGTTTCACGCCAGTAACAACTGAAGAAAAGTAAAAAGTAGCATAACTTTCTTTACGTTGTAATAAAGGGCCAATAGGCCCTTTTTTTATGTCTATTAAATAACAAAAGAATTTATTATTTGCATAACTGTCAGTAGCTGAATAGTAAAAGCTTTACCTTAGCTTTTGAAACTTTTATGTTTATTATCTATATTAGGCACTGATTATATTGAATTTGTATTTGCTAGGCTGAGTAACAATGGAACAGATGAAAAATGTTGATACCATTTTGGCTAAGTTAAAAAACCAAGGCGCAATGACCTCTGGTGAATTAGCCAAAGAACTCGCGATGACCAGCATGGGAGCACGACAACACTTATTGCGCCTAGAAGGAAAAAACTTAGTCGGTCACTTTCTGCAAAAAGCAGATGTTGGTCGTCCAAAGCAAATGTGGCAGCTAACAGAGCTAGGTCATAAACGTTTTCCAGATCGACATGCAGACTTAACCTTGCATTTAATTGAATCGGTTAGCAATATTTTTGGTGAGCAAGGCTTAGAGCAAGTTATTGCATCGCGCGAAACACAAATGCTTGAAAAATATCAAGCCGCTTTAAATACCTGTACTAGCCTATATAGTAAAGTCGAAACATTAGCCTTAATTCGCTCACAAGAGGGATATATGGCTAGCGTTGAAAAGATAGCAGCTAATGAATATTTACTCATTGAAAGTCACTGCCCCATTTGTACAGCGGCTAGACAATGTCAAAACTTTTGCCGTTCTGAGTTGAGCATTTTTCAGCAGTGCTTTGGCGACGGTTTCAATGTTAGTAGAAGTGAGTATTTACTTACGGGAGATCGGCGTTGTAGCTATCATATTAGTAAGAACTCATAAGTGAAGTTTTCTCGCAAGGCAAATAATGATGATTAACAATCAAACGTCTGCTAGGATGATTTCGAGTAATAAGTTAGGGATAAATACCAAATGACTGAACAGAAAAAACTGCCAAGTGAAATTGAAGAGAACATTCAAAACTTAGCAGGCGATATTTATTTACAAATTGAAGATAAAATTACTGCACTATTAACAAGTTACAGTGAAAATTTAGCCGTTAGCCCTGAACTTATTGCACAGCAAGCTAACGTTAAGCAGTTAACAGAAAAAAACCAACAATTAAAAGCCAATGCTGAAAAAAGCCAAAACACTCAAAACTCTGAAATTAAGCTCTTAGTTTCCAGTAAAGAAAAACTGCAAAAGCAGATCGATTCACAAGCAAAAGAGCTGGAAAATCACGCTAAGTTAAATAGTGCAAAATTAACGGATACAGAACAGGCTCTAAAAGAAAAGCTCCAAGAGAATACTCAATTAAGCGAGCAAATTAAGCAGTTAACAACAGTTAAAGATGAAAATAGTAAAACACTGATTAAGTCAGAGGTAAATTCTAAGGCGCTGTCTGAAGAATTATCGGTTATTAAATCTGAGCGTGAAAAATTAACTAAAAATGATAAAGCTAAAACGGCGACAATATCAGTACAAAACCAGAAAATATCTGACTTACAGTTAAAGCATGATCAAGTTGCCAGTGAATTAGAGCTGTTAAAAGCAGATCAAGAACAAAAATTACAGTCAAATAATAAGCTGCTTTCAAACGAACAGAAACAAGCTGCTGAAGTTATTAAACAGCGACAAGCTCTTGAAAGTGAAATTGAATACTTAAAAGTAGAACAAGAGCAAAAATTAAAATCTAGTAATGAATTATTGTTAAGTGAGCAGAAAAAATCAGCTGATTTGATTGAGCAACGACAAACGCTTGAAAGTGAATTAGAGCATTTAAAAGTAGAACAAATACAAAAACTAAAATCTAACAATGAATTACTTTCAAATGAGCAAAAACAAGCTGCAGCGTTGACTAAAGAAAGACTCTCACTTGAAAACGAAGTAACAAAACAGAGTCAAAAAGTTGCCCAACTACAAAGTGAAAATAAAACGTTAATTGATAACGCTAAACAAAATCAGCAAACGGAAGTCAAACAGGCGAAAGAAGTTGTCAGCCTGACGAAAAAGTATCAACAGTTAAGTGAAAAAAGTCAGAATCAAGACGGCAAATTTGAACAGCTTAAACAAGAGAATTCAGCACTAACAGGTATGATTAGCAAAAATAATGATCAGAGCAATAAAGATAGAAGCCAAATATTAAAATTGCAGAAAAGTATTGAAGAGCTTGAGAAAATTATCACTAAAACCAGTGAAAGCGAACAAGTATTGAATCAAAAACTGGTTAGTTTAGAGCAAAAAATTAGTGCTCAAACAACAGAACAGCAAAAACTGATCGCTGATAATCAACTATTAAAAGACAAGCAACAGCAAGACCTTGAAAAACTAAAAGCTGAGCATCGAAAAGCGCTAGAAGAGTTTCAGCAAAATATAGCGCAAAAAGAAACTGCCTTAAGCGAGTTACAACAGCGTGCAGACAATAGTGCAAAATCGCTTGAAGAAAAAATTACGCTACAAGAGCAGAAAATTTCTGACAGCATAGAAAAACTACAACAAGGACAAAAAGCTCATCAAGCGTTAGACGATAAAAATCGTGATATGGCGAAGTCTCTGAGTGATTTTGAACAGCAAATAAATCAGATAGAACAAAACTTAGAATCTGAAAGATCGTCGGCATTGCAAAACCGCCAGATGGTGCAAGAAAGCAAGAATAAACAAGAACGTGAATACAATAAAGCACGCGAAACGATTAAGTACTTACGTGATGAAAATACTGAGTTGAACAGTAAACTTGAACAACAAGTGAATGAGCTTGAAGATAAATTGACGGAATATCGCTTACGGTTTGAATATGCACAGAAGCAGTTAACGAAAATGGCTAAATAAGGTTATACTAGCGACCTACTTTTTAGACTGATAATGAGACTCAACGTGGCGATTCACCTACCCTATAAAAATTTAAGCCAATGGCAACAAGTGGCATTTTGTGCCGCTTTGCTTGAGCGCATGTTACCTAATTATCAAATGTTTGCTGAGCACGCTGAGTTTGGTGATTATAAGGTGCTTAGAAATCAGTTGGACTTGATTTGGCAATGGTTAGACAAAAATAGTCGCTGTAAAATTAATTACGATGCACAAATAGCAAAGTTGGAAGAACAAGTTCCTGACCCGGACGCATTTGATTTTTTTGGCGTGTTTCCAGCGTTAGATGCTGCAATGGCATTGATGTCATTATTTCAATCAATACAAGACCCACAAAATAGTAGTTTTGAAAATATCGGCAAACTGTCTGAAAACAGTGTTAGTTACTATGTGGAATTGAGCCTAGCACAAGAAATTGATGCCGAAGCACCAGAAGGTGACGAAATCATTATTGTTCCTGAGCAAATTACAGAACATCCTCTGATGCAGTGGGAAATCGCCACACAACACGAATTATTTGATTTCATAAAAACAGCCAGTGAAAACAAAGCTTCTTGTATTAAGGCAAAATCCTTGGTGATGGAAGAAGGTTTATCGAATTTAGGTATTGAAATTAGCCACTAACATTTAATGCTAACCCACCCTAGCTTTGGTCTATATAACGGATTGCCATGCCAGTAGTTAATTACCAAAATATGACGATTATTCAGCGACTGTTCTTGTTAAGAACAGTCGCCATTATCATTCAATTATTAACGGTATTAATTGTCTATTTTGTCATGTCATTACAAATAGCTTTACTACCATTAGTCATTGTTATCATGGTGGAAATAGTTTTTCATACCTTGAGCATATTAGTTTTCAAGAAACGAAATGCTGGTAATTTGGCGATAGTTTTTCAATTAATTGCCGATGTTGTTTTCTTAACTGTGTTGCTATCTTTCAGTGGTGGTGCCACTAATGCCTTTGTTTCTTTACTCTTGTTACCGATTGTCATTGCCGCTGTAAGTTTACCAGCAGGCTATTTACTCTTCATTTCTTCATCCGCCATTGCCTCCTATAGCTTGTTATTGCTTACGATGCCTGAACACACCATGCACCATATGGATATGAGTAATCATTTTATTGGCATGTGGGCGAACTTTTTACTTTCCGTTATCGTTGTTTCTTTTGTGGTTGGTGCAATGGCGAGGGTTATTACGAATCGAGAAAGGTCAATTGCATTACAACGTGAAGACCAGTTGAAAAGCGAACAATTGTTGGCACTTGGCGTTGCCTCTGCGCAAGTGACGCACCAAGTGGCGACACCGTTAGCTAATATTCAATTATTATATGAAGAGCTTGCAGAAGATTACCCTGAACATGAAGCAGTGCTGGCTATGGCGCAACCATTGAATCAATGTACTGATCAACTAGGTTACTTTCGAACATTGGCAACATCGATTCGGGAAAACAAGAAAGCCCAATTATCAGTTAGTGAGTTACTTGAACAATTAATTGATCAGATGCATTTTCATTTTCCGGAGCAGAAATTAACGGTTATTCAAGCGCATGTCATCGATTCTTTAGTTGAGTCTGATGCTATGTTACTGCCAGCCTTGTTAAACTTGGTACAGAATGCCATTCGTGCAAATAGAGAAAATAAGCAAAGTGAAATAACCCTAACGGTAAGCACTAAGAATAATGAGTTGGTGTTGCAGTTACGAGATTTTGGCTTAGGCATTGAAGCTAGTATGAATCAAACGCAACGTGCAGTGCTGGGTGAGCAAATGGTCAAAAGCAATTCTGGCTTAGGTATGGCAGTATTTTTATCTAACTCTACCTTTCACCGTTTAGGTGGCAAGTTACAATTAATGAATCATGTCGAACAAGGCTGTATCGCTTTAGTTAATTTACCGTTACTTGCTTGCAAGGAGCAAAGTGAATCGTGAAAAAGTTATTAATCATAGAAGATGATGTGTCATTTGCCGCAACATTAGCGAGGCGGATGACTAAGCATAACTTTAGTTGTCAGCAAGTACATCAAGCAGATAAAGCGTTGCATGCTTGCTTGCAACAAAAACCAGATTGTATTTTATTAGACATGAAGTTGGCATCAGAAAATGGTCTAACCTTGATTAAGCCAATTAGAGCAGCACTGCCGAAAGTTAAGCTAGTGTTACTTACAGGCTTTGCCAGTGTTGCTACTGCAGTGCAGGCAATGCGTTTAGGCGCTGATGACTATTTAGCTAAACCGGTAAATACCCAAATGCTATTAACCGCGCTAGATATTGCACAGGAAGTTGAAAGTGCTATTGACCTTGATGTAGATACGATGTCGGCAGAACGGGTAGAATGGGAACATATTAACCAGGTGCTTAACAGCAATGATGGTAATGTTTCAGCAACAGCCAGACAACTGGGCATGCATCGACGAACGTTACAAAGAAAGTTGCAAAAAAAACCAGTATCAAAATGATACTGGGTCTATTATACCCGCCCTACTTCAAAATATACTTTCAGAACTAAGCTAGGAATTCAGGTCAAGGCGCAATATGTAGATAATGGTTATTCCCTTATCAAATATTGCAACGCTGGCCTGATTTTCTAGCTTATGTTCCCTATGGGCAAGCCGACAAAGGGTCATCTCCTGCGTTATTGATTTTGACAATAGAATAACTATTCTCTTCAATCAATGTCTTGTAGCTAACCCTTTTTCGACTTGCTGAAATGCGTATTTTGAAGTAGAGCGGGTATCACACCAAAATATTGTTAATGACAGGGTGGCGTCATCAAAAATAGCGGTTAAAACTGGTAATCCATTGCCAGGTAAACATTTCTACCCATAGCCGTAATTTTGTCCCCAACTGCTATATCACTACCATTGGCACGATTAACACCACCTAAATGGTCACTATATTGTTTATCCAATAAGTTATTTGCACCGGCTCGAACCACTAAACCACTACTAACAAAGTAATCTACCTGCCAATCAACAATCGCATAACCGGCAGAAGCTTTTTCATTATTTAAGGCTGATACTTTATTTTGTGAGGTATAAGCGTGAACGGCTAAGTTACTTTGCCAATTCTTATATTGATAATTTAAATTGATACGAGTGTTTAATGGCGATATACGATACAAGTCATCATTAATACCGTCTCGTTCACCACGTACATAGCTAACAATGCCTGACAACTTAAATTGTTCATTTAAGCGGTAATGCCAATTCATGTCTGCGCCGTATAACGTTGCATCGATGTTGGTAAACTCAAGTGGGCTATCATCGCCCATCATACCTGCGACCATTTTTACTCGCATATCAGTTGATGGAGTACCTTGAATATAATCATTCACTTTTTGGTAAAATACTTGTGGCGCAATGGCGAAATTACCTTCGTCATAAGAGATACCGACATTGAATTGATAGGCGGTTTCATTATCTAGATTAATATTGCCAACATAAGTTTTACCATCAGCTAGGCCACCAGTTGCTTGCATCGGCACCCATAAATAACGCTCTTGATAACTTGGCGCGCGTTGTTTGACTGCCACTGCGTAATTGATGGCGGTACTTTTAGTCCATTGGTATTCACTATTTAATGCTAAATCAAAGGTGGTATCAGATACACTGCGGTCTGCACTGTTAAATTCATCTCGTAAGGCTTTAATGTTTGGATTCATCATCGCCATAGAATGAGAAACTTCTTTTGCATCAGCACGGTTGCTCTTTATGCGTAAGCCTAAGGTATGTGAAAATGCACCGTTACTTGGTGTCCATTGTGCAAAAACTGAATTGCGCTGATCTTTTACATCATTGAAGTTGGTAATTTCAAACATCATGTTTTCTGGGTTAGTGATCACTGAGTTATGCTCAGCATCATAGCCTTCAAGACCAAGTAACCAATCGCCTTGGCTTAATAAGAACTTATAATCTAAGGTTTGAGCATCAGCAGTATTATAACGATACATGCTGGTATTCATGCTAATGCGTTGACTGAAGTTGTCCATGCCATGCGTTGCGTCTTGATAACCTAACTGCCAGCTCAGTTGCCAGTCACTTAGTTGCAGCTCACCGTCTAAGTTGTAGCGATCTGAATCGATATAGTCGATATCCATTGGTAATGCAGGCGTGCCAGAATCATCAGTTTTTGCGTGATGCCAAGTCGCCCCTATTTGCCAATCTTTTTCTTGATGACGTAAGTCTATACCGTATTGCTTTTTATCATATTTTGTTGAGGAAATGGTGTTGCCATCACCGTCTTCGTAATCATCGCCACTTTGGTCGGTTAAGTAGAGTAAAACACCAGTATTTTCATTGCTGATGTTAATATCACCGGCAAATGTTGAAGCGTCGTTAATGTCGTTGTAACTTATCGCTAAGTCGCCACTTAATGTTGCTCCTGTATCAACTTCTGCTTTTTTCAAGTTTACTTCAATGGCACCACCTAGTGTGTCTATACCGCTGCTAACTGGGGCTATGCCACGATAAACTGAAACAGATTCGACCATAATAGGATTAATATAAGTTAGCGGAGCATCCATAGCATTTGGGCCGGCGCTAATAATTTGTTGTCCGCCAATACTCTTTGCAATTCTTTCACCAAACATACCGCGATATTGTGCAATACCAGTGATTGGGCCATTTTTATTAATATTCGCGCCAGGCACGGTTTTAAGCCAATCAGCCACATCAGGCATTACTAAGTTGCCTTCTGCTAATGCCGTTTCTGAATGTGTTAACTTGGGTGCTTCGATGGTGATCACTTCAATGCTGTTGTCGTTAACATCTTCAGCGAAAACGCTAACTGATCCGACAGACAAAACTACAGCAAGTGTTTGGGAAATTTTTGAGAGTTGCATTACTACATCCTGATAATAAAAATTGGCTAACAGAATGATTTTTACTGAAGTTTTTCTTAAAAACAAAGCAAGTTCGGCAGAGTGCGACATTATGTCGCATCTGGGTTTGACCCAGATCAACTTAGTAGCTCTCATCGAGTTTTTAACTTAGTAATGAGTAAGTTTCTTCTACTGATTTTTAGCTAATTCACTTGATAAATATATAACTTTTATATCGGTAATACATTGACGTAGTGCTTGTAAATAAATAACCTAAGCCGTTCATTTTCTAATGCTCTTAATAAACTGTTTTATTACATGTTTATTGGGCTATTTCAATAATTGACAATTCTGCTGTAACGTTGACGTGTAATAATGTCCGACGTTGAGGATAACTATTTGTTTTTTGAAGGTTCAGAAAAAAAAGCGACCATTCTTATAGATCAAAATCAGCTTTCGTTACTCGAAAACTTCGATGATGACTTTTGGCAGCAATTGGTGCAATGCGGTGATGCTCATATTCTTTCATCAATTAAGAATAGTGACTGTAAAGCCTTTCTATTGTCAGAATCAAGCTTGTTTATATGGCATGATCGTTTATTAATTATAACTTGTGGCAATACGCAGCTAGTGCGGTCGGTTGAATATTTTATCCAACAAGTCGGCATGGATAAAATTCAGCAAGTTATTTATCAGCGTAAGAATGAATACTTTGCTCATGCTCAACCGAGTACTTTTGGTGATGATATAAAACTGCTAAGCCAATATATGCAAGGCAAAGCACATCGTTTTGGCGAACTAGATAGTCACCATAATTATATTTTTCATCAAGATAATCGCTTTCAAGCTCGTAATAACGATAAAACCTATGAGTTATTAGCGTATCAAATTAGTAAGAAAGCGTCTGACAAGCTCACGACTGTTGGCTTAACAGCAAAAGAAATAAGAGCTTTCCTACAATTGGAAACGTTATTTAGTGACTTTATCTTAGATGACTTTGTTTTTGACCCGTTCGGCTATTCCATCAATGCCATTAATGGACTTAACTATCTTACAATTCATGTGACACCTCAAGAAAGTAGTAGTTATGTCAGTATTGAGTCTAATGTGAACTTAATTAAACTGGCCCCGACTTTTTTAGCCATTTTGTCACCTAAATCATTTGATTTACTTAGTTTTAATGAATTTAACTTTAGTGATTTAACGGATACTTTTATACCAAAAAATTATGTTGCTACGTCGTTAGTTAGTCAGCATTTAAGCAATAACTACTCAGTTTGTTTTAGTAACTACATTTTGCCGCAGCAAGTGTTCTCTCAAGCTGCAACACTTGATTTAGTTGAACAAAGTCATGCACTTTAATTTTTGCTAGTGATAGTTATTATCTAATAATTCAGTTACGGTATCGGCGAAAAATAAAAATAAGGCTCTTGTGAGAGCAATAAGGAATTTGAATGAAATTAGGTTATTCATGGCTTTGTATAAGCGCACTGTTTGTATCCACTATTACCTTAGCAAACGTATCTACCGAAAAGCCTACGAGCGAAGTCACTCGTATTGAGCAGTCGGTAGTTAACGCGTTAGAGGCTTTTCAAGTGCCAGGTATTGCCGTAGCAATTGTTAAAGACAACGAGGTTGTTTTAAGCAAAGGTTTTGGCGTACTTAAACATGGCAGCAAGCAAGAAGTTAACGCTGACACTTTGTTTGGCATTGCATCAAATACCAAAGCGATGACTGCAGCGTTATTAGCGAAACTAGTTGATGAAGGTAAGTTAACTTGGCAAACCAAAGTCATTGACATTATTCCTGAATTTCAATTGCCAGATGCTTACGTTACCCGTGAATTCACTATTATTGATTTGTTATCACACAACAGTGGCCTAGGTTTAGGGGCTGGTGACTTAATGATTTGGCCAGAAACCACGCTAACCAACCAAGATGTTATTAAAGGCATGAAGCACTTACCGCAAGTGTCGAGCTTTCGTAGTGAATTTGCCTATGACAATTTAATGTACGTTATTGCTGGTGAAGTTATTGGCAAAATTACCGGTAAGTCTTGGCAAGAAAATATTCAAAGTACTATTTTTGATAATTTGGGGATGAAAAACACCCGCGCTAAATATTCCTTAATTCCACAAGCTAATAAAAATGTTGCTCGTGCTCATGTGCCACTTGATGGCAAGTTAAATGTAGTTGGCGGTAATTTCTTAGAGAAGTTCTCGTCTGCAGGCTCTGTTGCTTCAAGTGTGAACGATATGTCGTTATGGCTTAAAGCCCAGTTAAATAGAGGACAATATGGTCAAGATGGCGAGCAAGAGTTAAGACTATTTAGTGAAAAGCAAAGCCGCGCTATGTGGCAAGCTCGCACACTATTGCCAGTACCACAAAGTGCTACGGATCAAGATAAAACCCACTTTACCGCTTATGCTTTAGGCTGGTTTGTTAAAGACTACCATGGCGTAAAGGTTATTCAGCATACAGGTGGCATTTTAGGTATGGTATCGAAAGTCGTGCTAGTACCAGAAGAAAACTTAGCGATGGTGATTTTAACCAATCAGCAATCGGGCTCTGCGTTTAATGCCATATCGCAACAGATATTGAATGAGTACCTCAAATTGCCTGAGAAAGATTGGGTTGAGCATTATGTGACAAAAATGAAAAAATATAATGCAGATAAAAAAGCACAAATAGCTGAAGCTGCCGCCAGTGTCGATAAAAACTCAAAACCGTCGTTGGCGTTGGCAGATTATGCACAAACCTACCTTGATAATTGGTATGGCGAAATAGCGATTACTTTGGAAAATAACAAGTTAGTCATGCAATTTGGCAATACGCCAGCATTACATGGCACATTAGAACATTATCAACACAATACCTTTATTGTCCGTTGGGATGATAGAACACTAGAAGCAGATGCTTATGTTAATTTTAATTTAAACCCTGATGGCAGCATTAACTTCGCTACGATGGAAGCTGTTTCATGGGCAACAGATTTTAGTTTTGATTTTCATGATTTAAAATTACAGCCTAAAGCGCCAGTTACTCAGCATTAATTAAACATGTTTAATTTGAAGGGCTCAATTGAGAATATTGAGCTCTAAAAGGTAAAAAGAGGCTAATGCCTCTTTTTTTATTTTTTCATTGTAATAAGTTAATGAACTTACACTTCACCATTTTGGTAAAGTCGATAGACAACCTGCCCTGCGACTTTTTCTTTTAACAATTGCCAATGACTCGGCATAACTTGTTGGTTGTTATCCGACTCCATTTCAACATAAATTAAGGCATTTTCAGTAAGCCCTTGTTGGGATAGTGCTTCTGCAGTTTTCTGCGCCAAACCTTTTCTAAACGGCGGGTCAATAAAGACTAAGGAAAATTGTTGCTGACTTTTTTGTAAAAACTCTAAAGCATTAGTTGATAAAATATCGATATTATCGGCTTTTAATAATGTTTTATTTGCCGTTAACTGCTGAGCCGCTGCTTTGTTTAGCTCAATAAAAGTGACTGATTTAGCACCGCGAGAAAGAGCTTCAAAACCTAAGCCACCTGAGCCGGCAAAACAATCTAAGCATTTAGCATCTTGCACATAAGGCATTAACCAGTTAAAAACTGTTTCTTTCACCCTATCCGTGGTTGGGCGTAAACCGTCTGCCATTAGCACGGGTAACTTTCGACCACGATACTGGCCGGCAATAATACGTATTTGCCCTTTTGCAGCACTTTTGTTTGGTTGTTTTTTGAGTTTGCTCATAACTTCAACAGCTTTTGTTTTTTGTCGGCGGGTTAGGTGATACTATATCGACAATTTTATCCTTGTTTACTAATGAATACCAACTGATCTCATGAATTGTTCGCTATCGAGTAATACATAAGCAGGTAGTTTTAGTGGTAAACCTATTCATCAAATTAATATTGTAAATACATTTATGTCGAAGAAAAAAGGTATGTTTTCCTGGTTAGGTCTAGGTAAAAAGCAGGAAAAAGAAGTTATTCCTGCAGTTGAAGAAGTTAACGAAAATGTTGTTGAAGTAACTGAAGATACTTTAGTTACTCCTGAACACGATGCTGTTGATACACTTGTTGATGAAGCGCCGATAGTACAAACAGCCGAACAACAAGTTGAAGTAATAGTTGCGGTTGAAGAGGCTATTGCTGAAGAATTACCTGCAGAGCCAGAGCCAGAGCCAGAGCCAGAGCCAGAGCCAGAGCCAGAGCCAGAGCCAGAGCC
>CAJXQI010000015.1 GCA_913058395.1 uncultured Colwellia sp. | reverse complement strand
AACCACCAAACTTATAAAAGAATTTACCTTAAATAGAAGGCGGTACATAACGCCTTGCTAAGAGGCAAAAAATTGTTGGCTAAAATAGCGACGAAGGAGCAAAAGCCAACTGTTTCTTGTCCTTTTAAGCAACTTGTTAGGGCTATTTTGCCGCTTGCTGTTTAAACAACTCAATAATAGGCTCGAGCTGTGGTGCGCCACCAAAGACATTATCTTTACCAAACCCATACTTCAAAGATTCTGTGAACATACCATACTTACCATCTTTAAAGCCGGAATAGACCCAAGGCAGTTTTTGGGTTTGTTTTATTTGTTGTAACCCCATCCAACTATCAATATTAAAATCACCTATCCAACTGTAACCACTTTCACTATTTATTTTTTGAGTAAACTCACGATAAATGTATAAATTAGTTGTTTTAGAGTGACATGAATTAGGTATGGGATCATTTAGAGATATATCAATTTCATCACCTAAGTTTATAAATTTATGAGTAGATTTATCTTCTGCATAAATAAAATATTTACTTCCAATTGCGAGAGATGAGAAACGATTATCCATAATATGATGTAATTTAACAATTTCGCCCTTTTTAGCTCCCAAAATAGGTGTTACAACCAATACTTCAAAAGTTGCCCCACAAGACTCTTCTGGAGAGGTTTTGGGTAAAGAAAAGCCTGAAATCACAACTCCAGTACCTATGAATTTTGCATCCGAAAAAAAATCCTTAATATCGAATTGTTTTGGACCAATTCCATAGGAAGAAAAAGTACATAATAGTGCAATTAAACTCAGATATTTCATATAGCCCTAACAGCTTATTAGACAGATCAGATCCCACTTTCTCCAAGGAACACTAACCAACTAATGTTTATTTATTCATTGCAATATACATAGCTTATCTATAATACTCAAATAGTTACTACTTTTATACTCATACTACTTATGTGGAAAGGTAGATTTAATCCATCTTTCTACGATAAATGCGGATTTAATAGTGAACTGTATATTAAAACAGTGCATATTCACTAATAAAAGCATCTAATTAAAATTAACAGCCTACGTAATTGCTAAATACAAATGACTTGTATATTTGTCTGTAATGAAAACTGCTCGTTCATATTTAAGCTAAGTTTTTAACACAAATAACTAACCTATATATTAAAAGAGCGATAAACTTGCTCATCAAAATTTATCCTTCGTTATTAATTTAATATTATTTACACAGGAGCACTTAGTGCCTACGTCTTTTCACCAATCAAACAAGAATAATACCGCACCAATCGCTAAAAAAATTCCACATAAAATGACAAAACACAATCATCAACGAGTGGATAATTATTATTGGATGCGTGATGACCAACGTAGTGATGAAAAAGTACTGGCGCACCTCAATGAAGAGAATGACTATGCTGATGCAATGTTAGCCGAGCAAAAGCCGTTGCAAGAACAGCTTTTCAATGAGCTCAAAAACAGAATCGTCAAAGACGATAATTCTGTGTCTGCAAAAGATGGAAAATACTGGTACCACAGCGAAATAAGTGGCGAACAAGAGTTTTCAAATTATTATCGAGCAACAAGCTTTTCTGGTGAAAATAAAGCCCTGCTATTAGATGTTAATGAGCGCGCGAAAGACCATGAATTTTATGAATTAGGTGATTTATCGATAAGCCCCAATGATCACATCATGTCAATATCTGAAGACACTGACAGCCGCCGTATATACACCATCTACTTTAAAAATTTAAGCCAGCTTTCCAACTCAACAAATACTTATTTAGCCGATGTTCTTGTTGAGACTGAAGGACAAATTGTTTGGGCTAACGACAATGCAACCGTATATTACGTAAAGAAAGATCTTGAAACCCTATTAGGCACACAAGTTTATCGTCATAAGCTAGGCACACCACAAACTGATGATGTTTTAGTGTATGAAGAAGACGATCACAGCTTTTATCTCAGTTTAGACAAAAGCCGAGATGACTCTCAAATTTATATTTGTTTGCATGCTACCGAATCAACGCATTATTTCGCGCTCAATGCTGATGATCCTAATGGCCAGTTTATTGAGTTATTGCCTTATCTAGAGCAACACGAATATCATGCAGACAAAATGGGCGAGTACTTCTATATTGTTAGCAACTACCAAGCTAAAAACTTTAAATTGATGAAAGCTGCCGTTGACCAAATCAACGATATCAGTAGCTGGCAAGAAGTTATTCCACACCGAAAAGATGTGCTAATTGAAGGTATTGAATTATTTAATCATTTTATTGTGGTTACCGAACGAGAAAATGGCCAAATACGTTTTATTGTTCATACCACTGCTGGTGAAAATGCGGGTCAGCAATACCCATTATGTTTTGATGACCCGTGTTACTTCGCCTGCCTTGGCGATAACCCAGAGCCATCAAGCACTGTTGCACGACTATATTATTCAAGTTTAACAACTCCAGGCTCTTTATTTGAGTTTGACTTAGCAACGGGTGAGCGAAAGTTACTTAAACAACAAAAAGTATTAGGTGATTTTAACAAAGATGATTATCAATCAGAGCGTTTATTTATTACCGCTCGTGATGGTGTAGAAGTTCCTGTATCACTTGTTTATCAAAGCGATAGCTTTAAAAAAGATGGTACTAATCCCCTACTTCAATACGGTTATGGTGCTTACGGCGTTACCATAGACCCTAATTTTTCTAGTGAAACCTTAAGCTTACTCGACCGCGGTTTTGTTTACGTTATTGCTCATGTTCGTGGCTCTGAAATGTTGGGAAGACATTGGTACGACACAGGCAAAATGGCGCACAAACAAAATACCTTTAACGACTTTATCGACGTGACTAAAGCGTTAATCGAGCAAGGTTACGGCGCTAAAGATAAAATATTTGCCACTGGTGGCAGTGCTGGCGGCTTACTGATGGGCGCAGTGGTAAACCAAGCACCAGAGCTATATGTGGGCATTGGCGCGCATGTACCATTTGTAGATGTATTAACTACTATGCTTGATGAAACTATACCGTTAACCACTAATGAATATGACGAATGGGGAAACCCGAACGATACCCAAGCTTATTATGATATTTTAGCCTATTCGCCATACGATAATGTCAGTGCTCAAGCCTACCCAAATATTTTGGTTACCACCGGGTTACACGATTCACAAGTACAGTATTTTGAGCCAATGAAATGGGTAGCTAAAATGCGTGAATTTAAAACTGATGACAATTTATTACTATTCAAAACCGATATGGACGCTGGCCACGGTGGTGCTTCAGGGCGTTTTAAAAGCTTAAAAGAAAAAGCTTTTGAGATGAGTTTTTTTATCTCGTTGTTAGCCGAATAAAATCAGCAGAACTTTATCACCTCGTTATTCACAAATTTATTTTCTAACACTTGTGAATAACGAAAATCCTTATAACCATTAGCTCATATGCTGTTGCTGACGCTTTAACGATTTATTTTTAATAACAGCTTCCACTTTCGGAACCGCATAAAGGTTGAGACTACTGAATAGGCTTTTCAATTTAGCTGCCTCGTAATCAACTGCAATTTTTTCGATAACCAGTTGATGCTTTTCTGGGTATAACGCTTCTACCGCTTGCGAAATCAACTCAAACAATTTCTTTAAATTAATTTTGTGAATTTGACCTGTTTTGTTAAAAATCCACTCGGTAATCGCCATAAAATCATCAAAAGGCTCATCTGACAATATATGCGGTAATGCGTATTTAAAACGACCAGAATTACCAATCATATCCCAATAGCGCGCAAAGCGGTTAATACGCTGCATAGTGCCAAAACTCACCCTGTCAGTACTTAAAATGTTAAACGGTGGCAGCGGGTTAAAGCGTAAATCGTATGCTTGTGTGTGTCTGATTATCGGGCTACCTTTCAAACGTTTAAGAATGCCCATTTGAATTTCATGCGGACGACAATGATAAAGTTGGTTAAAACTGTCTTTAAAGGTCTCGAAGGTTTCGCCTGGTAAACCAAAAATAAGATCAGCATGAATATGTGCAGCAGTATTATCTCTTAGCCAAAGCAAATTTTCTTTCGACTTGGCATTATTTTGCTTACGGCTAATATTCTTTTGCACTTCAACGTTAAAGGTTTGAATGCCAATTTCAAATTGTAAGCTGCCTTCAGGAAACTGCGCTAACAACTCTTTTAATTTTCTTGGCAGATGATCTGGCACCACTTCAAAATGCAGATAAAGGTCGTCAGTCATTCTGTCTAAGAAAAACTGCATAATTTGCATGGTGGTATTAATGTTTAAATTAAACGTTCTATCGATAAATTTAAAGTTTCTTGCCCCACGCTGATAAAGTATTTCCATTTGCTCAAGAAATAACACTATTTCAAATGGTACAGAGTTTTTATCTAATGACGATAAGCAAAATTCACATTTAAATGGGCAACCGCGTGACGCTTCAACATAAAGCAAACGCTGCTGTAAATCTTCATCAGTATAATACTGATAAGGTGACGCTAACTCTTTTAATTCAACAGGCTTGGAATTAAGCACTTTTTTAACAGGTGGCGTATTGTTGATAATGTCTTTACATAGTTGATAAAAACTTAAGTCTGCTGGCCCTGTTAATACATAATCTGCACTGGCAACAATGCTTTGTTGCTCAGTTTCATAACTTACTTCTGGTCCGCCTAAAACAATTTTGATTTCGGGTGCGATCACTTTTAACAGACTAACGACATCGGTGGTTTCAACTATGTTCCAAATGTAAACACCAAAACCAACAATATCAGGCTTTTCAGCTAGAATTTGTTCAACAATATCAATGGCGCGAGTTTGAATAATAAACTCTTTTATTTCACAAAATTCCTGCAACTCTTTTAAGTTAGCGTAAAGATAACGTAAACCAAAGCTAGTGTGAAAATATCTTGCGTTAAGTGTCGCTAACACAATTTTAGGCGAGGCCTTATCTATTTCATGATTAACACTTGCCCGCTCTTTTACAAAATCTAATGAGATACTTTCAGTTACTGGAGGGGTCGTAACGGTTAATTCTGAATAATGTCTTTGCTCTGCCATACGAAGTGTTAACTACCTTTAATAAAATATTTTTAGCGCTATTGCCGTAATTATACTGTGATTGTGAAGGTTATTCAGTAATCTTATTTGCTGAAGCCAAAAACATTCGTTTTAAAATAAAATTTACAATCTGTCTCCTTTTTCAACACTGATACGTTATATATAGATACCGGTAAAGAAGTTATTGGTACTTAAAATATAAAGGAAATGTTATGAATGATTTTATGTTAATTTACAAAGGCGGCGATCCTAAATGGATGGAAAATACCTCTAAAGAAGAAATGGCCGCTAGCATGGAAAAATGGGGAGCATGGATGGGCATGCTAGAACAAAAGCAGCAGTTAGTTTCTGGTGGCTCGCCACTAGCTTATACCGGTAATAGCATTAGCCAAGATGGTATAGTGACAGACTTATCTTCTATCGAATTAAAAGAATTGGTAACGGGCTATTCAATAATAAAAGCATCAGATATTGATGAAGCCACTGCTATCGCCAAAGAATGCCCTATTTTTAACTACCCAAACATTACTGTAGAGGTTCGGGCTGTAATGTGCATTGATTAAATTTTTTTAATTACATGTTAGATACTTATTAGCTATTTTTTAGTTAAGTAGGCGCTGAAGCTGCTGCATCATTAATCGATGTTCATGCTCAGTGCCGCCAATTTCTATAGCATTATGCGCTTGTTGATAGGCAAGTTTTTCGTTACCGGCTTTAGCATTTAAATACGCTAAAATAGCAAGTGGCATATGTGAGTTCGCTAGTGCTTTATTACTTTGCAATAATTCAACACTATTTATTGCTTCACGCAGCTTTCCCGTATGTCCCAATGCTATCGCGTGATTTAGTTTAGCTACAGGTGAATTAGTTATTTTGATGTAGTTATCATAATAACCAACAATTAATGACCAATTAGTTTCTGCAAATGTTTCTGCCGCACAGTGCTGCTGAGCAATTAACGCCTCAAAATAAAACCGACCCGGCGAAATACTCGCCCTAGTACACATTTTTAAAACATGATCACCGGTATTAATATAGCCTCGTTGCCATAGGTTTCGGTCTTGTAAATCTAACGGAATATTAAAACCTTGTTTATCAACTCGAGCATTAATACGTGCAATATTAAAATGCATTAAGGCAAATAGACCTAAGGTATCTTGATTAGCAATTTTAGGTTCATCTATTAGCATCTTAACCAGCGCAATAGCTTCTTGGCAAAATTCTACATTGATTGGCTTTTTAGCATCTGAACTATAAAAACCTTCATTGAAAAGTAAATACAATACCGTGTGTACCGTATCCATAGCAGCATTGAGTTCGTCATCGCAGGGTAATTCAAAACTTAGCTGTTTTAACTTTTCGCGTGTTCTTAATAGCCTTTTTTTAACGGTTGATTCAGTTAATAATAGCGCTCTTGCAATAGCACGAATGCTAAAGCCACATAACGTCTTTAAAATAAATACAATGCTATTTTCTGCTTTGATACTTTCATGACAACAAATGAAAATCATCCTAAGTTGATCGTCTTTTATTTTTGGTGTTGTAAACTCTTGTTCAATAGTAAACGCCAGCGTCCACTCACTGTCTAAGTATTGAGTTAAGTCTTGCGAGAATTTTACTTTAGTTTTATTCGCTCTTATTTTATCAAGTGCTTGGTTCTTAGCTGTCGTCATCAACCATGCGGCAGGGTTTTCAGGCACTTGACGCTGTTGCCAATCAATCATGGCTTTGCTAAAAGCGTCTTGCAGCACATCTTCTGCTAAATCAAAATTATGTATGCCAAAAATGCGAGTTAATACCGCGAGTAACTTTGCAGATTCTGTTTTATAAAGTTGCTCAATAAGGGTGCCAACATCTGTCATCAATGCATACCTCTATTCGTATAAAGCTAGAAAAAAGATAACATCACCGCCCTTTCTCATCAACATACAACAATTAAAACCTTAATAGATATTGCGTTGATGGATTTTAATCAAATCAGGAAGTCTCAATAAGGCTATGCTTTATGTTGCTCTGTTATTTGAGAAATAATTCGCCAGAAAATCAATAAAGGCTCTTATTCTAAAGGGCAAATAGTCTGCGTTTTTATATACTGCATACATAGGCAATGACGGTTTTTCTTCACTTTCAAATATTTCTATAAGCTCATTTGTCTTGATATATTTTTCAATCATCCATTTAGGCATTGCTGCTATACCTAATCCTAGTACTGCCATTTTAACAATCATTTCTGGACTGTCGCTAGAGATCACCTCACGAAGTGCATATTTTTCTTTATTGAAATACCAAACATTCGATGGGTTACTCAAAGAGTACGTTATACATTGGTGCTGTATTATTTCACTAGGGTGTAAAGGAGTTCCTTTTTGCTCAAGATATTCAGGAGCAGCAAAATAGCAAAGCTCATGATCAAGCAACTTTTTAGCTTTCAGTCCTGAGTCTTTAAGATAGGATGCTCTTATTGCGATATCTATATCATCATTGTATAGGTCAACTTGTTTATCATTTACCGAAATATTAATTGAAATCTTAGGGTTTAAGTGAAGAAAATCACGAATGGGAATAGCGAGTCTTTGTGTCGCAAATGCTGACGGCGCCGATATTTTTAATTCACCAATTGCTTGGCTTAACTCTTTTTTTAGTCGTTGCTCAGTAATTGTCATTTGTTCAATTAAATCGCGACTATGACTGAAATACTGCTCACCCGCACTTGTTAAGGTAATTCTGCGCGAGTTGCGATGAAAAAGTGTAAAACCTATCGTATTTTCCAACCATGCAATTTTTTTACTCACAGCACCTTGTGTCATATTTAATTCATGCGCTGTAGCAGTAAAACTACCGAGCCTCACTACTTGATTAAATAATTTTATGCACTCAAATTTATCCATAACCATTCCAAATGGGAATACCAGTTACGACAAAGTTAGCATTTATTTGATTAATTCGGAATGGTTTAATGCTGTTAACCCAATAAGCAGGAGCATTTACATGATAACTATCACCATTTTACTCACAATATTTTTCACATTCGCTAGCTCAATAAAAATTTTAGCATGGCAAAAATACATCTTTGAAACCCAACTTTCTTTTTTTAAAAAGTACGGATTAAATCGAATGCATATGTTTTTAATCGGAATAATAGAGCTGGTTGCAGTAATAACTTTAGTAAGTTCGTTAATATTAAATTATGAAATACTAATGGGTTTTGGCGCACTAAGCTTAGCAATGACATCATTAGGGGCAATTTATTTTCACCTTAAGTTCGATACATTTAGAGACGCCATTCCAGCTATAGTCACTTTAGTGCTTTCAGCAATATTGATCGCTTCTAATCAGGCGCTGATTCAGTTAGTCGTTGCATGATGCTATTTACTCAAATTGCAGATTTAATCGTAAAGCCATATTATAAATGTAAATTTTTACAATTTTTACAATAAGTTGTTAAATAACAGGCGCTAACAATTCATCAGCGCCTGTAAGCTATAAACTTAAACCGTTAAGGTAATTTTACCCACAGCTTTACCTGATGAAAGCAAGTCATGCGCTTTAGCCACTTCCCATATTGAGAAATTACTTTCATCAATAATCGGCGTGATTTTACCAGCATCAACAAGCTCTGCAATTTCAGTTAGAATACGGCCGTGTGATGAATGGTTAATACCGTGACACAATGGAATAAGCATTAACACGCTGTGAAAAGACAAGCTTTTAAGCGCCACTTGCAGTGGATCCGCAATTGGCAGTGTTGTTGCTACATGACCATTAAACTTCGCCGCTTCAAATGATTTTTGTATGTTATCACCGGCAACTGGATCAAAAACTTTGTCAAAGCCAACGCCGTTAGTATAAGTTTTTACGTAGTCTGAAACAGGCTCTGCAGTGTAATCCACTAAATTATCCGCACCAACGGTTTTAGCTAATGCTTCAGTAACTGGTGAGTAAGTTGATGTGACATTTGCCCCCAACACTTTTGCTAGCTGCACTGCAATATGACCAACGCCGCCAGTAGTGCCATGAATAAGTACATTATCACCCACTTGAACATCCATTTTTTCAACAAGTGCTTCATACGAAGTAATGGCAACTAACGGCAGCGCTGCCGCTTGTTTCATGGTTAATGTTTTCGGTTTTTTCGCCATTAATCGTGCGTCAACCAACATATACTCAGCCAAAGCACCATCAACACCGTTAATTCCACCCGCCATACCGTAAACTTCATCGCCGATATTAAAATCAGTTACACCTTCACCTACCTCACTAACAATACCGGCAACATCACCGTGTAGTATCTCAGGTAGATTATTTGACCAAGGCAACTCAACTGAGCGCAGCATAGTATCAATTGGGTTAACACTGGTTGCCTTTACTTCAACTACCATATGGCCAGATTTGACAACAGGCATTGCTTTCTCTACCTGTTGGAATACGTCGGTGCTGCCAATTTCTTTAATGATCATTGCTTTCATCGTATTTACTCTTTATTTGTCGGTTAATTTAATAGTTTGTTTCAGTAGGGCTATTTTAATTTATGCAAATAAAGCAACCAATAACCCAAACAACAAATCACCTTTGTCTTTTTAGCAAAACAAGTTAAACTAATACAGTTATAAGTTTGGAAAACAACAAGGCTAAATAGGAATAATAATGAGTTCATTGAATCGATTACTGTACTTTAATTGCGTGGTAGAAACGGGCAGTATTTCTGAGGCTAGTAGAATATTTGATGTCCAGCCCTCCTCAATTTCTCGGCAGTTAGCCGTTCTTGAACAAGAGCTTGGTGTTCGCCTGTTAAATAAAACCACGAGGAACACTGGGTTAACGGAAGCAGGATATAAATACTATGACTTTTCTCAGCGCATTGTTTCAGAGTTTGACGAAGCTAAAAGAGTCGTTAATGATTTACAGGAAAAGCCACGTGGTAAGCTGAAAATAAGCATGACCGTAGGATTTGGCGAAAGCGTTGTGCTACCGCTTGTCGCTCAGTTTATGTCGCAATATCCTGATATTGATATAAAGCTTGAGCTAACCGAGCGGGTAGTTGATCTTGTTGAAGAAAATATTGATGTTGCCATTCGTAGCGGCCGATTACCTGATTCAACCATGATTGCGAGACGATTAGCTTTTAATAACTTTTTATTGTGCGCTAGCCCAAACTACCTAGCAAGCAAAGGTACGCCTAATAGCCCTACTGAATTAGTTGATCATCAATGTATTCGATATGGATATTCACGCTGGAAAGATTGGTATTTAATGGCTGATGAGAGAACAAAACTCACCATTAACAAAGCGATCTCGGTTAACTCAGTAAATGGTCAAAAGCAGCTAGTATTAAATGATACTGGGCTAGCCTTAATGCCCTATTGGGCAATTAAAAACGAATTAGCCAAAGGTTCAATAATCCAAGTTATGCCTGAGCATACTTTCAGCCCTTATGAAGAGCTCAGTGCCACCTACGCCATTTATTTAAAGCGAGATTTAGTTTCACCAAAAACTCGCGTTTTCTTAGACTTTTTAGCTGAACATATTGTTGGGCTTGATATGTAGTACTGCGCATATATGAACAAAAGCCACTATTTATCAGGGACAGGTTGTTAATTAAATTTTTTAATATTTATAATTTTATTATCAGTTTCAGCTTTGCGCTTACTTAATAAATGAGTGATTTCTTCTGCCGATAGCGGCTTACTATACAAATAACCTTGAGCTAAGGTACAACCTAAACTAGCCAATTTATTCGCTTGCTCAATTGTTTCTACACCTTCAACAATGGTTAATTTATTTAACTTTTGACATAGTACTAGCAAGCTTGAAATCACAGCTTCATCTCTGCTGTCTGTCACAACATCAATAGTGAATGATCGATCAATCTTAATATAATCCACGTCTAAATGTTTAATATAAGCTAACGAACTCATGCCGGTTCCAAAATCATCAATTGACAATTTCACACCCAATTTATTTAGTTGTGAAAAAACCTCACGTGTTTTATCAATGTTTACCATGCTGGCATTTTCGGTAAGTTCAATTTCAATAAGTTCTGCTGGAACTTGGTAGTGTTTTAATAAATCAGATAGGTAGCTGACGAGTTCTGGATCCATTAAGTTGTAAGGTGAGATATTTACCGCTATCGATAATTCTATGCCGTTGTCTAACCATTCACGACATTGCATGATAGCTTGCAACAATACGTACCGTGTAAACTCATGCACAAACATGCTTTGTTCAACAATATCTATAAACATATTGGGCATTAACATGCCCTCTTTAGGATGTAACCAGCGCACAAGTGCCTCTACACCAACAATATTATTCTCTGGCAGTTGCACTTTAGGTTGATAATGTAAAACGAATTGACGCTTTTCAAGAGCAGCATTAAGCTGCCCGCGTAGGCTTATTCTGAATTCAGAACGAGTAAACAATTCTTGTTGAAATACTTGATAACCAAGTCGATGTTTTTTTGCTTGGTACATGGCAATATCTGCATTCTTCAGAATATCATCAAGCTGTTGACCACTTGCCGGATAATAGGCAACACCTACACTAACGCTAGTTTCAAAAACGTAATTACTCACTTTAATGGGCTGGCGACATAATAAAACAATATCTTCAGCTAATGAAATAGCGTCGCTTTCATTTAAATCATCACACCAGACAACAAACTCATCACCGCCATAACGCATTACTTGTGAATTTTTTTCCTTCAAGTTTCGTAAACGTCTTGATATCGCTTTTAAAAGTTCGTCCCCCACCAAATGACCCATAGTGTCATTGATGTCCTTAAATTTATCTAGGTCAATAATATAAATGGCAAACAAGGTATCTAAATCTTGATGTTTTTTTACGTTTTCAGGAGTGAAGTATGACAGTGCATAATCATATAAGTAGGTCCGATTAGGCAAGCCCGTTAGCATATCGTGACTGGCCAGATATTTAAGCCGATCATTACTTTGCTCAAATCGTTTACTGATCAACGCTGAAATAAATAATGCGACCCAAACAGTTAGCCAAAATGTTAAAAAAGCAGTAATGAAAAGCCTATTTGAAACGTAACTTATTGCTTTATCTAATGCATGCGTTTTAGTTACCATTAATATTGATAGGTCATCAAGAGGTGAGTTTTCATAAACCCAAATTAACATCTCGGCTTCATTTTCGATGAAATCATAGCTAGATTGCTTAGTGTTGATTGCAGTCGCAATACCCTCATCTTGAGCGTAAAAAGAGGAGTTTCTTAATTTAAAATGTTTATTGTTAACCCATATTTCAAACCCGATCACATCTTTATCTAGAAGTGCTATTAGCTCGGTTTTTACACTTTCATTCAACGACAATTCATTAAGATCAGCAGTAGAAACAATTGCCTTAATACTTTTAGTCAGTTGTAAAAGCATTTTATTACTATGCTCAAGCTCTAAAGATTGCCCAAGGTCACGTGACAAGTTGAATGCAACACTAATGAAAATAGCGGATACAACAATAGCTAATCCGATTGAACTATAAAGTACACGTTTTCTTAAAGCTAAAGACAAATCAGTATTAGTCATATACTTTAATATTTAACCTTTTTTGCAAGTGTTTATATTCGCAATATTGTATACAGGGCACCATCCTAAGACGAAGGAGATTAAATTCATTAAGGCAAAAATTAAAATAGAAATTTGTAATAACATGTCGCCAATTTGATCAAAAAACACTACAACATAAACAATTAAGGCAACGGCAATTATCCCTCTTATTATTCTATCTATAGCACACAGGTTATGTTTAATATTTAGCATAAATCCTCTTATAGTGATTATATATTTCATATATACAATAAAGTATAGGATAGAATTCAGTTGTTTAAAGCGATTAATTAGCAGGTGTTTCTGACAAAAGAAGCATTTATGAATAAAATGCCAATAGCAACAATGAACTTGAGGTGTCATGTCATATTTAACAAGTCTCGAAAACTTATAATAGATAACATTTGCCTAAGCTAAAAAACGAGAGTAAAAAATAACAGCCATATTAATAACTAATTAATTTAGCCGTTAAATTGCTCAAACTTTAATAATAGCTCTGCTGCTATTTTATCTTGCCCTTTAAGCCTTAATACTTCGATTATACATTCGATGGTGCACAACCCACCTTTAGGTTGATTGGCTCTTAGTTTGTATGAAGAACTATTTGTCGCATTCAAAGTAAATTGTGACGCAGCTTTTAAATAAGCGCTCTGGTTGAATATTTTTTGTGCTTCCTGCCAGGTGCTATCAATAATGATTATATTTTCATATTCTTCAATTTTTACCTTTGCAATAACATTCGAAACGACCTTTGATACAGTTGGTGATAACTCAGGTGATTCAGCATGTTGCTTTGCTGTTGGCTCCGTCGCTGACAACTCTCTCGTCGAATATAATAATGCCGCCTGATTAGTTTCTATTAGTTGAATAAGCTCTTTATTAGGGCTTAGCCTTTCCCAAAGAATACGTTCAACAATATTATGAGCATTTTCTATCGCAATAGCACCAGTATTAGTAGCTCTACGCATTTCACGCTCATGAGTAAGCAAAAATATTTTCATTTTTATTTATTGTTTCGCATTGGGTTGTTGCTGTAAGACAACGGTTTAGAAAGTTAGAGGTTAGCTAGCTCAACACTTAGCATCATAAGGTGGTTACTAACATCTTGAGGCATATATTAACTATGCCTCAAGATAAAAGCTCAAAGGGCTATTTCAGTTTGCAAACTTACTGCAAACAACACTTCTTATATTTTTTACCACTACCACATGAACAAGGATCATTGCGACCAACAGTTGGCAATGAACTTACCGGCACACTGTTCTCTAAAATAGTTTTTTCATCGTACAGAATATTAGACAATAAACCGCCCTCGCCCATTAACGAATCAAATACATCGCCTTCACCTTGCATATTATCGAAGCTTTCATCTGCAGCCCAAGATTTTAAGGTTGCAATTAGATTAAATTCAGTTTGAATAGTACCCAATTCAATCAACTTAACTGTATTAGCACTATCCCAGGCTTTTACTTCATCTTTCTTAAAGCGTTCTTCATCCAATAAACCTTTATCACATAAACCAACGAATTGAGCTTTAAAATCATCAAGTTGATAGGCAATACAAGAATCAGCCAATGCACTAAGTAAAAAACTATTAATTGAACTCGGCAATGCTAAAAATGCTGCTAACCAGCGTGTTACATGTGAAACTAACTCGGCTTTATCAATAACACTCACTTCGTATTGGGCAAATACCGCTTCAATAGCAGACGCTTTGCAATATATTGCTTGATGACCATCAACAATATAGTCAGATAATGTTTGTGTATTGCCATCTGCAACATTATAAAACAAGCTAGGTGTTAACTCAGTCAGTGCATCACCAAATACACCTTCAATAGGTGTTAAATAGGTGTCTGTTCGCGAAAACAGCTGTAAACATTTTGACAAAGCTGGCGTATATTTTAATTCCGCTAACAATAAGGTGCCAAAAAATAAAATGGCATTTTGCTCATCGGTTAGCGAGCTATCATCGGCGATAAATTGATCGGTAATCCGTTCTAATTCAGGATAAAATTCCGACCAATTCGTTTTAAGCTCTTCAATCGCTACAATAGGTAGTTCATTGCCATGTGCATTACCTATTTCCAATAAAGCTTGTTCTAAATTCATGTGTGTTCCGCGTTAAATTATCAATGATGAGTGACAAGGGCCATATAGTAAACTCTTCCTATTGGCGTTACCAATTAAAGCGCTAGCTACAGCCGAAAATTCATTCGATTCAAACCACTATATTTCTAATTATAGAGTGTTTGAATACGAGGCTAACTATATTACACCACCAATTTTCAATATTATGGCAGTTAGGCTTAGCAACCCTGCACCGGAGTAAACCATTTTCCCCGAATATGACGCTATATCCCAATGTTTTGCACAGTAAATCAATGAAATAGGTAAGAATAGAATAATAGACCAACCAAATAAATGCTGCTTATTACCTAAAGCCACAACAGCACTAAAAATTGAACCTATAACAAATAGCATTAACCCAATAGAGCCAGTTAATAGTGTCGCTATTACAATGTATTGAATCATGTAAAATTACACACCTTTGTTTACGAGAATAAATGACAATAAAGACCTAGTTAAAAGGCGTTAAATTGTCGATTAGAAGGCTGAAGAACGAAAACAATAAAGCCTCACTCTTGAACAGCCCATTATGTGCTTATTGTACTTTTTTGTAGTTCTTTTTTTAAAAACAATTCAACAGGTATAAAAGCAAAAGGAATAAAGGCAGCGATGAATACAAATAGCCAAACAACTACCGACCAACCTTGTTTATGTGAAGCCAGAAAAGAAAGTAAAAAATACATGATAAATAAAATACCATGTCCCATACCAAGTACGTATACAAACTCTCGACTAATAATATTGAATGAGACAGATAGTATGAGAAGAAAAGACAACCCTTCCACTAAACTCGCAATTCTAAAAAAATTTAACATCAATCACCAATTAAAATTTCATGCGTGAACAAAAGCCTCGTTAAGAGGCAAAAATTGGTGGCTAAAATAAGCGAAGTGGAAGTAAATAGTCAACTGTATTTTTGTCTGAAGTAAATTCTTTGTTCGGCATTTACTTATTGACGACATGAGCAACACTAATAACCTTGTAACAACTCACGTATCATTTCAATTTTCCCAAACAAATGTGAACTCTGAGCTAACGTGACACAAATTAGTTTTTGTATCACAAAATTGATGACTACCTTGTGTGATTGCCCCAAAATCTTTAATAGGACGAAGCTTAAAAGAGTCAACTATTAACTCTCGTCGTAAATTACCGCAGACTGTACCGCGAAAAGAACCACGCGAATAGAATCAATTACTGCTTTTCGGTTCCAAGTTGCTCCAACTTGATCATGATAAAATTCAAGGTTTCGGTCATAGAAAGACTCATGCTTCTTTAACTCTTTCTCGCTTTTCATTTATTAATCGAATCAAATAGCCCAGTATCAAGTTTTAACATTGTTTGCTCAAATAACTCTTCACAATGCGCCAAAGAAATCACAAAGATTAACAATATCGAAATAAATATTTCCATCAAAAACTTAAAGTGGATAACTTACTGATAACAAGCTAAAATTAGTAACAAAGGAGCAAAAAACAACTGTTATTTCTCCCACTTGGACAGTCAGTTATACGCTTATGGTTACCTATTTTTTTTAAACTGCCTTTCACATGGGATCCCATCGTTATCACCATCCATTTTAGTGTTAGGGCAATGATTAATAAAATACTTAGCCTCAGCATAAGATTTCATTTGAGAGCAATGCTGCCTGCCATCACAGTTAAACTTAGATTTTCTCTGACTTGTAGTGGTAGTTTTTTATTAGAAGCCTTAGCCTGCTGATTAGCTATACTTATTGGTGTAAAAGCTAAAAGACTGCATAGACTAATTAAAATAATTGACTGTGAAATTTTCAATGTACACGATCCTTGTAAAACTTATAATGTCGCAATAAGCGGAAAATTACAGTTGGCTAAAATACTAGCGAAGCGGAACCAGCCAACTGTTATTTGTGATCTTCCCCCAATAAAACGGACACATTTTATCGGGGGAGGATCATTGTCCTCGTTTAATTTCTTGTTAGGTATACTTTGCTGAAGCCTTGTAAAAGTAAACCCCAACTAAAATTGCTGTAATAATTTGAATAACTGCTGAAACAGTAATAATTAATTCATATTGCCAAATGGCACAACCGAGAACAAAACCCAAAACAAAATATACAGCAATACTTTTAACACTAGTTTTGCAAATAAAACTCAAGCTATAAAGCATAACTAAAACAAAAGTTAGCACACTCAAGCAGTCGGTCAAATATGCAATAGTGTAAACACTGTACTCTACTGGAAATACATCATAATCAACAAGTAATTCAGTGGCAGGAGATTGAATATAAAGAGAAATATAAGCGAGGAAAATGAAAAACATCCAAACACTGGCTGCACCTACGACTGTATATATTGATTTATGCACCAAACTTTCCCTGTATACCTAACGCCTCAATAAGCGGCTTAAAACTGTTGGCTAAAATTAACGAGGCACGAGCAAAAAGCCAATTGTTCTTTTGTCCGTTTAATTGCCTTGTTATATTTTTTATACCATAATTCAATATATATTGGTATTAAAGAGATTACATTATGGCTAAAAATACAAGCGTAACATTAGGTGAACATTTTGATCAATTTATAAATCAGCAACTTAATTCAGGTCGTTATGGTTCAGCCAGTGAAGTAATACGTGCTGGTTTAAGAGCCTTGGAAGATCAGGAAACAAAGATAATAAATTTACGCAATATGCTTGTTGAAGGTGAAAACAGTGGCGTTGTAGAATACTCGTATGATTCATTGATTTCAGAGCTGGACAAAGATAACCACTAATGTCGAAATTCGAATTATCGGGTAAAGCCAAAAACGATTTAATTAAGATAGCCAAATATACTCAATTAACTTGGGGAACAGCACAAAGAAATGATTATTTAAAACTATTAGATAATACTTTCCATCAACTTGCAGATGAACCGATGCTAGGAGTTACTTGTGATTATATTAGAGAAGGTTATCGAAAACGCCCTCAAGGTAGTCACATAATTTATTACAAAGAGCACAAAAAAAAACAAATTTTGATTGTAAGAATATTACACAAAAGTATGGATGTTAACCGCGCTCTTTGAACAATATAACGAATGATATGGACTCCTCACTCGGCATCCATCGCTAGCGAATGTGCCATAGTGAAGTTGATAAGAAGCTTCAAATGAGGAGAGTCCATATGTCCTTAATTAAAGTCGTTGGCATCGATTTAGCCAAGTTAGTTTTTAGTATTCACGGAATTAACGAGCATGACAAGTGTAAATTACGTAAAACTGTCAAAAGAAACAAACTGTTAGCTGAGGTTGCTAAGTTGCCGCCTTGCATAATAGGAATAGAAGCGTGCTCTGGAGCACATTACTGGGCAAGAGAATTTACTGAACTCGGTCATGAGGTCCGTATCATGGCTTCTAAATTCGTTATCCCGTATCGACAAAACGAGAAAAATGATGCCAACGATGCAGAAGCCATTTGTGAAGCAGCCACAAGACCAAAGACACGTTTTGTCAGTATAAAAAGTGAAGAGCAACAAGCCGTGTTGTGTTCACATCGCATCAGGCAAGGCGCAATCAAAGATAAAACCGCACGTATCAATCCATTACGAGGCTTATTATCTGAATTTGGTATTATCATGCCCAAAGGCCGTTACCCTGCACAAAAAGCTATTAGCGGCATTCTCGAAGATGCAGAAAATAACTTACCTTTCCTTGCAAGGGAATTACTAAATGACCTGTGGCAAAGCATTAGAGGCTTGAACGATGAAATCCTAAAATACGACAGAAAACTCTATGCCTTAGCCAATCAAATGAAAGACGCAAAACGCTTAATGAGTATTCCTGGCATTGGTGAAATCACCGCAATTGCTGTTGTGGCTACAGTAAATGATGCTAAGCACTTTGAAACGAGTCGCTCCTTTGCTGCTTGGATAGGTTTAGTACCAAGGCAGTATTCAACAGGCGGTGTTGTTCGGTTAGGCAGGATTAGTAAACGCGGTGAAAAACATATTCGCACCTCACTTATTCATGGCGCACGAGCCGTTATTGCAAACTGTAAAAAAAACAGACCGGACAAGTCTATGGGTAAAAGACCTTGTTGAGCGACGAGGGTTTAAACGAGCGACTGTTGCCTTAGCCGCTAAGAACGCCCGATTAATTTGGGCACTGTTACACTCAGAAAAAGAATATCAGGTAGATTATGTAAAGTAAGTTGACGTACAAAGGTTAATTAAACGGTTAACCCCACCGGGTCGCAGTAATAGCAATTGACGATAACACGGTCAGACCGAGAGTAAGAAAGCCTGTTTAATCGGGAAGTGTTGATAACACTGTTTAACGAATGAGGCATTGCTCAAGCGCAAATCATCAGGGCGATAGCGTAACAAAGCTAATTAAACGCCGAATGTAGAGCTGCTGTCAGATCTTCTTGTTAGAGAAAATGCTATTGCTTGACAACGGGGAGTCCATGTAGCTCGACTAATACGTGATGCGGTGGCAATGTCTTTGCCACAAGCAAAGCAATAAGCGAATAAGGCATAAAACTTAACATCCGACTCAGGACTTTCAAGTAAGCCACTTAATTTATGTTCTCCGCTAACAAATTCTACTTTTTCGCGCATAAAAAGATCCTTAACAGTAAATGATTAGTAATAATTTGGCTTGTCTTACGTAGTTTTATATCTGACCGACAAGCTATAAGATAAATTTCCTTATTATCATTCTAGGCTACGGTAATCGAACTAAGTTTTTACTTGGGTAAGAAATTAATCCAACGGAATTGAATTAATCACTTACTTTCTCGATTTTTTTGTATAAAATATACAGGTTAGCTTTTTAAGTACTTTAAAGGAACGAATATGACCATAGGTGTTGGCGGCTCTACCGCAGAAGTTGAACTAAAAAAATTAGTCAATATGACTCAAAACGTGCAGGCAATCAGTCAGGCTGAATTCAACCAACGTATTGCCAAAGCGCAAGCCATCATGGTTGAAAATGACATTGCTGCCACCTATGTAAATGCCGGTACCAACCTCGCTTATTTCACCGGTACTCGTTGGTACGCTAGCGAGCGTATGGTCGGTGCAATTATCCCAAAAGAAGGAGATATAACGTATATCAGCCCTTTCTTTGAGGTAAGTACTTTAAGTCAATACATGACGGTTAAAGGTGACATTAAAGGCTGGCAAGAACACGAAAGTCCTTATCAACTATTTAAAGAAGCTTTAAACGATTACGGTATTCATTCAGGTACAGTGGCGATAGACGAGTCTACCGCTTTCTTTGTTGCTGACGGTATTAAAAACGCAGCACCTGAATTTGAATTAATTGATGCAAAAGCGATAACCGCAGGCTGTCGCGCCATAAAGTCTGATGCTGAAATAGCTTTATTGCAACAAGCAAAAGATATGACTATTGAAGTACATAAAGCGGTTGCTCGCATTTTGCGTGTTGGTATTTCCACCCAAGAAGTGACTAACTTTATCGATCAAGCGCACCGCACAGTGGGCGCTCCTGCTGGCTCATATTTTTGTATCGTACTTTTTGGTGAAGACTCTTCTTACCCACATGGTGTTAAATCACCAAAAGTACTGGAAGAAAACGATATTGTATTAATTGATACTGGCTGTCAGGTTGAAGGCTACAACTCAGACATTACCCGTACTTATGTTTACGGCGAGCCAAACCAACGCCAACGTGATATGTGGTTAGTTGAAAAATTAGCGCAAAAAGCTGCTTTCGATGCTGCTAACATTGGTGTGCCATGTGGTGATGTAGATGTTGCCGCAAGAAGTTACTTAGCAAGTCAAAACATGGGACCAGATTATGAAACGCCTGGTTGTCCGCATAGAACTGGTCATGGTATTGGTTTAGACATTCATGAATGGCCGTATTTAGTGCGCAGTGATAGAACGCCACTAGCAAAAGGCATGTGTTTCTCAAATGAGCCTATGCTGGTACTACCAAATGAGTTTGGTGTGCGTTTAGAAGATCACTTCTACATGACGGACTCTGGTGCTAAATGGTTTACAGAGCCTTCTTATTCTATTGATGACCCATTTGGTTACGAGCAAGTTTAGGCCAAATTAAGGGCATTAAACATATCTAAAGCCAGCATTAGCTGGCTTACTAACACTGGCTTTTAAAAACTATTACACTTTTCATTGTTAAATAGTTTGGCGTATGGCCTGGCTTTGGATAGAATTCAGTTATTGTAATTTTAGAACTTGAACCTATGCATGCTTTTTTAGAATATATCCCTTTAGTCATTTTTTTCGTTTTCTATAAATTTGCCGATATTTATTGGGCAACAGGCTCACTGATTGTTGCCTCAGCCATTCAAATTTCTTATTACTTAATAAAAAAACAACCTGTACCCAAAAGAAATCTTGTTTTCTTTGGCCTAATTGCTGTTTTTGGCGGCCTGACTATCTATTTACACGACGATACATTCTTAAAGTGGAAGGTCACTATTATTCAGGGTTTTTTCGCCATTGCACTTATTGTTAGTCAAAAACTATTTAACAAAAACATAATCAAAGAATTCTTAGGTGAAGCACTAACCTTACCAGAAGAAATTTGGAATAAACTTAACCTTTCTTGGGCAATATTTTTTGCTACTTGCGGTCTACTTAATTGGTACATTGCTTTTAACTTTAGCTTAGAGACCTGGGTTAATTTTAAAGTGTTCGGTTTAACGGCATTAACCTTTGTTTTTGCTATTGGCTCAGTATTATCTTTACACAAATACATGCCAGATGACCCGGAAGAAGAAAAGAAAGAATAACTGACCACGTACCATTCGTCGTTTTTAATAAAAGAATAATATTGGAATTAAAATGCTTTATCTTGTTTATAGTGAAGATGTAGAAAATAGCTTAGCACTTCGATTAAGTGTGCGTGAAAACCATTTAGCTCGATTAAAAGATCTGCAAGCACAAGGTCGTTTAATTGTTGCTGGCCCTTGCCCTGCTATTGATAGCGAAAACCCAGGTGACGCAGGATTTACTGGCTCGCTTATTATCGCCGAATTTGATAGTTTAACTGACGCACAAAATTGGGCTGACCAAGACCCATATATTGCGGCAGGTGTTTATAAAAAAGTTACTGTTAAACCCTATAAGAAAGTGCTTCCGGCATAAGTTTCGGTATTCGCTTTTACATAAAGACTCATGGCTAGCAATGATTAAAAAAACTCATATAAAATATTTCTTACCGCTATCTTTAGTGCTATCTAGCCCTGTTTTGGCTAAGAACACTATCGAAATGTGCGAAATGAACATGACGACAACACCAGAAGTATCAAAATGCTTAGACGGCATTAAACTGGATATAGATCGCGAACTACAGACTTGGGTAAATAACCAATCATTTATCTTAGAAGAGTTATCCGCTAATACCGGGCGACGTGCTGCACTTAACATGTTTAAACGCTCACAGCGTAACTTTATTAGTTACCGTGAAAACAATTGTCGTTGGCAGTACCTATCAATTTCTCCAGGTACTGGCGCTGCGGCGGCTTTTAAGAAGTGTTATATCACTCTAACCCAAGACCGCATCAATGAGTTAACTAACTTGAATAAATAACTTAGCTAGACTATTAAGGCTCTTTATTATCTATAAAGAGCTTCATAAAATTTGCAATAATGTTTTATTCAAACTTAACTTTTCAACATTATGGTTTTCGTTGAAAGCGAGTCACCATAGCATCAATGCCGACAGTTAATAATAATGCAACAGCCAAAAGTTGTGCAGCAATGGCAGAAAATATGTCAGGTGCTTTCATAATAGTGGCCATCAGTGAGTCTTGGTAATAAAAAAACCATTGATGGTCTGCTGGAAAAATTACCGTATGCAAATAATAAAAAACGGAGGTAAAGCTCCACAAAAATAACACCGCCACAACAAGCAGGCACAGTATCATCACAGCAACTAATTTGTGCTTACCCAAAGGTACTGTTGTTATTGAAGCCATCATTAGTTCAAATTGCGTGGGGTTACTTTTTATAACTGTATTTTCTATAGCAGAGTATTCAATAGCAGATTTTTCAATAAACATAGCACCATCGTTCTGATGACTTGCATTAGAACGACTAAACACTTGCTTACAGGTATAAAGCACCAATAAAGACAATAACAGCAATAAATTACTCATCCAGAACTGACTGACCTTATCGAGCAAGTTTGCAACATCTTGCAAATGAACCACTTCACTATTGGTTAACAAACGACGTATTTGACCAGCTGAGTTTTGGTAGCTAATACGATCCAGCCCTTCCCCTTGTTGGTGAATAGCTTGAACAATATCTGCAAATTTTTCGTGATGCAAGCCTGCATCTTCCACCGGAAAGTCACGTTTCCCATGGGTATTTTTAATAACATTTTTTTTAATCGTGCTATCAATGTGTAAACTTTGATACCAGAAACCATAAAAGAAATTCGCTGATTTACTTAGTTGCCAGCTGATGCCTAATGTAAAGGTGAGCAGCGAAAGTGAAAACGTTAACCAAAGTAAATGTTTCATTACGTGTTTAAAGGTGATGTGTCTGAACATATTAATCATTAAAACTCATATTCAATTGCTACACGCAATATATGATCTTTGCTGTCACCATTTAAGCCCGTAATAAACCCCGCTTCCCATTTCAACTGTTTTTGGCCGTCAAAGCGGTGAATTCCCATAAATGCGGGCCCTATTCCGGTGTAATCTTCACCGGTATAAATTTCTATCGCTGGCTGTACTTGCGGTAACCAACGATAACGATATTGCAGACGAAATTCTGTTTCAAATTCATTTTTAATATCACTACCACTTTCATAAATTAAAAAGGCGTTTAACGCTAAGCTTGTACGGCCAAACTCCTTTTCAAATAAAATCCCCGTGGTTACTTCCCAAATATCAAGCTTATGTTCTTTTTCAACTTCAAATAACATGCCCCAATCAGCCCAGTATTCGCCTTGTTCTGTTATCATCCAGCGAGTTTCAATTTCATAAGCTGATAAGCCAAAATCGCCATCACCGTCACGTTCGCCAACTATATAGGCCTCTACCATAATGTTATCTGTCAATGACTGACCATAAGCTAAACGTTGGCCCAAACTATTACCATTATCATTTTGGTGTGACAATAAACGCCACTCAAATTCACGTTCATTCGGTAATACATAAGGGTGGTAAACCTTATCAACAACAACACCATCAGCATTAGCTTTGTTACTAGTTATCAGTAGTGAAAGTAGCAAAATTAAACTTACCATTGACAGCACCGCTGACTTTACAGCTTTACGGTAAATCATAGTGCCACCTCCTTAAGTGTCCTATTCCCATTTCTTAGCGCAGAATTAGAACGAATAAAAATTATTGTGAAAGCAGCAACAATAGCCGTAGCATAAAGCAATAGTTGTATTAAGGTTGGCGTAGCGTCGTAACCAAAAAATACCGTTAGTAAATAACCTACTTCTGAGTTTTCTAACACAATATTATTTGAATCCCATAAAATGTTGCCGATAGGCAATTCGTCTATCTGTAACAATAAGTTAGTCGATTGCATAAGCAGTCCGGCACTAAAAAAAACTAAAAGTGTCTCCCGAATCAATCGGTAATAATGCTGAACAGCTTCCATCATAAAATAGAGTAATATTGCAATACTGGTGCAAATTCCTACGCCAAGTACAACACCAGTAGATAATACATTCGAGGCATTATTTTTATGCCAAAAACCAGTGAAGTAAATAAGAAAATTGGCGCCATTTAGCATTATAATAACGGCAACTAACGTAATCGCGCTATAACGAGTAATAGTTTTTGATCGTGCTGAAAAATTTATAATATTTCCAACAGCAAGATGGCTAAGCAACACTAACACAAGACAATAACAGCCAAAATACAGTGAAGCATAAAACCATTCCCGTCCGGTATCATCAATGGCATGAGCAATAACATCAGTTGCCATTAATAGTGCAAAGCTAAGTAACATGCCTAATAAGCCGGATATATAGACCCAATTGGCCTTAATGCTTTGTTGTTGTAATAAAGACAACAAGATAGCCATCACCACAAACACAGGCAACGCATCTCTTAAAAATAGGATCACGGTATTAATCAACATAAACAACTCCTGACTCTGTTAAGTTATTTTGTTGAAATGCGATTGTGCTACCTATTTCGTTAAATTCTCTGTTATCAATGTCATGTAAACTAACCTGAGGAGGCACTTGTGGAGTAACAAGAATCGCACCTTTTGCACTATTAGGATTAAACTCACCGAAAAATTCATATCGGCCTTGAGGTAAGGGGCCAATAAATATAACGGATTTTTTTTCAGGAAAAATAACTTTTTCACGATTAAGGTCGAAACTATCAAACTCTTCTGGCGTTTGGTCTCGATTATAAATAATCAATTTAACTTTCGTATTTTCAGGGATTTCAATTTCTGAAGGAAAGAATAAATGATTTTTTAATTCAATTTGAAATTCAGGTCGTTTGGCGATAGTCAAAAAAGACATTAACGTTAGCGCTGCCACAACAAAGCGTATAAACGGCATAGAATAATGGCTAATCATGGGCTTCCCCCACTTTACGAACAGCTTTACCACTGATTTTATTCATATTATTTTTTTCAATAAAAAATGTCACTTGCACACATAGCCCTGATAAAGCAGATGAAGTACTTAAAGTAATTTTTGCTTGGTGTAATTCTACAATGTGTTTCACAATTGACAAACCTAAACCACAACCAAAAACCTTTGACTGGTGACTATCACCGCCAACACGATAAAAACGATCAAATACTCGTGTATATTCTGCGGGCGCTATGCCGGGACCAGAATCTTCTACGCGCAGAATCACCTTGTCTTCTGCTTGCTGACATGAAACCAGTATCTTGCCATTGTTTGGGGTATATTTTGCGGCATTTCCAATCAAGTTTTTCAATAATATACCAATAGCAAAACGATTACCTAAAACTTCAACCTTCTCGCTATCAAGCTCAATATCGTGGCCTCTAGCTGCGATATCAGGGTATAACTCACTAATACATTCTTGCAATATTGTTTGTAAATTTAGTGCTTCACTTTCCGCTAAAATTTGTTCTGGGTTGGTTCTATTTAAGGTCAATATTTGATCAACAACATGTGCCATACGTTCAACACTTTGCTCTAATTGATTAAATGGTAGTGCCTGCATTGGTGTTACTGTGTTTATTGCACTCTTTTCATCATTTATTGAGTTGTAATTTACTGATGTATCAACAAAAGGCATTTTTTCGCCTGAAGTGACTTTCGATCTTGTTGCTTGGTAGCTTTGTTGCAAATTATGAACATTTATTTTCAATACACTTAACGGCGTTCTCAACTCATGAGCGGCATCTGAGGCAAAGTGTTTCTCTCGTTCAAACGCTAATGATAATCGTAGAAATAACTCATTCAACGTTTCAGTAACCGGCAAAAGCTCTTTAGTTGAACTGGTTGCGAGTTGGCTAAGATCATGTGCCTTTTTGTTCTTTAAGGATTGAGTTAAAAAAGTTAATGGTTTCAACCCCTGTCTTACAGCCAACGAGATAATTAAAGCTAACAACGGCATAACCAATATAATGGGCGTAACAGCGGCTAGAATAATATCTTCAGCAAGGTCAAAGCGCTGTTTGATCGGCTGAGCAATAATAAACCATGCCACCTGCATTGACCTATCTTCAATTGGTACTGTATATGTACGCCAACGTTTCCCTAAGAAATTAGCCTCAGTGAAACCTTCTGTTAATGTATTCATTAATCGCGCAGGTGCATTATTACTGCGAGAGAGCACCTTATTTTCAACAATGAGTTGATAAGAAAAATTGGCTGGTGCTTTCTGTTCTATCACGCCAATAGGTAAGTCAACCGAGGTTATCACTTGTGCTAATGAGCGTAATTCATCGTCAAATAGGCTTTCAGCCTTATCCATACTCGTTTTATAGCCTTGGATCGCTGAAACAAATATCACTAAGGTGATAATTGACAGCAACATCAGTACTAAATAACGACGAATAGACATAAGTGCTTATACCCTAACCTTTACTGATGGTGTAACCGACACCACGCACAGTTTGAATAAATTTATCAGGTAGTTTTTTACGTAGATTATGTACGTGTACCTCGACAGCATTACTTATAACTTCTTCACCCCACTCATATAAGCGTGACTCGATTTGTTCACGCGATTGAATTCTACCGGCATTTTCCATCAAGGCTTTCAGCACCATATATTCTTTTTTAGAGCAATTAAGTTCTTGCTCATTTAAAAACACTTTATGGGCTGCGCTGTCTAACTTCACTGCATTAATATTGATAACTGCGCTATCTGCTGTACCTAAACGACGCTCAATAACTCGCAAACGTGCTAGTAATTCATTAATATCAAATGGCTTTACCAAATAGTCATCAGCGCCAAAGTCCAAGCCTTGAACTCGTTGTTCTATGGTATCTCGCGCGGTAAGAATAATTACTGGCGTTGATTGCTTTTTCGCTCTTAACTTTTTCAGTACTTGCAAACCATCCATATCGGGTAATCCCAGATCGAGAATAGCCATATCATGTTCAGGAATGGCTAACGCCGTCAACGCATCCTTACCATTTTCAACATGGTTAACGACAAAGCCTTCATAGCGTAATGATTGCTGCAAAGCTTGTGCAAGAGGTAAGTCATCTTCAACCAGTAAAATTCTCATCTTTTTAATTTCTAACCTATAACAAATGACTTCTAGAAGGGTTGTTTATACCCAAGCCACTTGGGTATATATCAATTTGATTTTAAACTATATTATACCAGTATTAAGGGACAATATAGTTTCTATCATTATCGTTTAGTGCTTTTCGCTATTTTTTTCTCTACTTGAGCCAAAAGAAGTTCAATTTCTGCTTGTCTGTATTTGTCAGCCAATAAACTGTTTACTCGTAAGGGAACTTGTTTAGCCACTAATAAATGTTTCTTTGCTTGATGATATTTACGTTCATCAAATAGAAATTCACCATAAAAAAAGTTTGATATTTTTCCATGTGGATTATTTTCCAAACCTTTTTTTAGCAGCACTTCTGCGTCATCATCATCACCAAAAGCAATCGGCCAGCCAGGTACTTTATGATATAGCACACCTAAACTCGTAAATGCCGAGCCTGCTAAAGCCTTCGGGTTGAGCTCTATCGCTTTCTCAAAATCTTTCTTAGCATCTTTAGCAAATGATAATGCCCCTAAACCGCCACTAGCACCTGCAAAGCTTGATTTAATAATACCACTCCACGCCCACACTTTTGCTTTTTCAGGATAACTAGAAGTTAACTTATTCGCTTGTTCGATAAGGTTTACAAATGCTTCTTCTTGTATATCATCGTTTAATTCAAAATTAACGTGCGCCCAATTATCACTTAGTTGTTGAACATCTTCATCAAGTGTTGCGGCAATTATCTGGCTACTAAAAGTAAAGCTTAGTACCGACAATAACGTAATAAAACTCTTGTTCATTGAAAATAATTTTCTTTTATTGCTAACTAAATTTTTCATCATTAATTCCTTCATTTTTAAGTTAAAGTCAAAAACTTTACTCATATCTAATTGACTTCTTTCACTGTTTGCTACTGTTCAATATGAAAACTAAACACCTGTTAATCGAAATATTGAGTGATAAATTGGTCAACCCCTTTTTCATAAAACTTATTTTCACTTTCTTGTTTAAGCCCTGCAATTTTCTTAATTTTATTGATATTTTTTCTGAGTGCATGATCTACCAACTCAGGAATAAAGCCGTTAAGGCGAACAAATAACCTTTCAGGCCAACCCACTGTTGCTCTTGGTTTATCTTTAATGAGCTGTTTTAACAGTGCAGATGCAACATCTTCTGGTGCATCAATCTTATTGCCCAATGCATAATTCATTTCATTTGCGGCTTCACCATTAATGGTTGTTGCGGTCGCCCTTGGCGCAAAGTAAAACACTTGGTCTTCGCTATTAGCTAACTCTCGTTGTATTGACTCAGTAAAGCCGCGCAAACCAAACTTAGAAGCACAGTAGCTGCTATAACAAGGAAAGCCGATACTACCCAACGCAGAGCCAACATTAACGACATATTTTTCCGTGCTAGTATTTTCACGACCTTGCGCTAAAAATAATTGCGTTAACATCATAGGCGCCATTAAGTTAATATTTATTGCCCGTTGCATTGCTTGCTCTGTCATGTCTTCAAAGCGTGAAAAATCACTAACACCGGCACTGTTAATTAGCATATTGGCACCTAATATTGACGCCTTTGCAATAAGATCTATTTTGCCTTGTTTGGTAGTAATATCGGCACTCAAATAGTTGTGCTCTTTACCGGTTTCAATAATAAGTTGATGCTGTAAGGCCTTAAGATTTTCTACATTGCGCGCTACTAGTAGCAATTCAGCTCCCTGCATTGATAGCTGCTTCGCTATAGCGGCACCTATACCACCTGTTGCGCCAGTTATTACCACTGTACATAATTCAATTTTCATTTAGTTACTCCCAATACGGTCAAAATCCATAAGCTAGCATGTGCAAATTTGAATGCTTTTCAGTGCTAATTAATTTACTAATTCAGGTTGATAAATTTCATCTAATTGCTCAGCGAAATTAGCTAAAGCGGCTGGTCGTCGAATTCGGCCATTCGCTGTCATCAATTCACTGTTAGGCAAGATCGCAGTTTTTAAATACAAGTAAGCTTTGATTTGCGCATAGTCGGGTAAGGTTTTATTGAGCTCTTTAATATTTTTTGACACTTGCTCAAGTGATGTCGTGTTTTTATCAATGTAAATTGCCGCACAACAAAAAGGTTTTGCATCACCAAATACAATGGCCTGTTTAATATGTGTTTGAGCAAGAAGTCTAGACTCAATCCATTCAGGGTTAACGTTGCGGCCAAAGCTAGTCACTAAGGTATTTTTCTTGCGGCCTTGAATAATTAAGTAACCGTCGTCATCAAGATAACCTAAATCGCCCGTGGCATATTCAGTTTTCCCCCAAGAACTTTTGTCTCCGGCATAGCCAAGAAATAATGGCCCTTGAACAATAATCTCATTTTGTTCAATTTTAACTTTCAGATGCGACAGTATTTTCCCGGCACTTTTAGGTTGATTATTATTGATTGTATTTAAGCTCACCACTGAGCAGCATTCAGATAAGCCATAGCCTTGAAAAACAGGTAAACCACTTGCTTTAGCCGCGCTTAATAACGCTGGAGCGGTATGTGCGCCACCTACAGCAATAAATTGTAAACTTTTCGGTGCTCGCCAGCCCATTTCACAAGCTTGCACCAAGCCTTTCAATATTTCAGGCGTTGTAATTAAGCTGCTTGGCTCTGATTGACTAATTTGCTGAATGAACTTATTAAAATTTAGCGACGAACTGCCATTAAAACCTAATGACGATAACGTTGGTATTTCAACGGTGGCACCATTTAGTAGTGGTGCGTAAATACCAGCTATGTTTTCTAAAAGTGTTGCTAAGGGCAATACACATAGGTGCTTAGTAATTTTACTTGTGATATTTTTAGCTAATACCTCAGCCACTTGCCATTGATGTGCATTACTTAAACATGCACCTTTGGGTTGCCCTGTAGTTCCTGAGGTAAAGGTAATTTTGGCAGTTCCATCAGGTATGCACTTCTTATCTTCAGCTAATCTTGCATAGGGTAAGGAATAAAGGGACATATCTGAAGCTGATTCAATCAAATCAGCTTCTGGTAATCGCTCAATAAGCTTGTCAGCAAATAAGGCATCAGCGATTAACACGTCACAACCCGCCGTAATAAGGCTATGTTGCACTTGTTCAGTACTAAAGTAAGTTGGTAATGGCAGTAGCACAATATCAAGTTGCTGACAGGCAATATCAATCAAAACCCAATCAATACCATTGTCTAAGCATATAGCAACAGAAGTTGCCGATAGCTCTGTTAAAGATTTTTTGTAACCAGAAACCTGTTGTAAAAATTCAGCGTAATTAAGGCTATTGTCACCACTGACCAACATACTTTTTTGAGCTTGCTGCTGCCATATTGCATCTAGTTTCATATTCATAGTTGACTCCCATTTGCAGTAATTATCGATTTACTTAGTTGGGTAGCCAACAAGTTGATTGTGGGTTCAAGCTGCATCACCATTTCACGAATAACCATAGATTTTTTTAGCTCATGAACCGCGTTAAACGCATTGCCGACGCAAACATTGGGACTATCGACGTAATAGCTACCCCATCTATCATCTCCATTAACAATGGCATGCTCTGTTGCTTGTCCTATGACTACGGGAAATAATGATAACTTTGCAAGTAACTGCTCTACTTGTGCTGTAGCGGTAAAGCTAACCCATTCAATTTCAGCTTTAGCTAAAGCAAATGCCAAAATGATAAAAAGCTGTCGACTAACGCCGGTTTTACAAGACACTAAATTGCCAATTTCAACAATTTTTTGGCGAGGAATAATAAGACCGTTAATTTGCTTAATTGCCGCTTCAACATTGGTAGATAAATACTGCTCTAGGAATAAAGGCTGCTCTGCCGCACATCGCACACCAACAACGGCTGCTATTCGTTGATTAACTTCCGCAGTTAAAAGGTAAGGTAAATAACTGGTGATATCAGCACCATAGGCAGAGCGAAAAATTTTGCTAACGGCATGCTCAGCTTTACTTCGGCCAAAACTATTCTTTTCATACAAATGAAAAGATGCCGCACGCTTACTGCTAATGTTTAATGACTTTATTGTTTGAAGATCATTGTTTGCTTGTATCATTTCTACTCCATTACAAATCACGATTAACAGCGTAATTGCTGACTTGTTAGAAAAGATAACAATGGAATCTTAACGTTTACTTAAGGTTTAAAGATTTTACTCCCGCGACTAATTTTTTTGAAATGAGAAATAAAATAGAGTGTAAACACTTGCAGGAATATAGAACCACACTTCCTTATTTAATTCATAAGTAGCGAGTGGAAAATAGTAGCGGTAATGAAAAGTGGCTTAGAGGAAAGTTATGATTAAAATAATATTGGCTAAGTTAAAAACTTAATTGCAGATATGTACTAATGGTTATTCATTTGTGGTTTCCATTTGCATGACATTGCTCAGCATATTAACTTCCTCATTGATATCAGCAAGTGCAAACTTTAATCGAGTTAAAGTTTCATGCGAACAACTTTTACTTAGCACAATTGACTGAATATCATCTAACGAGTTTTTCACCCCCGCGACACTTATACTGATCGATCCTTCCGACTTCATTGTCTAAATTCCATTTTAATTAGGTGATTTTAAAATATAGACCATGAATTTTTAATTACAAAGATATTTCAAATAATGCTTGAAATAACAGCACAATCGATATACTGTACATTCATACAGTATGCCGAGGTGAGAGCGATGATTAATATTAACAAACTAAATTTAAAACTAAATAACAATAACTTAGTTAGAGGTTCGTTGGTGAAAACACCATTATCTGTCAGTGCGAGTAAGCAATGGTGTAATATTATTCAAGTAACAAGTGCTATCGAATTATCTGAAAAATACCAAAACATTTGTCAAAGTCATCACACAGACAACAAATGGATCTTAATGATAAATCCTGAAAATGAATCATTAGATCAACTTTCGAACATGGGAAAAATCAACCCAAAAAAAATACTGAAAGTGAACGCGAATAAAGTAAATGTGAATGTAGAGCACATTAAAAAAACCTTATTGAAAGGTAATTGTTCAGCAATGATTTTATCAAATGCTCAATTTAACCAAACTGAAATGAATGAACTTTCAAGATGTGCTGCGTTAGGAAAAACACAATGTATTTTGTTACAACAAGCTGTATCTAAATTGCATTAAAACATTGCTATAAAACCTTAAAGGCTACCTTTGGCTATGATAGACTCGCGTTTTTAACGTATTTAGGGTGCTTACATGTTATGTCCATGTGGCTCAGCGCAAACATTTAGCCAATGTTGCGAGGAAATTATCTCTGGCAGCAATATTGCCAGTTCCCCAGAGCAACTTATGCGCTCTCGTTATTCCGCCTATGCAACAAAGCAAGCAGAATATATTTTTCGTACTTATGCAAATATCACTAGAAAAACTCAAACTATTGACGACATTGCACAATGGGCTAATGAAACCAAATGGTTGAAACTTGTTATTCATCGTGCCAGTAATTTTCAACACGATTTATTAGACAATAACAATGCTCAAGTAGAATTTTCTGCATATTATTCTCACCAAGGTCAAATTTGCCACATGCGAGAAAACTCTAATTTTATTATGGAAAATAACCAATGGCGTTACTTAGATGGTGACGTTTCAGAGAACTCTGAAATCGATAAACCTAAACGTAATCAACTATGCTTTTGCGGTAGTGCAAAAAAATTCAAGCAATGTTGTGCAAAAGTCTTTTAGAGAAAATGGCGTTGATTAACCGCTCTTGGATCAGATAACAGTATTAACTATAAAGAAAGTATTGATATTAAGCGTAGGCTTCCATTAGCGGTGCTTTAACAATAGTTGTTTGTACTGCACTTAGCCAAGCATTAACGTTAAAGTCAGCTCTAGGTGCTTTTTCCTCTAGTGTTTGTTCATCGTACTTTTGTTGACAATATAAGCTGGTATTAGTCAGTACTTGCTGGTCAATATGCTTTGCATTATCGCGAAATGCCAATGCTTTAGGGTTAAGCGTGTTAGCTAAACGCAAATGCTCCAACTGTTGTTTTTCAATCAATTCCGCTTGGTTAAATAATGCTAATTCTGCAACATCATTTAATGCTAAAGGCGCTTCATCTGGAAGTTGAAACTCTTTTCGAAGTTGTTCGGTTGAAATGTTTTTTTCGGCTGTTTGCGAAAGGGGTAATTTAAATTGGCTATGAGCTCTAACGTCATCTGTTAGCATGGCTAGCATAAGTGAGAAATCAGAACGACGCTTACTATGAACACTTTCATTAAGCTGCTCGCCTAATTGAAGTTCATGTATCAGAATGTCATTTGATAACGCGTCTAAAGCCAAAATGTTCTACTTAATTACCACTAGTGTAATCAGTATCGGCATGATGGCATTTTTCTTTAGTAGTAAATTTAAAATAAAATAAATTTATTTAGGTTTTACAATGTATTGGCTAATTTATAACCGTTAAATTACTACGTGCTTCATTGGCCAAGATAAGATAAAACACGAACCACCGTTGTCGCCATCAACAACTGACGCACTACCACCGTGCCATTCCATGATGCGACATACAATGGCTAAACCTAAACCAAAACCACCAGTTTCACGATTTCTTGAGGTGTCGCCACGAGAAAAGGCATCAAATATTGTACACTTAAAATCATCACAAACCCCATCACCATTATCGGAAACTCTAATTTGGCAGTGATCGTCAGCTTGCACAATAGTAATATCTATTTCACCTTTACCGTATTTAATAGCATTGGAAATATAATTATTTAGCGCTCGGCTGATAAAGTGGCGATCAACGTCAACTTTACATTCCCCAATCACGTTATTAATACTAATGTTTTGCTCAAACTGCTGGAAATTACTCACTTGTTGCTGGACTATTTCAGTGAGAGATTCTTGAGAGAAAGTTAATTCAGGTTTATCGTTGTCAAAGCTAGCGTAAATAAGCATCTCACTGATCAACTGCTCTAGTTCACAAATATCTTTACTAATAGCATTACGATATTTTTCTTGTTTGGCTTTATCTTCTGTACAAGCCAGCATTTGTAAAGCAAATTTAGAGCGTGCTAACGGTGTTCTCAATTCATGAGCAACCGCTGTAGATAATTCTTTATGCGCATCAATTAAGCGTTTTATGCGACTGGCCATCGAGTTAAATGCAGTTACCATGGGTGCTGTCATATTCGACCTGGCCTTTGGTGCTACTACATCAAAACTATCTTGACCAAATTCAACTGCGGTTTTCCTTAATTGATCCAAGTCTCGGGATAGTGGCCGTAACCAAAAAAATAATAAGCACGCTAAACTCGCGAGCAATATAACTCTAACTAAGGCGGCTATCCTCGGGCGAGTAGGCATTTTTACCGGCCCTAGTACAATAACAGCAGAGGAATTTTCAATGCGGTGGTGAATATTTACATTATCTTTATCATAGTAAATATGCGTGTTTTCTTCACTTATAACATCATGGTTGTGATGGCTTACTTTATTTACTTCTTGCTCCGACATTAACTTCAATGGCAACTGCCATTGCTCAGCAGCACCGGCAATAATTTTTTCCCATTCATCATCAGGGTGATTTTCTGCAAAATTCGACAGCGCAGACAACATACTCTTGTAGCCAGTATATGACTCTATATCTTGTTCAAGATAAGTGCTCCAAACTTCATCAAGTATCCAGGAGAATATGATAAAGATGGATATTATCAGAAAATATAAGCTAAAAAAGGAGCGTCCGAGTTTCATCAAAATGCCTAGAGAAGAGAATTAGAGGCTGGCGAATAACGTTCATTATTCGCCGGTTTACAAAGTGAATTAATGATTAATTCCACGCATCAGGAACAAATAAATAGCCTTGGCCCCAAATAGTTTTAATTCGAAACGGTGTTTCATTACTGTCATGAAGTTTCTTACGAAGTCGAGAGATACGTACATCAACACTTCTGTCCATACCATCGTATTCACGACCTACAACCGCTTTGTAGATATAGTCTCGGTTTTGAACTTCGCCAGAGCGACTCGCTAACAACCAAAGCAAATCAAATTCTTGGCTGGTTAAGTCAATATTTTCACCATGTAGCGTTACTTGTCTTGAGCCTCGACTAATATGCAGTTGTCCGCAATCAATTTCAGCATTTTCTTTACCGTCAGCAGGTAATTGACCTCGACGTAATAATGCGTTCACTCGAGCAAGTAAAACACGCGGCTCTACAGGCTTTATAACATAATCATCAGCACCAATTTCTAAGCCTAATACTTGATCAAAGTCAGTGCCTTTTGCTGTAAGCATCAATACCGGGCCTTTAAACCCAGGACGTAGATCTTTACATACAGCAAAACCATCTTTCCCAGGCAACATAATATCGAGAATGATTAAATCAGGTGCAAATTTTTCAACGCGCTTCTCAACAGTATCACCTCTAAACTCTTGTTTAACGTGATAACCTTCGCTTTCTAAAAACTCAGAGACTAAATCCGATAATTGGCGGTCGTCCTCTACGAGTAAAATCTTCTTAACTGATGATTTACTATCTGACATTAACTTGCTCCTACTTTATTATGCTGTTGCTACAGCTATTTCATGGCTATGTTTGCAGTATAACTGCGTTGACATTACATCAATAAACAACATCCATCGAAAGTATGATTTGCTTTAATGTTTGTTAGCTTAAAATGTTTATTGTTAATTAACAACGCCATGTACAAGGTGTTACCTCAATAGTACAACTTATTACCCATCAATTACACTTAATTACATTTAAGCTAACAAACTGAGTTTTATTATGTTTTTATCGTTATTAATGAATAATTAAAATAACGCCACAACTATACAAAGTTAAAACTTTACATAGTTGTAAAGATAACTCATGATATATCTCAATGACTTGATACGAATTTTAAAGATAAGCTTTTTATAATATGAGCCTGCCAGTAACTGACAATAAAAATACTCTCGAAGCAACAACAATCACTGAGTCTAAAGCTAAAAGAGCCTTATTCGCTGTTATGTTGGTAGTGTTATTTAGCAGCGCAGGAATCGCGTTACCCTACCCTGTACTAGCGCCAATATTTCTTAACGAAGTAAATGCGCTGACAACCTTTGCAAATATCCCCAGTAAAATATTACTAGGCATCATTCTGGCAATTTACCCTTTAGGTGTCATTCTTGGCAGTTCAGTTATCGGCGCAGCATCCGGGGTTTATGGCCGGAAAAAGACGCTAATCATTACTTTAGTACTAACGGTTGTTAGCTACGTATTATCAGCTTTTGCAGTAATGGCAGAAAACTTCTTGTTATTTGTTTTAGCCCGATTTATTACTGGTATTTTTTCTGGCAATATTAGTATTGCCAAAGCGGTAGCAGTAGATTTATCACCAACTCTCGACAAAACCTATACCTTCAACTTAGTAAACGCTACAGGCTATTTGGGCTGGCTATTAGGGCCACTAGCAGGTGGATTACTCGCGATTTACGGCCTTGATGTTATATTCTATTTTGCAGCATTTGCCATTGTTGTCGCACTTATTTGTGTTGCCAAATTACTACAACAAGACAATTTAAAAAACTCGACCTCGACAACAAAATTTTCAACGCTATTTGCTAGCCAAAACTCTTTTGCTTTATTAGCTGATAAAAACATTAGGCGTATCTTTCTTATCTATTTATTGGCAACTTTAGGCTTAAACGCCTATTACGAATTTTATCCAGTGTGGTTAGTGGAAAAATTTGATTTTTCTAGTTTGTCGATTGGCTACATTACCGTTGTTTTGACGCTATTTATGACCATGACTAGCGTATTTTTTGTCAAACAGTTAAAGTTTTTATTCGGTTTAAAAATGGGTTCGATTAGCGGCATGTTATTAATGGCGTTACTCTTTGCGCTACACCCAATATTATCAGCGAACAGTGTTTGGCCTATTTATGCGCTAACAGGAATTGCTATTGCCATTTTTAATGGCCTATTACCCGTTTATATTTCAGAGCAATATGCTGATATAGAACAAGGACAGTTAATGGGCTTAATCACCACAACTTTTAGCTTAGCCAACGTTATTATTGCGCTAGTTGGTAGTTTATTAGCACTGATAGCTGCGCACTGGGCGATTATTTTTGGCGCTATATTACTTATTATCGCTGCAATTGATTTTCACTTCAGCCAAAAAGAGCATTAGCTTACGGTGCTATAAAATAGTGCTATAGAAAACTAGCCAGTAAGCCATTTTCTTTCTAGCCACAAAAACGTTAAAGACAGTAACAATATTAGCCACAAATAGCGTTTGTTTATCTCTTGATATTGAGTCTTTACCGTTGTTTTTAAAGAATAAAAAGTGCTAAAGTCACTATTTCTTGTGCTAAGTTTTTGTTTATTTGATTGCTGCCAAGCTTTGAAAGCTGATCGCGGATAAATATAACGAGTTTGCTCAGCCAAAAGCACTTGATTTTCGTTTAATGCCTGTAACCTCGTCCAGCCAGCTTCGTTTGATACCTGAATACCACATTTTTTATAAGTCGATAATGGGTAGTTACTTAATTTAATCTCGGGCGAAAATATCTGTTTGCTAGATGAAATTAAACAAACTTCTGTTTGCTGTTTAGCTAGGGTTAATTTATCAGAAGCAGCAGCTAGCCAACGTGTCGAATTTACACGGGTTACTTTAGATAAAATAGTTTGCCAATATTGACTATAAAACACCTCACCTGATTCTAGTGCCCATGGGTAAGTTTGCGTTAGTGTCGATATTGCCACATTACCTAAACCAAACTGCTGATTTACAACCAGTTGACGACCATCAGCTGATTCAATAAGCACTTGGCCATGCCTTGCTGTTATATCAATAGCAACAGCCCTAGTCATGGCAGGGCTTTCAACATCAATAGCATTTTGGCCAGGCCACAACGGCATCACCTGATTTTGTTCAAGTGTTAACGCTTGAAAAGCAAAACTAGCAAGCAAGTTCATGCTTTTATCTTTCATTAGTTGACTTGTTTGTAATAGTGACTCGTCAATATTGATATAAAGCCCTAAACCTTCTTTCACGGCAAGTTCAAGAGCACTTAACTCTGTCAGTTCCAAGTTAAGTAATGCCCTGCTATCGAGTATTAATAAGTCTGCTTCATGCAATAAACTGGCGCTTAACTGGTGTGAATTCGAGCTCTTGGATGCTGATTTTTCGCTTTCATCTTTTGCGCTTTCATCAAAGTTAATAAGCTGCTGCGACCATTTGTTTTTGCTAATTTTGGTAATAACTTTTACTGGGCTGTTTGCTTGAACTAGCCACTGTTTCAATTGCCTTGTTTCAAAAGATGGTGCAGACTGTTTAATAATCACTCTAGGTTTACTACTACCCGCAACACTAAAAGCAATATCCTCTATTAACTCGGCCTTACTTAGCAGCATTTCATTTAACGATACCCCTGATGCTTTTTCAGTAGTGTTATCAACCGTGTTAGCAGCGCTACTTTCCATACTTTGACGATTCAACACCAATTGATAGTTAAATAATCCAGAAATTTTAGTGCTGGTTTTAAGGCTAAAACTGCCATCTTCAGCTGCCGAAGTGCTGTCAATTAACTGCTTATTGTAAAAAAGGTTTAGCTGATAATTTTCGTTATCGGTTCTTGGTTTTTGCAACTTACCAACAAGCTTCATCGTTTGACCCAAATAAAGCTCTTTTGGCCAATTGAGTTCAATTACACCCAGTAATCTTTTACTTGGCAAAAAGGCTAACTCTACGCCATTGATATTTGAAAAATCTAATTGTTGCCATTGTTTTTCATTCAAACCATCACCAACGATTTTTAGCATTTTTGGTGGATATGAATGAGATAACACACGCCCTTTTTCAGCCGTGTTTTGCTGTTGCCATAATCGACTTAACTCTTGTGTTGATTTAATCACCAGCACTTTATTTTTATAGCGGCGAGTAAGGTGACTAATAAATTCATCGCTATAACCTTCCTGATTATCAGCCGCCATTAACCAGATATACCGTGCCGCTTTTAATTCTTCATGTAGCGGTTTGTTATTCAAACTTACAATAGTAAACTCGTTAGCATTTACTGAGTAATTTACTCCCGAAGTCAAAAGCACATCAAACTCAGTGTTATTAATTTTTGACTCAATTGGCAGTACAAATAAAACAATACTAAAACAGGCAAAAACATTAGCTAAAGTAACCAATGAAAAGCGCAAAGTATTGAGCTTATTATCATTTGATGGCTTATTGTTGATATCCAAAGTGATTTCACTCACATCGGAATTTTGGGGATAAAACCGTCGATACACTAGTAACAAACTAGACACTAAACCAATAACAGCTATAACAATTACTAGCCAATGAATTGGTTCATCAATACGAATTTGAAAATCATTCATTAACGCTATGTTCACAGGCTATCCTTTATGAAACGACTATAGCTTTCAAGTAACGGCTCTTCATCGACAACATTTTGAATTTGGTGCATTGGTACCGCAGTAGCACCTGGAATAAGTTGTGTTAATTTTGCTGCCAGTTTTGTTAAGCAATCTTGGCAATTATTAAGTGTTAAACTTTGTTTTAGTAAAATCTGTTCAACAATTGCTAGTGCGCTGACTAAAGCGGGACGTTTAACAATTTGTTTTTCTAGCCCTTCTTTAACGCTTTTAACAATAGCCAAAGTGTCAGTGTTTAATTTTTCACTCAGCTGAACATGCTCGTTATACTTAACTCGATTGTTTGCTTGTGTATGCATATTTAGCATTTGTAAAAATGATCTAAAAGCCCACTGCGTTTGATTTGATAATTGCTCTGCTTGAAAAGTAGATTGCCGTACTTGGTTAGCTAATATGTCGTTTTCTTCACCTTGATAACGGCGCTTCTCAGTCACAGGTGGTGGTTCAAACCCTAAGCGTTTTACGTAAATACGTTCAGCTTTTTTAGCCAGTTTTAATAGTTTTAGTGCTTTTTGTTCAAAAGGTAGTGCTAATTCAGGTTGTGATAACATTAAATGGAGTTCTGCTTGCCACATATTTTCTAAGCTCTTCTTCATAAACGCTTTCGGGTCTTGGCTGCTCATCACACCAATATCACTATCTTCATGGTTATGACCATAACGATTAATAATTGCCATTTTTCCTGATAAATCACCGGTATTACTATTGTTGCTGCCTTCATGGCTATGGTCACTTGCAATACGATTATTAGCCCCATGTTCTGCTGCAGTGATTACCGCGTTGCTGCCACCATGGTCGTCATGAACTTGAATTATTGGTTTTTGGTGTGCTTCGCCGCTATGTTCATCTGAGCTATGATCATCCGCGCCATGTTCATCAGCGCTATGACCTTCATCAAATGTTACACCAACACTCTGTTGGCCTTCAGACTCATCACCCAAATACTGACCGTACTTTTCTTTTAAAGCGCTTTGCGCTACCCCTAAGATTTCCGAGGTTTCGTTAAACTTTTCTAAAGTAAGCTCAGCTTGGTCTTCAATAAGCTCAATCGTCTCAATAATAATTTGTCGCTGACTTTTAAAATACTCAGGCATAAAATCAATAAGAATGCCGTCAGCATTAATACCTAACTGCCCCTCCTCAAGCCAACGTACTATTTTGGTTGATGAACGTGTGGTTTGCTGCTGCGGGGTTCTATTATCTTTCGCTATCACGCTAAAATACAGTTCATCGCCTGGCTCCATGCCAAGCTCGGCTAACGCCCAGGTTTTATAATAATGCGCTTTGCCCTCAAACGTTTCTACGCGATCAAATTCAAAATTTTGATCGCGAAACTTAACCCCTTCTCCAGAGCCTTTGGCTATTGAGGCTAAAATTTCAACCTCTGTAATAGCAAAGTCATCAGAAATTTGCACTTGGGATACTAATACTGGTTTGGCCTTTTCTGTGTATTCCGTAACGGTAATTTTCGGGCTAATAAAGCGTATTTTTGGAGCCTCATCAGCTTGTAATTTAATACTAAACACCGATGAAAAAACTTCTGCTAATGGCAATTCATTGCCAGCAACACTTAAGTGATACACCATGCTCGCTGTTAATGTTTGTTGATACTGAAAACTGCCATCTAACATTTTATTTAATTTATGCTGCTCACCCGTTGAGAAGTTAAGGTAATAATCTTTATTGGTATTGGAAAATTCGAACGACCAAGTAATCTTACTTCCCACTATTGCTTTTATATTTAAAGATTCTGATTGCTGAAAACGATTAGCCGCATTAGTTAAACTATATGCTGGTGGCGCTATGACTACTTTTTTTGACATTAAATTAATAGTGCCAGCCCTTGTTATTTCATTATTCGCAACACCATCATTTTGGCTCCAGCTAGTTTCAACCGAGGCGCCATTGGGCGTTAGTAATCTTGACTGACTTAATACGATACTCAACAGTAAAAAGCTTATTGAAATGATGAGCAACTTAATAAACTGACGTTGAGCAAATATTGGCGTTAATTCGACGTAATTGTGCTTATGTTGCTGAGTAAGTATTTCACCAATTCTCGCCTGTACTTTTTCAAACTGCAGCTGCTCTAGCATCGATAGTTTGTGATAGTCATTTAAGAGTAATTGTGAACTTTCTTCTAAGTATGGATATTGTCGATTTAAATGAAATAGTAAGTTGGGCAGTGTTATATCTTTATATGTTTGGCTACGAATAATAAAGCATGCTTTACCAACAAATGTACCTAACACTGCAATAAATAAAATAAGGTTTACGTAAGATGGGGAAAGGCTAATAAAAGCATACAAATCAAAACCTGTTAAGGCATAATTTCCGATAAACACCGCACAGACAACCGACAAGAGCAGCGGGATAAATAATAACAACTGTTGAATTAAAAACTTGCTTCGCCAGCGCTTTACGACTATTGCTAATTGCTCATTCAGCTTCGACTGGATGTTAGCTTTTTTATCATTGTTATTGGTGTCTTCACCATCTCGCGCATTAATATCTTGATGAGGCAACGGGTGATTACTCTTTTCAATATTTTTCATCTAACCAGCAGCCTCGTCGACCCTACTTTCACCATGAGCGGTTGTTAGCATTTTACTTTTTCTTTGAAGAGTTATCTCACTGACCAAGCGCTCTACAAGCCATAGTATGAGCAATAAGCAGATTAAAATATTGAGCCAAGATGAGTTCATATTTTTATGTTGATTTGTCACTGACACTAAGCTTTCAAAAGCAGCTAAATCGTTATTTTTTAATTCTTGATTAAGTATTATTTGTGATTGAGTTAAACGGTATTCCTCATCCGCTTTAGCTGCCTGCCAATGTTCAAACAATATATTTTGAAGTAACAAAGGAAATTTCTTAGTCGTTAATAAATTACTCCATGAAGGCGAAAACCGAGCAAACAGTTGATATAGATGACTGGTTTTTATTGAGGTATTATTGCTAGAGTCACTAGTGACTTGTTCAACTGCATGGTCAAACACAAGTTCAGATCTAAGTAATAACGGTTTAACTTCCGTATTTTGGTCATAAAATTCCCACAAAATGTCATCTGAACTAACATAACTATTGGCAGGCAAATACTGAAGCATATTTAACGGTTTAGCACGTTGATAAAACATTATATTTGCTGGTGAAAACTTCGCATGATTATTGTTTAATTCGACAACTGAGGATGACAATACGTTTACTTTTGCATTTTCAGCATCAACAAAAATATTACTACCTGCCTTCAGAGCATCAAGCATTGCATTATCGGGTATAGCGGAGCTTAAATAGAATATCCAATCCGGCTTACTGCTGATTGCCTGATGATATAGTGCATTGTTTTCTAGTCCATTTTCTTCTAATGCATTATTTAAAAAGAGCTGCTGCGAAAGCTTAGGGGCTGAAATACGATTTATCGCGCTTAGCGCTTGTTGAAAATATTTAATATCTTCAGCGCGATCGTCATCATAAACAATCACCACCGTCAGACTGTCATGAAATTGATTTTTATTGCCAGCATTTTTATTTCCACTTTCGGCTCCTTCACTATGATGATTGCCGACATTAGTATTTTTGATATGCCACTTTATATCATACGCTAACGTGATTTCGCTTTCAGGAAATTGCTTTGCGCTATCAGTCACAAATAAATCGAAAGTTGTTTTTTCACTGAATGCGTTGGTGAAATAATACAAATCTAAGTAAGTGTTTTCTTTTATCAAATTGTGGCGAGTTACATCTTCATGTTGATCTACATCGCTTTGGCTATTTTGCCATTGCAATACATCTATTTTTGATAAAGGCTGACTGTCACTGCTCAATAAATATATCGGCTCTCCAGCATGTAGGCTTAACAGTGCATTTTTTTCGTCAGCATTACTGCTGTTTAACCATTGCGATGTCACCAAAGTAACGTGTTTAGTCTCAGCTAAAGGGTTAACAAATAGCACTTGAGCTAACAGTAAAATAGAAACTATTAATAGCAGCAAGCGCAGTATTAACAGCCAGAACTCTGTTAACAACATATGCCGCATACTTTTAGGTTTTATCGCTTTAATCAAGCTTACATTGGCAAATTTAACTAATGTCGGGCGGCCTTTACTGATCAAATGAATAATAAGAGGTATTGCGAGCGCAGACAAAGCAATGAGTGCCCATGGGTTTTGCAGCGTAAACAATGAAAAAGAGCTTAGCATTACCTTCGATTGCCTCTTGTACGTACTCGTAGGAAATCAACTAAGTTTTCGTCCAGCGGCAGATCTATATTGGCTTTAAAGTAGTTAATATTATTTTTTACCAACTGTGTGGTGAGTTGTTTATTACTTTGCGCTTTTTTCTCCAGATAACTTTCCCGAACGTCTTTCGCAGCAACCGTTAGGTTTTTTCCACTTTCTAAATCTTGAAATTGAACCATACCTTGATAAGGGAAATTTATTTCGTCATCACTATCGAGATGAAAAGCAATAACTTCAGTTTTGCTATGCTTTAACTGTGAGGTTAACGACAGCAATTCATTATTGTCTTGATGAAAATCGCTTATAACAATGACTAAGGAATTTTCTTGCATCGAATGTAAATATTTTAATACTTGCTTGGTCTCAGGCACTCTGCCATTAGCGTTAAGTTTTGTTAGCGAAAGGAGTATTTTCTGCCAATGTTTACTACCTGAATAGGCTGGAATTTGAAGAGGTTGCTCACCTGACAATGCTAATAGGCCAACAGAGTCACCTTGATTTTGTGCTAAATATGAAATGCTTGCTGCTAAGTAACGTGCATAATCAAGTTTATGCCAACGCCCTAAATCTGGTGTTTGTGCCTTTGCATCATGCTTTGTTGGTATGGATTGTTGCAACATTGACTCACTACAATCAATGACTAGCCATACATTAACATCACTTTCTCGTTCCGCTTCTCTAACAAAGTATTTGTCTGAACGAGCAAACAGTTTCCAATCAATTTTACTGAGTTCATCACCGGGTTCATAGGCCCTAAATTGGCTGAATTCAATACCTACACCACGTTGTTGGCTGGTATGAATACCATGTAAAAAACCTTGCGCTAAAGTTTTAATCACCAATGGCAAGTCTTTAACACGTTGTAATGTTTTGGCATCAAAATAAGGTTGTTGCACTACAATTCCTAGCGTTTAACTTAACGGGCTAACGGGAACAGCAACAGATTCGAGCAAGTCGCTAATAACATCATCAGTGGTAATACTTTGCGCTTCAGCTTGAAAGTTAAGTAAAATTCTATGCCTTAAAACAGCGGGAGCAACAAATTGAATATCAGCTAATGTTGTTGCGTAACGCCCCGCCATTAATGCCCGAGCTTTGGCGCATAATATCAATGCTTGCCCTGCTCTTGGTCCTGCGCCCCAGCGCACATAATCAGTAACGCTTTGTGTTGCATTACGCTTTTCGTCAGCATTAGCAACATTGGCTGGAGTAATAGGTCGAGTTGCTCGTGCTAAGTGCGCAGCATAATTAAGCAATTCTGGCGATACAGTAACGCTGCGAACAATATTTTGCAGTGCAATAATGTCTTCTGCACTCAGTATCGAGGTCAGTTCAGCGTTATAGTTACCTGTAGTGCGTTTAAGTATTTCTACTTCATCTTGTTCTGTTGGGTAGCCAACACGAATAAACATTAGGAAACGATCGAGTTGTGCTTCAGGCAGCGGATAGGTTCCTGCTTGTTCAACTGGGTTTTGCGTTGCTAAAACAAAAAATGGTTTAGGTAATTGATAAGTTGTTCCGGCGTAACTAATGCTACGCTCTTGCATTGCTTCTAATAACGCTGCTTGAGTTTTTGACGGTGTACGATTTATCTCATCTGCGAGTAAGATATTAGTAAATACTGGCCCTTTTTGAAACTTAAAAAAACGTTCGCCGCTATCATGATCTGTTTCTAATATTTCTGTACCGACAATATCACTTGGCATTAAGTCAGGCGTAAATTGCACACGATTAAACCCTAAATCTAAGGTTTTTGCTAATGAACTCACCATCAAGGTTTTTGCTAAACCTGGCACACCTTCAAGTAAACAATGGCCGCCAGCCAATATACTGATGAGTAATTCATCGATAATCTCCTGTTGACCTACAATAACTTTACTTACTTCATTACTAACCAATGAGAGTTTATCGAGTAATATTTTAATTTCTTGTTCGTTCATTTACTTTCCAATTCTAAGACAATTGAACTTTAGCTATTCATTGCATACATAATAATGTTGACGGCAAAGCGAGTGTTATCCACTTTTAACCAACGTTTATTTCGAAAATCATAATCCCATTCACAACCTAAATCTTTATTGCTATATAGCACCGCAATGCGCCCGTTAACTTCTATCGCTTTAAGATAATTATGAATAAGATCATCTCCCCAGCCATTTAACTCAATAGAAGTTCTTGGTGGGCCATCGAATTCAAAAAACGAAGAATATATTGGATGATTATTAGGTATTTTCTTTAATGCTTGTTGGCCAAAGATATCATGCATTTGCAGTTCAAAACTACGGGCAAACATGCCATCAATATCGTGATTGCAGTCATCAACAAAAACAAAACCGCCGTTTTCAATATAACGTTGAAAGTTCTGTTTTTCTTCTGCGTTAAACTGCACTAGTCGATGCCCCGCCAAATAACAAAATGGCACAGATAGCATTTGAGGATCAGACAATGGAATAATGCGTTCTTTGATATCAACCCGCAAACTCGTGTATTCGATAAGAGAATTAAGAACATTTGCAGGCATTCTTTCATCAACTTCCCAATCTCCTGACTCATAACTCAAGCGAGTGAAAAAAAAGTCAACTTGTTCGCGCGCACTTAACTGCAAAAAAGGTGTTGTTAATGCACCCGCAGATAAAAATGATAGTGCTCGAATAAAATTACGTCGATTCATAAATATTTAAGAAAACCCACTAAGGGTAAACGCGCATATGCCCGTTTACCCTTTAGCTAGATTTTGTTACCAACCTTATTTTGCTTAAACAGCATCTGATAAGCTGCTAAAGGTAAAGTCGCGTATTTTCATTGGCGGTATCATGCTGCCGTTAATACGTTCAGGTTTACCTAATGCTTCAATATTATTCAGCATAACAATAGGGCTTTCATTGAATCTGAAGTTTTTAATTGGATACTTAATTTTTCCATTTTCAATATAAAATGTACCATCGCGAGTTAAGCCAGTATATAGCAAGCTTTGCGGGTCTAGTGGGCGAATATACCAAAGTCTGGTAACCAAAATACCACGTCGAGTATCTTTGATCATATCTTCTAGACTATCGTTGCCACCTGCCATAATAATTTGTGACGGACCACCAAACAAGCCAGAGCCCGCATAGGCAGTTGGCCTATATTCAACGCCGGTTTTATTGGCCCAGAAAGGCGAATTAGGCATATTGACAATTTTACCGTCTTTGATCCAATCGGTTTTGCCAACGCGATGACCGTCACCTGCAAATGGTGCAGTAGGCGCTTCGCTATTCATCGGGTCAGAATAAATGTGCACGCGTTCATCAAACATTTTTTCGCCCAACTTATTGGTTGGACCGCCCTCTTTTCCTTCTTCTGGTTTTTTACTTAAAAAGCTTCGACCTTCATCAGCGCTACGTTGGTTCATACTGCCAAACATATTACTTAATAGTTGCACGCTTGCTGCAGGCTCTAATATAACCGTATATTTACCTGGCTCCATTTCTTTTGCATCAACCGAACCAAGAGATTTTTCAATCGCAACTTGTGACGCTTTTTTGGTGTTTAGGTGTTTCACATCGCTGTAATCACGGCTAACCCAACCAGAGCCTTTACCATCTTCGGTGCGAATAGTAACGGTAAAATCAACATTGGTTGCTTTATTGTAAGCAAATAGACCTTTGTTATTCATGATGGCTACAAATGTTGTCGCATCTTGTAAGAAACCAGATGAAACTAATTTATTCGCTTTTGACGGTTTAATACTATCTTCTGCTGCTTGAGCACGATCATCAGGGGTAACACTTGACGTAGAGTCAAATGCCGTCTTTGACGCTAGATATTTTTGCTTGCCAAATGCCGGCATATTTTCTGGGTTTTCTGGAGCAAGTTTTGCTAACTCTTCCGAGCGCTTAACCACTTTCATGAGTGATGCATCATCAAATTCATTGATGGTTGCTACACCTGTTTTCTTGCCAAACGTTGATTGCACAGCAAGCGTTAAATCACTTTGTTCACCAGCAGTAGATACCGTATTACGGGCAGTACGAATATTTCCGCCCACTTGGCCATCTAAATTACACTCACATTCGTCTGCCTTCGAAAATGAAAGTACTTTTTGCAATAATTTTTTCGCGTGTTGTTCTGTTAAAATTGTCATGACGCTTTGATTCCTTTTATTCTTTGTTTTATCGTCAAAAAAATGTAATTACACCTTACGAGCAGTATTGATCACGTTAATATTATTAAAACGTGTCGTTGGACAACCATGAGAAACCGCACTCACTTGCGAAGGTTGACCTTTACCGTCAAAGAATGAACCACCGATACGATAATCAGACTTACCCGCTAACTGACTACAGCTATTCCAAAACTCTTGGGTGTTTGATTGATAAGCAACATCTTCAATTTGCTCTGTGATCTTACCGTCTTTAATTTCAAAGAATAATTGACCGCCAAACTGGAAATTATAGCGTTGTTGATCGATTGAAAATGAACCTCGACCGGCAATATAAATACCATTTTCAACATCTTTAATGACGTCATCTGCCGAGATGTCTTTTTCGTTAGGCTTAAGAGAAACATTAGGCATACGCTGAAACTGCACATCACGCCAACTTTGCGAGTAACAACAGCCATGTGATTCTTTTTGATCAATCATATGTACTTGATCGCGCGTTGCTTGATAGTTAACTAAAGTACCGTCTTTAACTAAATCCCACTCTTTGGTTTTAACACCTTCATCGTCATAACCAACATTACCTAAAGAATACGGCTGAGTTTTATCGGCAAATAAATTGACACGCTCAGAGCCATAATTAAATTTGCCACTACGCCATTTATCAAGGGTTGCAAAACTAGTACCCGCAAAGTTAGCTTCATAACCTAACACGCGGTCTAACTCTAACGGATGACCAACAGATTCATGAATTGTTAACATAAGGTGAGCAGGATCTAACACAAGATCGTATTTACCTGGCTCAACAGATTTCGCTTTTAACTTCGCTTGTAATTGTTTACCGGCAGCAGTCGCATCTTCAAGCATATCGTAAGAGTTTTTATAGCCAACATTCGCACCGCTAATACGGATCTTATCTTCTTCTTTACCATCAAGGTATTCAAAGCCCATACCAACTGGATTACCTAAGCCGGTACGTTGTTTAAAGCCAGACTTACCAACTGCTGTTGCGAAAAATGGAGCCCATAAACGATGTACGTCTTGGTCGATGTATGAGCCATCGGTAGAAGCAAAGTATTTCTGCTCGTTCACTAAAAATAAAATAGAGGTGATGTAGTTTGCGCCGTTAGACATTGCGGCATCATTTACTGACAGCAATAAATCGACTTTCTCTTTAATGGGAATTTCAAGAGCGTTTTTTTTAATTGGTGTATTCCAACTAACCTCTCCTACCCCTTTAACTGGCGCAAGTTGTACTGGAACCGTTTGGAATTTTGAATTTGCCATTGCGACTGCAACGGCTTTTTCTGCCGTTTTAGCCACGCTGTCTGGCGTCATATTAGACGTTGAAGCAAAGCCCCAAGTGCCATTAGCAATAACACGAATACCAATACCCGCAGATTCGGTATTAACGATATTATCAACTCGTGTTTCTTGTGTAGTAACAAACTGGTTAAGATAACGACCGATGCGCGCATCAGCGTATGATGCTCCTTTTGCTTTTGCTGCATTTAAAGCAATATCGGCCAACTTTTTCTTGTAAGCAACATCCATTGGCTTATCTAGCAATTGATCTGCTGACACCGCGAAGCCAGACATAGGCAACATTAACCCACCAGCACCTGCGCCGGTAAGTTTAATAAAATCACGTCTTTGCATTTCCCTTCCCTCAATTTATTTTTATATGAACTTTATATTCATTTTTATTTTTTATAACTACAAACGTCCAATATCCGTCTAAAACAGCCTGATTAAAAACTTAACTAACTTGCTGAATAAAAACAACTTAGCTGCTGTAAAATAGCATTACACGAATATAATATCAGCAAGCAGTTTATAACAAGGATGAAAAAACATACTACTATGACTTGTTAAAAAACCGTAACAAAGTATGTCGAATATTGTAAGTATCAATAATAGTGTAAATTCTATTTCGCGCTTATTCATACCTAAACCACCTGAAGGTGCAGGATTCAGCATCTTCAAGTGGCTTGGGTATATAACTTCTGTTAGCATTAGCGCAAAATAATTATTGAGTTAGCACATGAAAATCATCTCTTTTAATATTAACGGCCTACGTGCCCGCTTACACCAGCTTCAAGCCATTATTGATAAACATGAACCTGACATTATTGGCCTGCAAGAAATAAAGGTTCATGATGATGCATTTCCACTAGCTGACGTAGAAGCAATGGGCTATCACGTCTATTTTCATGGTCAAAAAGCACATTACGGTGTCGCTATGCTGTGTAAAAAGCCTGCTGATGTGGTGATTAAAGGTTTTCCGACCGATGATGATGAAGCGCAAAAGCGCATGGTGATGGTACAAACCACAGACGAAAATGGTGATAAAGTTACCGTGCTTAATGGTTACTTCCCACAAGGCGATAATATTGCCCATGAGACTAAATATCCTTATAAACGCCAGTTTTATAAAGACTTAATGCAATACTTAAATGAAAACCATACGCCTGACGAAAACGTTGTTGTCATGGGTGATATCAATATTTCTCCAACAGAATTAGATATAGGCATTGGCGAGCCAAACCGTAAGCGTTGGTTAAAAACCGGAAAATGTAGTTTCCAACCTGAAGAGCGTGAGTGGTTAGCAACATTAATGGCTTGGGGTTTTAAAGATACTTTCAGAGAATTACACCCAACCCGTGAAGAAAGATATTCATGGTTTGATTATCGTTCGCGCGGCTTCGATGATAACCGTGGTTTACGTATTGATGTTGTACTAGCAACCAATAACTTTGCTAGTCGTTGTATCGAATCAGATATCGACTATGAACTAAGAGGCATAGAAAAACCGTCTGATCATGCACCAATATGGTCAACATTTAAATCTTAAAATTAATGACGATTAGATATAGTTACGCTTAGGCTTAATTGGGACTTGTGCCCATTTAAGCTTAAATAGCTTACATCTGACAACCTTTCAATTCTACTAACTTTACTGATGACTATGACTGCTTTGCACTACACATGTCCACTTTGCAATTTATCACTTGTTGCCCAAGAAAAACTCTATCGCTGTGAAAACAACCATAGTTTTGATCTCGCCAAAGAAAATTACCTCAACTTATTACCCGTGCAGTTTAAGCATTCTAAAAACCCAGGTGATAATAAAGCTATGGTAAATGCCAGGCGCGAGTTCTTAGAAAAAGGTTACTATCAGCCTTTGGTGGATAAAATTGTCGCACTCTATAAATCAACAATGATTGATAGTGATTTGCCAAATACCATATTAGATGCGGGCTGTGGCGAAGGTTATTATACTCATCAACACCGTTGTGCTGAAAATACGGTGTACGGTGTCGATATTGCTAAAGAAGCGATAAAAAAAGCCGGAAAGAAATATAAAGAATGTCATTTCAGTGTTGCAACATTGTCAAAGTTGCCCTTTGCTGAACAGCAATTTTCTTGGATATACTCGGTGTATGCGCCAATTTTAGAAAACGAATTTACTCGAGTTCTGGCTAAAGGTGGATATTTACTAACAGTTACGCCAGCTAAGCAGCATTTAATGCAATTGAAACAGTGCATTTATAATGACGCCAAAGAACATGATGAAGAAAAATTACCTATTGAGCACTTAACATTAGTACATCAAGAAAGTATTTCTTATGCTATGAACTTGAAAAGTGGTGAAGACACCTTAAACCTGTTATCGATGACGCCATTTGCTTTTAAAGCCAGTGAAGCAGTAAAAGCGACACTTGCTAAAAAGAATGACTTTACTTGTCAGGCAGATTTTTTGATCAGGCTTTATCAAAAGCCAAGGTAATAGAATAAAAGGTTTAGTGTGAGTTGTGTTTATCTTGAAAGGTTAAATTTAGTAAGCTCGCTAAATCTAAATAACGTGGTCGTTGCGTTGATAGTTTTACCTCACCACCGCTTTGATTAACTTTAGCAACACTTTCTTTGTACCAACTTGCTAGTGCCGGAGGCAGAAATTTATCTGCCTTCACGCCCATAAACATTAACGCTTGTAGCGGAAAACTCAAAATACATAAACTATATAATAGTGCTTGTGGCAATACCGTCATTGAACCAAGGTACAATTGTATTGTAAAACAAAATAGTGCTAACCCAGGCATAACTTGGCAAACTAAACGGCTCATTTTAACCGCTTGATAGTCCGCAAAATACTGCCCTAGCTCAGCGCGCTCCGGCCACAAATGCATATATTTTCGGCCAAGCTTGATAATTTCAAATACAGATAACTTCATAGGCGACACACTACAACAGGGTTTAATTAAAAGATAGCACAAAGTTGTTAACTTCTTTCAATAAGACCTGCTTTGATTACATTTTATTGCATAACATCAACACTTTTAACAATTTATTGGACTATAATGAACGCCATTAAGATATTGTAAAGACGGCGTTTTGTTAATTATGAAAAATAATTTTATTTTAGTTTTAAATTGCGGCAGTTCATCATTAAAATTTTCTTTGATCAACCCAGAAAATGGTGCGACGTTGCTATCGGGTTTAGCTGAGCGATTGTTATCAGAACAAGCCATCATTAAAATTAAGCATGATGGTAAAAAAGAGCAGCAATCAATTCCATCTCCCTTTGATCATCAAAGCGCTATTCAGTGTTTGGTTGCCTATCTTAGTGAGCATGACTTAATTACTTGTATTTCAGCCATAGGACACCGTGTTGTTCATGGTGGTGAAACTTATTACCAGCCAACATTAATTAATGAAGATGTTAAAGCAACCATTGAAAAACTGGCGCGCTTAGCCCCTTTACATAATCCAGCTAATTTAACCGGTATTTCTGCAGCCGAAGCAGCATTTCCTGCTTTGCCACAAGTGGCTATTTTTGATACGGCATTTCATCAAACAATGCCTGAAAAAGCCTTTATTTACGGCATTCCTTATAAGCTATATAAAGAACACGGTATTAGACGTTACGGTTTCCACGGTACTAGCCATTACTTTGTTGCGCAGCAAGCTGCAAAAATGCTCGACAAACCTTTAGAGCAATGTAGTTTCATCAGTGCCCATTTAGGTAATGGCTGTAGTGTTGCTGCAATTAAAGACGGAAAAAGTGTTGATACCAGCTTAGGCATGACGCCACTTGAAGGTGTTATGATGGGCACGCGCAGCGGTGACGTTGACCCGGGCATTATTTTCCACTTAGTAAACCAACTTAATTACACAGTTGAAGAAGTTGATACCATGCTAAATAAACAAAGTGGTTTATTAGGCGTGTCACAGTTAAGTAATGATTGTCGTACCATTGAAACGGCCTACTTAGAAGATAACAATCCTCAAGCAGCCTTAGCATTAGACGTATTTTGCTATCGTATTGCTAAATCAATTGCCTCATTTACCGCAAGCTTAACTGATTTAGACGGTATTATTTTTACCGGTGGTATCGGTGAAAATTCAGACATTATTCGAGAGAAAATACTTTCACAGTTAGGTCTTCTGAACTTTAAAACAGATGTTGACGCCAATGTTACTAATCGCTTTGGCAAGTCTGGTCGTATTACCCGTGATGACTCTCGTGCAGCATGGGTAATTGCCACCAATGAAGAATGGGTTATTGCCGAGCAAACCTTTCAACTACTGAATCAGGAGTCTTAATCATGGCACATCGTATTATGTTAATTCCCGCAGGTTTTGGTGTTGGCTTAAGCAGTGTTGCTTTAGGTTTGGTTCATGCTTGTCAGCAAAAAGGCATCAATGTTGGTCATTTTAAGCCTATTTCACAACCGGCTCGTAATGTCCGCTCTCAAGCCGGAAATATAGCTAACACAACTAAAACTGATTCAATTGCCTTATCCTATGTGGAACAGCAAATGGGTGATGGCCGTCACGATATTGTATTAGAACAAATTGTTGAAAACTTTAATGCTGTCGACAAGGCCCATGATGTGGTAATCATCGAAGGTTTGATCCCAACAACAAGGCAGCCTTACGCGGGTCGTATCAACCGTGATGTTGCCCAAGCGCTATCGGCAGAAATTGTTCTAGTTGCCGCGCAAGACAATGACTCAGTAGAAGAGTTTGAAGATCGGATAGAAATGAGCGCTGAAACCTTTGGCGGTATTAAAAATCCGAAATTAATCGGTTGTATCGTCAACAAAATTAATTCTCCAGATAAAGATGAATTTGGTTTATTACCGCGAGAAAATGAATTTAACCAAGCATTAGATTTAACGCCGCTAATTAATTTATCGATCTTCAAAAATAGACACTTCGATTTACTCGGCACTGTACCTTGGGAAATGGATTTAATCGCCCCACGTGTATTAGATGTAGCAAATTATCTAAATGCTGACATCATCAACAGTGGTGATATGGCGCACCGACGTATTCGCAGCATTAGCTTTTGTGCCCGAAGTGTTGGTAACTTAATGAGCCACTTACAACCAAGTCGTTTAATTGTTACGCCAGGTGACCGTACTGACATTATTATTGCCACATGTTTATCTGCGCTTAATGGTACAAAAGTTTCAGCTTTAGTACTCACTAACGGTTACGTGCCAAATGACAATATTTTAAACCTTTGTCAGCAAGCATTAGATGCTGGGCTACCTGTACTTTCAGTACCATGGGATACTTGGCAGACTTCGCGGTATTTAATGAGCTTTAACCCTGAAATTCCACAAGATGATGTTCAACGCCAAGACAAAGTAAAAGAATATGTTGCTGATAATTTATCAAGTGATTGGCTAACACTCCTTAGTAGCAAAGCAACTATTACTGACAAAATGTCACCGCCAGCTTTTAGACATAAATTGACAGAGCTAGCACGACAAGCCAATAAGTTAATTGTTTTACCTGAAGGTACTGACATCCGCACCATTAAAGCCGCTGCTATTTGTGTCGAGCGCAACATTGCCCGCTGTCAGCTAATTGGTAATAAAGAAACAATCTTACGTATTGCTGAGCAGCAAGGTATTAATTTACCTGCAGGCGTGTTAATTACCGACCCAGATAACATTCGCGACAATTATGTTGCGCCGATGGTCGAACTAAGAAAAGCAAAAGGTTTAACTGAAGTTGTTGCCAAGCAAGAATTAAAAGATAACGTTGCTCTTGGTACGATGATGTTGCAACTAGGACAAGTTGACGGCTTAGTTTCTGGTGCTGTAAATACCACCGCTAATACAATTCGCCCTGCTTTACAGCTAATTAAAACTGCAGAAGGTAGCTCATTAGTTTCATCAATCTTCTTTATGTTATTACCAGACCAAGTATTGATATATGGTGATTGTGCTATTAACCCTGAACCAAATGCAGAACAACTTGCTGATATCGCCATTCAATCTGCTGATTCTGCCATTAAATTTGGTATCGAACCAAAAGTTGCCATGATCAGTTACAGTACCGGAACTTCAGGTTTTGGTGCTGATGTTGAGAAAGTAGCAGCCGCAACCAAAATTGCACAAGAGAAAAGACCGGATCTGATCATTGACGGGCCATTACAATACGATGCCGCTATTATGGAAAATGTTGCGCGTAAGAAAGCGCCTGATAGCCCTGTTGCTGGTCAAGCAAATGTCTTTGTATTTCCAGATCTTAATACGGGTAATACAACGTATAAAGCGGTTCAACGTTCAGCTGATTTAGTCAGTATTGGCCCAATGTTACAAGGTATGCGTAAACCCGTTAATGACCTGTCTCGTGGCGCGTTAGTTGATGATATCGTTTACACCATTGCATTGACTGCAATTCAATCACATATGTAATTGAAAGATCCAAAAAACTCGTGTTAATGAAGATCTCTTTTATAGATAAAGGGATCTTCGCTTAGTTTTAATGTCAAGTATATATTTTCAGAACTTTTCTAATAATAACTATCAAAAACTTAGGGTGGTATTTTTTAACCAGTTAAATAATCCCTTAAATTACAACAACCTTTATAGTTAAACAATAGTTGCACACAATGATATCCACAGCTTATGTGGATATCATTTATTAGCCACTAATTGACTTAACTCTTCAACACTCATCGCTATAACTGATATAAACCTGTAAATACACTTCTGATATAATGATATTGATTCCAAAAGTGCTTTATTACTGGTTTACCAGCCTAATTAATAATATTTTCTATATAAAACATCAGTATTTACTATTACGTTAAGTGCTAGAGTTCCTTTCCTTTAAACGCTATAGTAGCAACATCACCTACTAAATAAGCTAACTTAATTTATGAGTACTTTAACTTTACGTCGCTTAAGTGAAACTTTTGCTATTCATAGTCTACGACGTGAAAGTTCAATACCTGATGTGGTATTTAACGCACCGATATTTTTCCTAGCAAAAACCTATGACGAAATATCAATTGTACTACCTGAGCATATTGAAATAGACAGTGAAGAAGTTGAAAATGGCTGGCAAGCTTTTGAAGTGGTAGGTCCGTTAGACTTTACTTTAACAGGCATTATGTCAAATATTTCAACCGTATTGGCAAATGAAAAAATAAGTATATTTGCTATTTCCACTTTTGATACCGACTACGTTTTAGTAAAATCTGACAAATTTGAAGAAGCGAAAGCCGCCCTAATCAAAAATAATTACCAAGTAATTTAATTCTGGACACCTAATGACAATTATCTACGGCATCAACAACTGCGATACAGTTAAAAAAACACAAAAATGGTTAACAACTAATAACGTTGACCATACTTTCCACGACTTTAGAAAAGACGGTTTTTCTGACACCTTGTTAACTCAGTTTTTTGAATTAATTGACTGGAATGAATTACTGAACAAGCGCAGCACAACCTTTAGAAACTTAGATGAAAGCATTAAAACAAATCTTACAAAAGAAAATATCTTCAAAGCTATGTTAGAGCAGCCAACATTAATCAAACGTCCGGTACTAATCAAAGATGACAAATTAACCGTTGGTTTTAAAGCTGACAATTACCAAGCAATATTTAAGTAAACTTAACTCGACCTCGAATATAAGATAGCAATAATGACAATCCATCCTGACCAAACTATCGCACTAACCGAAGCACTTATTAATCGCCCTTCAGTAACACCTGAAGATTGTGGTTGCCAAGAAATGATGGCTGAACGCCTAGCTAATTATGGCTTTAATAATGAAACCATGGTGTTTGAAGATACCACCAATTTATGGGCACGACGTGGTAATTCTGGGCCAGTATTTTGTTTTGCTGGTCATACTGACGTTGTACCAGCGGGTAATTTAGAGTTATGGCAAACACCACCTTTTCAAGCAACCATTATTGACGGCATGCTTTATGGACGAGGTGCTGCCGATATGAAAGGTAGTTTGGCTGCAATGGTTGTTGCCTCTGAGCGCTTTGTTGCTGACTATCCTGAGCACAAAGGTTCAATTGCTTTTTTAATAACTAGTGATGAGGAAGGGCCATTTATTAATGGTACCACCCGAGTAATAGATACCTTAGAGGCTCGTAACGAAAAAATAGACTATTGTATTGTCGGTGAGCCTTCGAGCACTAAACAGCTTGGCGATGTGGTAAAAAATGGTCGACGTGGCTCTATTTCTGGCGAGCTTCATATTCATGGTAAACAAGGACACGTTGCTTACCCTGAACATGTAATTAACCCTATTCATAGTGCTATGCCCGTATTAGCAGAACTAAGTCAGTTACATTGGGATAATGGCAATGAGTACTTCCCACCGACAAGCTTTCAACTATCAAATATTCAATCAGGTACTGGCGCAACAAATGTTGTACCTGGCGATTTAACCGCGTGGTTTAATTTACGTTATAGCACTGAATTAACTGCCCAAATGATTGTAGATAAGATTGAAGCCTTGCTTACTCGACACGAGCTTGATTTTGACATTAGCTGGACTTTCAACGGTCAGCCATTTATTACTGAGCCCGGTACGTTAGTCGACTCTGTGACCAAAGCCATAACCAAGTGTAGTGGTATCAACACCCAGTTATCCACCAGTGGTGGTACGTCTGACGGTCGTTTTATTGCCCCTACAGGCGCGCAAGTTGTTGAATTAGGTCCATGCAATGCTACCATTCATCAAGTAAACGAAAGTGTTTCAGTCGATCATTTGATCACCTTAACTGATGTTTATTATCAAACATTGGTCAATGCCTTAACTGATTAATAAGGTAGTCGAGAACTCATGACAGAGCTTGAACTGATTTTAACCGGACAAACCAATCAGCACATTCACTGGTTAAGCGATAAAGTAGGTATTCATCATGAGATGGTTAGTGCCTATAAAAGCATGCAAGCAGCAGCAAAATCAGAAAACATTGAGCTAAAAATTGCCAGTGGCTTTCGTGATTTCTCACGACAATTAGCGATTTGGAATAATAAGTTTGCGGAGAAAGCTGTCGTTAAAGATCAACAAGATAACTCAGTCGATTTATCAGTTCTTAGTGATGCTGAAAAAATTCACGCTATTATGCTATTTTCAGCATTACCTGGCGCAAGTCGCCATCATTGGGGTTGTGATATTGATGTTTATGCGCCTAATTTATTAGCCGCGGAACAAACACTGCAACTAGAGCCATGGGAATACCAAGCTTCTGGGCCGTTATACCCGCTAACACTTTGGTTAACAGACAACGCTAATAAATTTGGCTTCTACTTCCCATACGACGAATTTCGCGGTGGTGTAGCTGCTGAGCCTTGGCATTTATCATATCAGCCTATTGCAATGCCTTACCAAAAACAGCACAGCGAAGCGCTATTAGTGCGTGCTATTGAAAATAGCAATATACAGGGCAAGATACAATTATTACAATTACTGCCTGAGCTATATCAGCGCTATGTCAGCAATGTTGCAAGTTATCAGGCATAATAGCCCTAAGCTTGGCAACTTACTTGTTATCATAAATATAGAATGAAGTGCTATTTGCGCAGAAAGTTAAACTGGAGAAGTGTTAGATGGGTAGTGTATTAAACGAAGGCTGGGTAGCTCCAACCATTATAATTATCGCGTTAGTGATTTTAATTGGTAACTTAAGTACCTTTCAAAAAAGTTCAAAAACACCATTGCGTAAAAAAGGTTTGAATGATTTAAAAGAAACCTTACCACGCTCAAATAAGTCAGCGCCAAAAATGACCACCTTTTCTCAACAATCTCACCATGTGAATAAAGCAAAAAACTCCGATTAACGGAGTTTTTTATCTACATATTTATTAAATAGCGCATAGCCTATTAACAGTTTATGCGCTTGAAATTAAAATGCGTCTTTAAATGACAAACCAGGTTCAATTACTTCAAATATATTCTCTAAAGTACTTGCTGGTAGTGCTGTGCCTTGGTCATTATAAATAGTTACTGATGATTTTTCGTCTAAACTTTCAAGTTTAAATTGGTATTTACCGTTAGGTAAATCGACAACAGGTAAGTCATCACCCCAAATGCTATCCCACAGGCTAGATTCTGGTTGTACGTAATCAACAAAGTAAACTTTATCTGTTTCATTTAAATCTTCAATGCTAAAACCGTGGTCTTCGAAGAACAATGGCAAGTTAGACCATAATAAATCAGCACTTATTTCAACAATGTATGCCGCTTCAGATTTACTATTTTCGCCTAAAGAAACAAACTTTTGATTAGCACGTAATAAGCGATTTTCTTGCTGTTTTAAACGATATTGATAATCAACCTGTGAAATAACTTCATTAAGCATATTCATTTCAGCACGTTGTTGATCTATTAAATCAATTTTTTTACTGCCACCGCTTTTATCAGTTTTCATATAGTCAATAAGTTCAACTTGCAGCGCAACACTACGCCCATGAGACTTACTTTCAATAAGGTAGCGATAACGAAGGCTTTCAGATGACGCTATTGATTTAAACGGCCAAGTTCCCTCTTCTACTTCAGTGAGGAACCAATCAGACTCATAAACTAAACCATCATCATCAACTTGCTTTAATTCAATATTACCGGTGGTTAATTGTGCTTTTAATGCCTCAACAATAAAACCTTGTAGGTCATTATCTTCAAGTACTTGGTCAAACCAAACTCTAGCAAGCGCAGAATTATTTTCTACTCGCGTTGATGCAGCGATAGGTAATACTAAAGAAGGTGCACGAACATCGACATTAATGCCAACTGGGCCATCTTTATTAATTTTATCTGTAATGGCAAATGTGTCAGCCTGAAATGGTTTATCTAATCCAGTTGGTATTGCTAATACTTTTGCTTCTTTTTGATTTGCGTACTCAAAATCGCCTACCGCTTGCTTATTATTAAGCGTACCGCAACTTGCTACTGCAACACTTAATAATGAAAAATAAAATATCTTGCGATTCATTAACACTCCCGAGGATACAAACCTGAATCTTTTAAATGTAATTTTGCTTTTTTATAATTTTGATTAACGCCATTAAATATCATTTTATTAGCGCTGACTTTTACTAGTCAAAATATTCACTATAAATTGAAAATAAAACGATAACGCCGAATTTGATTACTGAAGCCGAACTAAGTTCCCTAAAATTTAATCAATTAAAGGAAATAACAGCGATACACCAAATTAATCAGCGCCCCATGGTACTTGCCTGAAAATACAAACACAAGATAGCGAAGCGCTTTTATCAAAAATAATCAAAGAAATTAGTGGGTTTTTAAATAATGAATATGCGTTACAATAACGCCTTTCTATGGTAACTAGGTTTTTAAATGAGTGAGTATTTAGTATTAACAGCGATGGGGCCAGACCGCACCGGAAGTGTTAGTGAATTAACCAAACTTGCCAGTGAGTGCGGCTGTAATATTATTGACAGTAGAATGGCTATTTTTGGCTTAGAGTTTACGCTTATCATGTTACTTAATGGTACGAACAAAGCCATTCATCAATTGGAAAGCAAACTACCAGCTGTAGCGCATGAACTTGAATTAATCACCATGATGAAAAGAACATCTGGCTATAGTGAACGTGACTTTATCCATCATTATCAAGCCAGTTATGCTGGTATTGATCAGCCAGGGATATTAAAAGCCGTAACAGCATTTTTTGCTACCCGTAATATTGATATATCCTCTTTAAAATCTGAAATTAATCAAGAAACTAACCATATGAGTGCAGCGGTATTAATTGCATTACGTGAAAATACCAGTATAGAACTATTAGAAAGCGACTTTGTTGAACTATGTGAACAATTTGACGTTCAAGGTTGTATTAAAAGTGTTCAATCAAATTTATTTTAATTCAATTACCTACGCTAAAAACTCTAAATAATATAAATTAGCTATAACTCATTACAATAGGGTTAAAATTGATAAGAAGGAAAGTAAGAAATGTTAGAAATCGGCCAACCTGCACCTAAGTTCACGTTACAAGATCAAAACGGCTCAGCGGTAGCACTTGACTCATTCAAAGGTAAAAAAGTGCTCATCTATTTTTACCCAAGAGCTTCTACTCCAGGCTGTACAGTACAAGCTTGCGCATTAAGAGATACTAAGTCAGAGCTTGATGCACTAAATGTTGTTGTATTAGGTATTAGCCCTGACACACCAAAAAAATTGACTAACTTTATCAATAAGCAAGAGCTGAACTTCACCTTATTATCAGATGAAGATCACGCAACATGTGAAGCTTATAATGTTTGGCAGCTAAAGAAATTCATGGGACGCGAGAATATGGGCGTTGTAAGAACTTCATTTCTTGTTGATGAAAATGGTAATTTAGCACACATTTTTAATAAGTTTAAAACCAAAGATCATCACGAAGTGGTTTTAGAAATGTTAAATAATAGCGCAAGTTAAAAGCGTATTAAAACAAGCATAATATAGTAAGTAGAAAAGTGACTACCCTTTCGGTTAGTCACTTTTTATTTTACTCAAGCGGTTAAACAATCAGTTACCTCACTCATTATTAACCTCTCGCCAAGAAATAATTCTATCGTTGCCGCGGTATAAACCAAAAGTTGCAATAGCACTTGGGTTTTGGTCATAAGAGCCAGTATTCCCCCAATCGAATTTCAGCCATTCAAAGGTACTATATACCACACCAATTTCACCGGTATTGCCAGCACCGGGGGCAGTTAATTCAACGGCTCTTGTTTCACCACCTATAAAGTTACCATTGCCGCCAGCAGCACCTGTTAATGCGGGGTTTAAACTAATATTACTCAGCATTATATTGCTCGCATCATATGTTACGCAGTTATTATTTTCGCTTACAATGTAATTTGTCCCATCGAAATGCTCTATTTGCATAGGCTGTGGCAAACTTGAGATTTCAGGGCCAAAGCTATTTTCAAGTACTAAGCGGCCAAACCTAATTTCCACGCCTGTTGGCGATGCATCTACCATTTTTGCAATATCAACATTAACGTTGTCGCTGTCAATAATGGTGGCTATAGAGAAATCTATATCTGAATTAAAAGGTGCGACTAAAGCATTGGCAGAACGGTTATAAAAGAAGTTGTCGAGCTCTGAAAATTGATAATGCAATACACCACGCGGTAACGGGTTATCTGCAGGAGTTAACGTGGTTAAATCATTTTGGCTCAAGGTACCTGTGTTCATATTCGCTGTTAATGGTAATAACGTAGTATCAACACCTCGCGCAACTTCGTCTAACGTAGGCGCGGTTACACCAACCCCCGCAGCTGCTAGCTTCATGTAATCATTACTAGTCCCTTGACCGTCTTCATAGTAGTTTTGCGTTATATCACCTTGCTTATTACGCGCGATAATAGCTAGCACAGGTTTAGTTAAGTATGATATTGCGCCAATAAGTCCCGTCGCTTCATCGGTTTGGCCGCTATAAGCGAAAGTTGTCCCTATATTACAAGTTGCGAGAAAAGAGCCATTAGTCACAATTGTTTGCTCAAAATGGTCAGGAACAAATCTACCAATATTTATCGCTTCTGCAGGAATAGTAATACCAACATGACCATAATCACTGTCCTGCACGTCTAAATTCAGCAGACCCACTTCTGAGTATTGTGCGCCGTTAAAGGTTGATACACCTGAACTAAAATTAGTAAAGGTGACATCTTGAAACGTTGAGCCGACACTCGCACTTAACGTTGCACCTGCGGCATAAGTTAAATCACCATTAACGCTGCCGGTTAACGTAGGCGTAGGGCCTGTACGCTCAAGTTTAAGCTCTATTTCCCCGGGAGAGTAATTAGGCGTAACAACGCCAAGGCTATTTTTTGCACTAACCGTTAGCGTAAAATTTTCTCCCGCCGCATGGGTAGGCCCAGCTGAGGAGCTTGCCCCATTTAGCACAGTTGACCCCGACGTAGCACTAACAACGAGTTCAGCAGGACTTACCCAGAACGGGTCACTACTACCTGTTAGTGTAATACCACCAACATTATAATTAGCATGCAGGCGAATTTGCCCAGCATCATGGTATATCGGTGTTGGAATAATCGCGATACTGTCAGAACCAAAATTTAAGCTGGTATTTGTAAAGCTTGGATGTTTAGTAATTTCATGAACAATATCATTAACTTCAACAGTAAACTTAAGCTCATTAACATCCCCTATTTCTGGAATAACATTTTCCTGCGATAACTTTATTTCTCTAGGGTTATTATCATTGTCAAAGTAGCCTTCACAAACACCATTGTTATCTTTGAATGCTTGAAGTCTTAGCGTATCAGAAAAAGCCAAGCCTGATGTTTGATTTGCTATAGGTACCGACCCCGTATCATCTGAGCCATATAGAAACCTAAAGCCAGCATTACTAAATACCATATTACAACTGGCGCCTACGCCATCGTCACATACTACCGGGTCTGAGGCTGAAACGGTGGCATTAGCAACAGATAAAGTAACCGTTTCAACATCAGTATTGTTAAAACTAATGTCGGTACTACCGGTAAAAGTTGGTGCACTAACCAGTGCGCCATCAACGAGGAAATCAAGTGTAACTGATTCAGTGCTTAAGTTAGCACAGCTGTCATCAATACAGGCTTTAAGGGTAACTGTTTCCGCTGCACAAGTTAGCCCGTTACCATCATGAACTATTTCGTAATGGTGTATTTGTGGCTCTGCGGTACAACCAAAATTTACCTTACCACCAAGCGCGCCATGTCGAAGAATTTCATAACCAGAAGGTGCGCTGTTTGTGCGAATGTTATTAGCAATAGAAATTTCTAAATAGTCACCACCGCCACGCTCAAAAAAGATAGTCGCGATGTCAAAAACTGAATCTTGCGTTAAGGTAAACGAGCCACCGGTGTTTGAGTTTGCTGTCGGTTGTTCAAATCTCAACTCATTACTTGCACCGCTGCTTGAACTGCCAAATTTATTAAATGACACCGAATCACCACTTACGGTGTCCATTACAAAATTAAAGCCATCATCACTTTTAACAAAAATAGTGTAATCACCCGCTGGCAAACTTAGCTTCCCCGATGCATGTACTAAAAAATCAGAGCCATTTACGCCATTAGCTACACCAGGGTATGGCAATGTACCGGAAAAATCTCTAGCAGAGCCACCAAAATCAACACGGTCGACCGAACTGGTGCCACTTGCCGAAACATTGTAAGTGCCACCACTAATTAAGCCTGTCGCAGGTGAGCCTGCCGCCAGCCAAGCATTGTAAATAGTTAATGCTTCAGTCGTATTATTAATTTGGCGATTACTGCCACTGCCATTAATTTTAATACCAACGGCATTTAATGTTCCGCTATTAATACTACAGAAGTTATCACACTGTACTGCGTCTCGAGTACTGGCATCATAATTATTACCGGCTAATTCATTTTGATAAATATCATCAATATCGTCTGCTGAAATTCTTGAGCTGAAAATCTTAAATTCATCTAGTAGACCAATAAAATTTTGACTGGTACTAAAGTTACCGCCAAAACTGTCTTGTTCTTGCCCGATAACTATTGCGTTAGCGTTAGGTACTGATAATACGCCGGTAACAGAGCTACCACATTCTTGTTCGACACCATCAATAAATAAACAAACTTCAGCACTCGCCCGAGTTACTACTAAATGGTGCCAGTTATTATTTGTTAGCTCGACATTACTGCTTAACTCTTGGCTAACGTCTTTTATTTTAATGACAACTTTGTCATCGTCTTTCAGGTATATTTCAAGTTCATCATCACTTGAGCTACTTCCTAATGCTTGAAATATTTCTTGTTGTGATTTATCACTTGACGTTTTAAACCATACCGCTAACGAAAAATCATCTAAACCATCAACCACATTGCTTGGCACATGAATCCAGTCATCGGTGCCATCAGCACTTAAATCTAGTGATTTATTAATAATAGCTTCATCAACCGGCGATGGAACATTATTAGAATTGGCACTAAAATTCCCCGTTTGATCAATAACTTCTCCAGGAACTTCTGCATAGCTACATTCATCAAAACGGTAATCAACTATCGGGATTAACGGTACTGGCGGTACAGGACAAACTCGTGCACTACCATCGTAATTGTCACCATTTAATTGATTAGAGTAAATATCACTAACTTGGCTTGGAGAAATAATTGAGTCGAAAACCATTAATTCGTCGAGTTGCCCAGTATAGTTTACGCTGCTAAAACTGTTTTCAATGCGGCCTATACTAGAAAATGGACTGCCAACGTCACCTGTTTCAGAGTTTGCCGTATCTTCCAAATTACCATTTACATATACCTGAACAACACCACTAGCACTGTCCCATGTTAACACTACGTGATGCCAATTAGCGTTATTTACAACCGTGCTAGAGGCCGCAGCGCTGCCATTACCTTTCTGAATTCGAATACGTCCTGAACCATCAATGTATCCCCAAAAAATATCTGAACCACCACCTCTTTGTTCAACACCAAGTATTCCTGGTGCATTCCACGCAGTATTACTGCCGCTTTGACTGCTATTCATCCAAAATGAGATGCTCGCGGTAGTGCTTAAATATGAATCGATGTCAGTCGCAATAATATAATCTCCTGCACCGTCAAACGTTCCTGCACTACATACTTGCCCTGCAGTTATTGTAGTTGTATCTCCAACAGCAGTGCCGTAATTGGTATTTCCAACATTGTTAATAATTTCATTGGGCGTGCCATCCCAACTAAGCTCATCAAAATAATATTCAATGACAGGTGCCGTAGTACAATTAGGCTGATAACTAATATCAATGTCATCAATATACATACCGGTAGCCTGTTTCTTACCGGACGCGACAAAGCGTATTTGCATATTGTTAGAGGTGTAAGCTGAAATATCAAAAGAATCAGTTCCTGCAAGCGTTCTGTTGGCATTAATTTCGTACGTTTTTAATTCATCCCAACTACTTCCACCGTTATCCGAAATAGAAAGTACAACGGTCTGCTTTCCTTCTCCATTGTAGTCGAATGTTAATGTAGCACTGGTAGCTCCTGTCAAATTAGCTTCTCGATACACGCCACGGTTGTCATAATGACCAGCACCACTACCCGACGCTACACCTAAATGTAAGCAACTTCCGCTAGTACATAAACCATTTGAACGTACCTTAGCATTACCAACTATGACGCCGTCAGATTCACCAACTTCAACCCAATCTCCAGTCCAATTTACACTACCGCTATTTTGGCTATAAGAAATACTTGGGAAGTTGTCACTAACATTTTCGATGGAACAACTGCTAGCAGCCTGTACATTGGCCATCCATGAGGCAGAAGAATTTATGCCAGTAAAGGAGTTGTCATTGGACAATTGCACTAAAGTAGGTCCCAAGTTCACTGTGTAAACACTAAGATAGAACGCAGTAAAAATTGAAAAAACACCTAACCGTCTAAGATAGAACTTTACGATTTTCGGGCGTGGTAAACTACTGTTGGTGCTGGTAGCTAAACCTATAAATTTTACTTTTAGATAGGAAAGTAAACGCATGAATGCAAAGATGCTAGTGAAGGTTTTAATTTTAGAATATCCCTTAAGCTTACGTGATTATAAACAAGCCAAATTATACAGGTTTAATTACGTTATCATAATGTTCTCAAAAAATGATAGTAATAATATATAGATATAGTCTAATTAATGTCTTTTACATATATGTTTGCTTGCAAATTATAAAGCTTATTACACCTAATAAATAAGAAATAGCTCCTACAATTAAATTAACTTATTGCCAATTTACTAGCCCCAAAAATGCAGACATTAAAAAAGGCCTAACAATTTTACTGTTAAGCCTTTCATATCATTTATCACTAAAATAATGCTGTATTCAACGATTAATGGCTAGTGCCCTTTTCATAATTAATTTTGTTAAATACGTTGTATTTTCCTGACGGTTTTTTCATTGGTAAACGTTTAATTTCTTTTAAAGTATTAGCATCGTAAATGATTACTGCGCCATCTTTATCCCAAATACTCAGTAATACGTACTTGCCATCTTTTGTGAACTCGACATGCGCTGCGGTTTTATTTTCTACTGGCGCTAAGGTTTTAACAATTTCCAAAGTGCTTTTATCGATAACATGCACTTTGTTTTTATTGGGGCCAAAGAAAACATCAACCCAAGCATAAGGTGAATTACTGTGGCTACGCATAAAGAAACCAGGACCTAAGGTCTCTATTTCTTTGATCACTGTCCAGTTATCCATATCGATAACGGTAACAAGTCCTTCTTTAATATTCGGTGATGCGAAAACTGTTTTACCTTGATAATCCCAAGTAATACCTGAGCCCAAATGCGGCATGCCAGCCATAGGAATTGTCGCCACTTTCTTTTTAGCATCAAGATTAATGACTTGGCCAGTGTGGCTGTCGCGCGATGCACCAATTAAGTTTATATAATCTGGGTCAAAGAAAAAGTCATCTAAGAAATCAGTGGTGCGAATACGTCGAATCGGAAATGGCTCAGTCACTTTCCAATTTTCTACTTTTCCTTCACCGCTGTCTTTACGATAGTCATGTGCCCAGCCTTTAAATACTTCTACGCCGCCTTTATCGCTGTATGGAATTTCCCATACTTCTTTAACATCTTTTAAAGCTACGATAAAACTATGGCGTGGTGGAGCATTGTAAACTGCACTAACACGAGAGCTAACACCTTCAATATCGACCGTTGCAATCGCTTTAACCGGTGATAAATCTTTGGTGTTGAGTATAACAACGTTATGCGGCAGGTAGTTACCAATAATGGCATATTGACCATCTGACGATATCGCTATATTTCGAGTATTAATACCTGCACGTACTTCAGCAACAACTTTCATGTTGTAAATATCGTATTTACTTATCCAGCCATCGCGAGAAGCAAAATAAACATAACGACCATCTGGTGAATATTTTGGCCCGCCGTGTAATGCAAAGCGGGTTTTAAAACGTGTGATAGGTTCAAACGTATCGCCGTTCAGCAAAGTAGCTGAATGGTCGCCTAATTCAACAACGATAAACAGATTCATCAAATCAGCGTCGAATTGTGGCTTATTCGGTAATTTACTTTGATCAAAGTGCTGGATATTACTGGCTTTAATATCAGCCATTGACCATTTTAATTCAGTTTTCGGCTTAGTATAAATGTATTCAACTAACTGCTGAGTTTGCTCCAAAGTTAACTTTTCGCTAAACGATGGCATCTGGGTTGCCACACGACCATTTTGAATAACTTTAGTCGCTTTATTTTTACGCAGTCTTGATAAGTTTTCAGGGAATAACGCCGGCCCCATAGCACCTAACCTGTCAACACCATGACAGGTTTGACAGTGTTCTTCATAAAGCGCTTCAGCACTTTGTTGTGCACTAACTACCAAGGACAACGCTAATAGTGATGAAATAAGCACCGCTTTTATCATTTTAGGTAATTGGCTTAATACGCTAAATTTCTTTTCCATAACATTTCACACTTAATACTTTGCAAATAAATGGTTAGAGAAGCCCTAACACTAAATAATCTAACCAGCTTTTTCTGACAACTGCATTTGCGCCTGATAAGTTTCAGCGTCCAAAAAGCCAGGTTTTGCTAAAGCAGTATCGGTAAGTTGGTTAACAACATCACCAATAACAATCAAGGTTGGTGGCGTAATATTATGCTGTTCAACTAAATCAGCTAATGTCGAAATATTGCCGCGGAAAATTTGTTGTTCCGGCTGAGTTCCCTTGCGAATAAGTGCTGCAGGCGTATTTGCTGCTCGGCCATGTTTAATTAACTGCTCAGCGATACTTGGTAAGGTATTAATGCCCATGTAAAATACAACAGTTTGTGACGCACAACTTAAACTTTGCCATGGTAAATTTAATTGACCATCATTTTGCATATGACCAGTAATAAATGTACAACCTTGCGCAACGCCACGATGTGTTAACGGAATACCTGCGTATGTTGTACAACCAGAGGCTGCAGTAATACCTGGACAAACATGGCAACTAACACCATGTTGTAATAAAAATTCAGCTTCTTCACCACCGCGACCAAAAATAAATGGATCTCCGCCTTTTAGGCGTAATACTTTGCGACCTTGTTGTGCATACTGCACCAATAACTCATTAATTTTACCTTGTGGAACACAGTGTTTAGCCTGCTCTTTACCAACGTAAAAACGTTCACAGTCGTCAGGTAAAAGTGCCATAATTTCATCGCTAACTAAACGATCGTAGATAACAACGTCAGCCTGTTCAATAAAACGTAATGCACGAATAGTCAGTAGCTCAGCATCACCAGGACCTGAGCCTACCAACGCGACTTCACCTGCCTGCAAGAAAGATTTTTTAGTTAACTTACTTAATACATCTGTATTCATTTGTTTTTCACTCGATACTTTATCAGTCGATAACTGTGTCATTTTATACATTACCTTCTTGGCTACTGTTTTATTATAAAATGTTAGCCGTCAAATTTATAAAACTATATTTCAATAACTTAGCATTAATAAAACTAAGTCAAATGTGATTGAGCGTAACTTTAATTTAAACACGCTCAATGCAAATATTTATTTAAACTTCAACACACGGTATTTCAGTTGTTTTTGAATATTTTGTTTGCACGCCAATTTCAGCGTCCGTTAAATAACACCCAGGGTCTTCTGCCCAAGCATCTTTTGATTGCGCAAAGGCTCTGGTACGTGTGTTACCACCACAAATGTTAAGGTACTGGCATTTTGCACAGCGGCCTTTTACTGGCCTAGGGCTTTGTCGAAAGCCTAACATTAGGGGATCTTGTGTATCGCGCCAAACATCAGAAAACTTTTCAGTTTTCACGTTGCCAATTGGATGATTCCACCAGTAGGTGTCAGGATGAATGGTGCCGGTGTTGTCAATATTAGCAACATTAATGCCACTAGCGTTACCGCCCCAATTGATGAGTCGCTGTTTTAAATTAGCGATTCTTTCTGGGTACTTATCACCAAATCTTTTTTCAACCCATTGCAATAAAAATGGCCCATCAGCGTCATTATTTCCGGTAACAAAGTCGCTATCTATACCTTGAGAAATATGAGACCAAGCGCGTTCGTATAACATCTCCATCGCGTCTTTAGTCATTTTGAATACAGCATCATTCTCTGCATTGCGCTTACCACGCCCAGAGTAATTCAAATGAGATAAATAGAATTTATCAACCTTGTATTCTTCCATTAAATCAAGCATAGCGGGTAAGTCAGCAAAGTTATCATGTGTTAAACACAAGCGCATACCCACTTTAATTCCTGCTGCTTTGCACAGTTTTAGTGCATGCATTGATTGTTTAAAGCTACCTTTTTGTTGACGAAATTCATCATGAAACTCTTCAAGTCCGTCAATACTGATACCAACATACTGATAATCCGCGGCTTTAATTTGCTCAATATTGGATTCATCGATAAGCGTGCCATTGGTTGACAGCGCAACATAGAAACCTTTTGATTTAGCATACGCCGTAATTTCAAATATATCAGGACGCATTAACGGCTCACCACCAGATAAAATGAGCACGGGAACGTGCGCTACTTTTAAGTCATCAATGGTTGCTTTGATTTGTTCTGTATTTAATTCGTCTTTAAAATCCATATCTAGTGACGTTGAATAGCAATGTTTACAACGTAAATTACAACGTCGTATCAAATTCCAAATAACAACAGGTCCTGGCATTTTATGGGCTTTATTGGCCGGTAAATCATCATGAAATGTTTTTAATAACTGTGAAATTCTAAACATCGGCTTTGATCCTCGTAAGTTCTCATTGCGAGCTATTCGCAGCAAAAACTAAAATTTAAATTCTTTTAATTATAGCTAGCGTTTTAGTCGCAAGCCTGTTTTCTTCAATATCTCTGTGCTTGTTAACATATCATTGGTTTGAAAGTGGTGCGCTTGATCTGCGTCATCATTTCTAACCTCCAATACATTTTCGAGTAAATCTTTGATTTGGGTCCTATATTGCTGAACTTCCTGTTCAGTTTTCCCATGCACCATGGCAAATAAATTGTAGTTCCACTGCGGTAAATGTCTTGGTCGTAAATAGCAATGACTCACAAAAGGTAATCGCCCTACTGCTTTGCCAAACTCGCTAACATATTCATCTTTTACATCCCAAACCGTCATTCCATTAAAGCGATAGCCTAATTTGTAGTGATTGGGTACAGCCGCAATGCGACGAATAATACCGCGCTCTTTCAAGTCAGTTGTCATGGCGAGCACTTCAGCCACTGATAGTTGCAATTGCTCGGCAATATGTTGGTATGGCTGTGCAACAATAGGTAAGCCTGATTGTGTCAGTAATACATATTGACGCTCTAAAGGCGTAAGCTGAGCACTAGGCTGGGAGGTATAATTGGACATAAAACTCTTCTAATTTTGGCGTATTAAGAACAGGTAATGAGGTTTTTTTCTCAATATTACTAATCACTTGATTAACTTGTGCTTCAGATTCTGCACCGACAACAAACCACATATTAAAATCATGGGTTCGACGATAATTGTGCGCAACTTCGTCGAAGCTATTCACTTGTTCAGTAACTTCTTCAAATCTTTCTTCTGGCACTGCTAGCGCCGCGAGTGTAAATGCGCCACCTAGACATACCGCATCAAACATTGGACCAAATCGCGTTAGCACTTTATTAGCCATTAAGTGATTTAAGCGTTCAAGCACTTCGTCTTCGCTGCTATTTAATTGCTCAGAAATTTCTAAAAATGGTCGTTCGGCAATAGGTAAGCCGCGCTGTAGCAGGTTAATTAATTTTCTGTCTAATTCACTTAACTCAGCCAATGCTGTTGTTGAATGACGTGATGATTTATCCATTAGTAAGACCTTTTTTCCCGTAACGAGCGCCTTGCTGTTTATAGGCTTTAAAACTAAATAAAATATCTTTTTCGATATCTTGCAATGAAAATTTCTCTACCATGGCGTCAATTTGCGCTAAAACAATACTTCGGTCAGTACCGTGGATCATGCAAAATAAATTATAAGGCCAATGTGGTAAACGACGTGGGCGTCGATAACATAGCGATACTTCAGGGCAACTAGAAAACATTGCAGCAACACGATCAACATGTTCATCAGCAATATTCCACACCACCATAGCATTGGCTTTGTAACCTAATTGACGATGCTTAACGACTAAACCAAAGCGCTTTACTAATCCGTCAGTTTGCCAATGTTCTATTTGTGCTAACACTTGCGCTTCTGTGGCTGAAACTTTTTCTGCAATCGCTAAATAAGGCTGAGCAACATGCGGTAAACCGCACTCTAAAATCTCTCGTAATTTTTGCAGTTGATTAGCGGATAATAGTTCAGCTGTGAACTCATTTTGCATATTTTCAGTACGATGGTTTTCTTGTAAATGCTGTTGTTGGCTAGATAATGAACTCATATTAATGACCGCCTAGTTGATGTTGCGAGAAGTTAATATTGAATGCTAAGTCAATGTGATACGAAGCTTCCATTGGCAACACCAACACTTGATAACCTGTCAGCTGTTCAATTTGTTCTATCACTTGTGCTAATGCCTCATCATCACTCGCTGTTACAACAAACCATAAATTATAACTGTGCTCCCTGGCATAGTTATGATTAACTTGTTCGAACTGATTAACAATTTCAGCAATTTCATCTAGCGACTCTTCTGGCACAGCTAATGCTGCCAAAGTGCTAGAACCGGCTTTTTTGTGATTAAATACTGGCCCAATACGCGACAATATACCGGCGTCATCTAACTTTAAAATAGCCGATAATACTTCCTCTTCAGTGCTATTAAGTTCATCTGCAATAACTTTATAAGGCTGCGAACAAAGCGGAAAACCTTTTTGATATTGGTTAATAATGTTTTGTTCTAATAGGGTTAATAGTGTCGTCATCATTACAGCCCTATTTGATGCGCACGATTGGTGAAGAAAATGCCACTTGGACTTTTCACTGGCAGCTTATCAATCAGGGTTTGCGTAGCAGTGTCATAGACATGCACTTCATTACTATCTCGTACTGAAATCCAAACATTTTCACCACGTGGCGTAAATTCCATATGCAGCACAGCAGGACCTGGCGTAAGTGTTTTTACTAACTCAAAAGTTTCAGTATTAAATACTTGAATGGTGTTATTGTCAGGAAAAGCAAAGTTTACCCAAATTTGTCGATTATCAGGCTGCGCCATCACAAAAATAGGCTGGCTATGAGCAGGAATTTCAGCAACTTGTAACCATGTATTGGTATCAACAACTAATACGCTATGCTTACCTACGGCTGGTAAGAAGGCATAATCACCTGCCATTGCCCAACCTTCTAAATGTGGCATTTTGTATACGGGTAATTTTTTATCGCCTTTACCGTAATTAGGTAAAATGCGTTGAACACCCTTTTCAAGATGCCATAAATCTAATTTTGCTAAACCATCTTCACCAAATAAACCCGCAATATAGAAACGACCATCAGGGCTGATCAAAGCGTCATAAGGAAATAAGCCAATGTCTTCAAACTTAGTTAACTCCATTTTGGGCTTCGAAAAGTCCGCAATCCAAATTTCATGGCTGTCGAAAAGGCTAAAAACAAACTTTTGTCCAGGGGCATCTACTAAACCAACTACTTTAGAACGTACAGGGCTGCCATCGTCATTTTTGGCTTTATTAGTTAAGATTGTACTGTCGATTGTTGCAACTAATTCTAAGGTGTCGCTGTTGAATACTTTAACGCCACCAGGAGTATAATTTGATACCGCAATTAATTTGCCGTCTTGGCTAATTGCACCACCAATACTGTTACCTGATTGCATTACACGTTTATCGATTTTGTCTTTTAATATATCAATTTTGGTTAAACCACCGTCACGGCCGAATACATAGGCGTAACGTTCGTCTCGAGAATAAACAATCGAAGCATGAGACAAATCACCTAGCCCGTCTATTTCACTCAACATTGTGTTATGGGTATGATTAACAATTTGTACTTGTGACGTTGCCCTTTCAATTACAACGCCAAGATCACCTGTTGCTCTCAAAGGTGATGTGGTCAATTGCTCATCTTTTTGCTGAGCAGTAATGCTTGACTGAGAACATGCGCTGACAAATATCGACAACGCTGTTGCCATTAGCACCTTATTTAGATTGATCATGAGATTCGATACCTTGTTGTAATTGTTGACTGATCCACATTGCTTCTTGCTCTGTCAAAATTGACTTCCACTCGGGCATTGCGGTGCCTGGACGACCATGTAATATGGTACTTTTAATAGCTTCTAGGGGGAGTTTATTCATCGCTTTAGGTAAAAGTGTTGGGCCGAGTCCACCTTTTAGTGTCATGCCATGGCAAGAACCACAGTCTTGTTTCACCATATGAACAAGCTGCGCTTCCCGCTCGGAAGTTAACTCCGCAGCCTTTACAGGAAAACCACTATTGATGACTAAAATAGTTCCCAATATTGTGATTAAGGTTTGTTTTACAATTGTCATGCTTCTTACCCTTATTAACACCTTTTTTGCAGCATAATATTGGCATAAATGTGATAATTTGCTTTGATTTAAATCACATAATGTAAAAATGTGAGCTTTACCATAGGCATTTGAATCAAAGGAATAAACTTGAATTACAAGCGATAAACAACGCAAACAAAATAATCAGTGGGATGAATTACAATAATGTCTAAAACAAGTTTTGAAATACAAAAAACGCTTATATGGCGTACGCTAAGCTGATTTTTTCAGGTAAGAACAAGTAAATTTCAGTTCTTATATTAAGAATAAATTTATTGACGACGTGACCAAGTTTTATAAAAATATATATCCATATTGAAACGGCAAAGTGCTTATATTTTAGTAATTAAATGATTCATTATTAAGTTGTATTTAAAACCGCAGAAAAGCCTTTGCGTATATGTGAACTTTACTTGGTTAATAGCGCTACGTAGCGCCGTCAATTTTATTGAGATTCATCGACCATACTAATAGAACGTAGTCTGTAATGAGAATATTCATGAGGCTCTATAAAAAGAGTGATTTGATGGCAATGATCAAAAAAGTTTTGGCTATTAACCTATAAATCAAAAATGAAATTAGAACAAAAAGAAAGAAATGATGTGAGCCAAATAAAATGTAGACTTAGTGTTCAACGTAAATCTACATTTATCAGCGAGTTTAAAGCTCTTTAACAGCCTCATGTTGAGTGGTTGTTGACCAAGCATTTAATACGGCTTTAACCAGCGTTGCCAATGGTATAGCAAAGAACACGCCCCAAAAGCCCCATAAACCACCAAATAATATTACCGCAATAATTATCGTGACGGGGTGTAAGTTGACCGCTTCAGAAAACAACAAAGGTACAAGTAAGTTACCATCCAAGGCTTGAATAATACCGTAGGCTAGCATTACGTAGCCAAATTCAGCCGTTGTGCCAAATTGAAATAACGCTACGAGTAACACTGGAAGTGTGACAATTGTCGCACCAACATAAGGTACCAGTACCGACAAACCAACTAAAACACCTAAAAGTACTGGATAATTTAAGCCTAACGCAATAAAAGCAATCGTTGACGCTGTACCAATAATGGTAATTTCTACCAACTTTCCGCGAATATAATTCATGATTTGTTGATTCATCTCATTACCAACTTGCTTGGCCATACGGCGATCATTAGGTAAAAACTGACGGAAGCTATCAAATAGTGCATCTTTATCTTTTAAGAAGAAAAACACCATAAGTGGTACAAGAATTAAATATATTAACAAGGCAACGACATCAGAAATGGAATTTAATGAAGCTTTTAGCGCTAGTTGTCCCCATTCAATAAACTTGTCGTTGACGAGCGTGATCACTTCACCAATTTGTTCGGCACTGACTATCTCAGGGTATTTTTCAGGGAGTGCAAGTAAATAGGTATGCCCTTGCCCAACCATTTGCGGCACTTCTTGAAACAAATTACTGCTTTGCTGCCAAATGACTGGCATTAATCCCAAAATACCCAGCAATGAAAAGCCAACAAACGCAGATACTACAATCACCACCGATAACGATCGAGACAAGCCAAATAGGTTTAATTTAGTCACCGGTAAATCTAGTAAAAAAGCTATCGCAACTGCAACAAACACTGGCATTAACAGATTACTGAAAAAGTACACAAACAAGAAAGTAGAGATTAGAATAACCAATAAGGTTACGGCATTGGGATCTGAAAAGTTTCTTTTATACCAATCGCTAAACAGTGTAACCATAATTTTTATTTTTCCAATTTGATCGTTAGTTCGACAATTTGTTCATTAACCTTGCGCTGTTCAAAATAAAACCCTTGTTTCGTTAACAATTTAGGAATATCTTTTTTAGAACCAATATCGCAAATGCGTATCAAACAACTATCATCGAGTGTTAGTTTTCTTAACAACAAGCGTAAATTCACTAGTGGTACGGGACATTTATCTTGTGTGGCATCGTATTCGTATAACATAAATAAAAATATGCGCAGTTCTTTAGTTTAATTATCTAATTTGCGACAATTGATTACAATGGCATAGTGAAATTCTTTTAAACTATTTTGCAGCAAAACTATTTATAGAAAATAAAGAGGTTGAATGAGCGAACTTTCTGATAATCCTAATCTTAAAGAAATTAACGCCTACAAAAAAAAATTGAATTGGGGGGATGTTCCAGCTATTTATCATTTAGCTGCTACCTCTATTAGTGATGTTGATGGAATATTAACTCACGGATTTGACAGTGCTTTTAAACAGTTACTTGATCGCAGTAACTGGAACCCTGACATTACCTCACCTAAGCAAAACTTTGGTGACACACTAAGCGTTTCTAGTAAGCCCCAAATATCACTTTTTCATAACATTACCGAGCAAAACTACGAATTGCATTGCTACCCAATAATAAATCAAGAACGTGTACTCGATACCCAAATTAATAACCCTGCATGCCCATTTATAGAATGGAGTCCTGAAACCATGCAAATGCTGTTTAGATTGAACTCCTTAGTACCTTTTATTGTCTACACATTTCAAAAAGGTGATAAAGCTGATTATGCATTAGTGCGTTACGCCCATTCTTGTGTCGATGAATTAATTTCCTTACTCGAACAATCCTTTGATATTATTGATATCAAAGGATATTCGATTGCCGAATTTTGTAAAGAAATTCACCAAAAACATTCAGACGCTTAACTATCAGCTACTCGTCCTAATTATGATGATATGGAAAACTAATTTTGTTTAATTTGAAACCTATAGTTCTTGCTTGTGCTCTATCAACATTAATGGCAGCGAATGCTTTTGCTGCTGCAGAAGAAACAACCAGTGACAAAAATAAATTGCCTGAAATTGGCTCTGCTGGTTTTAGTGTATTGTCAATTGAAAAAGAACGTCAAATAGGCGGTGAGATGATGCGCCAGATTCGTGCATCACAACCGGTATTAAACGATCCCGTATTAACCGAGTATATTAATGATCTCGGTAATCGCATGGTGCGTAATGCAAAAGATGTTAATTACAGCTTCGAATTTTTTGTCATACAAAATCAAGAACTAAATGCTTTTGCGTTTTTTGGTGGCCACATCGCTATTCATAGTGGCTTGATAACCACCACTAAAACCGAAAGTGAATTGGCATCGGTAATTGCGCATGAAATTTCTCACGTTACTCAGCGACATTTAGCAAGACGTTTAGAGGCACAAAGTAAATCGCAACCATTAGCCATGGCGGGGTTGATTTCAAGTGTACTATTAACTTTGGTAAATCCTAGTGTCGGTATTGCCGCGTTAAGTACAACAATGGCCGCGTCCCAACAAGCAGGTATAAATTACACCCGTGGTAATGAAAAAGAAGCTGACCGAGTCGGCATTATGCTTTTAGCCAATAGTGGCTTCAATCCGCAAGGCGCTCCTGACTTCTTTGCCACAATGGCAGAAAAATATCGTTATAAGTCTAAACCACCTGCAATGTTATTAACGCATCCATTGCCAGAATCACGTATTTCTGACGCAAGATTACGGGCACAGAGCTTGTCACCAAGGCCATTAGCGCCAAATTTACAATTTGAACTTGCCAAAGCACGTATTAAGGCTAGGTATGAAGATGATGCCCTGAGAAACATTGCTTATTTTGAAGGCATTCTGAATAAAAGTCGTTATGCGGTAAAAGAAGCCGCAAAATATGGTTTAGCGCTTTCGCATTATGAAAATAAAGATTATCAAATCGCCATTACCCAGCTTAGTGACTTGCTTGCACAAGATGATAAAAACTTGTTTTATGTTGATGCATTAACTGACGCTTACATTTCAGTAAAAGCATTTGATAAAGCCATAAGTATGTTAGCCGAGCTAAACCTACTTATGCCGAACAACCAAGTTGTAGCACTGAATTACGCTAACACCTTGCAAGAAGCGGCCAAACTCAGTGAAGCAGAAGTGGTACTACAAGATTTTATAACATTGAATCCGCAAAATTTTATTGCCCATGATTTATTAACCACTGTTTATCGCAAGCAAGATAAAAAAGCGTTGATGCATGCCAGTAAAGCCGAGGTTTTTGCCTTATTAGGTGCCTACCCTAAAGCCGTAGATGAGTTGCAAACTGGCTATAATTTTGTCGAAGAAAACCCGTTATTGAAAAAACGGATGAAAGGCCGAATATTGCAATTACAAGCACAGCAAGAAAAACTAAAACGACTATAAATACTAATAAAACTTTAGGGTTTACTGTAAACTATGCTGCAATAGTTCGGTAAACCCTCATTACATATATATAATTTAAGAGAAAAGCATGTTAACGATTTATCACAATCCTCGTTGTTCAAAAAGCCGTCAAACCTTGGCATTAATAGAAGAAAACAATCAAGAAGTCAGTGTTGTTGAATATTTAAAAACAGCGCTTACTAAAGAAGTAATTGAACAATTATTGGCACTATTAGCGCTTTCTCCAAGAGAAATGATGCGTACAAAAGAAAGTGAATATAGCGAACAAAACTTAGCTACAGCTAATGATGCCACCTTAATTGCGGCAATGGTTTCAACGCCAAAGCTTATTGAGCGCCCTATCGTTTCAGATGGTAAAAACGCCATTATTGGTCGCCCACCAGAAAATGTTCTTTCGCTTATCAACAATAAGTAGTTACCAATATGACGAACAAACAACGGTTTTCAACCACCCAATTGAAACAAATCACGTTATTTGGTTATTTTTCACTGTTAATTTTTATGCCTGTGTGGCTAATCTTTATCACTGAAGACCGCGCATTATCGATTCCTCTAACGTTAGTAATGTTTACCTTACCACTACTTTTCCCGTTAAAAGGTTTAGTACAAGGCAACCCTTATACTTACGCTTGGTCTAATTTTATTGTGATGATTTATTTTCTCCATAGCTTAACCACATTATGGGTGTCAGCTAATGAAAAACATTGGGCATTACTCGAATTTACCTTTGCCGCAATTATGTTTATTGCAGGCAGCTATTATGCAAAATATCGCGGCCAAGAATTAGGTTTAAGTATTCGTAAAAAGAAAGAATAACTCTGCAATTTTTATATTCTAATGGTTGTACATCAATCTTATAAACAAATAGCACTAACAGTAGTAGATAACCAAGTTAGTGCTAATTTTAGCTTTATATTCAATCGTTAATAATATTTAAGCAAAAAAAAACATATCAATTCTCAAGCACCTCATAATACAAATACAATCTCCTTTACTCTCGTAATAAAATTGTTTACAACTAAGTATCAAGATTAATATGAAAGTCTGTTCGAGCTTTTTATGAACTTAATTCAACTTATGCAGGTCTGTTTATAGAATGGAACTCTTTTGAGGCTTAAATGAATAATATGCTATTTACTCGCAACACTTTTTTTGCATCTACCATTTTACTTTTACAAGCATGTGGAGGCGGAAGCAGCACTAACTCGGATTCAACCCCCAATGACTTTACCCCAGCTGTCACAGAAACTGGCATTATTGCTTTTGATGAAGCATTAAAAATATCTCAGCCAGTTGATTTATTTCTTTATTATCCAGATGACAACCTCAGCAACATTAATTGGCAACAAACGGCAGGAAGCAATGTTATTTTTCATGCTGGAAAATCCAAAGGTATCGCCTTCACACCTGAAGTAGCTGGTGAATATAGCTTTCAGGTAAGCTTCACACGTAACGGCACAAACGAGCAGCTAACTCACAGTGTGGTAGTTGGTAATGAAGTCAGCCAAGTTGCAGCTCGCTTAGGTCACGCAGCACTTGAAGGTAGTGATATCTCGTTGCGCGTGAGTTTAGAAAATAGTTCACTTACTACTGATAGTATTAAGTGGCAACAAATATCAGGCCCTACAATTACCTTTAGCGAATCAACCAATGGCGATACCGCCATATTTTTCAATGCACCACAAGTAAGCGCAGACAGCTTTATCGAATTTAAGGTCAGCGCTTCAGATGGCAGTAATAGCTTCGAGGATACCGTTGGTTTACTCATTGAAAATGCAGCAACAATCAGCACCGACGAAAATATTGCTTATGACACTCGCTTAGCACGGGTATTTCCTTTCAATGCTGATTCCCCCTACGCAGACGTACTGACAAAGTGTGTTTATGATAATACGATAAGTATTAACGCAACATGTCGATTAAACGAATTACCATTAATAGCGCAAGATACAACAACCCCAAGTATCGATGACATTATGGATCGAGTCGTAGTTTCACATGATTGGATGGGACAAAGATTTAAAGAGTTTTTACAAAATAACGATCAACATGGTGATTTTAAAAACTTATTGCGAGCCACCACCGCCATCGTCATCTCATATGATGTTCGCCCTTCTTACTATTGGGCGGTAACCGGTGCTATTCATCTTGATCCAAATAATCTTTGGCTAACTCCACAAGAACGCGACACCATTAATCAAGCACCAGATTATCGTGCCTCATTCGGTGATAGTTTAAATTTTGTCATGCCTTGGAGATATGTAAAAAACAATAATTATGCAAACTACTTCTACCCTGAAGATGTGCGAGTAACACGTGATGCGGCTGATGGTGTTTATCAGTTGGCAGCTTTGATGTACCACGAGTTAGCCCATGCCAATGACTACTTTCCACAAAGTGTTTGGGCTAGCTTGAATAGAAACGATCGTATTCTTGACACTATTGACCAACAAGAAAAAGATGGTGGTATTCAATCAGATAAATTAGCGACGGCATTGCCACTAAACGGCGCTGAAATGTATCGACTTGCACAAGTGCGTTACCAAGGCGAGACCGCAACAACTACAGAGCAAAATTACAGCCCAAATGACGTGGCAGGATTTTTTAGCCCTGAACATTCCCCGCACTTTTATAATTACTCAAGTCGGCGTGAAGATTACGCGATGCTATTTGACGAGCTTATGATGAAAGTACGCTTTGGCGTAGATAGGGACATTGCTATTACTAACCAGCCACAAAGTGCTGAAGAAGAATATATAGTGGCATGGGGACAACGCGGACGTATTGGTGAAAATAATATAAAACCGCGAGTAGATTATGTTACTCGTCGGATATTGCCAGAATTTACCGAGGTTAGCGAAACAGTTAATAACTTAGCAACACCAATAGTTATGCAAATCGGCAAAACCTGGGCTGAGAACCTAACTATTAGTCCGAGTATCAGCCAAGTAATTAATAAAGACGCTAACGAATCACCGTTAAACAAAACTATTCATTATCGGGTCAATGCTGATGGCGGAGTATTTTATGAAAAACCAATGCCATTAAGGCTTAATAGATAGAGTAACGTAAATGATACGTTAACTTCATCTATAGAAATTAATTGAAAAGAATATCTTTTACAAAGGGAATAGTGATGCGTCGCTGTTCCCTAATTGAGGCCTGATCTAACTGTTCTAATGCTGCAAGTAAACTCGTCATATCACGTGATAATCTATTAATTAAAAAGCTTGCGACATCATCACTGATAAATAACCCACGTTGCTGTGCACGATACTGTAAAGCAAAAGACTTTTCTTTATCTGTTAATGGCTTAAGTTGCTCAGTTAATCCCCAACTTAAACGGGAAACCAAATCTGGTAAGGTTATTTTTAATTCTGCAACACTTTGGTCACCGGTAATAATCAAACATTTATTTTGCTCAATCATACGATTATATAAATCAAAAACTGCTTGTTGCCACTCTTTATTGCCAGCAATCAACTGAATATCGTCAAGACAAACTAAATCAATATTCTCTAGCCCTTCAAGCACATCAACTGATAGTTGAGTTAGCTCAGAAAACGACAAACATAGGCTAGTCATGCCTAATGTATCAGCGTACACACAACTTGCGTGCAACAGGTGACTTTTACCGACACCAGTAAGACCAAATAAATATAAGCTGTGTACTTTCTTATTGTGTTCTTGGGTAGGCTCAGAAACGTGCTTTAAGTAGTGTTTAAGCTGCTGAACCACCAATTGACTACTTTCACTCTGAAAGCTATCAAAGGTTTCATCATCAGGTAATTGCACTGACAAAGTTAATTGGGATACTTTTTTCATTTTTCTCCCCAATAAAACACCGCAACTTGATCTTTTCCTATCGGAACGGCCAATGGGTCAATATAGCGATTTAATTCTTCACTTAACTTTAACGATGCAAGCAAGGATTGTTGTGACCCAAGTAGTGACAATTTAAAACGATGATTTGTCCCTTGCACACTCACTAATTGCACAGACTCAACCGCAGATAATTCAGCAAGAAAGTCAGAAACTGCAATTAACTCTTCCAAAGAAGCAATATTGGCAACATCAATTTGAAGTTCATTACTATTCGTCGTTGATAAAGCATATTGCTGATAAATAATATCAGTGATATCAGCCAGCGCTTCATTCAACATTAACAAAACATCATCACCTTGATACTGCCCACTAAATACTTGTGAACGTTCGTCTTGTGCATCGGCCATCAAGCTCCAATCTAAAACTAATAGCTCTGTTTGACAAAGTGGCTGGCAATCGCTGTTTTCATTTTGTTGAGCAATTAAGCTATTATCTGAAATTCTAAGAACCACCACTGCTTCTGCTAAATATCGTGCAGATGCTTGTGCTACAGGATAAGCAAAGCGTCCCCAAACATCGGTAATGGTTAGCGCAGATAAATCGGTTAAATCCATAATCGGCATCGTTAATGGTAAACCACGCTTTTGTGAAAATTCATCAATCGATTGCGGTATCAGAGAGTTTGACGTTGAAGAAAGCAATTTACGCTCAAAACCATTTTCTTCAACCACCCAAATCATCACTTGAGGGCGTAAGCGTCCCCAAATGGCTAAATCACTTTGCTTGAATAAATTGTTAATTTTTTCTTCATTGAAAGAAACATTTAAGTAAGTAGCATTATTATTACGAAGATATTGATACTGATTAACGTACTTGTTGTGATTTTTTATTGCTTGGGAAACTAACGGATGTTCAATTTTCTTGCCACCAACTTTCATGATGACACCACGAAGTGCTTTTTTAAGCGCTTTATCGCGATCGCCTGCTGATTGCGACGTCACTAATACTTTCGCACTGTATAAGTTTTCTACTTCGATAGCGTTAATTCTAAACGACAGTATAAAAATTAAGAGAATCAGACAATTTCTGAACATATATGGCTTTAACAAGTGTTTCATAATAAAGATCTTATCATAATGTTGCTGATTTTTATCACTTATAAAAAATAATTTCTTTTAAAGATTTTCAGCACGTCTTTGCACTGGTAGAATGTGCGCCATTAATATACAAGCTACTTAACTAACATAATTGAGGTTTCCCCGTGAGCGAAGAAAAACAGTCTTTAAGTTATAAAGATGCTGGCGTTGATATAGATGCAGGTAATGCCCTAGTTGAAAATATTAAAGGTGCGGTAAAACGTACTACTCGTCCAGAAGTTATGGGGGGGCTAGGTGGTTTTGGCTCAATCTGCCAACTTCCAACGGGTTATAAAGAACCTGTACTTGTTGCTGGTACCGATGGCGTAGGTACAAAACTACGTTTAGCCATCGATTTACAAAAGCATGATACGGTTGGTATCGACTTAGTAGCAATGTGTGTTAATGACTTAATTGTTCAAGGTGCTGAACCTTTATTTTTCCTTGATTACTACGCAACAGATAAACTAGACGTTGACGTAGCTTCTGCAGTTGTTTCAGGAATTGCCGATGGTTGTGTACTTTCAGGTTGTGCTTTAGTTGGTGGTGAAACAGCCGAAATGCCAGGTATGTATCACAAAGGCGATTACGACATTGCTGGTTTTTGTGTTGGTGTAGCAGAAAAATCTCGCGTTATTGACGGAACAAAAGTAGCGGCTGGCGATCAACTTATTGCCTTAGCTTCTTCAGGTGCTCATTCAAACGGTTTCTCTTTAATTCGTAAAGTATTAGAAGTTAACAATACTGACACTAACGAATTACTAAATGGCAAATCAATTGGTGACCATTTAATCGAACCAACTAAAATATATGTTAAATCAGTATTAGAACTGCTTAAACAAGTTGATGTTCATGCATTATCGCATATTACTGGTGGTGGCTTTTGGGAAAACATTCCTCGCGTATTGCCAGAAAGCGCTCAAGCAATTGTTGACGGTAATAGCTGGCAGTGGCCAGAAATTTTTAACTGGCTTAAAGAAAACGGCAACATCACTGAGCATGAAATGTACCGCACCTTTAACTGTGGTGTTGGTATGATCATCGTTGTTCCAGCAGATGCTGTAGCACAGAGTATTGATATTTTAACTGCTCACGGTGAAAATGCTTGGCATATTGGTGAAATTGCTGACCTACAAGCTGGCCAAGAACAAGTTATTATCAATAAAGGTTAATTAACCATGCGAAGCCGAATTGTAGTACTCATTTCCGGCGGCGGCACAAACTTACAGGCGATTATTGACGCCTGTAAGCAAGAAAACTATGGCGGTGAAGTTGTCGCCGTAGTTTCTAATAAAGCTGACGCATATGGATTAACACGAGCACAAGACGCAGATATTGCAACCGCAGTGCTCTCACATAAAGACTTCGATAGCCGTGAAGATTACGATAGTGCTCTCATCACTGAGATTAATAACTATCAACCTGATCTTGTCGTGCTTGCTGGCTTTATGCGTATATTAACACCTAAGTTTGTGCAAACTTACCAAGGTCGTTTAATCAATATACACCCTTCTCTTCTACCTAAATACCAAGGATTACATACTCATCAGCGAGCAATTGACGCTGGCGATAGTGAGCATGGTGTTAGCGTTCATTTTGTTACTGAGGAACTTGACGGCGGTCCTGTGGTCTTACAAGCTAAAGTGCCTGTATTCCCTGAAGACACTGCTGAAGACCTTGCACAGCGCGTTCACCAACAAGAGCACCGTATTTACCCGCTTGTGGTCAATTGGTGTTGTAGTAAACGTGTCACCATGACTGGTGAAAATGCAATGTTTGATGGTGTGATTTTACCAATTTCAGGGTATGCTAGCGAAGAATAGACCTTATTTTTAGAGAATTTTATATGTTGAAATCATTACCTTATGTCACATTGTTAGCTTCTACTTTAACATTGTTCAGTTCCACATCTTTTGCTCAGGCAACAGATCAAACAAGCAAGGTAATGGTTCCTGCATTTAATGCAAATTACACTATTTTACGCAGCTCTAAATCCGTAGGTAAAGCCACACGTAAACTTAGTTATTTAGACAATGGCATGGCGAAATATAGCTACCATACTGATATTGAGTGGCTAATTTTTTCGGATACTCGTGATGAAACCTCTACTGTTAAGCTTAACGGTAATAAAGTTACGCCAACAAACTATGTTTTCAAGCGCGAAGGTACTGGTCGAGATAAGTACTATGAGTGGAGTTACGACACTGCTAACGGTACTGCAACTGATGAAAAGAAGAACAAAACTAAAACCATAGATTTTCCTGATAACATTCAAGACTCACTAAGCTATCACCTACAACATCGCCTTAACTTAATAAGTAAGCCTGAACAAAAGCAATTTGTTTATCCTGTCATAAAATCATCTGGCTCACTGAAAAATTACGTCTATCAATATGATGGCGAAGAAGAAATCATGCTGCCATATGGTTTAGTAAAAACAGTTAAATTTAAACGTGAAGTGGTTGAGAAAAAACGTATTACTTATGCGTGGTTTGCTCCTGAGCTTGATTATCTTTTAGTAAAGCTTTATCAAATCAAAGGTGATGTTGAACAATTTGAAGCCCAGTTAGAATCTGTTGATATTATTGACACTAAAGAATCAGCTAGCAAATAGCATCACCTACAAAATATAGTTTCATCAAGCTGGCTTTCACAAATCAATTGTCCTTTACTAAACAATAACCCTTCTCCTGGTTGCATTTTCTTCCAAGTTTCATCATCAGTTAACGGTTGCGTTGCAATCACAGTAACAATATCGTTCTCGGTTGTTTCTTGATCAAAATTCACCACCATCTCAGCATCAATCAAGCTTGCCTTACCAAATGGCGCACGGCGGGTTAACCAGTGTAATTTATTAGCGCAATAAACAAATAAATTGTCACCATCGGTTAGTAATAAATTAAATACGCCCAACTTGTTAATTTCTCTGCATTGCTCAACAATATAATCAAACAGTACTTCTGTATTTGGTTCTTCACCATCAAACTTCAACAATAATTGATCTAATAACCAACAAAAAGCATGTTCACTATCCGTTTCGCCGACAGGTAAGTGATATCTTATTTTTAATTTATCTTTAAAATCAGCTAACTGACCATTATGCGCGTAAGTCCAGTTTTTTCCCCACATTGGACGAATAAACGGATGAGTGTTCACTAATGAAATTTCACCTGAGTTAGCTTGTCGGATATGACAAACAACCGTTTCACTTTTAATGGGATAGTCTGTTACGAGTTTCGCAATAGGTGAATGCGCACTGGGTAGTGGGTCTTTAAAGCTGCGACAGCCCTTACCTTCATAGAAAGTAATGCCCCAACCATCTTTATGCGGCCCAGTATTACCACCACGCTGCATTAAACCACTAAAACTAAAACAAATATCTGTTGGTACATTGGCACTCATGGCCATTAATTCACACACTTATAAAACACCCGATTTTTTAATAGGTTACACAAACATAATAATAAAACTACAAAGCGTCAGTAACGATAATAGAAAATAAAATTAATTGTTTGTTTGTTTGTTTGTACTAACTTTACATGAAATTATTTTACTATTGTATTTACATTAATTCATCTTAGATTTTAATTATTTAATGCATATTAAACACCATTTAAATTCCTTGTCAGACATGCCTTATGTTAGTATTTGATCTATTAGAACAGAGTAACATGCGTAAGCAGAGCACGAAGAAAAGTTTATTAAAACGGTTGGTGACTCATTATTAATGTTTTGTCATTTAAACTGATTTACACCAAAAAGTGATAGTAAAAGCTGTTTGACGATTACGGAAAAATCATCCTTAAAGGCCTGCGCCCTGTTATCGAAAGCCGATATCAATCAACGTCAAACGCGACTGAAATCAAAAGCGCTTAATAGCCTGTAACACTCCTTCCTCTTTTATGATTAAAATCAAAGTTTTGTGTATTACTGAGAATTAGCAGCAACACACATCTTTTAGAAAAAATACCGCATAAGAACCTGAATTTAAACAAGTTATATAGGAAAGCCTTCATATTACTAGTGTGAAACCTCACTAATACTCGAAGAACATCATAGACAACATCGATAATATGGACAATAAGAGCTTGAAATTAAAAGAAATTGGAGTATTTTATCTCGTAGTCAAGTAGATGGATATTACTAAGACGTCTACATAATAAGCTGTTCAAGCGGGACAAATTACAGTTAGCTGGTTCCACTCCGCTTCACATTTTAGCCAACTATAATTTTCCCCTTAACAGGGCGTTATGCAGCAGGAGATAACTCAGAAGTATGATGCAATTATTGATTTTGGTTATTGCCCCTTTTATTCTAGCACTTATTACTGTGTTAATTATCTTCGCACGTGGCAATCATTTATGCGATAAAATTAAGTTTTCTTTAACATTGCACCCGGAACTAGGCTTAGTCAAACAAGGTTTACTTTGGTTAGCTATCTTATCCCCAGTGTACTATTTTTTCTCCATAGGTTACTTCGCTTGGCAAGGTTTTGATATAGATCTTACAGCTATTGGCTTTAATAAATTTATAACTATATCTGTATTACCTTTGGCATTGTTATCATTGGCAATTCCATTATCTGTATTAGTTAGCCGACTACATTCTACGGAACAATCAGCTAAGCAAATAGAGATCGTTTCATATAAAAACAACTTAGATACGTACCGTTCTCATAGACAAGAATTATTTGCATATTATGAGCAAATTGGGGAAACAGATTTCTTAGATTGTGTAAAAGTTAAGTTTCGAATTCACCCTAGGTTACATCGTAATTTTTTCAAAGGCTCGCCTAAAGATGGTTTGCCCGCTCCTATAGAGGAAGCTTTTAATGATATTGAATCAGAACTAACAAGTGCTAGGTGGGCAATCGATAGAGTAATACGTGATGTAAATAGCGACATGACATTATCATCTTACCTAGGCGCATGTAGTACGTTGTTTCGTCTTTCTGAAAAGCTAGGTATTCAAGAAATCTATATTGATTTAGCTAATAAAGGTGTTTTGGTTCCTGTTAAGTTGCAAAAGCAACCTGAGACAGAGTCTTTATTAACAATAGGCACAACAACTGATGAGTTAGTCGCAGCTTATAGAATTGCTAAATCTTATTATATAAATTTATGCGACTTTTCTGGTATTGGTCATAATTTACAATTAACTGAAGAAATGAAATATATAGACGTAGGTGGTAAATTTAGAACCATAAACGAGCAGTTAGTAGTAGAAGACTTACAAAATTTTGCTATTAAGCAAGCAGTTGAGCTCAAATAAGTTGCTGTATTACAATGAATGAACAATTGATATCACTGGTAACAAAACTAACGAAAAAATAAAAACAGTGAAGCCCCCTTAATATTTATAAAACCTTCATAAGCCAATCAGGAAATGAGCATGCGCATTGCAAAGATAAATGGAATTATTCCTTACACAGAAAAGAAGATTGAAATTATTTTAAGCGGAAAGGACCTTATTGTTACAGGTAAAAATGGCTGTGGTAAAACTCAACTTTTAGAATCAATATTTGAAATATTGAGTAATGCTCATAATTATAGATCTACATTTCTAAACATTAAAAATAATGAAGAGCATAGAAAAAAAAGTTTACAACAAGATATATTTTTCGCTACTAAAATGTTTGAACAACAAAAATTGCATACGCTGGATATGATATATGCAGAAAATAAAAACTTAATGAATAACAATATGATGTTGAGCCAACTTAATTTAAATTCAGTTGAAAGAGAAGAAATTCAAAGCGAAATAATTGCTATAGAGCGGAGAATTAGAACACTTCAAAATGACATTTCTCCTAATAAGCTGGAAAACGATTTAGCTCCAATAAATGCTGCTTATGAACAGGAAGTATCACATAATAATGAGAGCTTGCAACAACAATGTTCCCTATCAGAAATAAATTCTGCTCAGAAAACAATTAAACATATCGATATCAATTACGATAACAATGCTGTTGATTCAGAGAAAGGGGTAACATTAAGTCTTTTCTTCAATGCAAATAGGCATTCATCGTTTGAACAAGTTCATAACATTGGCTCATTGGAACAAGAAAAACTGAATATAAAACAGCAAATTCACCAAGGTAGAAATTCAAATGCCGGTTCATTACTCGAGAAATTTTTAGCTAACTGGGAAGTTAAGAGTGCTTTGAGAGCGCAAAAACAAGATGATTCAGTATCACAAGATTTAGCTATATGGAAAAAACAATTTGTTGAATCACTGAAAGTTCTTTTGGATGATGATTCAACAGAAATAGAGTTTAACGACGACACACTTAACTACGAAATTATACAAACGGGTAAAAAACGATTTTCTTTCAGAGATTTATCATCAGGTTACTCCGCAATTCTATCTGTATTTGTTGAGCTATTAATGCAAACAGAAGTATCAGAATACACTCCTCAAACCATTGCAGGCTTCGTTGTTATTGATGAAATTGATGTTCACTTACACGCGTCATTACAACGAAAAGTTTTACCATTTCTTTCAAGTTTGTTTCCTAATGCACAATTTATTGTTTCGACGCATTCACCGTTTGTACTTATGTCGGTAAACGATGCCGTTATTTTTGATGTTGAGAAGAACGCTCAAATAGATGAAGACCTTTCATTTTATTCGTATTCTGCAGTTTTAGAGGGAATACTAGGCATAAAGCCCACTTCCCTAATATTAGATGAAAAGTTTAAGAACCTTTCTGATGTGATGAATGCAACTGATGTTAATCATGGTTCGCTACAAGAATTAATCGACTCTATAGAACCTTTATTTGACAAATTAAATAGCCGAGAAAAGTCGTTCTATTTGCAAGGGGCAAACATTCTAGCAGACATGGAAGAAGAATAATGTTTAATGTAGATAGAATCGCAAAAGCCCCAGACTGCCTAAATTCTAACCAATACAACACTCAAGAAGTCGTTGATATTTTAGAGCCTATGTTTCATGGCAAATGTTATTTATGTGAAAGAGATTCTCTTTTAGATCCTGAAATTGAGCATTTCGATCCACACAAGGGTGATGACGCGAAAAAATATGACTGGGGCAATTTATTTTATGCATGTAGTCGATGTAACAGCATAAAAGGTGTTGCACACACGAACTTATTAGATTGTTGTGATGTTAATATTGATGTCTTTAAAAAAATAAAATGTTTACTACCAAGTATCATTGATACAGCGGACATATCGGTAACAGCTCTTCAAGATGACGTTCAATCACAAAATACTGCGGAGCTTATCCATCTTTGCTATAACGAAAAAAATACGCCTTTAAGAGGTATTACACGTGTAGTGCTAATGGATATTATATTTAATTTACACGTTGAATTTCAGCAATATCGTTTAATCCTAAAAAAGAAAATGTATACCCCTTCCGAGAAGTTAGCTGCGAAGGAACGTTTGACTGTAATGATACAAGACGATTATCCGTTTGCAGTTTTTTGGAAATGGCATGTTCTGGAAGATACATTCCTAAATGAGCAGCTAAAAGATGTAATTGATTTTTAACCGCTTATATCCCAAAAAATATAAGGACATAAAGCTGAAATGATAGAGGAGCTAAAATAAATTTATAGAGATAGTAATGAGTTAGACTTTGACAAAATGTGGGCCGAAGACATATTTATATTTGACATCGCCATTAATTCACACACTTTCTAAGCCCCAAAACAAAGTACACTTTACTGCGGGAAGAGATTGGCAATAAATAATTTGAAATTATTCACAATACGAATTAAGCTTAAACAATCAATCTGGTCTGACCTCGAGCGTAACTTACGCTAAACATCAACATTAAGGAAAATTTGTGGACTATTTAACTTGGGCATTAATTGCCATCGCATTATGCGGGTTTATGGCCTATTCAAGAGCCTCGCTCGCTTCATTTACGGTATCATTTACCATACTTATGGTTGTCGGAACATTTTTCCAAGTAATATCTTTTTTCTCATGGATTCTATTTGCCGTTATCGCAATACCACTCAATGTTGCTGATATTCGTAAACAATATATCACGAAGCCATTACTGACTATCTTTAAAGGTATCATGCCAGAAATGTCAAATACTGAACAAGAAGCAATTGACGCTGGCACCACTTGGTTTGAAGCAGAATTATTTCGTGGCACACCTGATTGGAAAAAGCTGCATAACTATCCTAAGCCTCGCCTGAGCCCAGAAGAACAAGCGTTCTTAGACGGCCCTGTCGAAGTAGTATGTCGTATGACTGATGATTGGCAAACAACACATGAACTTGCCGATTTATCGCCTGAGGTATGGCAGTATTTAAAAGATAATAAATTCTTTGCTATGATCATTAAAAAGCAATATGGCGGATTAGAGTTTTGTGCCTATGCTCAATCACGTGTTTTACAAAAGCTTTCTAGTGTTAGTAGCGTATTGTCATCAACCGTTGGTGTACCAAATTCATTGGGCCCTGGTGAATTACTACAACACTATGGTACTAAAGAACAGCAAGATCACTACCTGCCAAGGTTAGTTAAAGGTGACGAAATTCCCTGTTTTGCCTTAACAAGCCCTGAAGCTGGTTCAGATGCCGGCGCTATTCCCGATTTCGGCATTGTTTGTCGTGGTGAGTTTAACGGAGAAGAAGTATTAGGCATGCGCCTAACATGGAATAAGCGTTATATTACCTTAGCACCTGTTGCGACCGTATTAGGCTTAGCCTTTAAACTGCAAGATCCTGATCACTTGCTAGGTGAACAGGAAGACTTAGGTATCACATGTGCCTTAATACCAACTGATATTGATGGTGTAATTACTGGCCGCCGACACTTTCCACTGAACGTACCCTTTCAAAATGGTCCAACCCAAGGTGATGGCGTCTTTGTGCCATTAGACTTCATTATTGGTGGCCCAGAAATGGCTGGTCAAGGTTGGCGCATGCTCGTTGAATGTTTATCTGTAGGTCGTGCAATCACCCTGCCATCAAACAGTGCTGGTGGTATTAAGTCACTTGCTTTAGCAACAGGTGCATACAGTAGAATTCGTCGTCAATTTAAAATTTCAATTGGTAAAATGGAAGGTGTTGAAGAAGCGTTAGCAAGAATTGGTGGTAATGCATACTTGATGGATGCAGTGACGACTATGTCGACAGGTGCAATCGATTTAGGCGAAAAACCAAGTGTTATATCAGCTATCTCAAAGTATCACTTAACCGAAAAAATGCGCAACTGTGTTGCCGATGCTATGGATATTCATGGCGGTAAAGGGGTTTGTATGGGACCGGGTAACTATATCGCTCGTGGTTACCAAGGCGCACCCGTTGCTATAACCGTTGAAGGCGCAAATATTCTTACCCGTAGTATGATTATTTACGGCCAAGGTGCCATTCGTTGTCATCCTTACGTTTTAGCTGAGTTAGCCGCAGCAAATAATGAAGATGAACAGCAAGCATTGAACGATTTCGACCATGCTCTGTTTGGCCATGTCGGTTTCGCCATTAGTAATATCTGTCGCAGCGTTTGGTTTTCGTTCACCGGTAGTTACGCGCTTAGTGCACCTTACAACGATGAAACAAGACGTTACTATCAGTTAATGACTCGCTTTAGCTCTAACTTAGCCATGCTATCAGATATTGCAATGTTGACACTAGGCGGAGATTTAAAGCGTCGTGAACGTATTTCTGCTCGACTTGGCGATATTTTAAGCTTCCTATATTTAGCCTCTGCAACATTAAAGCGCTATAACGATGAAGGTCGTCAAAGTGCTGATTTACCTTTTTTACAGTGGGCACTTGAAGACAGCCTTTATAATATTCAGCAAGCAATCAGTGAATTGATTAGTAACTTTCCGAATAAGATAGTTGCAAAAATGCTAACAGCAATCATTTTACCACTAGGTTGTAATTTGAAAAAGCCATCGGATGCTACCGATCATAAAGTGGCTAAATTAATGCAATACCATAATGAAAGCCGTACTCGCTTGGGCCAAGGTCAGTATTTAACCAGAGAGCCTGAAAACGTATTGGGGCAATTAGAGCAAACCCTAGAAGACATCATTACTTGTGAGCCTATATTTGATAAGATTTGTCGCGAACTTGGTGAAAAGCTGCCATTCTACAACCTTGATATTGTTGCAGAAAAAGGTTTATCAGCAAATATTATTAGTCAAGAAGAAGCTGACTTGTTAATTGCCACTGAAATCAAAAGAAAAATAACAATTAATGTAGATGATTTTGATTCGGACTACCTAAAAGCAGGTTAACTAGTACTGCTAAATTATAATACTTCAATAAAACACTCATTATTTTATTCTAAAATATGGGTGTTTTTTTACAATTTCTTTTTGTTATTTCTATTGCGAAAGAACAATTCTTATTTACATCTGTTAATACAATTCTACTTATACTTATTCGAAAGATTTGCTAAGATTGTTTCTAAACTGTAACTAAACAGTGTATGTTGATTATTGTAACTGCTAAATAAAAACAATAAATTACTTTCATTACAAATAGTTAACAAACTTGACACTGCAAGCGTAGAGAATAAATGTCCACAACTAACGAACAAACTATAAAAAAAAGACGTAGTAAAGGCGAAAGAACAAAACACCTTATTTTAGAATCTGCGATTGCAATTCTAGCGAAACAAGGCATTAAAGGTGCAACACATCGAGCAATAGCTTCTCATGCCAACATTCAATTATCGCTCACCACTTATTACTTTAAAGATATTCAAGAGCTAGTTCAGCAAGCTTTCGAGCTAAATTCTGCCAATATAATTAGTGAAGTTGACGACTTATGGCAACCCGCGATTGACCTTGTCGACAAACAGAGTAAAGCTGATTTACGTCGTGTTAGTGTAAGGGTTGCGTTAAGAGCTGAAATAGCAAATTTATTAGTAGAATTAGTAACAACTAATACAACAGATAATCATCAACAGCTTATTGTTGAGCAACAATTATTTAGTGAAGTGCAAGTGACACCAGTATTAAGAGCTATTGCAAAAGAACATCACTTGGCTCAATTACAACCCTGCTTACAATTATGCCAATACTTTGCCCAAGACAATCTTGAAATAAATGCTGAAATATTATTAACCCAAATTCAGCAAATTTGTTATCGTCAATTATTGGCTGATAACAGTCAAAGTGTCGAGAAAATACATAGTATAATAAACCAAGCTTTAGCGATTGTTATTAGAGTAAAACCATAATAATTAAAGTTTTGTACTAACTTAGCAAATGGGTTAAATTAAGTCATCCGACCATCTAACCCAGCTAAGGAAACTTCGTGGATTTCAGCGACCTACTACCAAAGCACCAGCAATTTTTTAACAGCAATTCCACTCGCGATCTCGAATGGCGTAAGCAACAGCTTCAACAAATTAAACGTTTGGTCAATGACAATGAACAAGCTTTTATTGATGCCCTTGCCAGTGATTTGGGCAAGCCGGCACAAGAAGCTTGGATCACTGAAGTTTCTTATGTTACCAGTGATGTTGACCATGTTTGCAAGCGTTTAAGTGCTTGGGCTAAAAAACGTCGTGTTGCCACACCAATAGTCGCACAACCAGGTCGTTCATATATTCAGCCAGAGCCGCAAGGAACGGTATTAATTATCGGTGCATGGAATTATCCAATGCAGCTAATACTTGCTCCACTAGTTGCTGTTCTCGCTGCGGGTAACTGCGCTATCGTCAAACCTTCAGAACTTGCACCTGCAACATCAACTCTTCTAGCAAAACTTATCCCACAATATTTAGATTCTCAGGCCGTCTCCGTTGTTGAAGGTGCTGTTGAAGAAACCTCTGCGCTATTATCATTACCGTTCAATCATATTATGTATACAGGTAATGGCCAGGTCGCGCGCATTGTAATGACTGCCGCAGCAAAACATTTAACACCTGTAACCTTAGAACTTGGTGGGAAAAGTCCAGTTTATGTTGATAAAAGTACGGATATTACGATAACAGCACAACGTATTGCTTGGGGAAAATGGATGAATGCAGGACAAACTTGTATTGCCCCTGATTACATTATTACCACTGCTGATATGGTTACACCACTTGTTGATGCTTTAAAAAAACAAATTGAAAAAATGTTTGGTAAAGATCCTAAGCAAAGTAAGAGTTACGGCCGTATTGTTAATACCCGTCATGCTCAGAGAATTGCTCAATACCTCAAAGATATTGATGTTGAAATAGGTGGAGACGTTGATATTGAAAATAAATACATTGCCCCTACTATTGTGCTTAACCCGCCACTTGATAGTGCTTTAATGACGGATGAAATATTTGGTGCAATATTGCCCATGATTACTATTGATAGCTTTGATGACGCAAAACGTTTCGTCAAAGAGCGCGATAAGCCTCTATCTTCTTATATTTTTAGTAAAAATAAGGAACAATGCCAAACTTGGGTTAATGAAATAAGCTCAGGTAGCCAATGTATTAATGACGTTATTATGTTTAACGCCGTGCCTGAATTGCCTTTTGGCGGTATAGGCCCAAGCGGCATGGGGCAATATAGTGGTAAAGCTGGCTTTGATAATTTTAGTCACTTGAAGTCTGTGCTGGCACGTCCGTTTGTTAAAGATTTACCTGTCAGATTTGCTCCATATAGTAAGATGAAATTTAAACTCCTAAGATGGATACGTTAGCTTAAGCGCTAAATGAACAAAAATAACCTGAGGTTAGCTAATGAAATATCAACGATTAGGCAGTAGTTCGCTCGATGTGTCTCGTATTTGCTTAGGCAGTATGACTTGGGGCTTACAAAACAACCAAGCTGATGCTGATGCACAGCTCGATTATGCCCAAATGCAAGGTATTAACTTTATCGATACAGCTGAAATGTACGCAGTGCCTCCTTCAGCTGAAACTTATGGCAAAACTGAGGCAATAATCGGTAATTGGCTTAAGTCCAATCCGTCTCGAAGAAAAAGCATTGTTTTAGCGTCAAAAATTGCTGGCCCAGGTTTTTCTTATATTCGTGACGGTAGCAAAATTTCAGGAGCGAGTGTCGTTGCCGCAGTTGAAACATCGTTAAAACGCTTACAAACCGACTACATCGATTTATATCAATTGCATTGGCCTAATCGTCAATCACCACATTTCGGTAATCATTGGCCAAACAACACTAACTACACACAAGTTAATGCTGAACAGCAAAATGAAGAAATGCTCGATATTCTACAAGGGTTAGATAGCTGCGTAAAAACCGGAAAAATTCGCTATTGTGGACTGTCAGATGATACACCTTGGGGTATTAATCAATACTTACGTTTGAGCAAAGAACACAACCTCCCCCGTATGGTGTCGATTCAAAATGAGTTCAGCTTGTTACACACAAAAGACTGGCCCTATTTAATTGAAAATTGTGTACATGAAGATATTGCCTATTTACCTTGGTCACCATTAGCAACAGGTTTGCTTACAGGGAAGTATGTAAATGGACAGCGCCCTGCGGGCAGTCGCTTTACTTTAATGCAGCGACATGGGCTTTTTCGTGATACTCAACACAGTGATAAAGCCGTAAAGGCCTATATGGATATTGCCAAGCAACATAATATCTCGCCAGCACATTTGGCATTGGCTTGGTGTGATCAAGTAAATGGAGTCACCTCAACCATAATTGGCGCGACAACTATGCCGCAATTAACCGAAAATATCGCAGCGTTTGAACAGCCGCTCAGTTCCGATATTATTGAAGATATAAATCAAGTATTACGACAATACCCTAGCCCATTTTAATTAAAATCAGCTTTATTTAGTGTAATAATTAAGTAATAAATAAGTAATAAATAAGTAATAAATAGCAAAAGCAAAGTATTTTAACTTGCAACACAAGCATATTTACTTTGCATTTCTTTAACCGATAACCTCGCTATTTCAGCTAATATATTCAAATCAATATCACTAAGCTTGTTGATATATAAGCAAGACTTACCTAATTTATGCTTACCCAACTTTTCGAGTAAGGGCTGATAGTTTGAAAAGCCAGGCATGATATAAACCACTACATTTTGCTTTCGTGGCGAGAAAGCAATGACAAAACTATCACCTTCTCGACCACTGTCATATTTATAATGATAACGACCAAAACCAATAATACTACCGTGTAACGTAGCAGAATAACCCGATGCTTGAGCTAAAGTATCTAATAACACTCGGCAATCGCTTTGTTTAGTTTCATTGGTTATCGCATTAATAAATGTCTCAATTTTAGTCATATAATCAGTTCCTAATTTTCACAAAAAGTTTGTTTGCCATTGCTATCACTTTTTATGCCTTGCTGTTCTTTACTAGCTATTACCTTTCAATGCATCATCATTTTTTCATTAATAAAGCCAACAGTTATCTCTTAAAAATATTAACTTTATTGATAATAGCAAATGCAGCTGAACTGACACTGGTTTTAATTATTGCCTCGCTTAAAATGCGTTTTTGCAGAACAACCAATAAAAAAAGCCGCAATCAACAAATGACTGCGGCTTAAAATTTAAACAAGGTTCGCTCTAATGCAATCCTAATAAAGTTAATGATTTAGCTTATAAGAAAGACAATAACTCTTCATCTAACTGCATTAACGTTTTAGGATCAGCCATCATTGTTGTCGCTAATGATTTTGTGCGTGGTAATAAACGTTCAAAGTAAAACTCTGCTGTTTTAATTTTTGCACGGTAAAAATCGCGGTTCTCAACATCTGTTGCAAGCTTTTCATATGCTGCTTGTGCCATTTGTGCCCAAAAATATGCCATTACTACATAACCTGAGTACATCAAGAAGTCGACAGAAGCAGAGCCTACAACATCACGGTCTTTCTTCGCTTTAAGACCTAAACGAATCGTATATTGCTGCCACTTAGCCACAGTTTTACTTAGTGGCCAGATAAACTTATTCATTTGACGTTTATGCGGGTTGCTTGACAGCATGCTTTGGTCTTTACAGAAAATTAGAATTTCTTTCGCAAAAGCATTTAGTGATTTACCACGAGTCATCAGTACTTTACGGCCTAATAAATCAAGCGCTTGAATACCAGTAGTACCTTCATAAAGTGTCGAAATACGGGTATCACGTACAATTTGTTCCATACCCCATTCTTTAATAAAACCGTGACCACCAAAAATCTGTAAACCATGGTTAGCACTTTCTTGACCTAATTCAGTTAAGAATGCTTTTAAAATTGGTGTAATAAAGCCTAAACGATTATCCGCTTTTTTACGGTCTTCGTCTGTTTTAGCACTTTCAATTTCATCAACCAGTTTTGCCGTATAGTAAATCATGGCACGACCACCTTCACTAATGGCTTTTTGCGTCATTAGCATTTTACGCACATCCGGGTGACAAATAATCGGATCAGCTACTTTATCAGGATGTTTAGTACCTGATAATGAACGCATTGATAAACGTTCTTTAGCGTAAAGTAATGAGTTTTGATAAGCCAATTCAGCTGCACAAACACCTTGTAATGCAGTACCAACACGCGCGGTATTCATAAAGGTGAACATACATTCTAAACCTTTATTTTCAGGGCCAATTAACACGCCTTTCGCGTTGTCAAAATTTAGCACAGCTGTTACCGATGCCTTAATACCCATTTTGTGTTCAATTGAACCACAAGAAACGTTATTGAACTCGCCAATATTACCTTGCTCATCCGTTTGCATTTTCGGCACGATAAACAATGAAATACCTTTAGTGCCTGCAGGTGCGCCAGGTAATCTCGCTAATACGATATGAATAATGTTATCGGTTAAGTCATGCTCACCGGCTGAGATAAATATTTTGGTACCACTGATGTTATAAGTACCATCGCCATTTGGCTCAGCTTTAGTTTTAACTTGACCTAAATCAGTACCACATTGAGGTTCAGTTAAACACATGGTGCCTGTCCATGAACCTTCAATTAAGCGGGTAAGATATAATTCTTTTTGCTCGTCTGTACCATGGGTGTGAATGGTATTCATCGCACCATGGCTTAAACCTGGGTACATTGCCCACGACCAGTTTGCCGTGCCCATTAACTCAGAAACAACCATACCTAATGATGACGGTAAACCTTGACCACCATGCTTTACAGGGTGAGATAAACTTGGCCAGCCGCCTTCAACAAATTGTTGGTACGCACCTTTAAAACCTTTTGGCGTAGTTACGCTACCATTATCAAAGGTACAGCCTTCTTCATCGCCGCTTTGGTTAAGTGGCAGGAGTTCATTTTCACTGAATTTTGCACATTCTTCAATAATGGCATCAACTAAGTCTGGCGTAGCTTCTTCAAATTCAGGATGCTTTTTGTAATGTCCGTAATAATCAAATACATCTTCAAATAAGAACTTAAGATCTGCAACCGGCGCTTTATAACTCAGCATGTATAACTCCTAACACTTTTAATAATAATTTTATTTGCATTTCTGCATAAGTGATAACGAGTATACACACACATCCGACCAGTGGTCAAACCAGTAATTGATATTATCGTTACTATAACGCAACAAAGACAAATAAATACTTATAAATCAATTGTAAAAGGTTAAATTAATTAGCAAAAATAATCATATTGACAACTTATGATAGTGTTTATCGCTCAGTTTTATAATTTTTAGTATGGAAATGAATACAAATGAAGAAGGTACTTCTTACCGATAGCTCACTACTATCGGTAGCATAAAATGATTATTAAAATGTAATTGATGGTCAGCTGACATAAAATTAAAGCAGTTTAAGAATAAACTGGCTAATAGCAAAACTAAATCTCGTCATACCAAATGCCATATTTATCACCTTGGTATTTTAATAGCCAAAATAAGTAAGCTATTGCCAACATAATTACTCCACCAGCTAAGGCTGGCTCACTCACTAGCCCTAAACAGCAAAATAAAAAGCCACTACTATGACTGATAATTTCAATTCTTACTGCAGATTTTCGTGTTGGGCGTGTTTGTAAAAAATTAAAAACAAACCAAAGTTTTAGTAGCCAAGGCAATTGCTGCCAATTATTCGAATTTTTATCCACGTTAAACTTCTCCTGATTTAAAGTTGCAATATCAACATTAAGTGCAGAAGCAAGACATTTTAATGACTCTACGCTGGCATTTTTACCGCTTTCTATTCGCTGTATCGTTCTTACATTTAACCCAGACATATCCGCTAATTGCTCTTGAGATAAATGACGACTCAAGCGTAGTTGTTTTAAAATCATGTTGCTTACCTTTGCACTTGCTAATCAAGATTATTTATCAATTTATAACCTGTCAGTTACGAAATCACGCCGACTTTCACCCGACATTGGCATCAGATGCTCAATAAACAAACAAAAATCAACATTCAGCTAACGCGTAAAGTATTTTTTGATTAATATTAAAGCGAAGTCCAACTTTGCTTTACACCGATAAAATGTACGAAAGCAAAAAGTAAGCAAATACAAGAACTCCAAAACCAAAACTCAGGCGAGCGCCCCAAAGGATTAAAAATGAAGAAAAGCCCAACGATGCCGCGAAGTAAATAAATAGCTGAAATTAGCAGCAAAACTAAACGAGTAAAAGGCAATGAAATATTACTTAAGATCCCAGCAGCAGAAAATGCATACAACGCCCAAACACCTAATACCGTAACAATACCTGAAGTAATGATGGTGGGTTGCATGCTACCACGTTCGGCCAATACAGCCATTTGCTCACCCGCGCCAAAGAAACGATACCAACTGGCACCAAAATAGATACAACCAAGATGTAGAATGGCCGCTAATGCACTTAACAAACCCGCAGAAATTAACCATAAATTCATTTCAACTATCTCATTTTAGTACGCTATAAATTCGTTATTCAAATTAGCTTTAGTAAGCTGCCAGCTTTTTCAACACTGGCAAATAGATATCTGTAATAGTCTCTGCTTCGCTACCATCAGGATAAAAGCTTACCCGTTCGATAAATAATGGAAAGTCTCTTAATTCAAACCCTGAACTCGCTAACCATTGTGAATACAAAAACTGAATAACTGCCCTTTAAAGCACTATTCTACAAATAAAAAAATAAATAACTTGATAATTGTTGCTATTCTTCCACCAACCAATCTTGATAACAATTAAAGAACATTTGCCAAAACGGTTGATTATCAGCATGTTCACTTAATATTTTTTGCAAACTAACTAAAGTAGATTCATCAACAATAGAATTTTCATCTGGTACAAACTGGGCTTCTGCTTGTTCACCATGACTATGCAATAGGTTCATACATTTAATAAAGCCCAACAAAGATGTGGCTACTAATTCAACTTCCCAACCAGATTCACCTAAAAATGCTGTGTGTACAGGAAGTTCATCCTGACTTGCGTCAATGAAATACGGATCACCTAATTCAGTATCACGCGCAATGATCAACCAAGATGACTGCCAGTCACCAGCATTAGTACCAGATAAATCGTTTCCGGTTTCATCTTTACCAAAACCATATTGAGCTTCTTCCAATGCAGCCAAAGTTTTTGAGATAACGAAACCTTGAGGGCCAAAAAACACTTCATTACTATCAAGTGTACTTAAAATTTCGAATAATTTATTTTTAATCATATCTACCTGAAAATATAAAATAGCGAGCGGTAATTTGTAACTACCAGCAGCGCTTTATTGAGATGCGACATTATGACATGAACACATGTAACTTAGGTTAATAGCGCAGAATTATTTATCCATTTACACTCAAACTAAAGCTCACTTAAGGTTCAAAAACCAAAAGATTATTGGTCTAGTTTTTGCTTTAAATAGCTACGTCAATTTTTTGAATAACTGCACATGATCAATAGTCTACATTTATATAATACGACATTCTCCCCTACAACTAGCTCTAATAATGCAGCCGTTGAAGCAGTAGCTGATCAGCAATTACAGCAATCTCCTAAAGTTGAAAGCAGTGAAACAATAACACAAGAAAATTTGTACTTGTCGAATCGTTCACAGAAAATAAATGCCATTAGCAATGAATTTTTTAGCGGCGACAGTTTAGACTTTACCGATGTTGAAGCTTTAAAAGAACGGGTATATCAACTTGGCTTAATTTCTCATAATGAATACGCTAAGCTAACCAATTCTACAGCCGAAGTTGAAAATAGTTCACCGAGTAATGAAAACTCAACGATAAGTCTGACTAATTTTCTAGGTAACCTACTTGAACGACTGCAAAATGACGATAGCGAGAAAGATCCTGATGAATCGACTTCAGCAGAAGGTAATGAAAGTGAAGCTTTATCAGCATTGATTAAAGCATTAGAGTCAGCAAAAGACATTATATCAAATGTTGAAGAAGCAAAACGTGAAACAGACTTTAAAGCGACACTGCAAGATACATTAGTATTACTTAAAGAAACTATTGAGACACCAACCTTTGAAAAAATCCCACTAGATGACAAAGTAGGTTTGAGTAAAGTTTATCAAACGCTAACAATAGTTGATCAGCTTTCACCGCAACGTTTAAGCAACGAAAAGGTCAATAAATACTTAGATTTATCGTTCGGTTAATTATTTAATCGTTAAAATTAACAGCCGAATTGAGCAGCTAGTACTAACCATGATCTATTTGAACGTCTTGAGGAAACGCTTGGCCGGAACCGCCTTCTAAAGCATCTTTTAAACTCAACAAAAACACCGCCCATTTAGTACTGCAATGCGCCATAAAGTCAGAGGAAAGCTGCCAATTACTATGGCTGAAGTTAACAAAAACTTGTTCAGCTTCCGCTTGAAGCGTAAAACAAATTTCTGTTGCTTTCCATGCCTCAGGCATGTCGCCGTCATGCTGCCAGCGAACGAGTTTATTATCGACTAGCTCTATAACTTTAAAATCGGGTCCACCACCATTAAAACGAAACTTAATTATTGTTCCTACGCCACCTGCGTCAGAAACGTCATTAGTCCACCACAGTGCAAGTCCTTCATTTGTGGTCAGTGCTGAATAAATCGCCTCTACAGAAGCTTTTATACCTACACGGTGAATAATCGAGTACATATTTTATTTCCTTAATGGCTAAACAGTTAACGTTATAAATTTTCTATTTTAAGCGCAAGACTTAAGCTAAGTGTAGACGGCTAATGGCATTACGATTTAGCCAAAGAATTACAATACATTAAAGGTAGTCCTCGACTAGCATAAGGAGATTGCAATCACTATCGATGAACCATTGGCTGGCACGTTAATGCCTCTGCAGATGGCCAACTATAAACGTATTCCTTAGCCTGACTATCGCATGGCGTATGCCAATATGATGTAGCAATGTGCTCTGCGCCTAATGACGAATAAAATCCCATCGCTTTGGTGTTACAAGCTAACACTTCTAAATACAATGGTAAGCTTGCATCAAATTGATTTGCCCATTCAGCCGCAGCTTTCAGTAATTTAGTTCCGATACCACAACTTTTAAATGTTGGTAGAACATGCAAGTTATCGATAATTGTGCCGTACTTTTCGTGGTTAGCACCGAAAATGCTAATAAAACCAGCAAACTCACCATCAACTTTAGCAATAATAACGTGCTGATTACTTTTTGGAGATGTTAACCTATCAGTCCATACTGCGGTTCGTTCAGTCAATACTTTATCTTTTAAGTAATCAACTGAAAGTACCTCATGATAGTTTTCCTGCCAGCTTTTAGCATGTAACGTCGCAATATCGCTTAGGTCAGCTGGTGTGGCATCTTTAAATTGAATAACTCTGCAATGCATATCATTTCCTTATATGATGACAACATAAAACTTTTATAATTAATGAATAGCAATTGTTCGATTGGCTAAACGGTAAATTAATATCGCTGTTTTTTCAATATTCTTAGGCAGGCTCGTTAAGTCTGCTACTTCATTCTTTGTGTGAGCACCACGGCCCATAAGCCCTAAGCCATCTAAAGACATAACAACATGATTAGCGGCAAAAGAAATATCTGCAGCTCCCGCGTTTCTAGGGTTTGCAACACGTATTTCGTTATACCCTAAGTCTTGGCTAACTTGGCTATATAACGACAGTAAACGTTTATTACTCGCGGTTAATGCCATTGGTGGATAACCAGCTTCAAAAACTAATTCAGCTGTGGTTTGATTCAAGTTTTTAGCAACAACAGTTTGCATAACTTGTTGAGCATGTTCAGCTTGAGCATTTGATAAGGCCCGTAAATCCCCTTTTACCGTCACATGTTGCGCAATAACATTACTTTTTCCAAAGGCTTCACCTGTAGACTTTGCACCATCAAGCTCTATTTTTGTACCACCAACAATTAACCCCGGATTAAATGTTAAATCCTTTTCACTTGCGAGTTGAATGCGAAATGCTTCTAAAATTCGAGCCGCTTCATAAATGGCGCCGTAACCAACTTGCTCACTGAATATTTGTGATGAATGCGCCGCTTTTCCAGATACATTCAAGGTCCAACCAACATAGCCTCTACGTGCCGCCATACCTGTTGCTATGTTGTTATCACCGTTTTCAAAACCTAACGCAATATCAGCCCATATTGCACCATCAACAATAGCTTTTTTAGATAAACTTAGCGGTCTACCACTACTTTCTTCATCACCCGTTAATACTACTTGAATACTAACGTTATCGAGTAATCCTAATGTTTTAAGTGCTCTCAAAGCGGCAATAATAATAGTATTGCCGCCTTTCATATCCGCTACGCCGGGACCTGAGGCTTCTGTCTGACTAATGCGCTTGAAGGTTTGAAAGTCATCATGCTTAGCGAAAACAGTATCTAAATGACCGATCATTAATATTTTTATCGCATTCGGTTGCTGACTTTTATGTGTTGCAACAATATGCCCTGCTCGATTAAAAGCACTACCATCAAGCCACTGTACGTCAAAACCCAATGCAGAAAGCTGTTTGCCAGCAAGTTGTCCAACTTGTTCTACACCAGCTAAATTCATTGAGCCACTGTTTATATTTACCGCTTGTTCTATCTCTTGCATCGCTAAAGGAAGACTGGCGTTAACTTGTTGGACAATTTTTTCTTCATTTGAATCAAGCTTGCTGACCGAAAGGTTTTTGGCGTAACTTAAATTACTGCTTAGGCTTAAAGCAGCAACAACTAGTAACGAAGACAGGGATAAATCAATTAATCGCGGCATCAAATATAATCATAAAAAATAAGGTAACTTAATATCTCCTAAAACATTAAGAATTACAAACGACAAATGTTAAGAAATATTTATAAGCTACTAAAAAATTTAGTTTTTATACTTAGTGTAAGAAGTGATTTTAGTGGTTAAATCAAGCTGGCTGTAGCTCAGAGTTAGTCTATCGAAACGCTGTTTAAATCAGGTTTCAACTGTTGCACTTGTTTGAGCTCACTGTCTGAAAGTTCACCGTAAAGCCTCGGATACGACCAACCATAGCCCCAACGAAATTTAGTTGGTAAGTAAGGTGTGCCGCCTACCCTTACGCCAGCAAGCATTAAAGCAGCTATTTCAGGTTGACCAACTGTTGCAACACACATTTTTAAATCAAGATCAGAGGTCAGCCGCTGTTGATACGTGCCTCCTTGCCAGTAATCATAGTCATGTTGAATACAGCAAGACAACCAAAGTTCTTTCTGTTCAAAAGTACCGTCAGGAAAAGCACTGCAGCCATCGCTACTAAAAGGTTTCAAGGTATCAGCATGTGCTACGTTGATGCTAAACAAAGTTGTTATTATCGTTGCAGCTAACATTATGCTGGTAAACGTTTTCATTTAAAAATCACCGTCATTATTACTCTGGTCATTACAAATTAACATTATTTATTCAGGCGATATTTCAACCAAAGTTTATAGAACACCGCATTACAAGTCGGGTTGTCATCCATTTTTCCATCTCGGTCACAATCTGAGCCAGTCAATGTTTTAACTACGCCTTTTCCGTACTCTTCTACATCACTTTGTTCTGCTGGAACTGTAATGGTTACTTTTGGTGAGTTATCAATAAACTCACCAACGTCTTTATACAAGGCAAATTCTTCTTTACTAATAATATTACTGACATCGCCAGCAAAAGAGTCGTACGAGAGAAAGAAAGTGAATAAAAATGAAAAAGAAAGACTTAAACGAAGCATAAATAAAATTGTAGTTTTGGATATTATGAGGTTTTATATAACATTATCACATTTAGTGATAGTTAAATTCACTATCATTCCCTCTATTTCACAGTAGTTATTCTCAGAATAGTTCACTGTAACAATAATTAGCGAAGCACTAGCATACTTGTGTTAGCACTTCGCTTTTTTGCAATACGTTAAACTTGCTTGCATAGTTGATGTATAACTCAATATCGAGCTAAATGATCGCAAAGCTATCAAAATAGGCAAGTTCACGTTGCTCACGTCTGCGGTCTTTATAGGCTTCTATTTCTCGCCATTTTCGCTTGTTTTGTTTGTTTGCTTTCTTTTTCTGAGTTTCAAGTTGATCATCAAACTCGTCGAATTCTTCAATTTGCCAATATTTATCTTTCATCATTAAGACTCATTTAAAGTGTTTGTCTTAAACTAATAAAATTATATGACAATAATTTGAATGAAAAATGACAGTAACATGACAATAACTTATTGTAAGTTCATAGATGTTAAATGAAGAAGTAACTAGCGTAAATTAGTTGTGCTGGAGAAAGGTTTAAGAGAATAGAGCCGGTAATAAATTAACAAGGAGAACATTACTTTCTCCTTGCTTCAATTTGTAAATCCCTGACAAAAAATGATAACTAAATATGGGTGCTGAACCATTACGGATGCTGACAGCCACCTGTTTCTATTTGTAGCACGCTTTCTTCAACATCAAACTGTTCTTTCAATGCTTTTTCAACTTGAAAGCGGCAAATTTCATCATGCTTTTCTAAGGTACATTTATGTTTTAAAACAATATGAGCACCAACTACAACCGCGCCATTCTCACTTTTAACAATCAAATTATGTACGTTATCGATATGTTCTATATCGTGTAATGCTTTTTCAATTTTCTTTAACGCAGGTAGTTTTACGCCATTAAAGAATAGTCCCTTAATACATTTATATAGCAACTTTGAACCAGTAAAGAGTACGAATATAGAGATAAGAATGCTAGATAGAGAATCAAAGATTGTCCAACCGGTTGCATGAATCACAATGCTGGTGATAAAAGTGACAATAGTCGACAACAAATCAAAAAAGGTATGTAAAAATACTGCGTAAACATTAACACTGTCTTTACGCCCTTTGTATAGCACGAATGCAGAGGCGGCATGAAACAAGAAACCTAATGAGGCAACCGCTGACATAACAAAAGTGTTTATTTCATGCTCATCATGATGTTCATGGCCTAGCAGTCGATCAGCGCCTTGCAGTAATATCCAGCAACTAATAACTAGGTATAAAAACCCATTAATCAGCCCGCCAGAAAGCTCTAACCGACGATAACCATCACTAAAGGTACGACCAAATTTTATCGCTAGTGTTGAGGCGATAAGCGCGATAAACAACGAGCTATTGTGAACAAATAAATGCCCGGCATCAGCGTAAACAGCTAACGAGTTAGCATAAGTTGCACCAATAACTTGTATCAACATAAATACACTAGTGATAGCTAATGCGATAAGCAATCTTCGTTGTGATGATTTATGTGTGGTTAGTGTTGTCATGGGAGGTCAATATTCTCTGCTAAAGCATTTAATGGGGTAAGCGATTTATTTTGTCATTGAAACAAAAGCGCTATTGTAGTCGTTATCGCCGCGCAGTCATAGTGAAGGCAATAAAACCTTATTGAAACTATTAGATAAACTCTTTTCAATAAGGTTTTGTTAGATTGACGTTACTTAGCCCAATACGCTTGATCTAAGCTGTCTTCTCGCTCAGGTAAGCCACGGGATAAACGCGGAGAATGCTGCACTAATACTTCGTAGCTCGCTCTATTCGCGTATTTGCTCATTTGTGATAATGAAGAATACGTTAATGCAGGCTGATCATGCTTACTTGAATTAGCCATGGTATTTTTATGATAAACATTGGCACTTAAATCATGCAATATTGCAGCAAGCGCTGCATCACCAGCCCCGTTTGTATTTTTAATACTTTCAGGCCCACCCATGTATGGCGCAGAATGAGTATAAATTCGCATTGGATTTTCGCACTCTTTTAATAGCATTGGGCGCGAGTATTCATAACGATTAAAATCGCTAATACAGCCTGAAATAAGCGGGTATTCGCTTTCACGTTTAAATTGTTCATCAACATAACCAGCCATGTACAAACCTTCTTTACCGGCAGTACAAATAACCATATCAACCCAATCTAAACATTTATTAGCCGCTTCTAATGGATCAGAGATGCCCGTTATTGCTAACGCTTCTTCTTCGTTCATGGTTAACACGTTCACGTGTTTTTTAACAAACTCACGCCAAAACTCAGGCTCTTCTTCAATTAAAAATTTTGTACCTAAGGTTAACACTACAGGTACATTAGCCGCATTAGCACACTCAACCGCTTTAATCGCGGCTTGAGTCATAGTATCGCCTTCTTGAGTACGCATTAAGTAAGAGCTGATCACCAATGCGGAGGCATCAGCAATTAAAGACTCATCGATGGAATCAGGGTGTAAGCGATTGATAAGACCAGCATTAATGCCAAAGGTACGTTCACCTGTATCATCAATTAAGGTAAAACAACGACCAATTGGTCCGTCTACAGGTTGTAAGTAATTTAGGTCAACGCGAGAAGAGGTATTACTGATAAAACGATAAGCATAATCGCCAACATGAATGTCTTTTGACATAACACCTAGCAATACTGAACGATCATCAGCTAACACAGAATAATTATGTACTGTATTCCCGATGGTGCCACCGGCAAACTCATAGTTGATTAATGACTCATTTTTTAGTCGTTGATATAAACGGGCAGTAACTTCATCTGAAATAACTTGCGACATACCACGTTGTAAATCAAATTCATCTAAAAACGCTTGATCAACTTTAGCTTCAATATCAACCAAGACCTGGTCAATGCCAACAATATAGTTTTTTACTGATTGCTGGCCACGATTGACTTGGTTAGTTAATGGATTTTTATGATCTACAGGGAAATAATGTTTGTGCTGACGGCGTCCGGGGAACTTCATGAAGTATTACACGGTTATTTTCAAAAAAGCGATTATAGCGCAATGGGATTTGGTTTGACCAGACATCATCACGAGAAATTCCTCTTCAAGTAATGTTTTCTATTGTTCTAGATTAAATTCTATTCACTTTAGCTTAAAGTTTTTCAATATAAAGCCTAAATAGTAGAACATATAATAGCGCTGAATTCGCATTCATTGCGGGCTCGCCATCTATTTTTTTATTAAGCCCTCTTAAATTACCGTAACAAGGACCTAGAAGCTAGCGAATGAACTTATCAGCAAACTTGTGCATTTACTAATCAAAATAAATTACACAATAAAAACAAAACACTGTCACGATTGCAATATTGTCAGTCTGGCTTAAAATTAATAAGCATCAATTATCTGCAATTTACTGAGTATTGTAGCTATAATTATCAACAATAAAGTTAGCTTTCTTATAACGTCAGCAAATAAGGTTTAATCATGCAAATTCAATCGAAAGGTCAGGAAGCCATTGTCCCTGCACAATCTAAAACTGCCACAACTGCATCAGAGCAACCTAAATTAAGCATTTATGAACAAGCCCGAAAAATGCAAAATGTAGCAATTTTAGATGCTGCAGCCAGTAATAGTGCCGCGAATAATCCAATGCAGCTATTATATAAAACGGCTATTGAAGAAATAAACAAACAGTTAGAGCCAGTATTAGGTGACAACGCCATTCAATCAGCTTATGAATCAGAGTTAGACGTATCACCAGAAGCGACGGCTCAACGCATAGTACAAAGTTCCACTGCATTTTATACAGCATTTAAAAATCAAAATAATAACCTAAGTGATGAAGAATCATTAAATGAATTCTTAACTGTTATCCGTTCAGGTATTGATACTGGCTTTGATGATGCAAAAGATATTTTAGATAGTTTATCGGTATTAGATGGTGATATTGAAAGTAATATTGATTTAACTTATGACTTTGTACAACAAGGCCTTAAAAGCTTTGAAGAAGAATTAATGGCGAGCTTTATTGAAAAACAAGCCAAAAACGATCTTGGTGTAAATGAATAACCATGAGTTATCCCCTTCTTTGCAGCGCTACAAAAAACCTTAAAGAAATAGAGCACAGTGAAAGCACTGTGCTCTATTGACATAAAAACGGCTATTTGATTAACTTCAATATGACTTATGCATATCTATTATCAAATTTAAAAGCGATATGCAGCATAAACACCAGCCACACGATCAAAACTATTATCAAGCTTATAACCATTCTCTTGTGCATCAAAACTTGAATAACTTGCAAATACACCTACATCAGTGCTCTTGCTGTACGCGTAATTAAGCCCGACACTAGCTTCATGTGCTTCCTTTTGGGCAAAATCTTTTAAATCACGGTAAGTGTAATTCACATTCGTGGTCCAATCTTTCGCAACATTAGCTTGTAAACCAATAGAATAGCGGTACTCGTCTTTATTTTTCAGTTTCTCTTCATCCCATTTTACAAAACCTGTTGAAAAAGTCATCGCGATGTCTTTGTCAAAAACATATTTACCGTTTAGGTTGGCGCCATAGCCAACTGAATCACCATTTATGTTTGATTCTTGGTAACCTCTAACTCCTAAACCTACAGCTAACTCTAAGCCCATTTCGTTATCAGGACGAGCTAAAACTCGATAATTTAGTCCACCCAAGCCGAGTGTCAAGTCATCGGTTAAACCATAAGCTGCATTTAAATGGAGCATAGCACGACTATCATCTTTCTCTTCACCCCACGCTAGAGCTCCGCCAACAGCAATAGTGCCATCAGTTAATGTTAGTGGTCTTAATACCGGATTCTCCGGATACTCTGTTTCTGCAAAAACGGCTGATGATGCTAAAAGTAATGTCATGCTAATAAGTGATTTTTTCATAATTGGTATTCCCTAGATAAAGTGTTTTAGTAATTTATGGGAGCATGATAAGTCGTTGTTACGTTCGTTTCTTTAAGGTCTTTGTGGGTGAAATGTTGATGAACGTGAGAAACTGTAAGAAAAGTAAATTTAGGTAGTTTTAGCTTTACGTTATAACCAATAGTAAAAGTGTTGTAAGCAGGAATAGACTAAGGAATATTTTTTACACTAAAATTAATCTACGGCTAAGCAATCAGCTGTTACTATGCTTAAATAAACAATGTAATATTTAATAATAAAAATACTATCTAATGGAGATTGGAAATGTCAGATAATAAAAAATATCGTTTGGTCACTCGTAGTGATTTCGATGGTTTAGTTTGTGCAATTTTACTTAAGCATATTAATTTAGTTGACGATATCCTCTTTGTTCACCCAAAAGATATGCAAGACGGCACTATCGCAGTCGATGCAAATGATATTTCAACCAATTTACCTTTCGCGGAAGGAATTCATCTCGCCTTTGATCACCATCATAGCGAAACACTTCGTAATGGTAAAAGAGACAACCATATTATTGACGCTGATGCGCCCTCAGCCGCTCGTGTTGTTTATGATTACTACGGTGGTTCAAAAACATTTCCGGCAAGCTGGGTAAGCATGATGGAAGCGGTAGATAAAGGAGATTCTGCGCAGTTTAACATGGAAGAAGTTTTACACGCTAAGCGCTGGGAACTCCTTAACTTCATCATGGACTCTCGTACAGGCTTAGGTCGTTTTAGAGATTTTCGCATCTCGAATTATGAACTTATGATGGACTTAATCGACTTTGGTAAAGACCACAACATTGACGAATTGCTGGCCCTACCTGATGTAAAAGAAAGAACTGATCTTTACTTCGAGCATGAAGAAAAATTCAAAGAACAAATTAAGCGTTGTGCAACGGTACACGGCAATTTAGTTGTGCTGGATTTAAGAGAAGAAGAAGTGATTTATTCAGGTAACCGCTTCGTTATTTATGCCTTATTCCCACAATGTAATATTTCAATTCACGTTATGTGGGGACTTAAAAAGCAAAACACTGTTTTTGCTACAGGTAAATCAATATTTGATCGCAGTTCAAAAACAAATGTTGGCGAATTAATGTTGAAATATAATGGTGGCGGTCACCATGCAGCGGGGACTTGTCAGGTTCCACATGAGAATAACCAAGCGTGTCTTGCTGATCTAATAGCGACAATTAACGCAGATGGTTAATTTCATCAAAGCAAACACGTCAAAATAATACCATTATTTAAAAATAGAATAGCGACGAGATAAAGTACATTACTTCGTCTCGATGCTACCCTTCCCTAAACATAAGTGCGAGTGAACGCTACATAAGCACTATAAATATGATTTAAAAACAAATACAAAATATCTCAATACCAGCTAAGTTTTCAACAATTCTTTTCCCAAAATTCCCATAACCACCTAGAACCACTATTTTTTTCATTCTTCCATTCACTGGGTTATTTCCTTACTTAATCCTTACATGAAATATCAAAGTCCACATGATAGTGCTCATCATGTCTTACCCATGAACGCTTTTCAGAAAACTGAATGTGTTTTTTAAGATATGTTCCGTATGATGTTTTAAATAGCTCAGGCTGTAATTTAGGATCAAATATAACTCGCCACAAATCTACACCTTGAGCCACTGCTTCTTTATGCAAGGCAACAATATGAGCAGCTAAAGCAACATAGTCTATTTCGTACTCTTCATATTGGCCTTTACTATCAAATTCAATATCGTAACCAAATTTGTTTAAAGGATGTGTTGGCAAATGTACTGATTGACCCGACTCTGCTAGTACCGGTGTCATAAAGTCTACTGATAAACCATTACGGTGAGTTTTATGAGGTTTGAACTGTCCACCTTCTTTGAAGCCCGTTTCAGCATATTTAAAAACCTTATTAGGCTGTTCTGCTTCTAAAGATTTATAGGCGTTTACTATGATGCTGTTTACTTGAGAATGTACATAAACCCTACCCGCTAACCGAGCCACAGTACTATAAGCAACAAAATTTTCACCGGAGCTTGGTAGTTCTATACCTTTTTCCAAACGCCCTTTTGATGTGGTTCCATAACAGGTACTTTCCTCAGCTAAAAGAGTGTGAGAAAACAAACAAAAAACTAAGCTAATGAGTTTCAATATTTTCATAGCTTCCTTTTATTATCAGCTTTACTTTCACGCTTTACCTTTAAATTGAATCCAAAATAAATTGCCGCGCCAAATAGGCCACTATACAAGCATACTTTGTGTAGCATCGGCACTGTAATCAAACCTAAAAGTTGATTATCCATCATGAATGGAAAGAAGGGTTCAACATCAGAGTGCATAATACTGTCGAGCAACACATGGCTAAAACTGCCAATAAAAGCACTAAGAAACACAACCCACCATGTTATTGATATAGGGTTAATTTTTTTAGAAACCCCAAGTAGCTTCAAGCCAAGTTCAGATAAATATTTACCAGACAAAGCTGCAAATATTGCAATGATTACTGCACCAATATAGGTATGAGTAAAGCCATGAAGGTGCCCTTCTCCACTTATCATCACAATTAGCGGTTGAACATCCATTACAATTTGAGTCCAGCCAAAAACCATCAAACTAAAGCTACCTTGTAATATAGATTTAAAGAGAATACCAGGTCCCATGTGTATTGGCGTAAAGGGCATTATGAATGCCTACCTTTTGTAAGGAGTGAAGATATAGCCTCTGTGATTAATCGGGAACATTCTTTTGGTTTTGCTTGTAAGATAAAATGAGGTCCTTCAATCGTTATGTACTCAATATCGATGAATACTTTGTTAAACTCTCGGCCTTTCTGTGATGATATCAACCTATCAGAAAGTGCTCGAATATAAATTGCTGGAATGCCAAAAGTCATCTCTGGAAGCCGTTGATGGGTCATAACCTCTAACCTACTTTTTAGCACATGTTCAGGAATAGATTTAATCACTTTTACAAATTTAGATAAAAGCTCTTTTGAAGCTCCTTGCCCAAGAAAAATAGCCTTATAAACAATATTTGACAATGGTGCTGAGGCCAAAGCTTTAATGGGTAAACGTTTTGCTATTTGTAGTAAATATTTATTAGGTGAACTAAGAAAACTAGCAACGAAGATCACACCTTTCATATTTGAAGAGTTTAGCTTAAGCAACTCAGGAACAATACCGCCAGCAAACGATTCAGCTAATAATATATAACCTTCTGTTGGTAATTGCTTATTTATAATGCCAGCTAAATCAGCATATTCTTGAGGGCCAAATTGAGGCAAAGAAAGAACTAAATGGTCTCCATCATAATACGACAGAAACTCTGCAAATAATTCTCCAGTTCCATCCATGCCAGGCAACAACACTAATTTAGCAATAACTAATATCCTTCTAAGTAAGCAATATCAAGTTAAAACCTATTACTTATCCACCAAGCTAACTTTATTTTTTTGAAGAACTTTTCCGTAACAATGGCTTTTTTTAATCGACTTTTGAGCGTTTTACGTGCATGTATTGCTAATTCTTGCCCTGCCGCTTGCTGGTAGTCTTGCTGGCAATTTCTCAATAATGGAGTCAATTCTTCTAACTTATTTTCAAGTGCGTTACTACCCAACTCTAAAACAACTAGCAGTGTTGAATAAACATATTTTTCGTTTTCTATAAGCTCTTCGTAATCTATTACTTCGATATCTTCATAAGTTAATTCCTGACCCGTTCTAATAAGCTCATAGGCATACCATAAACGCATATTATGAACCGTATTATCAGGTTGTTGCTGAATGCCTTGGTGAATTGCTGCCGTAGCATCATCCCATCGCCCTAGCATTTGAAGCGCTAACCGATAATGATAAAAAACAAAAGCAGGAAGCTCACTTTTTTCCTTAGTTCTTTCAAAGAGTTTAATCAAGCTATGGTAGAGACCAGCATTGACATAACCATTGCCTAACTGCGCCACTAAAGTAGGTGCTTCAATAATTCGTTCAAAAAACATATCAATCACTTCGTCTGGCGGTGTTATTCCTTTGTCATTCCAAAACTCTAACAATGCCAAAAACGCCCCTATCCAATGTTCACCGTTTGCATAACTTTGAATATCTTTTAATACATGTTTGTATTTATTGTTATCTTCTCGATTTAAACACTTATCTGCATAGAAATATGACTGTTCTCTTGTTAAGTCATTTATTTTTTCTCTAAATAGACGGGTTAATTTTTCAAAACTAAATTTCTCATTTAGGGAGATGAACGATTGATTTAAACACCAATAATCTGATTCCTTAGCAACAAGTGATTGTTTAAATGACTCAAACGCTTCATTCGCACGGTCTAATTTACACAAAACACCTATTTTACGAGTGGTTGCGTAACTTACAGTTCTTTGTTCTTCAAAGACATTTATAGCTGCTAGTGCTTCTTCAAACTTTTCATTTTCTATTAAGCAATCAACATAAGTCATAACAATGTATTGCTCATTAGGCGATAATTCAAAAGCTTTACGCAAATATTTTTGAGCTATTTCTTTTTCATTATTACTGCCATGTTTGAGCAAGTTTTCGCCGGCATAACAAAGTACATCAGGATCATGTCTGTTTTGTTCTACACTCTTATGGCAACAGTCTATATAATCTTGTTTGCTTTTTACTTGCTCTAACAAATCAAAAAGCTTTTTCCACAAATAGGCATAGCCATGAACACTGAACAATATTTTTTTCAAGCTTTCTATGGCCAACTTCTTCTGGCCAATGTCTATTAACAAATCAACTTTTTGCATTGTTAATTCAATGGGTAATTCATCTTTCCAAGGCGTACTTTCAAGAATACCTAAGGCTTTTTTGTATTCCCCTTTATCAACATAGAATTGAACTTTGTCTTGATATGAAGGAATAAAGTATAAATCACAATTTAATGACTTTTCATACAACGCAAATTTCTCTTCATAATCTTTAGTTACGTAAGCCAAATCACGCCATACATGGGGTAAATATGGAGATTGTTGTGACAATTCTTTCGCAAGTTCAAACGGCAATTCGCTTGTGCCTTGTTCATCTGAAATGCTTATTAAATGTTCCCAAGCCCATCGATAATCAGTATTATTTCTTACAGCATTTTTAAGTGGCTCTATGGCTTCTGCCTTTTTACCAAGTTTGATAAGCAAATCAGCCAAAAAACCATATAGTACGCCGTCATTTGGGTCGTGCTTAATCCCATTATTTAAAACTTCAATTGCTGCTTGTACATCTTCATGCTTTTCAAGAAGCTCACATTGCCTTTTCGTTACATCAGCCCAAGCAGGGTTCATAATCAGTGCTTGTGAATTTGCTTCTATAGATTGTTCAATGTTCCCTTCAAGTTCATGCAACTGTCCTAAATCACTATATATTCTAGGCGTTAAAGGAAATTTATTTTGGCCTTCTCGCAGCAATTCTTTTGCTTTTACCAGATCACCATATTGCTTAAAATAACTAGCAGCCAAACTGTATGTGTACCAAAGGTGACCATGTTGGTTCAACAAATAGTCAATGAATTCTTTTAGTTTTGCTTGGCTCAAAATTGATTTTGCTTCAAACCAATAGTTCCACGCAGAGTCACCAAAAATAACTTGTACTTGCATTTGTGAAAAAACATACGCTAAAGATGCTTCTTTTTCTTCTTTACTGATACTCGCTTTCATTAAGGTAAAAAAAGCTAAATCATTATCAACAGCGCGTGATAACACCTGTTTTGTTAATTCTCTAGCTTCTTCAAAATTCCCTAATTTTAAATAGCATTTTGCCAAATAACTTTGATTAATATGCTCTCCAACAATATGTTTACAAGTGTCTTTAGCTTGAGATAGTGCTTGTTCGAACAGCCCCAGCTTTAATCTAACATCAATCAGTTGCCTTCTGATTACGCCATAATCTGGTCTTAACTTGACAAAAGTAGTTAGTACTTTTTCTTGAAAAACAGGGTCACTATGCCAATCGGCAATATAGTCAAGTATTTGGGTATTTTGAGAGTTTCTGCCATATAGCTCTTCAAGAATAGAGTCTATTTGGGCTGTATCGCCCCTTTTAAACAGCAGTCTAAAGTAGCTATTAGCATATTTATAAATAAAAGGGTTTTCATTGAAACAAGCTTGGAAAAAGTCCAGTGCTGCACCTATATTCCCTAACCTTTCATCTTTTCTTGCAACAATTTCGTTAAAATCTTTAATTGCTATATGGGGTTTAATTTGATTTTCGATACTCTCAAAGCGTTCAATTAGCCCTCTATCTATTAACTTATTTGAAAGATAATTAATGAGATTGTTATCGTCAGGATGAAGTGCCAATGCTTCAAATAGATAATCTATTCCAACGTGTTCTTGTTCTAGCAATTCATAAGCTTTAAAAAGAGATATTGCAGGCGCAGCAGAGCGAACTTTATATTTATTAAATCGCTCTTTTAGAAAGTCTATTGATGCTTGCTCTCTTTTTAAATATCGCGATGCTTTGAAGTAGCTTTCAATGTAATTACTATTGGTTTCATCTAAACAATATGCGTAAAGGTAATGTTCAGTTGCAAGTTCAAAAGATTGCTGAGACCAATAGTAGTTTGCAATTGACCAATGAGAGTAAGCAGAATAACTACCTAATTCTTTCAATTGATACAATGATTGGTTTGTTAATTTACTTTGCTCATTAGTGTCATAAACTTGGTCGAAAAGTGTTCCAAGCAAGTCTAAATCTACATTACTCTCCAAGTAGTCGCTCAGCATTGTTAAGCCTTCCTCACGCTTACCGAGATCTCTTAAGCAAAAATACTTTGAATTAAGTAATAACGTCTCACTTTTATATTTACTTAATAGTTTATTGTTTAACTCAAGAATATTTGTCGTATCATTATTCCAAGCAGCAAAGCTTCTATCAACTCGCAGCGTTATTCTATGCTCAGGCGCTATTGCTTTAAGCTTGGCTAATGCAGCTTTCGCCGCTAAATAGTCATTTTTTTCCTCCGCTACACTATAACTGTCCCATAGCGGATAAAGATCAGAGGCTGGAAAACTAAACTTTGACAATAAGTTTGATTTTTCAGATGGAACAAAGACAATACAACGTGCACCACTATAACCTTCACTTGCTATGGTTTCCTTAGTCAGCATCTCTTGCATTATTGGCTGTGATGGGTCCATAACATACAAAGTTCCCACTTGCTTGTTAAAACCAATAACGGCCTGAATATGTGCAGAGAATCCATTGGTAGTTACTAACGCAAAAGGAATATCATTTTCAATTAATTCATAAGCAAGCTCGCTTTCTAGCTCAAACTCTAAAAAGCTAAAGTTGTTGTCCCGCAACCACTGTCGCTCTTTTGTTGCAGGTGTTCCATCAAAACATATAGCATCTGCAATATCCTTTGAGTCGAACGTTTGCCCCCAATAACTACAAAGCGCTGCCAGTGTAGTAGGAGCACATGTCATATGCTCTTGTTTGAGAAAAGGAACATCTAGTACCTTCCTATTGAGAACACCTTTTGAATTTTTAAGGTTTTCAGTAACGATTTTCCAATAAGTGCTTTTATGCGCGGACAGAATCTCTATTGCTTTATCAATTTCTTGCTCGTTAATCGCAATCTGCCCTTTCCAAGCTAATAAAAATTGCTCGTCACATTTATCTTTTATAATACGAGTTTTTTCAAACTGTTCGATAGCATGTTTACATTTAGGCCAGTCATGATTCCCTGCAAGCAATTGAGCGTATTCCAACCAAACATTAGCGGATTGATATTTATTTATATGTAGTTCATACAAAGCAATAGATGCACTAACACCATCAACTTTGGTAAGAATATTAGACAAACATCTTAAATTATAAGGCGATGGGTAGGCGTCAAAATGCTTTTCAGCTTGCTCTTTAGCTTCACCTAATTCGTTCTGTTCATTTAACAACTGAATTTTTAAAGAGGTGAGCCAACTATCTGAAGGCTCAATAACTATTGCCTCATCTATTAAAGACTCAGCCTTAGAATAGTTATTAAATATTCTTTGTATAATTGATTTGAAACCTAGTAGATCCGATTTATGCTTATCAACACTCAAAATAATCGATTCAGCTTCTTTCACAAATTCGTTTGCTAGGATTGGACCTAACTTGTTTAACTTATAGAAAAGCATTCTAATTAGTAAATCAGGACAATTTTTTTCCTCTCGCCACAGTCTTAGTAATAAAGCATCTGACTTTCTGTCTCCACCTAGGTTCATATACAACCTAATAGCAATTAACTTACTTTCACGTTTATCCCATGTTTCTATTGGCCCCCACTCACTTTCAGCTTTAGCTAAAGCGTCATGGTAAAGTCCTACTTTACAAAGGTCTTTGATTGAATCAATGATGGAAGTTGTTAATTTGGGTGCTGAGATGAGATCTGACAAGTGTACTAATCCTTTAATAATATGTTTTTCCTTGAGAAGAAACTTATCATTAAATAATTGTTATTTATATAGTTACACGCTTATTTTGAATTTAGTCGATTACTTGAAAGACAATTATTATTGTAATTTAAACGGGTATTGAAAATTGCAAAAAGTCTGTACTTTTCAGGACGGGCTATTCTTAATACATTGGAAGAATGGGAGTAGTATGTGCACAAGGTTGACGTTCACGCCAATCGTAGTAACCACTTTTAGATACATCAAAAAACGTCAATAATCTTGTGACTTTGATGTCGGCTCTGAGTGTTTCGATGAATCGATATCGGCTTGATGTTCCTCGGCAAGAAACCGTTGCCACTTT
>CAJXQI010000014.1 GCA_913058395.1 uncultured Colwellia sp. | reverse complement strand
AAGTGGTCGGTCGTGAAGGATTTGAACCTTCGACAAATTGGTTAAAAGCCAACTGCTCTACCAACTGAGCTAACGACCGTCATTTGTTTGCATTGGGCTACTCGTCCAATGCGGGGCATATAATACTCATAATATTTTTAAGTGCAACAACAATCTTCAGGTTTTTTTAACTTTATTGACTGTTCGAACAAAAAGACAGCAAAACGGAGAACTTAACAACAATTTATCCTATTTTAAACTCTTTAATCTTGGCTGTGCTAATTTCGCTGCGCTTGAATTAGGGTATTCAGCTAGTAGTTTTTGATAAATAGCTTTTGCTTTGCCCGAATTATTTTCTTTTTGTTCAACCATCGCAAGTTTTAACATAGCATCACTACGTTTACTTGAATCTGGATATTGAGTAACAACTAGATCAAACTCTTGACGTGCTTTAGTTAATTCACTCTTATTGAATAACAGCTGTCCTAGCCAATAATGAGCATTCGCCGCATAGCTTGAATTCGGGTATTTTTGATTAAACGCTTCAAATTCAGGAATTGCTTCCTCATAACGCTTATCTTTTAATACCATATTAACAGCACGATCGTACGCTTCATTTTCAGTTAAGTTATTACTGTAGTTCACATCACCGCTATTCGCTGGGGCAATAATCGCAGCAGGTACTTGATTTGCTGGTTTTAGTGCTTCAGAAACTCTTCGGTCAAGTTCTTGATACAGCTCACGCTGACGATCTAGTACTTGGCTTAATTGATAAGTATGAAGTTCAGTGATACCACGTAGTTCATTAACTTCATTTTGCAATTCATCAAGTTGGCGTTGTACGTTAACTTGTGCACGATTACGGGCATCTAACTTACGTTCGAGGCTGCCAAGTTGTTCACTTATACTTGAAGTTGTACCGCTTGCCATTGTGCCAGCAGTTACTTCAATAACAGGAGCAGGTTCTGCTGCTACTGCGATATTCGCAGCAACAGCAAAGGACATCCCGAATAGAATGCTATTGGGTTTCATTTAAATACCTGATTAGTAAACCAATACTGCACGACGGTTTTTAGCAAACGCGCCTTCACTACGATCTTTAACCATTGGCTTTTCTTCGCCGTAGCTTACAGTGCTAAGTTGTGAAGCTGAAACACCCATGTTCTCAAGGAAAGTTTCAACTGCTTTTGCACGACGCTCGCTTAATGCGATATTGTATTCTGGCGTACCACGTTCATCTGAGTGGCCTTCAATTAATACATTTACGTTAGCGTTATTATTTAAGAATTTAGCATGTGCTTCTAAAATAGCGGCAAATTCAGCACTTACTGTTGATTTATCGAAATCAAAGTAAACAATATGGTTTGTACGTAATTGGTCAATTTCACGTTGTTTTTGTGCTTTGATGTCCTCAGCTTTTTGCATTGCTGCAACTTTTACGCGTTCAGCTTCGTCACGAGCTTTTTGCTCAGCCATTGCTGCTTCGTTCGTTTGCATTGCCGAAGTATCTTCAGTAGCAGTATCAGATGAACTACAAGCTGATAAAGCCATGATAGGTAAAACAACCGCTAAGGCTTTTACTGTTTTATTGAAACGCATTTTATGTGTCCTTATTATTTACAAATTAAATTACTAATAATTATTATAAAAATGGTGACCATGAAGGAGACTTCACTTCACCATTTAAAGCTGGCAATCTTGCCTTAAACCTTCCATCTACAGAAACTAAGCTCAATACCTGACGGTTATTGTGTAATGTACTATAAATGATCATTCCGCCATTTGGCGAAATGCTTGGAGATTCATCCAAACGTGTTTTTGTTAACACTTGGAAAATCCCAGAATCAAATTCTTGCTTAGCTAAATGGTATTGACCACGTGTACGATTAACCATAACTAGCTGCCTTCCATCTGGTGTCAATGAACCGCCAAGATTCATTTCACCATCAAATGTTAAGCGTCTTACTTTACCATCGACTAAATTTACGCGATATAGCTGCGCTTTTCCACCCCGTTCTGAACTAAATACTAATGAATTCCCATCAGGTGTCCAACTTGGCTCAGTATCAATAGCCCGATGACGAGTAATTCTGCGTAATTTTTTACTGGCAACGTCCATTACATACAATTCAGGGTTACCGTCTTTTGATAGTACCATGGCAAGTTGCTTACCATTAGGTGACCATCTCGGCGCACTATTTATTCCATCAAATGACGTAATTAAATTACGCTGCCCTGAATAAATATCGATGACATGGATCTGCGCCTGACGATTTTCAAATGTAACATAGGCCAATTGATTGCCATTTGGGTGCCACGCAGGTGACATTAACGGTTCTTTTGAGCTCAATAATACGTGTTCATTAAAACCATCATAATCAGCAACGGCAAGTTGATAAGGGTATTCGCCTTCGTCACGAACAATAACGTAAGAAATTTTGGTTAAGAATGCGCCGCGAGTACCAGTTAACTTTTCATAAACAACATCACTAATACGGTGGGCGTAGCGGCGAAATTGGTCACTACCGATTTCAACCGTACTTTCATCTAAGATATGATCTGAAGTTTGTACTAATTCACCATTACTGAGCATTTGTGTTTGGCCGCCAGTTACTTGACCGCGGATCACATCTACTAATTGGTACTTCACTTGGTAACGACCAATTGATGCTTCATTGATCTCGCCAATAACAACCGCTTCAACACCTTCAGCTGCCCAGGCAGAGTAGTCTATTTGACTATCATTATGTGGTGTTTGAGGGAAGTTTGACTCATTAATAGGACTAAATTTACCACTACGTAATAAATCATCGCTAATAACTTTCGACAAGCGTTCAGGCATAACTCCTGTGCCTGTCCATTTAAAAGGTACTATGGCAATAGGTCTTGCACCATCAACACCTTCGGTAATAACAATTTCTAAAGTGGCCATTGCCTGCTTTGATATTAAAGCGACGAATAGTAATAAAAATAGGGTTATTTTTTTCATAGAGTTCGTTGTCTTCCTAATAAATACAAAACTTAATTAAATTTGTCTGGTGCTACCGTTAAACTGATTGTTCTCATTTCACGAAATACTTCAGGGTCTTTTGATACAGGTAAAGTACCCGCTTTATAAACAGCATTTTTAGCAGCTTCACACACCGCCCTATCGCCTTTGCCAATAACAACATTAGTAACGAAACCTGATGGTGCAAGACTAATAGTTAATTTACAAGACTTACCTTTCATTGTTGCTTCATCAATTAAAAAGTGACGTTGAATTGCTTGTCCTATCAATGCTTGAAATCTACCAACTTCTGTCATCATTTGCTGGCGTCGTGCTTTTTGGCGTCCTGCCATTTCTTCCGCCATTTGTTGCTCTAACAGTTTTTGTTGGGCTGCACGTTCACGAGCTTCTTGTTCTTTACGTTTTCGCTCAGCGGCTTTTTTCTTACGAAGTTGCTCGGCCTTTTTAGCTGCTTGCTCTTCTTTTAAACGTTTTGCTTTCGCATCCGCTGCGGCTTTATCTGCCTGTTTCTTCTCTTTTTCTTTTTGCTTACGTAACTTATCAGCTGCATTGGCCTTAGCTTTTGCTTTTTTAGCGGCGTTATCAGCTGCTTTTTTTTCTTTTATTTTTTTCTTACGTTGTTTTTCAAGCTCTTTAATACGACGTTCTTCTTTTATACGTTTATTTTTTGCTGCAGCAACACGTTTTTCAAGATCTCTTACTTTTTTAGCGTCATCCGCTTTTTTCTTTTTGATCTTATTAAGTTGTGCTTCAATTTTACTTTTATCAATCACAACCGCTTGAATAGGATCCATTGGTGCAGCCGTTGGAGTTGGCTTTGGTGGCGTAGCAAAATCACCAAGCAATAACACAGCGCCTAGCACTGTGTGTATCGCAAGACTTAAGGCAACTGGAACAGTATACTTCGACGACACTACTGACTCTCCGGGCTATCGGTCATTAAACCAACGGAAGGCACACCAGCTTTTTGCTGTAACATAACCATAAGTTGAATAACGGCATCATATGAAACGGCGCCATCACCATTAACCACTACAGGGGTTTCTGGTGCGAGTTTCAAATGCGCCTTAACCAATGTCGCCACTTCTTCTGCCGACATAGGCTCATTTTTACTTGTGCCTACAGCTAGGTAGTATTTTCCAGCCGCATCAACTGAGGCAACTAATGGTGGTTTACTATCTTTACTTAACGGCTCAGAATCTGCTTGAGGTAAATCAACTTTAACCCCTTGCGTAATAAGTGGTGCAGTCACCATAAAAATGATCAACAACACTAACATAACGTCAATATAAGGAACGACATTTATCTCGGCGACTTTACGACGCCTAACACGATTATACATAAGCTAATTCCAACCTTACGTTTGTTGTTCCGTTGCTGTTTGTCTTTGTAAAATACTTGAGAACTCTTCCATAAAGTTGCCGTAGCTATTCTCAAGTTTTTCAACATTATGACTAAAGCGGTTAAATGCCATTACTGCTGGAATAGCTGCAAATAACCCCATTGCTGTTGCGATAAGTGCTTCAGCAATACCAGGAGCAACCATAGCAAGTGTTGCTTGCTCAACCGCACCTAGGGCAATAAATGAATTCATAATTCCCCAAACCGTACCAAACAACCCGATATAAGGACTAATTGAACCTACGGTTGCCATGAAAGGTAAATGTGTTTCTAAACTATCTACTTCGCGTGAAAGCGCAACTCGCATGGCGCGATGCGTACCATCAACAATCACTTGTGGTGCATATGTATGACTTTTACGTAAACGCGCAAATTCGCGAAAACCAGATACAAACAAATTCTCAATACCATCAACCTGCTCTTTAGCAGATACTTCACTATAAAGTTTGCTTAAATCGGCACCACTCCAAAATTTGTCTTCAAAACTTTGCAATTGTTCACGGGCCGCATTTAATACTTTACGGCGTTGAAAAATCATCGTCCAACAGGCGATTGAAAACCCAAGTAAGGTCAACATCACCAGTTGTACTAATAAACTAGCGTCTAAAAATAAGTCAAAAAATGAAAGTTCAGCTGACACGTTTTAATGCTCCTAATATGCTTGTGGGAATAATACAGGGTTTAGCAATAGACAAATTGACACAAGCAACCTTGATCACAACATCACATAGTAATTGCTGATGCTGATTAACGAGTTGTTGAGAAAATACCAAACTGGCGGACTTTAATCGGCTAATGGTTGTGGTAATTGTCAACAGGTCATCAAGCTTTGCCGATGCCTTATTGTCCATTTCTACCTTTGTGACCACAAAGCCAATGTTTTGTTCTAAAAATATTGATTGATTAATACCAAGTTCACGTAACCATTCAGTTCGAGCGCGCTCAAAAAACTTTAGATAATTAGCATAATAAACTATGCCTCCAGCATCGGTATCTTCGTAATAAACGCGAACTGTATGCTGATAACTATTTAGCGACATTAATAACTTCGAATATTTTTAATTAGAATTTTGTTTGTCTATCTTAATAGATAAAGCCCACGTGTCACAAGGGTTTAGCAGCTTTGTTTGTAACAATTTTTGCAATAAAATTGATTTAAACTATTCAAATTACGAAATATTGTTATTTGTCTCCAAACAGTGACAGCAAAATTGAGCTCATTGATCATTTTGCTTAAAACACTTCGCATTAGTTTTTCTAATGACTGGTATAAATTTATTTCGTTTGTTCTCTTTAACTCATCGGACTAGAATACACTTGTTTTCTGAGCTAACGCAGAATATTTGTTTCGCTGACAAATAGCTCCACTTGCTCGCGAATTTTGAATAGGTAATTTACCTTTCTCTCTGACATATTTCCTGGAATCCTAATTTCCTTCTACAACTTACATTCTAAGTTGGCCCACATAGTTTTATGTGGGCTTTTTTTTGTCTAAAATTTATGATTTAAACCGTTAAAGCTACTATCAATAATATTAAAGTATGATTTCCCTGCTGCCATAAACAAATAAAGCACCCAAAGGTGCTTTATTTTTCATTTGTTTTTTTTGCTATTTCTCAGGGAAGTCTAAACCAAAATGCAAATATGCTCGATTAGTCGCTATTCGCCCTCTTGGCGTACGTTGTAAAAAACCTTGTTGGATTAAAAACGGCTCCAAAACATCTTCAATCGTTTCTCGTTCTTCACCAATTGCAGCAGCAACATTATCTAAACCAACAGGACCACCACCGAATTTATCAATAATCGCTTCAAGTAACTTGCGATCCATTAAGTCAAAACCCTCGTTATCCACTTCCAACATATCCAACGCACTTGCTGCGGTTGACTTACTAACGATACCGCCAGTTTTTACGTCAGCATAATCTCTAACACGGCGTAGTAATCGGTTGGCAATACGGGGCGTGCCACGAGAACGCTTTGCTACTTCAAATGCACCTTCTTGATCAATTTCCAAATTTAAAAAATGCGCGGAGCGAATAACAATTTCTGTTAATTCTTTAGTGTTATAAAACTCTAATCGCTGAACAATACCGAAACGATCACGCAATGGTGAGGTTAATGCGCCAGCTCGGGTAGTAGCACCAATTAAAGTAAAAGGAGGTAAATCAAGTTTTATCGAGCGAGCAGCCGGCCCTTCACCAATCATGATATCTAACTGATAATCTTCCATTGCAGGGTAAAGTATTTCTTCAACAACAGGGCTTAAGCGGTGAATTTCGTCGATAAACAAGACATCATTTTCTTCAAGGTTAGTCAGTAGTGCGGCTAAATCCCCTGCTTTTTCTAATACTGGACCTGATGTGGTGCGAATGCTAACGCCCATTTCATTGGCAACAATATTAGCCAGCGTTGTTTTACCTAAACCTGGCGGGCCGAAAATTAATAGATGATCAAGTGGCTCTTCACGCTTCAAAGCTGCAGCAATGAAAATTTCCATTTGTGATTTCACATGCTCTTGTCCGGTATAGTCGGATAGCATTTTTGGTCTAATAGCTCGATCAACCGTTTCATCTTCGCGGCTGGCTATCGGTTCAATTAGTCGATCGGCTTCTATCATGGTTTACTCTTAGGAAAATTTACGGCTTTGATACTAAATTTATTGCTTATAATTTATAACATGGCTTTTAACGCGTCACGAATCAAGTCTTCACTACTTTTTCCTGCATCAAATACTGCTTTAACCGCTTTATCAGCTTGTTGTTGACTATATCCTAAAGAAACTAACGCGTTAACTGCATCACCTTTAGTATCGTTAACAAAGTTATTTCCCTGATTAACGTCCATTGGCATCATATGAGCAAGTGCATCACTGCTATCCGTTTGCCAATCTTTTAATCTATCGCGCATTTCAATTAATAAACGTTCCGCAGTTTTTTTACCAACCCCTGGAATTTTAACAATGGTGGTTAAGTCGTCATGAACAACACAACTAACAAACTGATCAGCAGACATACCCGATAAAATAGCTAAGCCTAACTTTGGACCAACACCATTAACTTTTATTAACAGACGGAATAATTTTCGCTCAACTTTATTGGCAAAACCATAAAGTAATTGCGCATCTTCACGTACAACAAAGTGAGTGTATACTACTGCTTCTTGGTTTAATTCAGGCAAGGCGTAAATACTGGTCATTGGCATGGTAACTTCATAACCAATGCCGTGGCATTCAATTAAAATTTCTGGCGCTGTTTTTTCGATTAAAGTACCGCGTAAACGTCCTATCACTGCGTAAACCTATCACTTGAAAATATAATGTCGCCACCATACCACTAGATATTTATACAGTAAAGTTTTATCAGGTTAAATAACACCAAAACCAAGGTCTAACGCAATCGTCCACGCACGGTTTTACTCGCCTGCCCTGATAGTTTAGTGATGCTGTCATGACTATGAGCATGACATAAAGCAACAGCTAAAGCATCAGCGGCATCGGCTTGCGGTGTACCGGGAAGTTGCAAAATAGTTTTAACCATATGCTGTACTTGCGATTTATCTGCTGCACCAGTACCAACAACAGATTGTTTAATTTGTCTTGCTGAATACTCCGCAACACTGAGACCGGTATTGGTTGCCGCAACAATAGCAGCCCCTCTTGCTTGTCCTAATTTTAACGCGCCACCAGGATTTACCCCCATAAAAACTTGCTCTATCGCAAACATATCTGGTTGAAACTGCACTATTAACTCACTAACACCTGCAAAAATAGTTTGTAACCTTGCACTAAAATCATCACCAGCAGCAATCGCTTTAATACAGCCACTGCCTAAGTACGTAAAGTTTCGACCATTTTGTTTAATAACGCCGTAGCCTGTTAATCGTGACCCAGGATCTATGCCTAAAATAATGCTCACTAATGATTTACTCTTTAAAAGCGTTAAATAATTCTAATGAAAAAAAACGCACCAATAAAGCCAATCTAGCATTATTCGTGCGTTTTAATTTTACTTTATGTTAGCTATTAGCAAACATTAACGAGCATTTAACAGAAAGTTATTCTGCTGCGTCGTCAGTGTCTTGCTCTGTTTCTATACGGGTAATACCTAACTCAACAAGTTGTGCTGGGTTTGGCGCACCTGGCGCATTAGTTAATGGGCAAGCCGCTGTGTTTGTTTTCGGGAATGCCATAACATCACGAATTGAACTAGCACCCGTCATTAACATCACTAAACGGTCTAAACCAAAAGCTAAACCAGCATGTGGTGGCGCACCATATTGTAATGCTTCTAATAAGAAACCAAATTTCTCTTGAGCTTCTTCATCACTAATACCTAGAATTCTAAATACTGCCGATTGCATATCTTGGTTGTGAATACGCACTGAACCACCGCCTAATTCACAACCATTTAACACCATATCGTAAGCATCAGATAATGCTCCGACGGGGTTTGCTTCTAATTGCTCAGCCGTTAAGTTAGTTGGTGCGGTAAACGGATGATGAATAGCATGCATGCCGCCATCAACTTCTTCAAACATAGGGAAGTCTACAACCCAAAGTGGTTTCCACTCGCCTTGTAATAACTCAAGGTCTTCACCAATTTTAAGACGTAATGCGCCTAATGCTTCAGTTACTACATTGTATGTGTCTGAGCCAAAGAAAATAATATCGCCAGTTTTTGCATTAACGCGATCTAATAATGTGTTAACTGCATCTTCAGTTAAGAATTTCAGAATTGGTGACTGTAAGCCTTCAAGGCCAGCGTCACGGTCATTCACTTTCAACCATGGCATACCTTTCGCGCCATAAATACCAACAAACTTAGTCAGCTCATCAATACCTTTACGAGAGAATTTAGCCGCGCCTTGTGGTACACAAATAACAGCAACACGACCTTTTTCATCGTTAGCTGGACCAGAGAAAACTTTAAACTCAACATCTTTTAGAATGTCAGCAACGTCAACAATCTCAAGTGGGTTACGTAAATCAGGCTTATCAGAGCCAAAACGCGTCATTGCCTCAGAGTAAGGCATACGTGGGAATTCACCTAAATCAACATTAAGTAATTTTTGGAATAACTCACGGATCATTTTTTCAGTAACAGCCATCACCTGATCAGAGGTCATGAATGACGTTTCAATATCAATTTGAGTAAATTCTGGTTGTCTGTCAGCACGTAAATCTTCATCACGGAAACATTTAACGATTTGATAGTAACGTTCCATACCCGACATCATTAGCAATTGCTTGAACAATTGTGGTGATTGCGGCAAGGCAAAGAATTGACCTTTGTGCGTTCGGCTTGGTACTAAGTAATCACGTGCACCTTCAGGAGTCGCTGCCGTAAGAATTGGCGTTTCAATATCTAAAAAGTCTTGTGATTCAAGTGATTCACGTACTGCCGACGTTACTTTCGCACGAAAACGCATACGCTCAGTCATTTCCGGACGTCGTAAGTCAAGGTAACGATATTTTAAACGTTGCTCTTCTGAGTTATTCTGGTTTGGATCTAGTGGTAATGGCGCTGACTTATTTAAAATAGTTAACTCTAAGCCCAATACTTCAATACCACCAGTTGCCATATCTTTGTTTACTTGGCCTTCAGGGCGTGCTCTTACTTTACCTTTAATTTGTACACAAAACTCATTGCGTAAAGTATTCGCTTTTTTCAATACTTCTTGTAAATCAGGGTCGTAAACAACTTGTACAAGACCTTCACGATCGCGTAAATCTAAAAATATAACAGCGCCTAAATCTCGACGTTTGTTTACCCAACCACATAAAGTTATTTCTTGGCCAATGTGAGATTCATTCACCTCACCACAATAAAGATCACGCATGTATTTACCTTGAAGTTCGAATTAACGGTAAAATTGTCAGTCAAAAGTGACGCCATCTTACCGTTTGTAATGATAAAAAATTGCCGACATTATAAAGCAATGTCAGGTAAAGTCACCTGACATTGCTTTATAATGTCGGAGTAATTAAGAGGCTTAACTTGTTTGGTGGTTAAAGACGTAGTTATTTTTACCTGAGGCCTTAACTTTGTACATCAATGAATCGGCAACTTTTAGTAAGTCGATATCTGAGCCCCCATCATCAGGGTACATCGCAATACCTATACTACAGCCAATAGTCGCAATATCTGAAGAGGACAATTCAATCGGCTGTTGAATAATTTTTAATACTTTTTCAGCGACATAAGCAGCTTCGTTTTGATTATGAAGGCCAGTAAGCAACAGCACAAATTCATCACCGCCAAAACGTACCGCAGTGTCAGACTCACGTACACAACCTTCCAACCTAGAAGCAACTTCAATGAGTAGTTCATCACCAATATCATGACCATAATTATCATTAATATTTTTAAAGCCGTCGAGGTCTATAAACAACACGGCGATTGATAATTGCTGACGTTGGTGAAATGTGATGGCAGTGCTAAGGCGATCTTTCAATAAAAGGCGGTTTGCTAACCCGGTTAAATCATCATGGGTGGCCATATACTTCATTTGTTGCTCAAGACGCTTACGATTTTTAATTTCTAAATATAACCGTCGGTTCCAAACCATGATGATAACGATGATAATAACAATCAGCACACCAATTTGAGCAGCCACGCGCATCACGACGTTTTTATCTAAACCCGTTTCGATGCTGATATCAAACCACTTCTCATAAATTTGCTGGCTTTCTACATCTGAAATAGTTAACACCGCTTTTTTTAAAACTGTCGCTAAAATAGGTAACTCTTTATTAATAGCAATATGATTGCCATTTTTATCCACTTCGTCGAGCACCGACATGCCTAAACTGATCATACTTTCACGTTTCAATAATTGCGTGCCGGAAGATAGATTATCAATATAGCCATCTACCATACCTTTTTGCACAGCAAGCAAACCTTCTTCGTTCACATCAACTAATTTTAAAGTAATAGAGGGGAATTCTTCTCGGATAATTGCCGTTAAATAAAACCCTTTAGATATAGCTAAAGATTTACCTTTAAAATCTTCTAAATTCAGTTGATTACCAAGTTCACGAGGATGAACAATCACCCAAGGCATACTCCAATATGAATCGGTAAACAATACCTGCTTCTTGCGTGACTCTGTCGCCATTACACTACCTACGGCATCAACTTCGCCAGCTAATAACGCTTGGTAAAGCTCGTCAAAATTGTTGTAAGCAGTATATTCAATATTAGTATTTAGCCGTTGAGCGATGAGCTCAAAAACATCTAAATTAATCCCTTTAAAATCACCAAATTTATCAACAAATTCGATAGGCAACCAATTTTTGGTTACACCAAACTTAATCGTTCCACGCTCTTTTAACCATAACGCCTCAGCATCTGTTAGTTTGAGCATGGCCAATTGCCGTTTATAAAAACCTGATGATTTATCCAAGTTCCATTTTTTTTCCAACGCAACTAAAATTTCTAACGGTATTTCACCAAAGCCTTCTTTTATTAATTTCGCTAACTCAGGCTGTGACTGATTTAAAACCGCATGAATATGACGAGTAAACTTATATGCGTTAAAGCGTGAAAATGATGACTGTAAATTGCTTTTTACTAAATAGTGCCCAACTAAATCGCTTTGGCCAGCAATAATATCAAGCTCACCAAGTTCGGCTGATTTAAGCAATGAAGTATAGTCAGGAAAAGAAATGATTTTGGCATCAATAATGTTATTTTTAATATCACTGGCAAACTTTGAATTTGCTAAAATACCGATGTTTTTATTATTTAATTCAGATACATGGGCAACCTGCTCAATATCATTTGCTAGAAATAAATTGTAATCAACACTATAAATAACCGGGCCAAGAAAGGCCTCAGCGCTATCATCAAAAGCGAGTACATTATCAATATGAATATCAGCAAGTCCTTGGGTAAGCTGATTCAACTCAGGAGATTCGTCTAATATGAACTCAACTTCAAGGCCATTGTACTGTGCCCATAAGCGCCATAATTCAATAAAAAAACCTTGAGCGCTTCCCGTTACTGAAGTGTCTGAAAATGGTGCTTGTTTGCCGAAATAAGATAAAGTGAGCATGTTGTCTGACTTATCCATGCCTAACCATTTCCGTTCAATAGCTGACTTCTCTTCTACGGTAATTTTATCAACGCCTTGTTGAACAAATGCCAGCAGCTGTTCGCTATTCTTTGCCACAGCGGTACTGTAATCACTTGTATGATAAGCAATTTGAGCAAAAGCTGGGAAATTTTGATTTAATAAAGCATAAGCATCGAAGTTTTTCGATAACTTCTCAACTCCTGCAATAATTAAGATTTCTTTTTTAATTGCCGCATTATACAAAGCATGTCGATTGGCAAATAAACGTAAAGTTAAATATGGATATTTTGCTTTAAGGGTTATTTCATGGCTAGAGCCAGCAACTACGCCAATAGTATAAGGAGATAATTCTTCAACATTACGAATATGGGCTATCGAGCGATGTAGAAAAAAATGTTTCTTTTGCTTAAAGAATGCTTCACTAAAGCCAAGCGTTTGCTCTCGCTCAACATTTTTTGACAAACCGGCATGAATATCAACAGCTGAATTTTTAACCTGCGCAATGGTTTGTTCCCAGCTTAACGGTACGAAGGCTACGTCTACCTGTTGTTTCTTCGCCCATAATTTCCACATATCAACCATTAAGCCACTAGGCTGTTGGTCTTCATCAAGAAAATGATAGGGATATGATGTTTTATTAATGGCAACACGATACGAAGTTTTAGACTCTTGAGCTGAAATTTGACCAGCAAGCAAGGTACTACTAAACATTAGTATGATAAAGAATTGCTGTAACGTTCGAAAAAACAAATTATATTCTCATAGTTATTTTTTTAATAAATTCATTGTTCAATGTAAGTTTGCAAATCAGCGTATAAGTAACAATAAGGCATAATTTTCTACTTAACTTTGTTTTGCGTATTTATCACTGAAAATATCAGGTAAAATACCGCTTTAATTTAAATGTTAATATAGTTTCGACATCATGCAAGAATCAGATACCGATTTAATTTTTTCTAACAAACAAAGTAAAATCAAAGACTTTGCCTTCGATGCACATGTCGTTGAAGTTTTTCCTGATATGATCAGCCGTTCAGTGCCCGGTTATAATACTATTATCGATACTATAGGTCGACTTAGCCAGCGCTTTGTTAGTGATAATAGCCAAGTTTATGATCTAGGTTGCTCACTCGGCGCCGCCACACTGGCAATGCGAAAAGCAATAACAGCGAAAAATTGTAAAATAATCGGAGTCGATAGCTCAAGTGCGATGGTTGAGCGCTGTAAAATGCACGTAAATGCTTTTAAGGGTGATACACCAGTTGAAATCATTGAAGGAAACATTCTTGATATTGAAATTGAAAATGCCTCAATGGTAGTACTTAATTTCACCTTACAATTTATTGCACCTGAGCTACGCCAGCAACTATTAGCAAAAATAGCTAAAGGCCTAAAACCTGGCGGCTTATTGTTGCTGTCAGAAAAAATAGCTCACAGCGACCCTGTATGTAATGAGTTACTGGTTGACTTACATCATGACTTTAAGCGTGCTAATGGATATAGCGAGTTAGAAATTGCACAAAAACGTACCGCACTCGAAAATGTAATGCGTATTGACACCTTAGACACTCACTTAAATCGCTTAAAAAAAGCTGGATTTGACCATAATGCACCGTGGTTTCAGTGCTTTAACTTTTTCTCACTTATCGCCATTAAATAACTAGACCCTTTACCTTTTATGATTTCATTCAATAAGTTCTACCAAAAAATAGCCGGCAACCGTTTAAATCACTGGCTTAATACCTTGCCAGCACAATTAACCCAGTGGCAAGAGCATCACTTACACGGTGAATTTGCCCAATGGCAAAAAACTATCGCGGCATTGCCTAAAACATCACCTTCAAGCGTTGATATTAGTAATACCGTGCGTGCAGGTGAACGCAGTGATATTAACGACGGTGAATATAAGCGTATTGAAAATTTGCTGAAAAAATTTAAACCTTGGCGCAAAGGTCCATACCATATTCACGGCTTACATGTTGATACCGAATGGCGCTCAGATTTTAAATGGGATCGTTTAGCGCCGCATATTAGCGATTTAAGTAATCGTTATGTACTAGATATTGGCTGCGGCAGTGGTTATCACCTTTGGCGCATGCGTGGCGCGGGAGCAAAGTTTGTTGTCGGTATTGACCCAACGCAACTATTTTTAACGCAATTTCAAGCAGTGCAACATTTTGTTCAAGACGATAACGTCAACTTATTGCCTTTAGGTGTTGAGCAACTTCCTGAGCTAAATGCCTTTGATACCGTATTTGCTATGGGAGTTTTATACCATCGTCGCTCCCCTATCGATTTTATTTATCAATTAAAATCTCAACTTGCCCCAGGTGGCGAATTAGTACTTGAAACCTTGGTGGTTGATGGCGATGAAAATACCGTGCTAGTGCCAGGTGAGCGCTACGCAAAAATGCGTAACGTTTGGTTTTTACCAAGCTGTGATGCTATGTGTGCTTGGCTTGAGCGTTGTGGTTTTAAAAATATTCGTGTGGTAAATACTGATGTTACCGCCCTTGATGAACAGCGAAAAACTGACTGGATAGACACAGAATCATTACAAGACTTTCTTGACCCTAATGATACCAGTAAAACTATCGAAGGTTACCCGGCTCCCAAGCGCGCAATATTTATTGCCAACAAGTAAGTAAAACTACTGTTTAGTATGGTAAAGGCTGCTATCGATAAATTATTGTAGATAGCGGTCTAACACCAGTTGATACACCCCTTGCTCTTTAATCAACATAATCCCTTGATCAAACATGTCTCGATGCTGCTCGGTACTAAAACCTGCAGCATATCCGCGCTCACCAAATATTGGATGAATGGTATAACTTTGGTTATATCGCCCGCCAACATGTGATTTAACAAAGTATTTAAAAATATTAATATCAAGAATAATCACTTCAGTGCGGTGAGAAAACAACATTTCAATTTGCTGCGTTTGAGCAGCAATTTCACGATAATTTGTCGATAAGCTAACACTGGCATTATAATCATCGCCTAAAAACTTTTTAGCATTTTGAAACGCCACAACACTCTTGCCTGAAAGATCTATAATCTTATCAATCGACAAATCATCATCAGTTAAACTCACTGCAACATTCTGATAAGTAATATAAGGCTTAGAAACAAAAATACTTGGATGTTCATAATTAGCAGGCAACGTTGCTATACCATCAGCATTAAAGCGCTTAAAACCGCTGACACTTCTTCCAAGTGGCAAATGAGTAAAATTAACCTTGTGATTAACACTGATAAAGGCTTCTCTAATTAAATCTAATTGCAGTCCTGCACCATTCTTTTCAATGATAAACGGCGGCTTAGGTAAGCCGGCTAAAATATCAATATTATGAGAGCCATGATTAGCGTCGGTATTTTCTCCAGCATTTTTTGGCAAGCTAGCGTCATTTTGCTCATTCGCAAAAGCGATATTTATTGGCAATAAAAAACACGAAAACAAGAATACAGTAAGTGCTGAGAGAGATTTTCTCATTAAAATAGAGCTCCTTTTATACACAACTCATAGGCGAATAAAATCACGCTAGCTATTGCGCTTACCTGAAAAAATTGGGTAATGTACTTACAAAGTAATAAAAATATAATTATCTTTATATAAACGTCAATTAGGCTGCTGTAAATAATAATAAACTATATGTAGCAATGCTGTTAATGCACACTAAAAGTAGAGGTATCATGGACAATCATTGGCTAATAAGACGATTAGAGCGAGTAGCAAAGCGACATCAAGATCATCGTAGCCCATTTCAACGTGACCGCGCTAGAATCTTACACTCGGCAGCCTTTCGTCGTTTACAATCAAAAACGCAAGTAATGGGCAGTGGTCAAAGTGACTTTTATCGAACACGGCTCACTCATTCTTTAGAAGCCTCGCAAATTGGCTCAGGAATTATTGCGCAAATTCGTAGTAAATATCCACAACAAAGTGTTGAGCTATTTCCCGCTGACGACAGCTTAATTGAATCACTGTGCTTAGCACATGATATTGGTCATCCACCATTCGGTCATGGTGGAGAAGTTGCCTTACATTATATGATGCGTGATCATGGCGGTTTTGAAGGTAACGGACAAACCTTTCGCATCGTTGCTCATTTAGAACCTTTTAGTGAAAATTGCGGCATGAACTTAACACGTCGAACCTTACTTGGTTTAATAAAGTACCCGCAAGTACTAGATAAATTACAATGTAAGCCTTTGCCCGAATTACCCAAATCAACAAGAGAACTAAAAGCCGACAATTGGCATCCTCCTAAAGGCTTATACCAAGACGATATTGAAATGATAGATTGGGTGCTCGCACCACTATCAAGTAACGATAGAGCAGAATTTCAAAAAACGACCACGAAAGCTAATGGTCACCAAAAAACAATTTATAAATCGTTAGACTGTTCAGTGATGGAGTTAGCTGATGATATTGCCTACGGCATTCATGATTTAGAAGACGCCATAGTCACAGGCGTTGTATCACAGCAAGACTTTAACCATCACGTCATTAAAAAGTTACAGCTGCTTGATGACCCATGGATACAGTCATACAGTGAAACATTAGCGAGTAAACTTTTTGATAACCAGCGATTCATTCAAAAAGAAGCCATTGGTGGCTTAGTTAATTACCTGATCACAGCAGTAGAGCTAATTGATGTTAACGAAGTAAAAGCAACAAATTTTCAAGAGCCATTACTTAAAATTAACGCGGTACATCCAACAATTGCAGCTCAAACACTACAAATATTTAAAGATTTTGTTTATCAATATGTTATAAAGCAAACCTCAATTCAGCAACTTGAATACCGTGGGCAACAAATCGTCATGGAATTATTTACAGCACTGGCATCTGATCCTGAGCGGTTACTACCTAAAGCTACGGTTATACGTTGGCAACAAGCAGAACAAAACGGACAGAATTCGCATCGTATTATTGCTGACTATGTAGCAGGTATGACAGATGAATACGCCACTAGACTTTACCAGACACTATTTTTACCAATAGGCCAAACAGGTTTCGGAAAGCACGATTACTAAACGTGTTAACTGTCCGATATAATTAAAAAATTGAAAAGCGATAAGCGCTTTGACAACCAATAGAGATGTTATCTGCCAATGGCAAACATGCTAGATATTTATTGCGGCAGTAATGCCTTCAAAACGATCCAAGAACACGGCTTCAAACAAGAACTTTTTACCACTATGCTCGGCGCTAGCGGTGGCCCTAAGTGGTTTTCATTATTTGGTTTAGACAAATATTTGTTTGGTGAATATTTTAAAGACCGGACAGCTGAATTAAATTTAATCGGTTCTTCAGCAGGAGCATTTCGATTTGCCGCCCTTAGCCAGCAAGATCCTGTCGCAGCCATTACCCGTTTAGCCACCTTGTATTCTGAAACAACCTATTCGCAAACGGCAGACGCAAAAGAAATAACCGAAAAAGCTATCACACTCCTTGATGACGTATTAGGCGACACGGGTTGTGAAGAAATAATTAATAATCCTGTATTTAAAGCGCATTTCATTGTCTCTAAATGCCGAGGTTTAACAGCGCTTGAACATAAGTTGCCGTTAATGCTCGGTTTAGTCGCTAGCATGGTATTTAACCAAGTTAATCGAGGTCTACTGGCGAAACAATACCAACGCTTTGTTTATCATCATCCTAAAAGCCAAGTAACCATTAGCGATGATTTTAATTTCAACAATCAATACCATGCGCTAAACAAGCAAAACTTATCATCAGCCTTGCTCGCTTCCGGCTCTATACCTATAGTAATGAATGGGATTAAAGATATTAAGGGCTCCGCTAAAGGCTTATATCGAGATGGTGGCATTATTGATTACCATTTTGATGTTAACATCAGCCCAAGCACAGGTTTAACACTTTACCCGCACTTCTCATCAACTCCAAAGGCTGGTTGGTTTGATAAAAATTTAGCACGTAAAGTCAGTGCAAAGCATTACCAAAACACTGTGATGTTAGTACCGTCTAATGAGTTTATTGCTCGCTTACCGTTTGGGAAAATTCCAGACCGTAAAGACTTTACTGATTTAGACGCAAGCACGCGGATAAAGTATTGGCGAACGGTGTTAAAGGAGTCTGAAATTTTAGCCGATGAATTTGCAAAATTAGTCGCTACATCAACAACCGAAAATATTAAGTTGATAGAATGCCTGTAACGCAAAGCTCTTTCTACTGATGGATTAGTAACAATATGACCGATAAACCTTTAATTATTTGGGATAAGAATACCTTTGAAATAGGTATTGAATTAATTGATGCCCAACATAAAAAGTTAGTCGGCTATATTAACGAACTGGCATTGGCGATTAACAATAATCAAGAAACAGCTCTCATTACTGAGTTATTTAAAAAACTCCACGATTACACCATATTTCATTTCAAAGCCGAAGAAGGCTACATTCTCAGTTTAAGTAAAAATGATTGTTTACTTCACCAGCTTCAACATAAACATTTCAGCGAAGAATTGGATAGAATTTTAACCTTAGGCGAATCGGCAAAAATATCTGAAGAATTACTGTATTTTCTAACTGACTGGTTGCTGCATCATATTCAAATAGAAGATAAGAAGTTTTTCATTCAGCTGCAAACTAAGCCATAGTAAAACACTCCACAAACACATTAAAAACGCACTTACCTATGAACTGGTTGGCTATGAACGGCTTGGCGATAAATAAAATATAAAGAGCCTTCAATATAAGGCAATAAAAGGCTCAATTAATTTATCTTTGTACTCAGCCTAGCATTACTTGGCAATTTTTTGATAAATGGCGCAAGCCGCACCAGCAGGATCTTTAATCACTGCATACTTATCACTACCCATCGACTTAACTTCTGTCACCAATGCTCCGCCTTTTGCTTGCACCGCAGCAATAGACGCTTCAATATCAGCCACTAAAAAGTACGGCAACCATGCTGGCGGTAAATCTTTATTCACGCCTTGCGCATGACAAATACCGCTAACCGCTTCGCCATTAATAGGCTCAAGCATCGCGTAATCGTCATAGTCGCCCATTGATATACTTTCGCTCTTCCAGCCAATAACATCTTCATAGAATGATTTAACGTTTTCAGCATTACCTACCGATAAATCAAGCCATGCCATTGTGCCAATTTTATTGTCGCTCATATGCTATCTCCATTTATAATTTTGAGTTTTTAGGATTTCTTGGATAAAACTTATCAGGTAACGCATTAATATGTTCAAAAAAACGAGTGTCTTTATAAGGTAGCTTCATAAAGCCCGAAATACCAAAGCCAGTTATGGTCGGTAGTAACTGCAACAACTCAGTTAAACATTGCGTAAACTCTGCTTCTTTATCGTGATTTAGTAACATTAAATAGCTGTGAATTTTCAAATGCCGCGGTAATACCTCAAAAATAATACAGCCGGTATGATGAATTTGGTTTAAGCGCGCTAATACTGCCATGATTTCATCCGGCAAATATAAGTATTCATCTGGATCTTTACCATCTTCAAAGTAAGAATGTAAACGAGTAACATCATCAATATCGGCAACGTCACTAACATCATATTTAATCGATTGCTCTGCACCAGCCTGAAATGGTAAAGCTTCATTTTCTCGTTCAACATGCAAGGTGTTACGGGCGTCAAACAAACAACTTTTAAATACACCTACTCTAAAAATTCCTTGGGCAAGTCGTACCATGTTATTCACTGCACTTTGAAATGATGCTTTTAATTTGGGATCAAATAACGACAGGTTTGAATCAATATAAATCCCGTCTTTTTCCCAACGCACTGCCAAACCACCAACGACAGGAAAGTTCGCTAAACGGCTTACCGCCGCAACAAATGCTTTCTCCGTATCACCCATGCCCATCAGGTAGTTTTTATAATATTTTTCTAGTTGTACATCATCAATATCGTCCAACTGTTCTCTATCAGAAGATTCACGTAGAAAAGATTTACGCGAACCATAAACAACGGTATCGATATCTTTGTTATAACGTTTACACCATACAGGTACTAAGGGCACAATATTTATTGCTAATGGCGGCTCGGCCAATACTGTGTTTTTCAGTAAATGAAGGTGTTTGAAAAAATAATCGCCAGCTTTATTGCGTAAAGCGCGGTCTTTACTCAACATACCTTCTAATACTTGCGCTAATAACTTAGGCAAACCTAAAGATGAGGGGGTTATAACTGCACTGCCATAACGACATGATTGCCCTGATGCTATAGCATAAAGCGTTGCTGCTAGCCCTTGTTCGTCAAATCGAGGTGACGACATTTCACCACTAATTTGCTCAGGGCCAATAAAGTAAACATCACCCAAGCGGGCATTACTATTTTGTAAGTCGCTGCTCATTAAATCCATGATGTTATTAGCCGTTGTTTGCCCATGCACATCAAGTTGCGCAGTGACTGCTGAGCCCCAATCCACCAAATATACCTTTTCGGTTTCGGGATCAAAAACCACATTCGACGGTTTAATATCGCCATGCACATATGGCTTACCTTTAGTGTGCTGACTGGCATCGCGTAAATAATTCAATATATCGGCAAGCTGTAAAGCTATTTTAATAACAAGTTCTGCTGGCAATGGTCCGCGCTTATGCGACAACTGCTCAAGATCAATACCCGGAGCGCGCTGCATATGAACAATTGACTGCCGTTTAATTTTGTAATATTCAACAATTTCGGGAATTCTACTGTGGGCCAATTGCCCTTGTATTTCAGCTTCTTCGGCCAAGCGGTCTTGCACATGTTGCGGTAAGTTGATTCGAGAGAATTTAAAAACTTGTGATAGGCCATACTCGTCTTCACCACCAAATACAAAGCCGTAAGCGCCTTTGCCAATCAATGAAATATTTTGATAACCCAGCAAGCTAAGTTGCTGCTGACAAAGTTCAACCCACTGTTTTAACTTGGTAGCATCTTCATGGTTAAGCAGGTAAATCGATTGTTCTTCGGCAATATAAAAGTGCTGGAGTTTTTTCTCTGCCACATGCAACCTCTTGGGAAACGTGAAAAGGACTAATTTTAATAGTGACAAGGTAATTTATAGGGCTGAAAATATGTATTGCCGACGTATTATTTCGCTAATAAGCAAAGGCTAAAAACGTATATTACCTTAACAAAATCATATCATGATTTAGCAACAACACTAGCCAGTTCCATGAAATAATTAGTCTTTACTCACACAAAGCGTTACATGGCCTTGTTGCTATTACCTCGCTGTCGAGCCACTAGTGCACTAAATTTAGGTAAAATATCGGTGTTATTTACTAAGGTTTGTTGATTATTTCCTGAGACTTTCCATACTGCTTGTTCGTTAAAAATATAATTGAGATGAAACCCTTTAAGGTTGCGAAGGTACTTTATCGCATCAGTAGAGTTATCTAATATTAACGGGTTGGTTGTATGCTCATTAGGGTAATACGCTAAAACAATATGAGGCATAGTTATTTGCTTTTTATGCGCGACTTTTACGAAGCTATCAACATCAGCCTGCATGAGTTTAAGGCTTTCTTTTGGAATACCTATTCTGATCAATAGCTCGCGTTTTAAAAAAGCATAATCTTCACAGTCACCTTTACCACTTTTTAACGCCTCAATTGGCGCCGCCCAATAGTCCAATAAACCATATTGTCGTTGATCTAATTGATATTCAATTCGGTGATTAATGGTGTAATTTATTTGCTTGATAATTTCTCGCGTCGATTGAGAATTATTAGATGAATATTGACTAACAATTTCGTTTGACGATAACTGACTACAGCCTGTAAGTAATAAAACAGCAGCAATAAAAAAGCGATATTTACAAAATTTCATAATACGGTATTACATTTACCAAAGATGAATAAGCACTTTGGCTAGTTAAAAATAAATAACGCTATTGTAGAAAAGTTGTACTATCGCGACTGTTATAAGATGAAACCGCTAGCAATAAGATGTATCGCAAAGAAAAAGGTAAGTACTTAAATTCTCGGGGTTATATTTCACGCACCTTAAAAACGGTTAAGTAAATCGACATTTCATCCACATTTGTAACAAAAGCGTCACACTGCATAGCTATAATGGCGATATTGGTTATTTGACATAATGACTTTCTCTAGCATGAACTTTGGCATTTCCCTTATGTCTTCGCCCTAAATCAAGCATCTTGGTTTGGGGCTTTTTTTGTCTTAAGTACTTCATCTTTAAAACCCATTGTGCAATAGTTAATCACTATCTAAGGAAAGCTTCAAAAAGGGATAATATGAATAGAATTAGGCTATTAGCAACATTCTTTGTTGGTATATTCATCGGTTACACTGTCGCTACTCTTTCACCTTCCAATAAACAAAACGAGAGTGGTTCAGTACTAGAGCAACAATTGAATTATTCTAACATAAACGAAAAACAGCCAGACATAGCGTACGTAAATGCTCCTAATTCCAGTAAAAACATTTCTAGCCCATTAGCCGATATAGTCATAGATCCTTCATCGCGGGTAACACAGGTTTCAACGTCATCTCACCAAAAGCTTGAAGCTGAATACCAACAACTTGACAAAGCATACCTGCAATCTAAAAGAAAAATTTCCTCATTACAGCGAAAATTGGATGAGTTTGATGAAAGCAATATTTCTACAAAGCAAATGGAAGCATTAGTAATAGAGCCATTCAAAAATAGTATCGGTAACTTTGTTGGCGCAGAAAGAAATGAAATCTATAATTTTCATCAAGAAGAAGAGGATCTTGATTGGGGTTACAATATGCAAAATAATATTAGTGACTTTATTTCAACCCATTACAATGCTAATGAAGTAAACCTAGTGTCCGTTATATGTAAACAACAAAGATGTGAACTTTTAATCATTCAGCATGTTGATGAAGCTTGGCGAAAAATAGTACAGGATTTGGGTTCCCAAGATTGGTGGAAGTTTAGATCTTCTAACTCAACATCTCATAACCATCCAGATTTAGATAGTGCCTTAGCCATTTATACTTTCTTAGCTTTATAGCTATTTATAAATCTGCACATATACGCTCTTTCACATCCATGTGATCGCGTTATACCGTACATCCTGTACATAAAAAAGCCTGCATAAAGCAGGCTTCTAAAAGTCAAAAGTTCAGTAAAAACTATGACATATGTACTAGCATATTGCTTGGCTCTTCAAGGAATGACTTCCATAAGTTACAAAAACGAGCAATAGTGCCGCCATCAATTGTACGGTGATCGCCAGACCAACTTACTTGCATAATCGAACGCGCTTCAACTTCACCTTTGTCGTTAAAACGTGGCAGTTTTTGTAGCTTACCTAAAGCAACAATTGCAGACTCGGGCTTGTTGATAATAGGCGTTGCCACCGTACCACCAATAGCACCAATATTTGAAATAGTGATAGTACCACCTTTCAAATCAGCCGCTGGAACACGACCTGAGCGAGCATCATTCGTTAAACGCGTAATATCAGCTGCTAAATCTAAAATAGATTTAGTTTGTACCTGTTTAACATTAGGCACTAACAAGCCAACTTTCGAGTCAACCGCCATACCAATGTTATGGTCATCAAAATACGTAAGCTCTGTGCAGTCTTCATTGACTTGCGTATTCACTAACGGGAATTGCTTCAGCGCTAATGACATGGCTTTCATAAAGAAAGGCATCATGGTTAATTTGATATCTTGCTTAGCGTAAACTTCTTTAAGTTCGCCACGCAATTTAATCAAATTAGTCATATCGATTTCTTCACAGTAGGTAAAGTGTGGAATAGTCGATACAGAGTTAACCATAGCTTTTGCCATAACCGCTTTAATACCGCGAATTGGCTCAACACGTGTGCCACCTGTAACCGCGCTAGCAGCTACGGTAGGAGTTACTGAAACTGCTGGTGCTTCATTAAAAGCAACAACATCTTCTTTGTAAACACGCCCTTTTTTACCACTACCTGGAACTTGATGAATATTAACATCTAATTCACGAGCAATACGGCGTACCGCAGGGCTTGCCACAGCTTTTTCATTTACTACTTTACTCGCTACTTTTGCAGGTGCAGTTTTAGCAGCTACAGGAGCTTTAGTTACTGCAGCTTTTGCTGTCGGTGCTGGTGCTTCAACTACAGGGGCAGCCGCAACTGCTTGCCCTGTTGCGGCAATTTCAACCGCAAATAAAGGCGAATGTACTTTAGCAATTTCACCTTTAGCATAATAAAGTTTAACAACTGTACCGTTATGCATAGCTGGAATTTGCACTAAGGCTTTGTCCGTCATTACATCGGCAATCGGTTGATCTTCTTCAATCACATCGCCTTCAGCAACTAGCCATTCAACTAATTCACATTCAACAATACCTTCACCAATGTCCGGCAAAATAAAGTCTTCTACTTGTGTACCTGAAACAGGTGCAGCACTTTCAACAACTGCTTGAGCAACGGGTACTTCAGCCACAGCTTCAGTTACAACTGGCGCACTGTCACCTTCAGGTGTCATAGCAAACAATGGCGAGTGTACTTTAGCAATATCGCCTTTGGCGTAATAAAGCTTATCAACCACACCTGAATGCATCGCTGGAATTTGTACTAAAGCTTTATCTGTCATCACATCAGCAACTGGCTGATCTTCAACAATCACATCGCCTTCTGCTACTAGCCATTCAACCAGTTCACATTCAACGATACCTTCACCAATGTCTGGTAATATAAAATCAATGCTCATGCTCTAAAATCCTAGTAAGTCATACTGTTTTTAATTGCTTCGTAGATCTTCAAATGATCTGCAACATATTCTTTTTCAAGTGCTAATGGGTATGGTGTATCCATACCACACACGCGAGCAATCGGCGCTTCTAAATGCAAGAAACATTCTTGCTGAATAGTTGCCGCAATTTCACTAGCAAAACCTGCTGTTAATGGTGCCTCTTGGCTAACAACAAAACGACCTGTTTTAGTAACAGAATTTGCAACCGTTTCAATGTCCCAAGGTAAAATGGTACGTAAATCGATAATTTCACATGAAATGCCATCAGCAGATGCTAATTCAGCGGCTTTCTCAACGATTTCCATTTGTGCCCCCCAAGCTAACAACGTGATGTCACTACCTTGTTGAACAACTTCAGCTTTACCTAATGGTAATTGGTAATCTTCTTCTGGTACTTCACCAACCGAGGCACGATATAAACGTTTCGGTTCGAAAAATACTACAGGGTTATCATCACGTATTGACGCCAATAACAAACCTTTAGCTTGGTACGGGTTACGTGGTACAACTACTTTTAAACCAGGCGTATGAGCAAAGTAAGCTTCTGGTGATTGGCTATGATATAAACCACCTGCAATGCCGCCGCCGTATGGCGTACGAATGGTTAACTTACCTACATCAAATTCATTACCACTACGGTAACGGAATTTAGCTGACTCATTTACAATTTGGTCAAAGGCTGGAAAAATATAATCAGCAAATTGAATTTCAGCAATTGGTGTACTGCCTTGAGCAGCTAAACCATTCGCAAAACCAATAACACCTTGCTCAACTAAAGGCGTGTTGAAACAACGGTTTTTACCGTATTTGTCTTGTAAACCACTGGTTGCGCGGAAAACGCCACCAAAGTGACCAACATCTTCACCAAAACAAACTGCACGATCATTCTCGGCCATTACAGTATCAAGCGCGTTATTAATCGCTTGTAATAAATTCATTTGCGCCATTACTTAATTCTCCCAGCAGTGAACGGATAAGCATCGGGATATTTCTTAATATGTTCTTTTAATTGTTCGAACTGACTTTGCAACAATGGTGGTGCTTGGTCATAAACATCAGTAATTAAGTCTTCAACCGGTGGCTTATCAATTTTCTCTGATACTTTAACCGCCGCTAACACTTCATCACGTAGTTTTTCAAACAATGTTGTTTCTTGAGCTTCGTCCCACCAACCTTGCGCCAACATCCAGTTCTTCATACGAAGAATAGGGTCATGTTCTTGCCATTTAGCTTCTTCTTCGCGTGTACGGTAACCTGAAGGATCATCAGAAGTTGAGTGAGCACCTAAGCGATAAGACATCGCTTCAATCAGCACAGGCTTACCTTCTTTAACAGCATATTCACGCGCTAATTGCACAGCGGCAATTACTGCTAAAATATCGTTACCGTCAATTCGAAGTGTTTTCATGCCGTAACCAACACCACGAGATGCAATGCCGTTACCCATGTATTGCTCATCTGATGGCGTTGAAATAGCGTAGCCATTGTTACGACAGAAGAAAATAACAGGAGACTGATGAACAGCGGCCATATTTAAACCGGCATGGAAATCACCTTCAGAAGCAGCACCTTCACCGAAGTAACAGATAGTTACAGCGTCTAAACCTTGCATTTTCTGCCCGTAAGCATAACCTGCGGCTTGTGGGATTTGCGTGCCTAACGGTGATGAAATCGTCATGTAGTTCAACTCATTACTTCCGTAATGAATTGGCATTTGACGACCTTTACCTAAATCTTGTTCATTACTGAACATTTGGTTCATAAAGTTTTCAAGGCTAAAGCCACGAAACATTAATGCACCCTGTTCACGATACTGCGCCATGATCATATCTTGATCTTTCAGGCCTGCAGCACCACCAACACTTGCGGCTTCTTCACCGAGTGCTGCCATATAGAAACTGATGCGACCTTGGCGTTGTGCCGCCACCATACGTTCATCTAAAACACGATGAAAAGCGAGAGTTTTGTAGGTTTTGGTGGCAAGTTCTTGATCAATTTCCGGCATGATAGCATTTTCATAAATGCTGCCATCTTGCTTCAATATTTTAAGGATTGGAATTTCAACTGAATGACCATCAATAAAAGCTGGTTGGTGTACTACCGGGCTTTCGTTATATATGTCAGTGTTCATAGCCTTCTCTTTTTTATTAACCTTGAATGACAAGGTGACATCAAACATTCACTAATTATTAACCACCGAAAGTATAGAAGCTTTCACGGTAAGATGAATATTTATGTCATTGTTATGAATTGTTGGTTGTAATAATCGCAAGCACTTTACCTTTACGTAAACTGAAAAACAAGTTTAGTAAGCAAAGTTGGCGCTTTTATTTAGCTAAACACGAGCATAATTGTTTACAGTTATGCTCGCTATTAAAGAGCTGACCAGTTGCTTAGTTATGCACAATTCACCAATTTGATGAATAACCTGAGCATATAAGCCTGTTTAGGCAGAGATTTTTTGTACTTAACAGAATCTACGTACCTATTTGTCCAAACGCATAGTCCATTTAGGCACAGGTTATTAGTTCCAGACATAACCTAAGTACGCCTAGGCCCAAAAATACGCATTTTAGGCACAGATCATTAGTTCCAGACATAACCTAAGTACCTCAGCACCTAAACATAAGCCATTTAGGCAAGTGTTGTTGGAGTAACCGTTAACATTGCTCGTTGACCAATAGCAACATTAGCATTTGGGAAAATAATCGCTTCGCCATCTTGCTGGGTTTTCACTTCATTATCGCCGTCAATGGCTAATACATGGCCTTGTGGGAAATCAGTAAAGTTTTCAACATCATCTGCAAAGGTTAGCGAAAAATCTTCATGGTGACGATCAATAACTTGTGAAATTTCATACAGGTTAAAGTCTTCTGCTTGGTATGGCGTTAACTCAAGGTCTTGGCCTGAAACGAACTTAGTTAAGGTTTCACGCACTTGAATAAACTGACTCATATCATTTTCACCAAACGGACGCACTTTACCTAACTCAACTGTAAAAGCATCAGCGCCAAATTCATTCGACGAAAAATAGCTAAAAGTTGTTGTTGGTGAATGCGATAACAAAACAGTACTAACACCACAGGCATTTAAAAACTGTAGCTGACTTTTCTTGCGTGGTGCGCCGTGTAAAAACGGATAAACCGCAAATTTGTCACACTTAGAGCCGCGAATAGCGGTATGTAAATCGTAATGACTACGCTGGCGTTCGCCGCCATTGGCGCTAGGTAATTCACTTCCGCCTTCAAAGAATGTTCTAACAGTATTCTCTAATAACAAAGCACGATGACGTTCTTTGTTAATTAAGCCCGCACCATTACCTTGGTCTTGTGAATGACCGCCTGAGAACAAGCGATTCATGTTTTCTTCAACGAAACGCTCAGCAATATTCATTGATGCTGGGTTGCCAAAAATAAATAATACCCGTTCGGCTAGCATTAATTCACCACGAATTAACTCGCCAATAATATCGCTACAAATTTCAATTGGCGCAGTCTCGTTACCATGCACAGCGCTTGATAAGACAATATCGTGATTACTGGCGCGATCAATCGGTTCAAAGGTAATTAAGCCAGTCTCTAAAACCGACACTTTACTTTTTGTTTGCGACGCTTGATGAATAACTTCAAAACTAAAAGCACCGCCAGGCAGTGACCATTCATTGGCACGTGTTATTGATAAGAAATCGCCACTTTGTTGTAAAGCAGATGCGAAGGCACTTGTTGAATTAGTTGCATTGGATAAATCACTCACGCGGTTTCACCTATTTATTTTGTCGAAAGCAGTAGCCGAATGTGTACTCGAATACCAAGGTCGAATTTATTTGAGCCGAACAAAACAAACTGCAGTCGACCTCGTTAATTATTGCGCGCTATTATACCGATTGGACTAATGAATTCACTGTTTAGCGAAAATTAAACGTCTAAGTAAGAAGTAATCCCCAGCAGGATTGAGCTAATCCTATTAACTACAACAAGCAAATTGGTGTGAGGACCTTAACTTAAAAACAATAACTTAAGAGATTAACTAACTGTTTAAAACCGTACGGTTCAAGTGAACTTAACTCCCTAAAACTCTGTTCAAAGAAATAAATCAAAAGTCATCAGAAATGTTTTTACATAAACTTCTCAAAAAAAATGTAATAAAAAAGATTAACTCAAGACTATGTATTTGTATCAAGAATGTTAAAAATTGAATTTAGCGATATTACGCGAATGAAACCAGCTGATTATCAGCACAGTTAATTGGAGCTTTACATGACAAATTTAGAAATCATCTTAATAATCTGCGTTATTTTTTCACTCTATGTTTTTGGGCTTTATGTTGATAAGCAGTATAACCTTCGCGTTATTGACTGGCTAAATGGCAACTCTTCTACACCATTCGCAAAAACGGAAGAAAGCCAAGCAGTAAACATTGCACAAAACGAAAAATCAGAAGAAATAAAAGTGCTAAAAGCACGAATTGAAGTGCTTGAAAAAATAGTGACTGAACCTGCATTTGAGTTAAATCAGAAGCTTAACGCCCTTAAGTAGTTTCACTTTAAGGGATGATCATTTGCTAATAATTCATTTGCTAATAGTTCATTTAAATCAGTAGCTGTTCTAAGTCAAAAATAGAGCAGCTTAACTGAGTTTACAAAAGCGGTTTAGTTTTTAACGGCCAGTAATGGAAATTTTTAAATTTTTATCGACAAAACTTAATTGTTTCAATACATTATTACCCTTCTCCTTAAAAGAAATTTAAGATGAAATTATTTCAGGCTTCTTTTCAATATATTACCAAGAAAGTTTTCGTTCTTTTCTTATTAATGAATACAACAAATGCTTATTCTTGTGATAACGCTCAAATGATTGATTATGACTACCAAATAAAAGAAACTTTAGGTAACGGATACTCTACATTTGGCAGATTATGGGTGCTCGATAATAAAAAGTCTTGTGTAAATTCATTTAGATATGCTGCTTGTATAACCATCACACCAGAAGGCGATTTTGCAGATTTAACCATTGAAATTAGCAAAAATAAAAATACTTCATCAACATATACCCAAAAGGTGAAATATAACTCCTCAGAAGTGATTCGTTTCAACACTTTGTCAATGGATGTCTATTTAAAGCTCTTTGTAAGTAATGTTATTGCTGATTCCAAAATGTCAGGAAAGTCTTGTAACAATGGTTTCCCAGCACTCCCTAGACAAGTTACTCGCAAAGAGTTAGATAATATGTATAAAGGATAGACATAGAGCCAATTGGTATCATCAAATGGAAGTTCAGCGAAAGCGAAGAGCCATTGAACCCCAAATTAACTGCTACCTATCAAAATTGAATTATTCTGTAATAGGTAAAATCGTCAAACCCAGTTTGTAGTACTACAAATTAATAATCTTCCTCGCCTGAGTGCCCTATCGCTTTATTGGCAATAGCATATGAAAAACCTTTGGTGATCAAATGCCTTAATGCTTTTTGTTTTAGTTTCAAATCATCAATCGGCTCAGCGCCAAACTTTCTAATTTTTAGCGTCAGCGCTTTATCAAAGTAATCTTCATCACTAGTTTCAATGCCGCTAACACATTCATTGATCACTTGAGATGGGAAGCCTTTTGCATAGAGCTTTTCTTTAATTTTATTCAGACCAATATTTTTTTCTGAAAAACTCATGGTTAAGCGCTGTGCATAACGCAGGTCATTCACAATGTCTCGCTCAATCAAATAATCTAATGCGGGCTCATTAAATTGAGTGTCGTCTTTAAACAATAAATTGGCTTTTTGTAGCAATTTTTTAGCGGAGTAATCACCGTAGCGCTCAATCAACCACAACATATATGATTTTACCCGTTCATAAGAAATCACTTGTGGTTTGGCATCTTGCTTTCTTTTGTACATGTTAATGTGTAATCAATTAAGGCTATAATAGCCAATTATAACCACCCTCCCATTACTTTTGAACCCTAAACCTCGGACATATATTTGTGAGCACGATTAACCAAAATAAAAACAAGCAGCCAAAACCTAATCACAAACACTTGCATCCGAGAAACCTGCATAAAAATGGTTATGACTTTCCTGCACTGGTAAAAAGTTACCCGCCATTAGCTCCCTTCGTAAAAGCAAATGTGCATGGCAATATTTCTATAGACTTTGCTGACCCTAAAGCAGTAAAGGCTCTAAATGCTGCGCTATTAAAGCAGCATTACAACATTAACGAGTGGGACATACCCGAAGGCGCACTTTGCCCGCCTATTCCAGGCAGAGTTGACTATATTCATTATATCGCTGAATTACTTGGTATTGACGACCCAGCTGTAAGTAAAAAGGCTAGCAAAACAAAAATCAAACTGCTCGATATAGGCACAGGTGCCAACGGAATATATCCGCTATTGGCCTGTAATATATACGGTTGGCATTGTGTTGGCAGTGATATAAATAGCCAGTCAATTGACAACGTAGGTTCGATTATCGCTAAAAATCCTCAGCTTAAAAATAGCTTTGAACTACGTACACAACACGACAAAAATCATATTTTTACCGGCATCATTCAAGCTGGCGAATGTTTTGATGTCACGGTATGTAATCCACCGTTTCATGCGTCACAAGAAGAAGCACTAAAAGGTAGCAAGCGTAAACTTGACAACCTTGCTCGTAATCGTGGAGAACAAAAAGTAGCGAATCCAAGTAAGAATAACGCTACCTTAAATTTTGGCGGTCTAGACGCAGAACTTTGGTGCAAAGGTGGTGAACGCATGTTCCTTAAAAAACTCATCAAAGAAAGCCAAACATTTTCAACGCAGTGTCGCTGGTTTACTAGCTTGGTTTCTAAAATCGATAATGTTAAACCGGCAAGAAAACTCATTCAAAAGCTTGGTGCAACCGATGTACTAGAAATAGAAATGAAACAGGGTAATAAAATCACTAGGGTATTGGCTTGGACATTTAAATAAGCTGACTATCGAGCTTTAGATTACGACTTGTGTGCTTGGTTATTATCCAAGCACAAAAACTATAACTCGCTTTAAAAAGTGACCTGATAAACATCTACATTAAAGCCACGAAATTCAGAAGATTTAACAAAATTAAAGCCAGTTCGATTGATTACTTTAACCGAACTAACATTTGCTGACTCGATAAGTGCATGGATAGCGCTAAGTTTTAAGTGATTTTTAGCAAAATCTAATGCACCAAAAACAGACTCAACAGCATACCCTTTTCCCTGTTGGTCAGCGGCTAAGCGATAGTTAATATATATAATGTCGTCTACTTCCACTTTATGTTTGTTAAGACCACACACGCCAACAAATTCATGATTAGCAGACTTATAAACAGCCCAATGTCCAAAACCATTTGAATCATATTGTTTTTTACAATTGGCGATATAATCATAAATCTGCTCTTGGCTATGAACCCCAACCGTCGAATATTGCATAACAAGTGGGTCAGCCAGTACTTTTGAGAGGTCTTTCGCATCTTCACTCGTTATTTGACGAACATACAATCTTTTCGTTGCAAAAATAATCAAGATAAACTCCTAGTGATAAAGCGCTCAAATTAGGAGCTAATGATAGTTTTGTAATATGAGATTAAAACCCTTCTTTCATCATATCTAAACATAACAAATTCATCTATAAACTTTAGTAAATCACCACTTAAGATGACATTTTCAACGTGAAGTTAATATTGCTAATCACTTATAAATTTTAATTTAACGAGACTCATCATATATGCATAGGAATATTACCAAAGCCACACGCTCCCCTAGTCTATTTATTGCATCTAGCGACAAACCAACTACCTTTATTAAATGCCGTTGAAGCTATCTGTTTTCGTTATTAGTTGTACTCATTGATAAAATCGACATAAAAGATAATTTTAAAAGGTAACAATGATGAAACCACATTTTGTAAAAGCGCTATCGTTAATTATTGCTCTTGGATTTAGTCTTCATACCTACGCTGATACACGTATTGAACAAGTTTGGTCTTGTACTCTTAATGAAGGAAAGTCTATCGCCGATATCAAGGCACTCAATAGTAAGTGGGTAATTTACGCTAATAAAGCGGTTAAGGGGGGCGATATACAAAGCTATGTTGTAACCGCCGTTGTTGGGGAGATGGATGGGTTTATTTTTGTCGACTCGTTCCCAAGCATGGAATCATGGACAGCCAAAGAAGCAGCAATGGCTATTGGTGAAGGCAAAGAGTTAGTGGCAGCGTTTAATAAAATAGGAAAATGTCAATCAAACTCACTGTATTCGGTTGAAGAGAGTTAATTTGCCCTTGCGGTTTTTGTTCGCAATAAAAAACGACTAGCAACAAAAAAGGTGCCTAAAGGCACCTTTTTTATTATTTAGCTTACAGAGTAAGTAACTAAATAAAACTCTTTTCAAAGCCCGTTCTTACATCAAATTATAAGCCAGCAGCAACAAATGCCGCACTAACTAGCTTTTGGGCATCGCTAATAATTAACTGTAAATGGGTGTCATCAATAAAGCTTTCTGCGTATATTTTGTAGATATCTTCAGTACCTGAAGGACGAGCAGCAAACCAGCCATTTTCGGTGCACACTTTAATGCCGCCAATCGCAGCATTGTTACCTGGCGCATGTGACAATATTTGGCTGATTTTCTCACCAGCTAAAATATCAGTGGTAATGGCTTCAGGTGTTAATGAGGTTAATACTTGCTTTTGTTGCAGGTTAGCTACGGCTTCAACACGGCCATAACATGGTTCACCAAGCTGCTGTGCAAGCTCTTGATATAACTGGTAAGGATCTTTACCGGTTACTGCTATCATTTCAGCAGCAAGTAAGGTCATGACAAAACCGTCTTTATCGGTTGTCCAACAGCTGCCGTCACGAGCGATAAAAGTTGCACCTGCACTTTCTTCACCGCCAAAGGCGTAGCTTGAATCATGCAAGCCATCAACAAACCATTTAAAGCCAACAGGTACTTCTGAAAGTGGTCGTTCAATCAGTTTAGCAACACGGTCAATCATTGAACTTGAAACCAAGGTTTTGCCAATTTTAGATTCTGCAGGCCAATTTCTGTGGGTCATTAAATAGTGAATAGATACCGCTAAATAATGATTCGGGTTCATCAACCCACCCGATTTCGTGACAATACCATGGCGATCAAAGTCAGGGTCATTACCAACAGCAACATCAAATTGGTCTTTTAGTGCGATCAAGCCTGACATGGCATAAGGTGACGAGCAATCCATACGGATTTTACCGTCTTTATCCAATGGCATAAATGCAAAGCTAGCATCAACTACAGGGTTAACCACATCAAGTTTTAAGCCATACTTTTTCGCAATTACTGGCCAGTAATGAATACCTGAGCCACCTAATGGGTCAACACCAATATGCACGCCTGCTTTTGCAATAGCTTCCATATCAATAACTTGGCTTAATTCATTAACGTAGAATTCAATGAAATCTTCACGAAAGAGTAATGACGACTGTAAAGCTTGAGCATAATCAACACGTTTAACATCAACTAATTTATTAATAATTATTTCGTTGGCACGTTGCTCGATAACTTTCGTTATTTCGCCTTCAGCAGGTCCGCCATGAGGAGGATTATATTTAATGCCGCCATCCGTTGGTGGATTATGTGATGGCGTAATAATCAGACCGTCAGCTTGTACTGGCTGAGTTTTGTTATGAGCAATGATTAAACGCGAAATTACCGGCGTTGGCGTAAAGCCTTCATCAGCTTGGATAACCACAGGGACATTGTTAGCAATTAACACAGAAACGGCAGAAGCAAATGCTGGCTCAGACAGAGCATGAGTGTCTTTACCTAAATATAATGGTCCTTTAAAACCTTGCGCTTGGCGATACTCTGCAACCGCCTGACAAATTGCTTCAATGTGATATTCATTAAAGCTTAATTTGCTAGCATTACCACGATGACCCGAAGTACCAAAGGTTACTTTTTGCTCGGCGATGGTGACATCTGGCGCTTGTAAAAAGTAATCACTAACTAAACGACCAATATTAATTCTGTCTTCTGGTCTTGCAGGTTTGCCAGCATGATGATGAATTGTCATTTAAATTCCTTGTCTCTTATAAAACTTAAGCCGTTATTTTACTAATTGAACGACTATAATAAGTCGCGAATATTTTCTATGTCTTGCTCGTTATAACCCAATGCGCGACCTACTTCTGTCAGCATCATTTTCTTACGCGTAGTATTTGAGTTAGTAATAACCCAAAATGGGCTATCAGGAATTTGACGAGGTTTAGTACTGCTGCCACTAGCGGCCAATTCAGCCTCACTACCTGCAAAATATAAACGGTCACGACCTCTAATTTCATAAACAGCAGAAAATTGCTGGTTATGTACACGATATAGTGCCGCCAAAATAAGTAAAAATCGACCAACAGCGCCACGCTGCATGGCTAGCTCTTCTTTATTAATATAGTTAAATACTGAGCCATTTGTGTCGACTGTTGGTGCTGGCGCTTCAACAGCAACCTCTTCAGTTTCTTCAACCTCAACAATTACAGCTGCAGGTTCAGCAATAACTTCCGCTGTAGCTTCGTCTGGTAAATTAATTAGACGACGTAAGATCGATGATGCACTTTCGCCAATATACTGGGTATTTGACGCAATGTGCTGATAAAGTTCTTCATCTATTTCGATGTTTTTCATTGATGACCCTAGGAAAATTGTTATAGATCGCGGCAAGATTATACTTACGTTAATAGCAAGTCTCTATAGAGGATTAACAATAGATGACGATTTTTTTTAAATAGTTTAAGAAAACGAGTCCTTTCTCAAGTATTCGTCAGCAAATAATGATGATTCATTAAGGCAAATCATTGCATCAAAAACTAAAAACCCGCACAATTTCGCCAATTCATATATATACCCAAGCCACTTGGGTATACACCAGCATAACATTGCACGACAGCAGCACTGAGAGAAAAATGACTAAGCGACTTAACTATCAACAAATTGGCAGCGGTAAAGACATTATATTAATACATGGCTTATTTGGTCGTTTAGAAAACCTTAATATGGTGGCAAAAGTGCTATCAGAAACTTACCGAGTTACCAGCGTTGATGTGCGAAATCACGGCGATTCGTTCCACGATAGTGTGATGGATTATCCAACCATGGCACAAGATGTTGTTGACGTTATGCAACACTTAAATATCGACAGCGCCGTAATACTTGGTCATTCTATGGGCGGGAAAATTGCCATGGAATTAGCACTTACTTCACCCGAACGTGTTGAAAAACTTATTGTTGCCGACATTGCCCCCGTGGAATATCCGCCGCACCATAACCAAATTATAGCTGGTTTAAAATCAATTGACTTAACGGCTATAAAACAACGCAAAGATGCTGACAAACAGTTGGCACAATATGTTGACAACACAGGCGTTCGTCAATTTTTGCTGCGCAACTTAGTTAGTGAGAATGATCAATTTTCTTTTAAATGTAGCATTGAAAATATTGATACTAACTACCCACATATAATGAAAACCTACCAAGGTAGTAATACCTACAACGCTCCTACGCTGTTCATCAAAGGCGCCAACTCTGACTACATATTGCCAGAACATCGAGGCGAAATTGTGCGTTTATTTCCGCAAAGCCGTGCCCGCATTATTCAAGGTGCTGGTCATTGGCTGCATGCAGAAAAAACAGTTGCCTTTAACCGCAGCGTAGAAAGCTTTTTAGGCAGTCATTGATCTAGCTCTAATTTTGCACAAGCAAAGTTTGTATAATTAATGCAATTAAATCACCATACGCACTGTCTTTTATACTTCGCACCAGCAAAATATCGTTGGTAAAAAGTGACTAAGATAACAAAATTAATGTGTTTAAAAGCAACGATATGCTATAGTGCGCCCTGAAAATTTTAGGGTTGATTATGTTAGCAGAACACTTTGAATTAGTTGAAGCCATCGGGCTGAATTTATTTTTTGCTTTTATCTTTATTTTCATTGGGTTATCAATCCATGATGTAATGAAGAAAAACGATGTTCCTAAAATGGGGAAGATTGTAGTTTATTTTGTTTTATTTTTAGGATGTGCTGGATTTATCGCCAAAGGCGTAATTCAGTTTGTTTGGGAAAGCCAAGGCGTTGGATAAGTAAGTAAAAAGATGGCAAAAGAAGTAGCAGATTTAACAACCATTGACTTATTTAGCGATGAAAAGCGTGCGGGGCGACCAAAAACGAACCCACACTCACGCAGCGTGCAAGTTAAAATAAACAAACGTAATCAAGTTAAGCGTGATAAGAACAATGGTCTAAAGCGTGTTGAGTTTAAATTACATCAAGATGTATTTGAACGTTTAGACGCTTTAGCAAAAGATAAGGGTGTTAGTCGAAGTGAATTAATAGAAACACTATTAGTTCAGTCACTTAATACCAATGATTTTAAAGTTTAGTTATAAAAGGTTAGATTCATGGCAATTGTAGGTTTATTTTTCGGAAGTGATACAGGTAACACCGAAGCCGTAGGCAAAATGATCCAAAAGAAATTGGGTAAAAAACTTGTCGATGTAAAAGATATCGCCAAAAGTACCAAAGAAGAAATCGCAGAGTTTGATTTATTAATCTTAGGTATTCCAACTTGGTACTACGGTGAAAACCAATGTGATTGGGATGACTTTTTACCAGAGCTTGAAGAAATTGACTTTGCTGATAAGTTAGTGGCAATTTTTGGTTTAGGCGATCAAGAAGACTACGCTGAGTATTTCTGTGATGCAATGGAACCACTACGCGATATCGTTGAATCAAAAGGCGCTATTGTTGTTGGTAACTGGCCTACTGAAGGGTATGAGTTTGAAGCTTCAAAAGCCTTAGTTGACGAAAATACCTTTATCGGATTGTGTGTTGATGAAGACCGTCAACCAGAATTAACTGAAGCACGTGTTGATGCTTGGGTTAAACAAATATACGACGAACTTTGTTTAGCAGAATTAGAAGACTAATTTATCGCTAAGCAATTTATTGCGTAATAAGAAGCCAGCTATTTGCTGGCTTTTTTGTATTTGAATTGCTTCACGGTATTTTCCAAAACCACCTGCTAAACACCTTGAGTTTGAGTTCCGATAGATATCATTATTCGGCGCGATTTTTAAATATCATTGAGGTCGAGTTAACTCAATATTGTTAGTGGTTAAACTAAAGTAATCTCCGCCCATTTTACCGACTGAATCAATCAACTCTTGGTTTATATTGCCGTTATCATATAGTTCATCATGTACATAAATATACTTTACATCTAATAGAACAATACTACCGCCGGCAGGTAAGTCCCCCACTCTATTTATTTCTCTTAACGTGCACTCGTAGCGAATCAGCGAATCTTTTACTGAGCGAGGTTTTACCTGATAACTAGCGCAGCTTTCAACTTCTGCAAAGTCAAACTCACTCTCGATACTGTTAAGGCCTGCGCTAGTTTGATTCGTTTTTTCAACTAACGTTGAATTAACGATGTTCACTACGCATTCGCCCGTTGCAATTAAGTTATTCAAAGTATCTTTATCAAGGCCACTTCGTTGATTTACTTGGGTGTAAAGCAGTATAGGTGGATTACAACTTGCGACAGTAAAGAATGAGTAAGGGGCTAAATTATCAATATTATCGCCAGAGCGTGTGCTGATCCATGCGATGGGTCTCGGTGTTACACCACCGTTTAACAATCGATACTTCTCCTGGGTTTCTAATACTGAAACATCAAAAATCATTTAATTAATCCAATTATATTATTCGCTGTTAGCTTATGCGCTATAGCTTTGATTATGAATACACTACTGACCTTTCAAACAGCTGGCTACTACCGACGTTATTATTGTATTAAGTGGCTGCTGCGACTTAAATTTGTTTCATGTTCGCTAGGGGTATAAAAGGTCCGGCCCTGTCTATATTCTCTTTTGTTTACGAATTAATAAAAGTTAAGTTTAATTAAACTCTAAATTGAAGACAGCATAAAATAGACTAAGTTAATTCAGATAAACATAACTTAGTCTATTTAATACGTATAGAGTTACTAATTAATTTCCACTCTAATACAACTAGGTGGTAATTGTTCAGGAGTGATTCCTTCACCATTTATGCAATCCCAAATAATTTTACCTTGGTCATTTTCTGCTGGTGTGAATAATAACACGCCTTTTTTAGTACTTATAGAAAGCGACATATTATCAGAATTAAGTGTCATCAAAGAACCGTCTATTAATTCTGCATCAATACTCAAGACACTTAAAGATTCAGGTATTTCTTTATTAGTCTCATAATAATTTCCAAGTAAATCGCGGGTGTTTTGTGATTGCATAATATTCTTAGCCAATATAGCTTTAGTAGTATATTGTTGATACGCTGGCAGTCCAATAGCAGCTAAAACACCAACGACGTATACCAATATTAAGACAGCAAAACCTGATCCTAAACGACCAGCAAATGGTACAAATGCAGCTAAAATATAAGAGAAAAAATTACGTTTAGGCATCTTAGCATTGACATCCATTACGCGCGCAGCACGTTTAGTCAACCAAGGATAACCTGCTGTTAATTCATGAAATGACATCCAGAAACCAGATGAATGACTTGATTGTTTTATATATGCCGCAACATCAAGCGTTTTCCAACGCTCAACACCTGCGGCAAGAGCCGCAAGAGCGCGTGCCGCGCCTTCTGCTGATTTACAACACGCAAGTCCATGACGATCACACGTTGTCTCACGTGCTCGTGAATAGGCGGCACCTATGAGTGGAAGCCAAAGAGCAGGCCAACGAAGTAAACCTCCACTTAAATGCTTCATACGTAAGTGACCTAATTCATGACCAATATAGAAACTTACACCATCATCATGCTTAGCCATAGCATCAACGACATCAGTCATTAGAACGACATACTTTGTGCCAAGAAACTTTGTTGCAAAAGCATTTAGACCACCATTTCCATTTAGGATGTATGCTTGAGGGCGTGATTTTATTTCTAGTCGATCACAACAACTACTGAACTGCGAATATAAATCAGGAAATTGTTCCGCAGATAACTCAACACCATTGCCCTTGATATGCGCTATCAATGAAGACTGGATAAACAAATGCAATATAAACCCAAGTGCTAAAATAACCAGAGCGACACCAAAAGAGCCGAAGATTAATACTAACCAAGCAATAAGCCCGAGCACTAAAGTAATGGATCCAAGAGTACGTTCTCGAGGATAGGTAAGATGTTTCATTTTCAAGTTCCTTTTGAGTAAAGAATAAAGAGAGCAAGCGCTCTCTTTATTCTTTACTTTAAAATTTTATTCATGTGGAGTCAGAGTTAAGTCTCTGCCAATAGGTAACAGATATGTTTTTCATTTTACATTCAGTAACTTAACAGTAAACTTCATTATATTCAACTATGTTGCAACTTTACATAACAAGCTACGAAATATTTTAGCTAGCAAACAATACAATATTAAAAGTTGATCATTTAACCACTTTAAAAGCTAAAAGAGCTGGTCACCTTCAAGTGCTCAGCTCTTTGCTTACAGTGCAATTTCACCAATGTTCGCAAAATTTCAGCTCGCCAATGTAGATAAACATCTACAAATTAAAGCTGAGTTAACACGCCCTCGTTAACTTTAAACTTATACAAACGTACCGTCGATAAGAAAGCATCGGCATCATCATAATAGTTGCGAGTTACGGTATCCATATTATGGAATTCACTGCCCGTATTGTGGAAGTCTACCAATACGTTTTCAGCATCAACTTCAACAATAGCAACACCATGCTCCCACATACGAGAAAATACCATATCGTCAGTAATATCATCGCGCTTAGTGGCGCTGCGTACTAATGAATCAAAGTAAAATGGTAAATCACTTAACGCTTCTGGCACATCGCCCAATTGCGCAAATATTTGGTTCATACCGTTTTCTAAGAACGAGCCAAAGGTACCTGATGATACTGACGACGTTGTAAAGTTAAATGAGCGTTTGCCAGTCACTGCATTTGGCTTATGTTCAGTAACATAACTACTGTGTACATCGCCACCAAGGCTGATAACACCAAATTGACTCATTACGTTATCAACAAAGCTCGACTTAAACTGTGGGAAACCATCCCACTGGTCTGCTTCAAGGTAAAAACGTTGTTTTAATGCGGCTGGAATCGCAGCCGAATCTAGTACACCTTCTAATAAGCTTAAGCCACTATCAGCACGACTTGCTGATAAATCAAAAATCAATGGTGAGAACGACACCGAACTACCCAACATTTTCCAAGTACTAGTTGAAGTAGCAAAGGTTTGTGCTAACCAGTTTGTTTGCATGTCATCAAAGGCTTTTTGTGCAGTGCCACCTTGTAAATTCGCCACATACTCACGGTAACCAGCATAAATATCGTAAGTGTCTTTAACGACTAAGTAACGGCTACCGATAAAGCCAAACAATGAAGTTTTACCCATAGTATAAAATGCTAAACCTTGCGCTACACCCGTTTCAGGTAAAGCTGGAAGCATTTGAATTGGGTGCTCGGCCGGTAAACTTGCTTTAGCGCCCGCTAACACTTGGTTTAAATAACTTGTCGTTAAATTACCTTGTACTGCAGCAACTGCACGCTGTTGAGCTTGCGCTAAGGCATCTTCTTGGCTTAACTCGACACGCGCCATAAGCTCTTGCATATAAAGGCCAGTAAACACTTCTAAAAATGTTGCTTTGTACGGCGCAAACATGGCGTCATCAATATTCACATATGGCGACATTTGGCTAACAATACCGTCAACCTGCGCTTGCACGAAACCTGCTCCTAATAAGAAGGTGCTTAACGTTGCTTGGTCCATTTCAACTTTTGCAGGAAAAGCATCTTCTGGCAAAATATGATCAGGACGATTAGTACGAAAATCTGTCATCGCTAGATGTAAATGCTGACCGAATTGGAAGTCACGGTAGATACGCGTATTCGGGAATAAGTGCTCTTCGTTAATACCAATCGCGCCAGCAGCCAAACCTGCTTGAGTATGTGGTTGCTCATGATCAATTGGCATATATTCGAAATAGGCCATTTCAGAGTTTTTCTTACGTTGGGTTTGCTTTTCATCGCCAGCACCATCAAGGTAAGTGGCGGTATCACCCCAGCTATCATCTGAGAACTCATGATCATCCCAAATGGCAATCATTGGGAAACGTTCATGCACACGTTGTAATAATTCATCAGTACGGTAAGTTTTATAAAGCTGACGGTAGTTGTCTAAGCTATTAGCTGCTTGAGTTTTATTGTCGCCGACACCTATCGTTAATGCGCCGTCACTGTCTGTAAATTCAATACTACGAGCACCACCTACTGACTGAAATTGTGAATCCCCTGTTGTTTCGTAAATGTAGTCACCTAAATGCACAACAAAGTCTAAATCATCATTATCAAGTAACGATAGGTAGTTGTTGAAGTAGCGACCGATATAATCTTGACAAGAAACATAAGCAAACTTTACTTTGCTATCGCTGTCTGGCGCTGCGGCAGTTTTAGTGCGGCCAATGCGGCTTGAGTAATTCTTACCGCCACTTTGATAAATAAAGCGGTAGTAATAATGTTGACCAGCATTTAGTTCTGTAACACGAATTTTTAAACAATGATCAGAAGTTGCAAGTGCATCAAAAGTTTCTTCAACCACTAGGCTAGCAAAAGCTTCATCTGTTGCCACTTGTAGCATTAATGACGTATCAGCACCTGATGCATCGTCAACACGAGTCCAAAGAATAACTGAATCAGCTCTAGGATCACCTGACACAACTGATTGTGGAAAGTACTGGCTACCATCTAAGATGTTTGGCTCTACTGGGCCAGGTTCAACAACCACTGCTTTTTTGTCAGAGCTGCCACAGCCAACTAAGCTTGACGTAACGACTACACCAGCGCTGACGGCAAGGGTTTTTATAAATTTACGACGGGTATAAATCATATTAAGATCCTTCCTACTCATTATTTAATTGTTGTTATAATTTTTTTGGCATTTTAAGTTTGTTTTATGACAGTTTATCAATGCCTTATTGCTTTTATATTACTTTACTAATTTTTACTTTTATATCTTTTAAACACTATTCTGGATAACCAGTTATTTTTTTAATATCTTGATAAATCGGTTTTAATTGCTTGTACATTTTTCGATATACTCGGCTATATAGTTTGTTATAAAGCTTCACATTTTCTTTGTTGGGTAAAAACGACTGTTCAATGCGTGTCATGGCATTAATCGCCTGCTGATAGTTATCAAAATAGCCTTTACCAACCGCCGCATTAATTGCCGCACCTAAACCTGAAGTTTCAAATGTATGCGGGCGATGCGCTGGTAAATTAAAAATATCAGCAGTAAGTTGCAAAGCAGCGTCTGATTGAGAGCCGCCACCTGAGACAATTAAACGCGTGATTTTTCGTTTTTGTCGCTTCTCTAAGGTTTCTTTACCTTCTCGTAAGGCATAGGCTAATCCCTCTAAAATAGAGCGGTAAATATGGGCGCGAGTATGAACATCGCCAAAGCCAATAATCGCACCTTTCGCTTCGAGATTTTTTAATCCTGGTGACCAATAAGGTTGTAACATGAGTCCCATAGAACCTGGCGGCACTTGTGCGACTAACTGATCAAATAAACTTTCTGCACTAACCCCTAAGGTTTGCGCTTTTTCAATTTCATTTTGTCCGAACTCTTGCTTAAACCAATTCACCATCCAAAAACCACGATAAATCATCACTTCACTATTAAAATGGTCTGGAATCGCGGATGGATAAGGAGGAATAAAGGCTTGTGGTTCAACGTATTTCGAATTGTTGGTATTGATAGTAGCGGTAGTACCGTAACTTAAACTGGCTGTGTCAGGACTAATACAGCCAGAGCCTAATACTTCACACGCTTTGTCGGACGCTGATGCAATCAGTTTTGTACCGGCTTTTAAACCTGTTTGCTCGGCGGCTTCAACGGTAATTTTCCCTAAGACTTCACCGGGCTTGACCAAATTTGGTAACATAGAACGTTTTACAGGTAAAGCTTGCCACTTCCAATCCCAGCGACCTGCCCAGTTTTGTTTTTTATAATCGAACGGTAAATAACCAACAATACTACCCACTGAATCTTTAAACTGCCCTGTTAACTTGTGTGTCAAAAAGCCCGAAAGTAAAAGATATTTTTCAGTATTTTGCCAAACACTAGGCTCATTCTGTTCCAGCCAATTTGCTTGTGATTTACGACGAAAGTAATCAATAACCTTACTTTGCCCAATAGCAGCGAACGCCAAGCGCCAATACCATGGCATCGCTTTATTTTGTTGACATAGTCGTTGATCAAGCCAGAGAATTGCTGGTCTTAGTGGATTATTATTTTTATCTAAGTTAACAACAGTACCGCGCTGCGTGGTAACCGTTACCGCGGTAATTTTTTCTCGATAACCATGTTCAACAACCTCACTTTTCAGCCAAAGCTGCTGACAACATTGTGCCAACATTTGCCAAAAATAATCGGCATTTTGCTCAGCCCAACCGGGGTTATTTGAAAAGTAAGCTTCAAGCTCAATACGGCTTTTAGCGACTAAGTTGCCTTTTAGATCGAATATCAAAGCTCGAATACTTTGCGTGCCGTTATCTATTGTTAAAATTAAATCACCTACGTCTGGTGTCGGTGTATTTGTCGAGCTAGTTTCTGTCATAGGTTTCTTATTTTTCTTCAACTTTATGATTTGGCAAACTATAAGCATTTTGCCAAATCGCTAAATATCGATTAATTTCTTCTTGCCACTTTTGTTCATTCCAAGATAAATATGGCGAACAAAGCGCTTTAATTTTTGGTAAAAGTTCACGAGCGCCACACGGTAAAACATTACCGAGTCGTGTGCGTCTTAACAGTAAATCATCAAGGTGTTGCACTTGCTCAAACCGTACAGACCAAATCAATTCTGCCCATAAATGCTTACTATAGCGTATTGGCTTACAAGTACTTTTTTTACTTTCATAAACAAATGCCCGACTAAATTCACCGTAACAGGCCAATATTTGTTGCTGAACTTCTGCACTTAATGACGGATCTAATTCATTAAAAGATTGAGAGAGAATCGGTTGCTGACAAGCGGTTTTTAATGAACATTTCAGTTTAGCTTCGTAAGGTTTGCCTTTGTTATTTAAATGTTGGCTAACCAAAGTTAATACTTGCTCAGCTATTAATCTAAAGGTAGTTAACTTGCCACCTGTTACTGTAATAATGCCTTGTTGCTGTTCAATATGATGTTCTCGCTTTTCTTTCGATGGCGATTGAGACGCATCTTTTGTCGTAACAGGGCGAACACCAGAAAACGTTGAGATGACATCATCTTGAGTTATTTTAGCGTGAGGAAACTGCTGAGTTATTGTTGCTAACAAATAATCAAATTCTTGTTGGCTAATTCTTGCCTCTAATGCCATGTTTTCATCATGTTCAACATCAGTAGTGCCAACAATAGTGACATTTTGCCACGGGTATATTTGCACCGGACGTTTATCTTCTCGGTGTTGAACAGAAATAACACTCGCAACTGGCAAGCGCCAATTTGGTAACACTAAATGACTACCGCGCAGTGGCCGCATATGCATTGAAGAATGCTTATCGAAGGCAGTTTTTTGTGAGTTAGCGCCTTCAAGTTCAGTGTGTTGGGTTTCAACTAGATTAGACCACGCGCCACAGGCATTTATGATGACTTTCGCATTAAGATTGACAGGAAAATTATCTTCCTCGAACTTGACCGTGACTTGGTTATCAAAAGCTAAGGAGTTAAGTTTTAATACTGTGGCATAATTAATCGCTTGGCCACCAAGTTGCAAAGACTCTTGTATTAGTCGCTGCACTAATCGTGCATCTTCCGTTAAAGCATCAAAAAACTGTGTGCCGCCTAATAGTTCAGATTCATCAACTTTCGGGGCCAATGATATATATGTCGATTTAGGCCAGAATTTATGTTGTTTCACGCCAGCAATGAAGTCATAACAGGATAATAATTTATTGAAAACCCAAGGCCCCGGAAAAGCTTTTTTATAATGGCTCATAACAAAGCTTTGCTTACTCACCAAAGGCTGACCTTCTTTGAGTAGACGTTGGCGTTCAACAACTGATTCACGCGTTAACGCGAGCTGGCCTTGTGCCATATAACGTAAACCACCATGTACCATTTTAGAAGAGCGACTTGAGCTGCCCCAAGCAAAATCTTTTTGTTCTAACAATAATGCCTTGAGACCCATTTGACTGGCTAATTTTAAAATTCCAGCACCGGTAATACCACCACCGACAATAACAATGTCCCAACATGCACTGTTACGGATATCAGCTATTCGTTGGTCACGTGTCATTGCAACATTACTTGAGATTTCGTCGACTGCCAGTTGAAGCTTATTAAGTTTTTCTTCACTGATGCATTGCTCACTGGCACAATGTTCATTTAGTTTACTCATTCGACGACTCCCCCCTTTTTTACCCGATAAAATGTCACTAGATAGTATGCCAACATGTAGTTTCGGTACTTTCAGCACTATTGCTTATTATTACTCAATAAGTGTTCCCGGATTAAGCTGCTTGTCAGCATCAAAATGTTCAACTAAGTTCTCTAGCACTTTCATCCCTAGCTCCCCCTTTTCAACATGTAGATATGGTGCATGATCTTTGCCGACACCATGTTGGTGGCTGATTGTTCCGGCATTATTAACGATGGTTTCACTCGCTAAGTGCTTTAGGGTTTGCCAGCGCTTTAATGTTTCTTTATAACTTTTGCCATTACGGTAAACATAAGTTGTGTATAAGCTACAGCCTTGGCTATAAACATGAGAAAGATGAGTAAAAACATGTACCTTTTCTTCAGCATCTTTTAATCCATGGCGAACTTTCTCTTCAACTTTTGCCATTAACGTATCAACATTGCCCCAGTCAGTGGCGGTTTCAAAGGTATCAACGACATAACCTTGTTGCCATAAAGCATCGCGCAGGTAAGGAGAACGAAAGCGATTGGCTTGCCATTTCTTTCCTAGTAATTCACCGGTACTCACACCGCTAAATTTTTTAACCATAGTACGTAACTGTTTCTTACTGGCTGATATTTGCTGTTTAGTGCCGGTTAAGCCAAAAGTCAGCATACATTTACCTTCTACACAGCCACGTAAAGATAAGTATCGTTCTAGCCATTTAATTGAGCTTTCATGCCCGGCAAGCTTTAACTGAGTTTGTGTTTCAATAGCGTTACTTACCCGCAACATTGACAGAGCAATGCGCTGTTGTACTGACTCTTTACAAAATTGACTGGCTGATTGCCAATTTGGGAAGAAGATAACTGAAAATTTCTCGGCATCCGCTACCTTACTAACTCTGACTTTTACCTGCGTTAAAATACCAAAACGCCCTTCAGAGCCTAATAATAGCTCGCGTAAATCTGGCCCTGCTGAAGAAGCGGGAAATGTAGGAACATCAAGTGAACCAGCAAATGTTTCAATGTTACCGCCAGCAAACATTTGTTCTATTCGGCCATAACGTAATGACTGCTGACCGCTAGAACGACTAGCCACCCATCCACCTATGGTAGAAAGTTCGAAAGATTGCGGAAAGTGCCCAAGTGTATAGCCTTGCGCTAACAGTTGCGCTTCAACCATTGGTCCTGGCGTACCAGCACCAAAAGTCGCAATTAAACTATTTTCATCAAGGTGCAGTAGTTGGTTCATTCGGCTCATATCAACCGTTAACACTGCGCGTTGTGACTGTTTAGGATTGATGTGTCCGGCTACGCTGGTACCGCCACCATAAGGAATTAAGTCGACATTATGCATTTTGGCATAAGCTAAAATATCTTTAACATCCTGACAATTTTCAGGAAAACAAACACCGTCAGGAAAACACTCAATATCACCACTACGCATGGCTAAATAATCAGGTAGAGACTGCCCTTTGGCGTGACGAACACGTTGTTCAGCATCGAGTGATACTAGTGGGTGTTCTGGTAAACGAGATTTTGGTACTGAGCTAATCACCTTAGCTAAAGAAGTATCTTCTAGTTGTTGCCCTGCACCGACGACTTGAGATAAAAAAGCTCCAGCTGATAGTGGTAAATCCATTGAGGTACTTTCATCACCCCAGCCATTCCAACGTCTCATTTTATTGCCCTTTTATGCCAATCAAGTTAATTCACTGTTAGTTCATTACGAGTTATGATAAAACGAAGGCTGTTGTGACAAAATGTCCTGAAAAGACAGTCAAGGTGACATTTATGGACAATGACACAGATAATGTCACAACAAAGCTATTACCAATGATAATAATACGGACAATTTGACAATAATGACTGAGTTCAAAAATATTCAAGGCAATGAACCCCCTAAAAATTTAAGTCCTGTTATAGATGACAGCTTAGATGAAAATTTAGGACAAGCTTCAGTGCCGGCGGTTAATCAGTATTTGCAATTAGCTGTTGAGCAATCATTAGATATTGATGCAATTTGCCAAAGCATCGACTTAGATCAAAAGTTACTATTAGATAACAGCGGCCATATTACGGGCTTGCAATTTCAGCAACTTATTTCTGTATTGCTAGCACATTCAAACGATGACTTATTTGGTCTGCACACCGCCAAACATGTGCAACCGGGCTCTTATAGTGTTCTAGGCTATATCTCGATGAATTGTGAAAACCTAGGACAAGCCATTACTAAAATTCAGCCATTTGAGAAGCTAGTTGGCGATATGGGCACAACAACTTTTGAACAACTTGGTGATAAAGTAAAAATTAGTTGGCATTGCCAGTTTCCTGATCCTAACGTGAAGCGCCATATGATCGACAATTGTCTTGGTTCATGGTTAACTTTTGCTAGGTACCTAGTGGGCCAAGAAAGTAATCCAAGTGAAATATTACTCAGCCGAAAGCAACCAACACTCAGTTTACAAAATGAATATCAAGCAGTATTCAAATGCCCAGTAAATTATGGCCAAAAAGAAAATGCCATTATTTTTGATAAGGCCTTGCTTTCTTTGCCATTAAACAAAGGTGATCAACAATTATTATCAACACTTGAGACCCATGCCGAAGCCCTCATATCTGATTTGACAACACAAACAGATATCGTGACTCAACTACAAAATGCAATTGAAAAATCTTTAAAAACTAGAAACTTCCACCAACAAGAAATAGCACAGCAGTTTAGTATGAGTGCAAAAACTTTACAGCGTCGTTTAGCTGCACTGGGCTTAAACTTTCAATCATTACTTGATGACGTTAGGCTTAAATTGGCAAAACAATACTTAGCTGAAAGCACATTAAACCTAAACCAAATAAGTACTGAATTAGGCTTTACTGAACCACGATCTTTTTATCGCTGGTTTAATAAGTTGACTAGTCAAACACCAGGCGAATATAGAAAAGTACAATTAGACTAAGTCCAATTAAGCTAAGTCCAATTAGGCTAAGTCCACTTAAGCTTAACTAATCCAAATTCTCACTTTTTACTTATTATCGTTTTGAACAAACGCTATACCACTGTACTCAAGCATAAAGTCAACGAGGCCAATCAAAAAGTAAAGTAAGCTTGACATGAGGATATTCTTTCTCTACATTAACAAATGTAAAGCAAACTTACCTTTTAGTAAAAGAAAGCATACAAAGGAGTCAAGGTGATGAATGATAAAATTAATGATAATGAAAACACTACTACAACATGGCAACAGAAGAACAAAAATACTACCGCAAAATTAGGTATGTGGACGGTTTTTTGGGTGTTAAGCATGGCGCTAACAAATTTTGGTCCACGCTTTATTTGGGACTTCAATTTAACATTAACGATTATAGCCATATTGTTAAACTTAGCCTTAGGTTTGAAAATGGTTGTTGTTAACATAGCGCACTTAAAAGGTTTAGATGAAATGCAGCAACGCATTCAACTAAATGCAATGGGCATCACACTCGGTATTAGTTTGGTTGTTGGTTTAACCTATTCAAATTTAGATGTAGTAAACCTAATAAGTTTTCACGCTGAAATTTCCCACTTAGTTATTTTTATGGGTCTTACTTACCTAACTGCCACATATATTGGCAATAGAAGTTACCGATGAAAAATAAACTTAAAGTATTACGGGCAGAAAGAGACTGGACACAAGCAAAGCTTGCAGATGCATTAGAAGTCTCTCGTCAAACCATTAACGCCATTGAAAAAGGAAAATTTGATCCTAGTTTGCCATTGGCTTTTAAAGCAGCAAGATTATTCAAATTGAGTATTGAGGATATATTTCAGGACGAAAATAGTTAGTCGTGATAAAATTATTATAGGAAAATTTAATCAGGCCTAGAGTTTATGACTAACTAGGCCTTTTGTATTACCCCAACACATCAACAAGTACTCGTTGCCAATTTTCCCCCATAATTTTATCAATATCGGTACTACTAAACTTAGCTTTAGCTAGTTGATATTCAATAGAGCGCATACGTTTAATATGGTTCAATTCAGGAATCACAATATGGTTAGCCTCTTGATTAAAACCCAGTACACCTTTGTCACCTAATCCTTGCCACCAAGTGTCATAGCCTTTTATAGCAATTGCATTATTATTGCCTGATGCCAATGCACTTTCATGGCCACGTAATGGGTAATCATTAGCAATGGCGACAGCATCAATACCGGCAACATTTCGAACGTGCTTGAGGTGATTTATATAATGCTCTGGTCTTGGAACTTTGTCATTAGTTAGCCACCAAGACATCATAAATATACCAAATACACCACCGCTATCGGCTATACCTTTTAATATGTGATCAGGCGTACAGCGCGCATTATTAATAATGGCTCTTGCAGCTCCATGAGTTTGCACGATAGGGCCTTTCGCTCGATTTAGCGTATCTTCAGCACTGGCGACACTGGCATGTGATAAATCTATTAGCATTTTTTTGCTTTCAAGTTTATCGATTAAATCTAAACCTAACTTGCTTAATCCTTTGTGCTCAAGACTTAAAGCCCCGCCTGCATATAAATTATTATAGTGATGGGTTAATTGCAGCACTCTTAAGCCTAATTGGTAAAACTCATCAACTTGTTCAAGGCCACCTTCTACACAGTCAGCCCCTTGAATTTGTAAGAATACTGCACATTTATTTGTCTGTTGAGCTTGAATAATATCGCTGCCTTTATCAGCAATATGATAAGTCTCAGGCTTTGCCATCATTTGAGCCGCTTTTTCTTTTATGCTTTTCATACAAGCTTTATAAGTACGTTTATAATTCACGCTACCGTCAGCAAGTTTTATTTCTTCAATAGCAGAAATATCAGCGATATAACTATCAATTTGTGACGCTTTCACATCCAAAGCATCTTCAGGAATAAATGATAAACCATCGACGTAGAGTCGTTTATTATTGACGGAGCTTTGTTGGTTTAGTGAATTAGATAATAAAGCCGCTGAAGGAGACGAAGTTGAACAACCAGCTAAAGCAGCAACTGAGCCAAAACCTGCAAGGTTTTTGATAAAGCGTCGTCTTAACATCGTAATTCCCTTTTTAGTATTTTATCGAATGAGTTTTATTACAGCGCATAAAATGAAAAAGCACCCTGTAGTAAAAATAATTTACCACAACGTGCTTTCGAATTAAGTTAATTGTTAACTAAACAACCTTATAAAAAATGGCTAGTTAACACAAAACGAAATTAGCCTAACAATTTACCTAAACCGTCAGTCAAAACTTGTTTAGCTTGTTGACCTTGCTCTGTATCTAAATAGCTTTGAGCACTTGAAACAAAGCTACTGATCATTTCTGGTTTCAAACCTAATGCTTCAAATTGCTTTTTCACATCATTAATTGATTTCAATGAATCACTATACTCAGATGCTTTATCTAGTAAACCACCTAAACCTTCACTAGAGCTAAGTTTGCTAACATCAGGCATTTGACCAACAAGGCCTTCTACACCAGGCAATGATTTAGCAAGCTGGCTAAATTGCTCTGTAGAAACATTATTCTTAACATAATTAAAAATAGCGCCCATGCCACCAGACGCTTGGTCACTATTAACATCTAATGAACCTGTTAACATATCAACTAAACCATCAGTGCTTGGCATTGCTGAAGCATTAGCGTCTACGCTTTGCTCTTTAGTTTCACCTAAACCAACCAAGTTTTTCAAACTATCTAGCCAGCTTGTTTCTTGCGCAAGAACAGAGGTGCTTAAAGTTGAAATAGTTAATAGCACGATAAGTTTTTTCATAATGAATTCCGTAGATTTTATAAGTTATTATTTAGTTAATAACTTAGTGTACAACATTTAACATAAGGGGATATAACGCTTTATAGGCTTAATTTTCACAACAACTTAACATTGAGAGAAAATCAGCGCTTATAACACTAGCATTTAGGTGTATAATATCGACAAGTTCAGCCAAACTAAGTCAACAATGAGTCAAGAAAACGAACAATTAAATAACCCTTTACACGGATTAAAATTAGACATTTTGCTAAATGAATTAATAACGCATTATGGCTTTGATATTTTGGCAGAGTACACGCGAATAAAATGTTTTAAAAATAACCCCAGCGTTATATCAAGCTTAAAGTTTTTACGTAAAACCGAGTGGGCAAGAGAAACACTAGAGCGCTTCTACTTATATAGTTATAAGAACTTACCTGAGCCAGGTGACGATGAGTTCGAAATTCCACCACGTCAGCGTATTATTCCTTTGCATATAAAAGCCAAAGAGCCAAAAGTATTAGTAAAAGGTGAAGCTATTGTACCGTTAAGCAAAGATAGCTTTAAAGAAACTCATCGTTCTAAACCTGAGCATAAAAAAGAATATAACCAAGGGCGTAATAGAGAAAATAATCGCCCTGAAAGATCGCGCAATGATAGTAAAGCGACTTCTCGTGAATCATCAAGTGATAACTCAAATAGTAATAAGCCGTTTGACCCTTATTCAAACGCACCACGATAAGCAATTTGCCCTTTAAATTGCTCAAATAATAAAGCCTCAACGATAAGTTGAGGCTTTACTTTTACTACTTGAAAAAACTAGCTCATAAACCAAGTTGTTATTACTTTTTCTCTTGTTGCTCTTGTTGCCATGCCCACGTCGGCGATTTGAAAAACAATTTACATCTATACGACCACGATGGCACATGCCATAAGCTACTTGTATTAAATAAATATAGAGGCGTGAAATGTATAACGGGTTAATTCCAAACGCTCAAAAACAATGAGTGAGGTCCCCCTTCCTAGTACTTCCCTTACCTATTGTAATTAGGAGTTATTTCATAGGGAAATTTCAATGTATTCACTTTCGAGGCAACTAGTACTTCAAAATGGTCTATTTGATCGGTTAATGGGTAAGATAGTAACCAAAATCCATCTTTAAACACACTCCCTTGCTCAGGGCGAATTTCTTTTCCATTTTTTAAAACTGCAATCATATTAATTAAGTTAGGAGCTTCAATTCGATAAGTTGTACGTGGTATTTTTCCGTTAGTAATTTTTACTCTACTTAATAAAACATCATGTTTGTGAAGGGTTTGTTCAAAATCAGGTAAGCCTACATTAATAGTCTCAATGGAAATAGGAAGGTTAACCTTTACCTCTCCAGATAACTTGCCTATAGGTTCCCTTGCCTTAAGCTTTAAACCTATGTTAACAGTTGCATCTAATACTGCGGATTCATCAATTACCTTTTGAGGGATGTACTCAGTAATGTTGCTAGCATTTATGCGATACCATACATTGTTTTTAACGTAATAGGCAAGATTTTCATTACCGCTATTCGCTGTTAACTCTATCGCTTGTAGGTTGAACGTTAAACCGCTAACAAATGGTGAGATCATTTTTAGTGATGGTGGGTTGACCCAAGACTGTGTATTGTCATGGCTTAACATCATTGCAAACGGGAATTGATAAAAGTCACCAACTTTATGCCTAGATAAGTATTTTTCTTTTTCTAAAAATTTCTTAGCATTATTAACCCGCCATTTTTGTTGTATCGCGCTAGCCCAGTTATTTTTATCTACTACAGGTGGCCTTGTGGTTAAGTAATTTACATTTAACTCTGTTTTTGGGAAGAAATCTTTTTGTTCTACTGTAAAGTTCGCTTCATGCTCACTGAATGCTTTTGAAATGATTAATCGAATAGATTTAACGTCGCCTTGGAAATGTTGAGTTTTAACGTCACCAGAACCCCACGAGTAACTCTGCGATAAGGCTTCAGCTTTTGCATTTAACCCCTGTACTTCTAACAAATGCTTTTGCGAACCACTCACTTCATAAGACACACTTTGACGATCAAACTCGTTAATAAAGAATCGAAAACCGTGTCTTTCAAAACTTGCTTCCTTTTGAAGTGGTAAATCAATAATATCAATATTAACTGGAGCAGAAAAAGATACAGTGCCCTTAATATTTGTAATATCTGAAAATTTTGAACCTTGTGACAATCGTAGTGTTTTATCTATATATGCCTTTAAGTTTGTCGTACTAAATCCAGAGCTTTCAACATGATTACCGTCTCTAAAGCCTAAATCTTTCACACATCGTTCATCTCTTAACAGGTTATTACCTGCATCGTCATTTACAGAGTGTATTTTAATAGTCAAATTAGCCTTTGATTGATGCCACCATCCCTCAACGTTGGGTATATTCATAAGCCCTTCTATACTCAATTCTGTTAGGTTTAACTCTTCATTGACATTTACTGAGTTAACAGAAACAGCTAAAGGTCCATTAACGAATGATGGTTTGGCATCAAATTCGCCTTCCTTATAGTCAGGTAAGGCAATGAATTTATTATTATTATTGTAATTCCATTGTGAAGTCATTAATGACTCAGTAGAAATTTTTTGAGGTGTTGATTGCAAATTAGCGTTAGATGAAAACCCTGAAAATACTTTTATGACTAATTCAGACCAAACATCGCTTAGTTTAGGGATATCAGCTTCACTAAGAGTGAGTGTAGCAATAAGTGAATCATTGTCATTTTCAATGTTAATATTGTTGAAAAAGCTAGCTAATGTTTCAGATATTTTTGAAGCGTCAAGTTTTGATTCGATGATTAATTTATTGGCAGATAAATATTTTTCGTCTACCCAAACAGTATTTGCATCTATTTGTGAATCAATAGAGATTGTTTGCGATAAAATATTTATATCTACTCCAAAAAACAAGGCAGATACTTCTTCGTTTTCACTCATAATTTTATTCATTATATGAGCACTCATGCCGTTAGATGTTTTTGAAGTGTCTTTAGGAACGATAACACCGGCACTTAGCGTTTTAGTGTCTCGATATTGACGCCAACTTGATAATTCTATATCCGAAGACGATTTATCATGCAACCTATTTACGATTAGTCCAAGCCGTTTATTATCGGTTGTCATAACTATCCACTGTTCACTAAAATAAAGATACAGCTCTTGCTTTACCTGCTTTGCTAATTCGTCAGGACACATAAATACTGAATTATCTTCTCGCTTAGTTAACTTGTATGAATCATTAGATAAAGTTTCAATAATGAAAAAATTATCAATTGAAGACTGAGTTTTCGACCATTCGAAATCACCATACAGCATAATGCTGGTAGCAGGTTTTTCACCCGCATTTGCAGAAAAAATAAAATGATCCACTGAATCCTTAAAGTTACTTTCACCATTGTAAAGCTCATCAAAGACATCTGTACTCAATACGGGTAAATCAAGAGATTTAGGGTCGAGGGTGGCGTTACCTAATAAATGCCTTACTCGTTCATTGTTAACGTGCCCTAGTATTACAACATCTTTCATAGCTAAGGCATTTTCTCCTTCATTAACATACTCAGGAGGTGGCGAACTTAAAAAGTAGAATATGCCCCCGAAAAGGCATATTGCTGAGGCTAGTATGAGTACGAGTAAAACTTTTAACTTTTTCATCTATTCGTTCCTTGAATAACAATTAGATAAAAATACACAAATATATTTTATTATTCAATACTTTAATTACTCTACCTTTGAAATATCACCTTACTACATTGAAGCACTTTACCTTATCTTTTTTGTCATGGTTGGTGGTTAAAAAAAAAGAGTAATAAATATAAAATTCATTACTCTTTTCATACTATTTTAATTCAAGCTCACGTTTAGAGTTTAAATCGAGCGACTGAAGCGGTTAACGAGTCCGCTAGTTTATTAACATCTTCACTGCGATTCGATAAATCTAATGATTCAACCGCATTATGATTTGCCGCTGTCGACGCTTCATTCATTGTGGCTTCAATATCTTGACTAAAACCCAGCTGTTCGTTAGAAGCGATACTAATACTTTTACTCATTTCATCTATGGTATGTAGTGCACTTTCAATTTGCTTAATGGCGTTACTCAACTCTTGGCTTTGTGATACACATTCAGCCGCTTGATTTTGTCCCTGAGAAATAGCCACTTCTGCCATTTGTGTTTCATTTTGCAAGGAATCAATCATATGCTGAATTTCAGCCGTTGACGCTTGGGTGCGAGATGCTAGCGATCTTACTTCATCCGCAACGACTGCAAAGCCTCTGCCATGTTCGCCTGCACGTGCAGCTTCAATGGCGGCATTTAACGCTAGTAAATTGGTTTGGTCAGCAATACTACCAATGGTATCTAAAATACCGCCGATGCTATCACTGTGTTTACTCAACCGAGCCATAACATCAACCGACTCACTCAAACGTTCCGACAGTGAAACTATTCTATTACTATTATCATCAGCAATAGAACGAACTTCAAAACTATGCTTTGAAGCCTCAGATACGTTGTTAGCGGTTAAATTAGCTTCATCAGTAACACTAGTAGAACTAGCAAACATTTTCTCTGCGATTTCTTTTGCACCATCTACTCGGATTATTTGTGCAGATGTAGACTCGGCAATACGGTGACTTTGTTCACTAGTAATTTTTGCTGACTCATCAAGTGAATAAGCATTCTGACTTATGTTTTTCAACAATGAAGTTAAATCATCACTGAGTTTATTAATATTTTTAAATAAGTCACCAAACTCATCTTCGTTTTCAATAGTCAATCGCTGCGTCAAATCGCCTTGTGCAATCAGTGCTAAGGAATTATTTGCATTCGCTAACGGCCCTAACATTGCTCGAGTCGTGATCACGCCGATAAAGGCGGCTAAAACTAAAAATATCAGCGCCATATAAATTGCTAAGTCTTCACCTGTTGCAACTTTATCTTTGGTCATTAACTGCAACTCATCAAAGCGTGCTTCTGCAAGTGAAAGTAATAGCGTTAACTCTTGATAACTAGCGTTGAAACTATTGACTGAGTTGTTGTAAGCAGTTTTGGCATTAATGGCATCATCAATAGTTTGTTGTTTTTGTTGATAAAGCTTTCCTGGCTCAACTAATAACTCATTTATTACACGATATTGTGCAGCAAAGTCATCAAGTAGTGACTTATCATCAATACTCTCAAATAGTCGTTGCATAAAATCAAAATTGTTTTTGGCGTTAGCCACTAAAAAACTAACATCTTCTTTATGTTGCGCTAACTCATCGAGCGCAGACACTTGTTTTAAGCCGGACATAGTGTTTTGCAATGTGTACAACATGTCGTCAATGCGAGCACCATTACCAATAATATCTTCTAGCAATTGATCATTACCTGGTAACTCAATTAGCTCTAAGTCGAGCATGTCGTTACTTGCTTGATCACGGCTTGCAATAAATAATTGGTAGCTCACCATAAACGCCTCATTTGCTGACGCGACATTTTTCTTAGCCAAATAAAACTGCTCACTTTGACTAACATATGCTTGGTAATGGGTTTGAGCCTTTTTTAATGCCTGTAACATTTTTGGCTGATCCATAACTTTACTACGTAAAATGGCAGCCGAAGACTGAAACTCTTGATCTAGCTTTGCGTATTCTTGCTCGCTTTTCACTAAAGCTGACGAGCTTTGTTGCGTAAAGCCAAGTGCGCCAACTTTAATCATATTAAGTAGCTTTATTTGCAAAGCACTACTTTGTTTTTGTACTGGTACAGCCAAAAGCTCAACATTGCTATTAGCCGTACTGATTTGCGTTAATGAGTTATAAAAAAAGATGCTTCCTGCAACGAGTAAAATCCCTATTGTGCTAAACCCCATTATTATTTTTTGTTTTATTGTTAATGGTAGGTTGTACATAGACACCTCTGGAAAAATAAATTTTCTATTGCTTGCGCAATTAACCTTCAATCATCTAGATTGATGCTCGATTATAAAACGCAGAATTTAAATGTAAACAGTGGTCAAACCACTATTTTCTTCTAGCTTATTAATTAATCTCAATGCAAAACAAAATAACTAACTAGAAATTCAAACTAATGACCTGGCAATTTAAACTTTTGTTTTTGCGTCTTGGTTAATTCAGGTCAGTTAAAAATGTGATGGTTTTATCTCGCATCATATCGAGCTCTGCTAGTAAGTTTTCAGCGGCAGCATTATTTGACTGTAAATTCTGCCAGTTTTCACTCCATGCCAAATGCAGTGCATCAGCACTACTCTCCATTTGCTTAGGCAATACTTTAGACAAATCCTTAATGGTTAGAATATAAACCCATCCAGTACGAGCATTGCCATTAATCACTAACTCAGGGTCATAGCGCCGGTGAAACACTAATTGTTGAACTTGATTGAGTTTTTTTAAAATTTCAAAAGCTGCGAAGCGTTTATTTCGATTCCCTTCGCTATGCTCGTTACGCCAAGTGTTGTAGCTCAGACTAGTAATTGCAATTGCTAAACTGATCAGTGCCACAAAATTGTGACGTAATTGACTCAGTATCCCTTTTTCATTCATACGGTATAGCTCCGATATAAAGCCGATCTAAACATTTTTCATAAAAACATATTAAATATTAACCTAACATTAACATTTATCAATTTTTAGCCATTGATTAATAAAGACTATAAACATCTGTTATTTCCATTATTTTATTTTTAAATAGCAGTTGGTTGGATAATAAATAACCACTACCCTATTATCAACCCAACTGGTCGAACGTCCGATCAGTAAAATATTAATAATAAAAACACGACGTAATAAAAATAACTAAAAAATAATTGGGGAAAAATATGAATGCAACCAAAAGTGTAGTTGCTATTGCAGCTCTGTGCATAGCACTGTGCTCGACAGCCTCTTACAGCAAAGAGCACAAAATAGTGTTAATCCATGGCTTTCAGCCGCAACAACTAATATCTGATGGTGATGTCACAGCAAGCGGTCAAAACTATTGGAAAGGCTATTGGGATAACTTAAGCGACGCCCGTATTGATTGGCCTTCTTATGAAAGAATAGAAGGTAAAATTGCCACAGATTATGTATGGCCAAAATTAAAGGAGTTTTCACAAAGCAACTTCTGTAATCCCGGCTGTATATTTGTCACTCACTCTACTGGCGATTTGGTGGCGCGATATATCATTGAAAACCAAGAAACTTGGTTAGAAAACGCCGGTTTAGCACCACTTAATATTGTCGCTACCTTTGACATTGCTGGTGCTGGTGGCGGTAGTGAATTGGCCGACTTAGCGGTAAGTGTTGCTCAAGGTACTGAAAATTGGACCTTTATTATAGAAGCCGCTTTAGAAGCATGGCTTGGTGGCGATCTTAGCGACGAAATGGGTGTATTACATGATTTAAAAGTTAACAACGCAAGACAACTTGCACCACTACCTGACGCTCGCATTCCTCGACTGCGCTTTGTAGGTGATGCCAGTGAATATTTAGGGGTTACTAGCCCTTTTATTAAAGGTAATGATGATGGCGTGGTAGGCACTCACTCTTCTTGTGGTGGTAATCGCCAAGGAAAGTACGGCAGCTGCAGTGCCCAAGTTGCTTTCAATGGCAAACTTTCCAACCAAGGTGATGCAGTTTCGGGCTTTATGCCTTACCATTATCCGATGCTAATGGGTGAAGACTATAGCCATGGCTCATTATTAGAGCCAGAGCAAGAAGGCAAAGTAACGGCAGCAAGCAATCAACAAAGTTTATTATCTGGTCAAAGTGTTCATTTTGAGACTTATACTAAAGCTTCTGGTTGGTGGCTATGGAAAAGCAACTATCTTTACGTTCAAAATTCAACGAACGACAGCATGTCGACACTAATTTATGATGCAATTCCTAACTAAACAATTCTAAGTAATATTAAATAGGAAAATAATAAGAGTTATGAAAAATAACCAATTTATAAAGCGAATGGTGGCGATGAGTGTTGTTGTCACTGTTTGGCTTTTTTGGCCGTCAATGCCACCACAAACGACGGTTACTGAATCGTCAGAAGAAGTCGCTATTAATAAAGCCATTTTGGCTAAAGTAACGCCGATTGAAAAAAGCATATTGATGACACCAAAACCTAAAAAAATAACCTCCAACGACTCAGCGACATTAGTCGCTAAAGCCTATGCAGCGGAGTTAAACTTTCCAACCTATTCGCAACCGTTATCAACTAATGATTTTGACCGATTAAAACCAAATCACTTTAATCCACAATCAATTCCTGTTGATGATGAAGGCACAACCGTAACAGCAGAGTTGTCAAAGTATCGCTATATCTACCCTGAATCAGTGCTTGCGTCACTTAATGGTGAAAATATTGACAGTGCAGAACTAATACTAGTTGATACTTCAAGTAGAAAAACGTTGTTAACAGCTAAGTTCATACAAGATGAAGATAACTGGACTGCACAATTTCAAGGCAAGCGTAATTTCCCTGCGCAATTGCAAGCGACAGTAAAAGCAAAAATAAACGGCAAGAATATCAACATAGCCTTATCATTAAAGTATGTTGATTCAATCGCCACACTTGAAAGCTTCGACCCAGCAACTAATGATGATGCTGATATGGTAATACAGGCAAATCTCACTACCAGAGAACAAGGCCTTTATCGCCTGCGCGCTAATTTGTTTGATGCCAACAACCTACCTATTGCACATTTAGTTAGCAAAGAAAAACTCAAAAAAGGTAGCAGCAGCATTGATTTAAAGGCTCATCAGTCTGTCTTGCAAGGAAAACAGTCTCCTTTTTATTTATCAACATTCTCGATTGAATTAATGTCTCCAGCACCAGGAACACCAACCAAATATGGCGATAGCGCTATTACGCAATATGAAATAAAGAATTTTGCAATTTCAAGTTTAAGTGATATACCTTATCAACCTTCTACGCAAGAACAGCAGCGATTGCTACTATTACAGAAGATGGCGCAAGGAAGATAAGGCTTTACAAAGTGACATAATCACCAAGCACTAATTAAAAGGATTTTCATTTAGTACATAGCACCAGTACTACTAACTGACACTTTTAATCAGGAGCATTTGATATTGTTAAAAGTCACTTTAACAATCTTAGCTTTATTAGTTTTTCCAATACATGCAAGTGATACCATCTCTAAAGATAGGCTCACTTCTATGTTAGCTGAAGCTGAAGACTACTTGTCTGTGAAGCCTTCGAAGTCGCTAGAAATATTATCTCGCCCAAATGATTTATCTTTATTATCTGAATCACAATTTTTTCGCTGGCACATTACATTAATAAGAGCGTCCCTATCACTCAACAACTTATCGATAATGGAAAACTCAATAAAAGCATTAATAACACATAAATCAGCAACTGAATTTGAACATAGAATTGTGCCAATATTGAGCAGTATCGGCATTTGGTTACGTAAGTCTGGCTATTTAAAACAGGCAAAATTAACTTTAGTATGCGCGCTTAAACATAACCAAATTGAAGGTAATAAAGTAAAACTATTAACCAGTATTGCTATCGTTTCAAGGCACCTAAATCAAAATGAATATGCAATAAATACATACAATATTGCAAAAAGCATTGCTGAAAATGAAAACATATCCTCGTCACTAGCAACAATTGAAAATAACTTAGGTGTGCTTGCATTAGAGAATGATAAAGTTACAAAGGCAGAGCAACACTTTCGAAGTGCTTTAGCTCAGCATCAAAAAAATTCAAATCGTTCTGGCAATATCATTAGCGGCATAAATTTACTGCAAGCTTTTTTAATTCAAAATAAACAACTCGGCTACCAGCGATTATCCCCTTCAATTACAAGGCTTACCAAAGCTTTTCCCAATGCGTCAAGGCAAGGCACTTTATTTTGGCTAAATACGGTATTTGAAATAAGACAGGGAGTGAAGCTTACTGACAGAGTAAAAGCACAACTTGTTAAAAGTTTTAATAATATTAGCGATCAAAAATTACAGTTTTCATTAAACAAGCATTTTGCTGATGAGTTGAATATTAGCATTAACTTAGCAAATGAAACGTCACAAGAAAGTTTGCCTCCATTATGGCTTAATCAAATTACTCAATGTGATTGGAAAAAACTAAAAACGTTTAAGTTAGAAAATTCTAAATAATGCGTTATTAGTTTTCAATCAACTAAATTAATCTTCGATTATAAAACACCAAATGGAAGGTAAGCAGTGTTCAAGCCACTCATTACATTTTATAAAATAAAACCTGATGCATGCTTTATAAATATTAAGTGCATAAACTGAATTTGCTCAATATATCTATATTAACGCCTCAACTAACCAATCGCTATTTATCTTTATATTAATTCCATAAACCACGTTAAGCACAACTTACAACCACGCTAGAGTGCGATTACGTGTCATCATTCACTGCGCTATCTGGTTTTGAAAACAGATACATTCGGCTTCATTACTTTCAATTTTTATTTATAAAATTGATCTAGATTATTGAAAGCAATTTTACCGCTACCTTAACAAAATTCAATAACCATGCGCTTAATGTGACATATTTACAATATGACAAATACCGCTTAAACTGCTGAGAGTCATAAATTTATATAAAAATAATTAAATAGATTAAACCAAACACTAACCCTAGCTCTTAATTTTTTTAAAAGGTTCATTATGCAGCAATCATTTATGAGTGCGTTTTATAAAAACTTTCTTGGCAACTCGCCTGAATGGTACAAACTCGCAATAATTTCATTTTTAATCATCAACCCAATATTATTTTTCTTTGTTGACCCTTATATTGCGGGTTGGGCCTTAGTTGTTGAATTTATATTTACCTTAGCCATGGCGCTAAAATGTTATCCATTGCAACCCGGCGGCTTACTAGCCATTGAAGCGGTTGCGATCGGGATGACCTCCCCCGAACAAGTTATGCACGAAATGGTTATTAACTTTGAAGTAATATTATTATTAATCTTCATGGTGGCAGGCATCTACTTTATGAAGAACTTGTTACTGTTTTTATTTACTAAAATAGTAACTAAGGTTCGCTCTAAAGTATTAGTTTCCTTATTGTTCTGTTTCTCAGGTGCTTTCTTATCCGCTTTTCTAGATGCCTTAACCGTTATTGCTGTAATCATCAGTGTCGCAATAGGCTTTTACTCGGTTTACCACAAAGTAGCCTCAGGTAAAGATAATAACCATGACCATGATCACACCAGTGATAATGAATTAGCAGAATATTCACGTGCTGATTTAGACCAATTCCGCGGTTATTTACGTAACTTATTAATGCATGCTGGTGTGGGTACTGCCCTTGGTGGTGTATGTACTATTGTTGGCGAACCACAAAACTTAGTTATCGGTAAGCAAGCAGGATGGGAGTTCCTTGAATTTGCCATACGCATGTCACCGGTCACCATTCCAGTATTTATTGCGGGCATGATAACTTGTGTACTTTTAGAAAAAATAAAATGGTTCGGTTACGGTGTTGCATTACCAGAAAATGTTTACAAAGTTTTAAATGACTTTGATATCGAAGAGAGTAATAAACGTACTAAACGCGATAATGTAAAATTAGTAATGCAAGGACTAATTGCGGTTTGGTTGATTGTTGGCCTAGCACTACATTTAGCGCCAGTAGGCATGATTGGCTTATCTGTTATTATTTTAGCAACAGCCTTTACGGGTATTACCGAAGAACACCAAATCGGTCATGCTTTTGAAGAAGCTCTACCTTTTACAGCCTTACTTGCCGTATTCTTCGCTGTCGTAGCAGTTATTGTTGATCAACAATTGTTTACCCCTGTTATTACTTGGGTACTTACCTTTGAAGGTAATATGCAGTTAGTAATGTTCTACTTAGCAAATGGCTTATTATCGATGGTAAGTGATAACGTGTTTGTTGGTACAGTTTACATTACTGAAATTACTAAAGCTTTGGCTGCTGGCCAAATAACACGTGATCAATTTGATTTACTAGCTGTTGCAATTAACACAGGTACTAACTTACCAAGTGTAGCAACACCAAACGGTCAAGCGGCATTCTTGTTCTTATTAACGTCAGCATTAGCACCGTTAATTCGTTTATCATATGGTCGTATGGTTATCATGGCATTCCCATATACAATTGTGCTCACTATTGTTGGCTTATTAGCTATTTCGTCAGGCCACTTAGCAGATACAACACAGTCTTATTACGACTCACATTTGATTGAACATCATAGTGCTAATCCAGCGACTAAAGCACCTGGTGGACATTAAGTAACCGGTACATGTAAGTTGATATAAAATCTAACAAAAGCGCCCTTGTGGCGCTTTTTGATTATTGGTAGCATGCATTAAACTATATACCCACCTGTTTGGGTATATAACACTAACAACCCAATCATAGGTGACATTTCGTGAACTTCTTAAGTCAGTTATCTCTTAATCAGCGTGCATGGCAACTACTTGCTTTTAGTGCATTTTGTTTTGAGCTCAGTGCATTATATTTTCAATACGTTATGGGGCTAGAGCCTTGTATTATGTGTATTTATCAGCGAACAGCTATATGGGGAATATTTCTAGCCGGTGTTCTAGGTGCCTTAGGTTGTCAGTTTGTACTTATACGTATTGTATCTTTTGGCTTGTGGGCTACCGGTGCTATTTGGGGCTTACTCATTGCGCTAGAACATGTTGAGATGCAGTCAACAACCATGTCATTTTTATTTAGCTGTGAGTTTATTCCAAACTTTCCATCTTGGGCACCTTTGCATGAATGGTTACCCGTTTTATTTGAAGCAACTGGCGACTGTGGTGATATAAAGTGGCAATTTATGGGCTTTACCATGCCACAAGTTATGGTGGTTATTTTTGCGGTTTATAGTGTAGCCTTTGCTGTTATATTGTTAGCGCGTTTATTAAAGCAAAGAATGTTTTAATAAACATTAAAAACTAAAACTCAGCCATTTAGCTGCACGATAGTTAAATAGTTAACATAAAATAAGTAAATCAATAATATTGGTTTACTTATTTTTTTGTGCTTAAAAAAGTGTTTTTTCGAGCCTACATAATAATAAGCAACACATAAAAAAGCAGCACAATATGCTGCTTTAAAGAGGCTTTCTAACTTATGATTTTAACCTATACTACGCTATACCTGAGTCGTTATTATATCAACAGCAAGTAGCAAACAATTCCCACTAAGCAGGCAACAATAAAACTTAGTATTGCTCCTTCCCTGACCATGTCTTTTATTTCTATCTCACCGGTTCCGTAAGCAATAGCATTTGGCGCTGTTGCTACAGGTAACATGAATGCACAACTTGCACATATTGCAGCAGGTACCATTAGTACTTTAGGGTCATAACCTGAGGCAATTGCTGCTGCGGCCAAAATAGGCATTAATAACGTTGCAGTAGCTGTGTTACTGGTAATTTCGGTTAGATAAGTTACCACTAAACAAATAGTGATTAGCATAATAATAACCGGCAAATTTGAGAACGATGCTAACCATTCCCCGAGTAAACCACTTAACCCTGAGGCAACAAAACCTTTTGCTAATGCTATACCACCAGCAAATAGTAATAGCATCCCCCATGGAATGGTTTTTGCGCTATCCCAATCTAATAAACGAGAGCCTTTACCGTTTGGCACGATAAACATGATGACGACAGCAAGTAATGCGACAGTGCTATCTCCAGCGATATTTATATCTAATGCGCCACTCCAGCCACCAAATGGTTCTTTACGAGTGATCCATGCTAATGCGGTTAAACCGAAAACCCATAAGGTTCGTTTTTCTTCTTTACGCCAAGGACCTAAGGTCGGTAAGTGCACTTCATGTTCGAGCTTTACCTTTCTGGTTAGCCAAAAGGCAATAAGAGGTATCGCTAAAACAACAACAGGAACACCTATTTTCATCCACTCTAAAAAGCCAAACTCAACACCCGTTTGTTCCTCATATATGCCCATAAAAATAACATTTGGAGGCGTGCCAATCGGCGTACCGACACCACCAACGCTAGCGGCATAAGCAATTCCTAAAATGAGGGCAACTTTTAGGTTTTGATTATCAATATGTTTTAGAATTGCCAAGGCAATAGGTAACATGATTAAGGTTGTGGCCGTGTTAGATATCCACATACTTAAAAAAGCACTTGCCAGCATAAAGCCCAACACCATGCGCCTGCCGCTTGTAACGCCAACGAGTTTAACCATATACACCGCTAATCGTTCATGTGCGCCACTTTTTTCAATGGCTTTAGAAAGCATAAAAGCGCCCATCAACAATAAAATAACATGACTACCTAACGCAGAAGCTACGGTTTTATGGTCTACAACATTAAACATCGGTAATAATGCAAAAGGAACTAACGAGGTTGCTGGGATAGGAATAGCTTCAGTCACCCACCAAATAACAGTTAGTAAGGTGATAGCCGCAGCAATGGATGCTTTGTTTTCTAAGCCTATTGCTTGTAGAAAAAAGTAGAAAACAACCGCCAACACAGGTGCCAGCGGTATAAACAATTGTTTAGTCAATTTCATAATTTCGTCCGGATTATTATTCTTATGTTTTTTATTTTTATATTTTATTTGAACGTTTTTTATTTAAAGCTTATCGATAACGATTGATAAATTCGCTTGCTTCTTGCCATGTTTGATTGCTAGCAAGTGTTGAAAAATCATTACTTTGACGTGGATTTTTTAGCAATTTAGCAAGCCTTTCACTACTTTGCGCATTAATGGATATATTTGCGCCATCTAAAACTTCAACACAGCCTTGACGATTATTGCAAAGTAACAACATATCGCAGCCAGCACTTTGCGCGGCTTCAGCACGCTCAATATAGCCACCAACACTTGCCGCCCCTTCCATTGATAAATCATCACTGAAAATAACACCGTTAAAGCCTAGTTGTTCGCGAAGAATATTTTGTAGCCAATAGCGAGAAAATCCAACAGCTTGACTATCAACTTCAGGAAATATCACATGCGCCGGCATTAATGCGTCAACCTTTCCTTTAGCAATAAGTTGCTTAAACGGCATAAGGTCTTGCTGAAATATATCGGCTTTAGAGCGAATATCTATCGGTAAATCAATATGAGAATCAGCTTTTACGCTACCATGGCCGGGAAAATGCTTACCTGTTGCTTTCATGCCCACTAAATGTAAACCACTGATAAACGCTTCGGCTAGCTCTGTAACGTAGTCAACTTCACGGTGAAAGCTTCTATCACCAATAACATCACTAATGTTATTAATATCAAGTACTGGCGCAAAGCTAATATCAATACCGACCGCTTGTACTTCAAGTGCCATTAGAACGCCACTTTGTTTCGCGAGTGACTTTGCAAGCGATAAATTTTGCTTTGCCATTTGCCAAAGGCTCCCCATAGCAGGGATCAGTGAAAATCCATCACGAAAACGCTGTACACGGCCACCTTCATGATCTACCGCTATTAATAATGGTTTGCGCGCTGCGCTGCGAATTTGAGTACTTAACTCGGTAATTTGTTCAGGTGAATGGTAATTTCGCGTAAAGAAAATCAAGCCACCGACCAGTGGATGTTGGAGAATTTCTTTATCTTCTTGTGAAAGTGATGTGCCTTGCACATCAATCATGACAGGGCCCATAACAGCACTTCAATAGTTTGAGATGCTGCTACTCTACCCAATTAGTGTTCACAAACAAAGGTAGATAATTAATTAAATGCGAATAATTTTAACAATATATGAATTTAGCGCTAATAGCGTTTTAGATAACGGCTGATACTGGCATAAAAGCGCTATACCAAAACGCTTACATCAGAAGCGTAAACTATAGCGTTACAGCACAGGCATTGGGGCGCCAACACCGGCAGCAACATAAGGAATCACATTACGAATAACATCCGATATTTGTAAATCTCGTTCAAAGTCACTTTTAGCGATATCAATCAAAGCATCGCTTGAGGACATAGTAAATACAACAGTGCCCATAGTGAAATGCAAACGCCAGAACATTTCTTCTGCACCTAATTCTGGGTAAGCCTTTTGAACCGCTAAAACAAAATTATCAATTACACCTGGGTATTGCGTCGTTAAAAACCAACGTAAAAAACCTTGGCTGTCGGTATAACCTCGACCTAATAATTGTAGAAAATTACTGGTGCCGTTGTCTTTAAAATCATTAAGCGACAATAATGGCTCAATAAAAGCAGAAAACACATCTACTAGCGTAAGTTCATCATTATTACAAACATCAACTAACGCACTTTCTAAACGTGGTGACAACTCATTCATATAACGAGACATTACAGCTTTTATCAATTCTTTTTTTGAACCAAAATGATAATTAACTGCTGCTAAATTGACTTCTGCTTGGCTGGTAATTTCACGTAAAGACGTACCATTAAAACCTTTGTCAGCAAACAGGCTCTCTGCTGCATCTAATATTTTATTCTTTGTGCTCATAGGTATATAGCGCCGTATATCGAATATTTATGAAATTAATACGCTCAGTTTAAACAAGCGTTTTAAATAACGCAACCATCTACTATGAGAATTGTTCATTACAAACTTTTACCTAATTAGCACAGTAAAAAACACGCTTAACCGATATTATTATTTTAACTTTTAAACCCCAAACGTTTAAATAGTGAATTTGTTATACTCTCCCTAGTATATTTTTTGGCTCAACTTATTAGTTGAGCTTTTTTTTGCCTAAAATTTCCCCCTAACAAAATCAGTGCTTTTCCAGTCCGATAAGACGGATTAGCGCTATTACAAATTATTACTCTATACGTACAGTAAGAAACACGCTTAACCGATATTATTATTTTAACTTTTAAACCCCCAAACGTTTAAATAGTGAATTTGTTATACTCTCCCTAGTATATTTTTGGCCCAACTCTTTAGTTGGGCTTTTTTTTATCTAAATTTATTCTTAGCACCGCTGATTACAAACTGTTACAGAATGAGCACAGTTAAAAACAGCAATTACCGATAATATTATTGTGCTTTTCATAAGAAGACATTTGAAGAGCAGATTTCATACTTTCCCTAGTATATTTTATATAATGGCTCAGCCCCCTTTCGCTGAGCTTTTTTTTATCCAAAATTTGTCCAATCCCCCGAATTTAGTACAATAAAACTCAATATTGTTGCTAACCATTCGATCTCATTCTACTATAGCCAAGAGCTTATACTTACGTTAACTAACACGCTACCTAGGCGCTAACTAAAAAATAACGGATAATTATGAAACCGACATTTAAACTAACCACTGCAGCTATTTTAGTTGCTGCAAGCTTGACTGCTTGTAATGGTGATAGCAAAGTTGCAACAGACACTTCAGCAGTAAAAAGCGTAAACCAAGCGCTTACGGCAAAAGATGCTGAAAAATTTTTAGCGAGTACAGAAAAAGAACTCGTACAGTTGAACCTTGAAGGCAGCCGTGCCGCTTGGATTAATTCCAACTTCATTACTGAAGATACTTCTTCGCTTGCAGCCGCTGCCGATCAAAAATCAACGGAAGCAGGTGTTCGTTTTGCCATGGCCGCTGCAAAATTTGATGATGTAGAAGTAAGCGCAGACCAACGCCGTAAATTAAACATATTAAAACAAAGTTTAGTAATGCCTGCGCCTCAAGATTCAGCAAAGTCAGCTGAATTAGCAAAAATTGGTGCTGAATTAGGCAGCATGTATGGCAAAGGCTCTTACACCACTAAAGCGGGTGACACCTTAAGCCTTGGTCAAATGACAGCCAAAATGGCGAGCTCTCGTGACTACAATGAATTGTTAGAAATGTGGCAAGGTTGGAGAACAATCAGTCCAGACATGAAACCATTGTATATTCGTCAAGCAGAGCTTGGTAACGAAGGTGCCCAAGGTTTAGGTTACAAAGATCTAGGCGCAATGTGGCGTTCAAATTACGATATGCCTGCAGATGAATTTGCTAAAGAACTTGACCGCTTATGGGGACAAGTTAAGCCACTATATGATGACTTACATTGTTACGTGCGTTCTGAGCTAGGTGAAACTTACGGCGAAGATAAAGTTCCGCAAGACCAGCCTATTCCTGCACATTTACTCGGTAATATGTGGGCACAGTCATGGGGTAACATTTATGACTTAGTTGCACCTGAAAATGCAGATCCAGGCTATGATGTTACTGAACAGCTTGCTGCAAATAACTATGACGAAATCAAAATGGTTAAAGGCGCGGAAACGTTCTTTACCTCACTGGGTTTTGACGCATTACCTGAAACCTTCTGGCAACGTTCATTATTCACTAAACCAGCGGACCGTGACGTAGTTTGTCATGCCTCGGCTTGGGATCTAGATGCTAAAGATGATATTCGCATCAAAATGTGTATCCAAAAAACAGGTGAAGAATTTTCTGTTATTCATCACGAGTTAGGACACAATTTTTATCAACGTGCTTACCAAAATCAGCCAGTATATTATCAAAACAGTGCTAATGATGGTTTCCATGAAGCCATTGGTGACACCATTGCCCTTTCAGTTACACCAAAATACTTAAAAGAAATTGGCTTAATTGACACTATTCCTGATGAATCAAAAGATATTGGTTTATTAATGAAAATGGCATTAGAAAAAATAGCCTTTATTCCATTTGGTTTAATGGTTGATCAATGGCGTTGGAAAGTATACTCAGGTGAAGTGACACCTGAAAATTACAACACCGCTTGGTGGGAGTTACGTGAAAAATACCAAGGGGTAACAGCCCCTGTTGATCGTGATGCCAATGCATTCGATCCTGGCGCTAAATACCATGTTCCAGGTGGTGTGCCTTATTCTCGTTACTTCTTAGCTCATATACAGCAGTTTGAATTCCACAAAGCGTTATGTGAAATCTCAGGTAATACTGACCCAATTCACCGTTGTTCTATATATAACAACAAAGATGCAGGCACAGCACTAAATACTGTGCTTGAAATGGGTTCAAGTAAGCCATGGCAAGAAGCCTATAAAGTATTAACCGGTAGTGAGCAAATGGATGCCACTGCTATTATTGATTACTTTGCACCTTTACACGCTTGGTTAAAAGATAAGAACCAAGGTAAACAGTGTGGCTTTTAAGCATTAGTTTTAAATATAGCTAACATAAAAAAGCCCTTAAACAATTAAGTTTAAGGGCTTTTATTTTTCCAGGCTAAAACGTAATTCAACGTTTTAATTGCTTTTCAATTTTAACGTTCAGACATAAGCTCTTGCTTAATTAACTCAAGTGATGGAACGCTTTTCTTTGCCGTTTTTAATTCTACATTATTTTTGTCAACACGGTTTACGGCCATTGAGTTAGTGATAGAACTAGCAATACTAGACATACCTATTACACTTGTACGCATTCTGAAACTTACTAGATCGGCGTTAGCCCATTTTTCTTGAGAAAAATCTTGTAACTTTCTATCTACCTTACTTCTTAAAAAGTCGTCATAGCTAGAAATTCCGTCGTAGCCTCGTGCTCCAACGCCCATACTTAAATTTTCAACTCGAGCAGATAAATCACTATCAGAAATAAATTCGCTTAGATCAATATTTTCAATTTTAGGCACATTTCCAGAAGTCGGTGCATACATATACCAATCAAGAATTGCGCCACTAGGATTTGAGCCTGTGACACTCACCGTCATATAATCAAATGTGCTGCTATTAGACAAACTATAACTACCAGTATCGCTAACTAAAATACTAAGAAGCTCAGTATAATCCATGCTCACCCTTGGTAAATCAAATGTTTGATTGATGTTCGATGTTCTAGTACTTGCTGCGGTAAGCATGTAAGCACTATCAACGTTAGGTATATAATCTAAATCTTCAAAGTTGTATGCATCCAGTGAATAAAATTCAATTTGATCTATCGGGTAGGAATAAACACTATCTGACTCTCTAAATGCAAAATTTCTTAAGTGGTAGTCGCCATCAATAAAAGCAGCAACTTGGCGGGTTGAATCTGCTGATATAATATTAACAGGAGATCCTTGTATTACAGCTTCAGCAGAATCTTTCTGGTTAATATTTGGGAATAAAGCAGCAAAAGATTCATTGGGGCTATTAAAATCAATATGGGATGATATTAAAGGCATTTCGCCACCAACTTTAGCACATTGTTCTACTTCATAAGCTGTCGAGAACCCTTGATGATTAGAAACAGACGGCTGATTAACTTGGCCATCAAATTCCGCATTGCCAATATCGGCAGCTCTTGAAGGTACATTAACGGTTAAATTGGCTTGTTGACAATTACATGCACTTTTATCACTTGTCCTATAAGTAATTTTTCCCATGTCAATTACGGGTTGATTAATATAAGTTGTTAATGCAATAGGCTTAATGCCATCTACTTGGAATTCTCCGCGCATAACGAGGGAAACTGTTTCCGTCGCATTATTTGACGAATAACTCATTTTTCCTGCTGTATCGGCCTTAATAACTTGTTTATTAGAATAGTCGCTATTGTGAATAATTAGCGCTGCATCTGTAGCGCCGCTTTCATTTCCACAAGCGTCAATATAAACCGCTGAAACAGTTATAGCAGGTGATTGCGTATTATTAGAAGATGAATTACTCGAGCTAGATGAACCTCCTGAGCCGCCGCACGCTGAGAGTGTTAAAATAAGTGCAGTCGTAATAGCATTACGATTCATGTTTAGTCCCTTAATTTAGTAGTCATTGTATCTTTTGATACGATTATCAATCGCAAAGAATAACAAAAAAATCAATAGACTAAAAGCACAATTAACATAAAATTAACACTAGGTCGATTCAACTGCATAAGGCTTAAACTTAGCGCTATTATCTATTTTAACTTTAAGCCTATATCTAGGGAGAATAACATTAAAAGTTTAACTCGCGACTTGGTTTCTACCAGCTTCTTTAGCGCGATATAACGCGTTATCTGCATTTTTATATAAATTTATCCAATTATCATCAGTGTTCTCATCCAAACACGCAATGCCAATACTAACAGTGACTAAGTCTGAAACTGATGAATTAGGGTGCTTTATTTTTCCCTCTGTAATGGTCGAAATCAATGATTGTGCTAATTCACGACATTGTTCTAAATTCGTGGCTGGCAGTACTACAGAAAATTCTTCGCCACCAATCCTTGCTAACACATCTGACTGACGTTTAAGCCTGCCTTGCAACAGTTTCGCAAGCTTTATTAAGCATTGATCACCCGCGGGGTGCCCTAGCGAGTCATTATAGTTTTTGAAGTAGTCAACATCTAGAATCATCAAGGAAACAGGCTGCGCTAATCGTTTATGAACACTAATCGCATACGCTAATTTGTCTTCAAAAACTCGTCGATTGTTCAAGCCTGTTAAAGGGTCTGTATTCTTAAGCTTGGTTAACTCAGCATTTAATAAAATATTGTTTTCATTCGAGTCACGTAGTTCTCGGTTAAAATGCAATGTTGTGTAAATCATTACAACAATAAACAAAGGAAATTTAGCACTAGAAATAAGCAGATCGATGCTATCCAATTCACGAATTAATAGTTTAAATGCGATATCAATAATAATGATCGGCAAAGTGCTAATGATTAACAAAGCGGTGTTAGTACTAAAGCAAATTAATGTCGAGAAAAAACCTATAAGTAGAACTTTTTCTGCCGCAATATTAGCACCAAAAACTTGATAGGTTGCCACTGACATTAGTAGCCAATTAAGTGCAGATAATGTAATAGCACCGTGCAGATAATTTGATGTAATTATTGCTTTTCCCTTGCCTACCCGAAAAGCAAAATAAATAGAGCTTATAACGTATACTGACAAGTTAACTTGGTAAATAGGGATTGAGAAATGCTCATACACAAAAACATAATAAGCAATAGTGAACTGCACTAATGAAATTGATGCCCACAACCAACGATATGAGTGGACTTCATTTTGATAATCAATTTTGAAAAGGTTACTTAACATTTCTAACATCACTCTTCAAAAGCGACATAGATCTCACGAAAAGGTACAGTTACTTTACTAAAAGCAAGGCAAACATCAGGGTCAAAGTGCGTACCTGAATTGTCCATAATATAGTCACACGCTTCTTCAAAGGTCCAAGCTTTTTTGTAACTTCTTTTACAGGTTAAAGCGTCAAAAACATCTGCAACGGCAACAACGCGTCCAGATAACGGTATTTCAGTTCCTTTTAATTTTTTAGGATAACCACTACCATCCCACTTTTCATGGTGTGAAAGCGCAACTTCACGCGCCATAGAGAGCACTTCAGACTTGTCAGTTCCTAATATTTCCGCACCAATGACAGGATGTAGCTTCATCAGTTCCCATTCTTGAGAATTAAGCTTTCCAGGTTTAAGTAAAACATCATCAGAAATACCAATTTTCCCCACATCATGCATAGGTGCGGCTAAATATAGTAAATTAACCCAATGCTTATTATTTGATAATTGGGCAGCAAGAATACGAGAATATTCGCTCATTCTTAATACATGCATGCCTGTTTCATTGTCTTTATATTCCGCCGCGCGACCTAAGCATTGTATAATTTCAAGCTGAGTTTCTTTTAATTTCAACGTTCGCTCTTCCACCAAGTGCTCTAAATGCTTTTGCTGGTTATGCAACATCATATGTGTTTTCACACGCGCTTTAACAATATCAGGCTGAACAGGTTTGCCAATGTAGTCAACTGCGCCAAGAGCTAAACCTTTTTTTTCATCTGGTGCTGATGACTTGGCTGTCACAAAAATAATCGGAATATTGCGAGTCATGGCATTGGACTTTAAAGCTTCACATACTTGATAACCATTCATTTTAGGCATCATCACGTCAAGTAATATCATGTCAATATCACTGTCTTTATTGGCAATGTCTATTGCCTTTTGACCATTCAATGCCACTTTAATACGGTATTCATCTTGCAAAATACCTTTAAGAACATCAATATTTGCGGGGGCATCATCAACCACTAAAATAGTTAATTTATCCATGATTTTTAACTCCTAAAGGCAATTAAAGTTGCCTTTTTATACTCGTAAGGGTTTCAATAGCTTCATCAAATTCATATGAATTAACATTAGTAATAAGTTGCGATAGCAAGACACTAACTTTATTATCTAAATGATTTATATTGATTTTTTCGACCACTTCTAATGCATTAGTGTCATCGTCTAAGATGTACGCTTCTATTTCCAATATAATTTCCAACAACTCATCACGACTCAATATTTTGGTATCTATTTTATTTTTTGTTGAATGTGTCACAAGTACGTGTTTTATCGCTGTAATATCTCGATCTATTAACTGACAAAGTTTTTCCACCTCGCTAAATAATGGCACTTTGTGGATAAGCAAGCCCTCTAGCTCGCTTGATTTATCATAAATAAGTTCAGCACCAATATTACCAGCCACTCCCTTTAAGGTGTGTGCCTTCATCCTACACTCTTCAAGTTGCTGCTTTGTAAATAATTGTACAAATTCGTTAGGAAAGTCACTTTCACTAGCAATAAATTTTTGCAGTAGTTTCAAATAAAGTGTTTCATCCCCTAAGCATATTGCTAAACCTTTCTCAACATTCAACGCAGGTATTGATATTTCAGATAACTGCTTAGGCGTAGGATTGTTGTCTGTATTATTCAGAGCAAGATCATGACAAATTTGTTCAGCATTAGCAGGCTGAATCCACGTAGCCATCTTGCTAAACATATCTTTGATATCAATAGGTTTAGCAATATGGTCATTCATACCACAAGCAAGCGCTTTGTCTTTATCGCCGACTAATGCATTGGCGGTCATTGCTATAATTGCCGTATTTTTATTTTTTCCATCAAGCCTGATTTCTTTAGTGGCTTGATAACCATCCATCAGCGGCATTTGGCAATCCATTAATATACCATCAAAAACTTCCTGTTTAGCCTTAGCAACAGCCTCTCTACCATTTAGTGCCGTGGTTACCTTAATCTTATGGGACAATAATATTTCTTGTGCAAGCTCTAAGTTAATCTCATTGTCTTCAACAAGTAATATATTGGCGCCCTTAAGTTGTTCAAAAGAGTCGACCAAAGTCTCATCAACGCTGACCGGTATAAAGTCGTCCTCATTGTGATACCCCACCGCATGCTCTATACCTTTGATAAAGGTCGAGTAAGTGATCGGCTTACACAAGTATGCTTGAATTAAGTTATGTTCGTATACATCAGCCTTTTCTTGCGCATCTTCCCAGCTAAAAGCAGTAATCAACATAAAATTAGGCAGTTTTTGGTCTGACAGTGACTGTTGGTAGTAATTCTTGGCTGCAATAATGAAATCAACGCCATCCATTAGCGGCATCTGCCAGTCACTAATGATCATGTCAAAAGCTTGTTCATTAGCTGAAATTATATCTAATGCCTGCTGGCCGCTTTGTGCCTGAACAGTTGATAAACCAAGTGTTGATAGCATGTTGGCAGTTATCTCTAATGCAGTTTTATTATCATCAACTACTAATACCTGCTTAACGTTTGAAGATAATAGTACTGCTAAGTCTCGGTATTTTTCTTCACCTTTTTTCAGGTTAACATTAAAAGTAAATGTTGTTCCTTGTCCAAAAACACTTTCAACAGATATATCACCATTCATAAGCGTGATTAAGTTCTTACAAATAACTAAACCAAGCCCTGTACCACCATACTCGCGTGTGGTTGATGAATCAGCCTGATTAAACGACTGGAATAATTGACTTAAATGTTCGTCATTCATACCAATACCAGTATCAGAAACATTAAACTGTAAGTGCACATTTTCATCAGTTTGATCAATAACATTGACTGAAATTAGGATTTCACCTTGATGAGTAAACTTGATTGAGTTATTACATAAGTTAAGTAATATTTGGCTTAACCGTAGTGAGTCACCGATAACCGAAAGAGGTAGGTCAGCAGCAAGAGAAAATATAATTTCTAAACCTTTTTCGTCAGCTTTTACACCTACTGTATTTGCCAATTCTGACAACATATCATCGAGCTTAAACTTACGCTCTTCCATTTTAAGCTTGCCTGCTTCAATCTTTGAGAAGTCTAAAATATCATTAATAATCCCCAGTAAAGACTGCGCCGAGTTACTCACCTTTTGAATGTAATTTCTTTGCTTAGTGTCTAGTTCTGTCTGTAATGCAAGTTGAGACATACCAATAATGGCATTCATTGGCGTTCTAATTTCATGGCTCATATTGGCAAGAAATTCACTTTTCGCTAATGACGCTTGCTCTGCAGCAGTTTTAGCTTGCTTTAATTCATTTTGCATTTTTAAACGGTTAGTTATATCACTAAAAACAACAACACAACCTTGCAAAACACCGTTATTGACGATTGCCCTACTGGTATATTCTACGGGAATAAGTTGGTCACCTTGTCGAAAAAAGTACTCCTTATCAGAATTAAATACGCCGCCGTATTTCATAGTTTTAGTAAATAAATGTTCTGATGATATAGGGCTATTTGAGTGCCCATTGACGACCAACGCGAGTATATCCTCTCCTTCAAGTTGTGCTTCTTTGTAGTCTAATATTTCTAATGCACTATCGTTGATAAAGAGTAAGTGCCCATGCTCATTAACACCTATTAAACCTTGGCCAACAGAAGAAAGAATAGAACGGCCTTGCTCTTCAATAGCAACAAGCTTTTTAGTTCTTTTTGAGACCAATCCTTCCAGTTCTACTTTCGATATTTCTAAACTGTTTTTCGCTTCAGTTAAGCTTTCATTCGCTTTTCTACCCAGCTTAAGCGTTAATAAAATTGACGGCACAGTGAACGACATCACAATTAAGAGCAATAAAACAACACTACGACGTAGTAATTGGAAAGAACGATACGCTTCATCAGCATGTGTTTCTATGACTAAACCATAGTTAAACTTTGCATTCCAATAATAGAAAGCTAAAACATCTTCCCCTGCGACGTTACGGTATTCAGTAACGCTATTGGCAAAGTTAGTGCTGGTGTAAGTTGCGCTATTAACAATATCAAGATACGGTCTATCTCGATAAAAACCATCCGAGTAATCATCAAGTTTTAATATCGTATGTTTCATCAACAAAGAATCAATAATCGACTGATTAATCAAATAATCACCTTGCCAATTCGTTGCAAACAATCGACCTGTTTTATTAAATGAAATATCATAAACTTGCTCAAAAAATAAATCATCAGCACTAATTTCATCACGTAATATTGCAATTATATTATGTTGCTTATCAATTATCGGCTCTAACACCACCATACAGCTATAAAATGCCAACTCGGATTTATTTCCTTTACAGCGATTAATAGGAAAAATAACGCGGTTGCCTTTGTTCGCTTCCGCAACATATAAAGGGTATTTTTCTAACAATTCCGTAGCATGCTGGCGGCTATTCCCAAGTAGTACTTGCCCTTGCAAATTAATTAAACTGCGACTTTTAATATTGGTGAATCGAGAGTATTTTGCCCAAGAATTTAAAATACTTTTTTTGGCTGCTATGTAACTTTTTTCATCACTTTTATCAGTTAACATTTCAATATCACTAATCACAGAAGTTTCATTGAGTTCATAATTCAATGTGCCAATATACATTTCTAGGGAATCAGAAATTTTGTCTTCGGCTAATTCAAGTGTTCTTTGCAAGTTTTGCTTAATGTTTCTGCGCACTTCTTCCTTGTATTGTTCCAAAATCATCCAGCTCGCTAAGATAATAAAGGTGGCAAATAATGCGATGGTTAACAGCATGAATTTTTCAAAACCTTTAGAGCCAAAAATTAAAATAGCTTTATCTGATTGCACCGTTTTATTTAATAAAAAAGCAACAATAAACAAAACAGATAATAAAAAGATTAAAAGGATGATTGTTGATGAAAATCGCTTGATAAAGCTATCTGGAGTAATATCTGCATTTCCTTCCTGAGCAGATAACAGATATTTAGCAATAATGGATTTTACATCTATTTGTTGGTTGGCTGTTTGGAGTTTTAAAATAATAGAACTCAACGCAGGTAAGCTTTTATGCGTTAGGAAGTAGATGTTTTGTGCAGGCATTTCGTTAATTGGAATGCTTTTCAGCCCTGAGATGCCATTTGTTTCTTGTAACCGAGAAACAAATAGCTGAGCATCTAATAACGCTGAAACATCTTTATTGAGAAGTAAATGAGCAGATTCCATTAAACTCTTGGTACTAATCACTTCAATATCTGGATATTGCTCCTTAACTACATTTTCAGATAAGTAGCCTTTTACAATAGCAATTTTTTGCCCTTTAAGATCCTCTAAACCTTTTACATTATTATTACTTTCATGCACATAGAGAAAGTCGCGAATTTTCATAATAGGATTGCTAAAATAACCTAGTTTCTCCCTAGTAGCATGATAATAAAGGCCAGCTAAAACGTCTATTTCACCTGACTCTAATTGAGCAACTAACTCAGCTAGGCTACCCAAAACATATTCAACTTTAAGTGGTGTTCCAGCAATCATCTGTTCGATATAGTCAATGCTGATACCAGAGAGCAGACCATTTTTTCTGAATGACAAAGGGTCAACATTCTCCACACCTATCTTTATCACTTGGCGTTGTTCTAGTAATAATTTTTCAGCATTATTGAAGAAAACATCATTAACTGTATCAGGTACAGGATCCGAATAAAGTTCAATGATCGCAATATCAGCGCCTTCATAGGAGATAGATTGAACATGCTTTTTGTAATTTAGTATTGGCTCTGGAATCGAGCGATTGAAAATTTTCTTATCATTATAAACATAGTAGCTAAATACCACTTCACCTAGCTCTAACTCTTTTATTCTTACAGCCTTAATTTCGTCATTATTAATAATAAGTTGTTCAAGGCTATCTTTTAAGGCTTCATTATCATACTTATAAACATGTACTTTGCTAACATTTGCTAACAGCGACACCAATTCATCCATGGCTTTATTTTCAGCCGCAAAACTTAATGATGATGAATAAATAGTCACCACAAAAATAGCCATAAGCCATTTAACAAATTTTAATCTAAACATAAGGTGAAAGTTTCCCTGATAAACTACATAGCAGAACTTAACATTGGATTACGATACTAATAACTATGGTTAATGCCGTACTTGTTCATCAACTGTTGTAGCTCTCCACTTTGCTTTATTTCTCTGAGCGCTTTATTGATCTTAGGTAAGAAAGACTGATGTTTTTTACCAAAACGAATGCTCAATTGATACTTGTTTTTTGCAGGAGATAAAACGAAACGTTTATCTTCAACCACTTGATAATATTCTAAAATAACATCTGGAATCAAAGCTATATCACAGCGATTTCTAACAAGCATATTTAATAAGTGTTGATCACTGTTTCCTTTCACATTGTCATTGGCCTTTTTCATATTTGTTTCAACATTAAAACCTAAAACAAGACAAGGTCTAGCAACGCCAGGAGTAGCAATTAAAGTATCAATTCTATCTTTATTATTCAGGGCAACCACCCAAGATTCAGTGGATTGCATAAAGGGGTCTGAGTAAACCGACTGATTAATTTCATTTGCCGCTTGGCGCCATAAAGGGTCTGTGCCCATTTCGACATCTAAGTTGCCTGAAATCATCATTTTTCGTAGTCGTGCTTGAGGATAATAATCAAAAGAAAACTTTACACCAGTCAATCGACTGATCGCTGTTAAAATATCTTTATATAGCCCTGTTCGGGGGTTATCATGGGCGAAAAAGTAAGGTGCACGTCCCCCTTCAATTAAACCGACACGAAGTGGCTCATTAGCTTTTGCGAATGTTGGAAAAAGAAAAGTAAAACAAAAAACATATACTAACTTCAAATTATATTCCCTACTAAATATATGTCTGACAGATGTTGGTAAATAAACCACTATCATGCAGGTTTAATCCCTATTCGATTAGAAATGTATCGACACTTTGTAAAGTTAAAAGTTAACTTAAGAATGTTCTGCGCTTAACTTAACAAAATTTTCTCCAATAATCAGCCGATTAGTTTTATTCTTGCATAGTTTTATATCAAGAAAGTGTTTAGTCATTGTGCGTCTATGCACTTAATCTCAAGGAGAGTAGAAATCCAATTCTATAGTAAGGTTAAACTTGTTAAATAAATATAGTCCATATTGCTAATTGATACTATCAACAGAGATCAATGACTATTCTACGGTTAATAATATTTTGAAAGTATTCAGATGTTTAAATTGGATAGTCGCGCTATTAGTGAAATGATTTCATTAAAAGTTAAATATATACGTTCTAGTAAATAGTTATTTATTTTCACTAATTTATCGTCAAAATTACATTCTCTGATATATACATAAAAGGTTAACTAATTGTAAATTAATAACTTTACACTTTGGCTTCAACATTGCTTCATAGTTAAACAAAGGGTATAAAATATTTTAACACTATAATCGAAACAAATTGCAACGGAGTGATACATGCCAGTAATTCTTGAAGATCGCCCAATTGAACAAGTACGTGAAGAAACTATTGATCAATTAATACATAATTACAGTCATGGCGTAATCTCATCCGAGGCATTTGAACGTCGGCTCGATCAAGCAATGAATAGTGATTCTCACCAAGAAATTGTCGACCTTGTCGCTGATTTAAGTCTTAAAGCTGACAGCAATTACACTGACAAAAAAGAGCATCAATTTACTCCTAGTTATTCAACCAACAACAATGATGATGACGCGTTAAACTTAAAAAGTATTCTTGGCAATATTGAACGCAGCGGCCAATGGTATGTGCCAAAAAACATCACCATAAATAGTATTTTAGGTGAAACAACGCTCGATTTTACTGACGCTGTATTTCAACATCAAAATATCACCATAAAACTGAACTGTATTCTAGGCAGCAGCAAAATATATGTGCCTGAAAATGTTAATGTCGTGTGTAAAACTTATGGCATTATCAGTAGTATTGAAAACAAAGCGCCTTCAATGGCAAACAGACAAGCGCCCGTTATTACAATTGAAGGCAAAGTTGTTTTAGGTTCATTAAATGTTGCCATTAAAAGAACGATTAAAGAAAAATTTATTGCTTTCGCTAATAACTTAAAATCGGCATTCGATATTGAAAAGTAAGTAACTTAGCTTGTTTATTCATTAGCACATGTAAATAACAGGCCAAACATAAGTATTTGGCTTGTTATTTATCATTGATCGATTTGGCTAGTACAGCACAATCAAAGCAGGCCAAACGCTGACATCAAACTGCGCCCACTCAATAGTAATGTAATAAAAATCACTGCAGTTGCTGCAATATTCTGCCATAAGTTATTGCGATACTCGCCTAAAACACGGGTATTCATAATCCACAATAAGAAAATACTGACCAAAGGTAAAAGTACACCGTTAGCCACTTGTGCAAACCAAATAACCGCAACAGGTTTAAAGCCAGCACTACTAACTACAACACCAATAATTAGTATGATCATCCAAGTCATTTTAAAGCCAAAGGCATTAAGGCTCTTATCTAAGTTTAAGATACCACTTAAAGCAAAGGCCGCTGCTAAAGGCGCTGTTATTGCAGATGATATTCCGGCAGCAAACAGCCCTAAACCAAGAAAAATACTAGCAGACTCGCCAAACAATGGCTGCAGTGCTGGCGCTAAATCAGCGGCACTTTGTAAACTCAATTGCTGACCAAAAAATGCTGATGCCGCCGTTGAAAGAATCGCTACGGATATCAAGGCACCCAACGGAATAGAAACGAATAAGTCTTGTCTTGCTGATGATATGTCTTTTGCACTATGCCATTTTTTACTTGCCGTTGAGGCATGTAAAAATAAATTATAGGGTACAACTGTGGTACCAATTAACGCGATGACCGTCAGCGTTGCTCCTGTTGGCAATTTAAAAGCGACAAAACTCGTCATTAACAGCTGCCATTGAGGGTCACTTAAAAAAAACGTCACGACAAAAGCCACACTCATCAGGCCAACTAAAACCACTAACGATCGCTCTATTACTTTATAACTACCAGTAATTAATAGTAAAAAAGCGATGATACCGATAACAATTGGGAAAATAATATTGGAAAAGCTAATCTGCCAACCTAGTTGTTCTGTAACGCCGACTAAACCTAAACTTGCTCCCGATATATTACCACTTTGATAAGCACCGTTACCAACTACAATGGCACTAACCACTAAGAAAACAACTACTGACTTAACAAAAGGTTGAGTAAACGCTTGGCGAATATTTTCGCCTAGTCCTTGTTGGCTAACAATGCCTAACCTTGCCGCCATTTCTTGTAGAATTAACGTAGCGAACATAGCAAAAAGCAGTGCCCAAACTAAAGACAAGCCATAATTTGCGCCAGCCATCGATGCGGTAATCACCGTACCGGGGCCAATAAACGCAGCAGTCACTAAAAAAGCGGGACCAACTTTTGGAAGTTTCATATTTGCATACCCTGTTATTTTTATATTTATATTTATAAGGTTATTAGCTTTAACTTCATCATACCTATTCGTTAATTGAAGTACACAAGATGTTTTTCAAGAGTAAAATAAGCCGGACAAATTCACGGTTAAAACTAAACACCAAATTTTTAAATTATTTTCTAGGCGCTACTTTTAATTTTAAGTAAACTACGCCAATTCAAAGTTAAAAGCGTAATATCATGGAAAAACATCAAGAATTATTAATTGCGTTAAGAAAAGTAATTAGAGCGATAGATTTACATTCTAAGCATTTAAGTAAAACCTCAGGCTTAACCAGCCCACAATTACTAATAATGCTAGAGATAGAGAAAATAGCTGGGGTTAACTCTAGCCAAGTAGCAAAAAGTGTTAATTTAAGCCCTGCTACGGTGACAAATATTTTAGATAGGTTGGCGAACAAAGGTCTGGTATCAAGAGTACGTGATACCCAAGACAAGCGTAAAGTTGGTTTGTATTTAACTGACGACGGTAAGGCAATTTTACTCAATGCGCCGCAAGCATTACAAGAACACTTCATTGATAAATTTTCTAATTTAGCCCAATGGGAGCAATCTCAATTATTGTCTTCAATGGAACGTTTATCAGAAATGATGAATGCTGATCAAATAGATGCAGCGCCATTATTAGAGCTAAATGCCATGAGCGCCAGCAGTATCAATAAAGCCGACGCTCCAAAAGGTTAACGTAACAAGTGTAAGAAATGTAGATGCTTATGGTATTGATCAATAATGTTATTGATCACTGCCATTTTTGACCAGCCCATAATATCGTAATCTTGCCCGCCTTCTTCTAAATGAACTTCTGCACGATAATAGCTTTGCTCATCATCATCGTCAGCTTCTGACACAAAATCTGGCTGTGAATGTTTGCGCGCTAATACCCGATAAACAAATTTCTGCTCTTCACCATGGTCGACAATAAAACTCAGGCCATTTTCATGTGAGATATCAACATTGATTTGGTTTTCTCGTAGCTCTTTAGCCACTAATTCAAATGCAGGTTCAATAGTTTGGCTAATGAATTTATTAACATTGGTTTTGTTTGGGTAATCCACTATATTTTTCAAACGTGCTTGCCAACTATCAATATTCTCATTACTTGAATGTGGTATTGCGGCAATAAGCTGGCTGTCTTGCTTAAAAGCTTCAACTCTAAGTGCTTTAATTAAACCGATAATCGCCAGCAGCAACACAATAGCAAACGGTAAAGCACTAGCAATGGTCATGGTTTGTAAGGCGCTAAGTCCACCTACTAGCAACAATATTGCCGCAACTACACCAATACCTACTGCCCAATAAATACGTTGCCATAGCGGCGTGTCATTTCGCCCATGCGAACAAAGCATGTCTACAACCATAGCCCCAGAATCACATGAAGTGACAAAAAATATCACAATCATTAACACGCTAAAGAAAGACAAAATTGTCGCCAGCGGGAAGTTTTCAAGAAAAACAAATAAGGCTACGGAAGAGTCTTTACTTACCATCTCTCCGAGTTCTACAACGCCTTAGTCGTAAACTAAATCAATGGCGCTATTACCAAAAATAGTCATCCACAATAACGTGAATACAGTCGGTATTAGCATAACACCTAAAATGAATTCTCTAATTGTACGACCACGTGAAATTCGAGCAATAAACAAACCGACAAAAGGTGCCCATGCTAGCCACCAGCCCCAATAAAATATTGTCCAACCACCAATCCAGCTAGTCTTTTTATAAGCAAATAAATTAAAGGTGTTGTGTACGATATCCGCTAAATAATCACCAATATTTTGCAAGTAAGCCTGTAATAAAAACACCGTAGGACCAAGCACAAAAATTAGCCCTAGCAAAATGACAGCTAAAATCATATTAGCTTCAGACAACCTTCGAATGCCCTTATCTAAACCAGACATAACCGATATCACCGCAAGTGCAGTGATACCACACATGATAATAATTTGATTAGTAGTCGAAATATCAATACCGAATAAATAACCAAAGCCAGAATTAACTTGTGAAGCCCCTAAACCTAAAGAGGTAGCAACACCAAAAACCGTACTTACAACAGCAAAAACATCGACTAAATGCCCTGGCCAGCTATATATTTTCTCGCCAATTAACGGATACAGCGCTGAACGTAAGGTCAACGGCAAATTATGTCGATAACTAAAATACGCTAACACTAAGGCAACAATGGCATAAATAGCCCACGCATGAAGCCCCCAGTGGAAAAAGGTCATTTTCATCGCTTCTTGCACCGCTTCAATCGAGCCAGTTTCAGCTGTCGGCGGTGATAAATAATGCATCAGCGGTTCAGCAACACCAAAAAACATTAAGCCAATACCCATACCTGCAGCAAAAAGCATGGAAAGCCAAGTAACTAAAGAGTAGTCAGGTGTCGCGTGATCGGGGCCTAAACGTATTTCCCCATAGCGAGAAAGCCCTAAAAAGATCGCAAAAAAGAAGATAAATGCAACGGTGAGCACATAAAACCAACTGCCGTTATCAATAATGCTTGCTTGAATAACGGCAAAAAAGTTCTGAGCTTGTTTGGGCATTGCTGCTGTAAATAGTAAAAGAGCAATAATAATGGATGAAGCACTAAGAAATACGTGCTTATTTAATTGACTCTTAGTGGATGAAGGCAAGCCGTTCCCCTAAATTTAATTTGAATTGATATTATATCGGGTTAAATCTTCCTGTAAACAATCACCATAATGCTGAGCTAACTCAGAAATATAATGCGGTTAAGTTTTTGAAAAAATTAACATATATTACCAAGCTGTAACTGAGCATAAATATAGTTAGAACTCTAACAGTATTTAACTAATAAACAATAAAAAATGCCAGGGGATAATGAATATGAAATTTACTAAGCTGCACTGTGCTGTGTTAACAGCGCTCGCAGCATCAGGCTCTCTCTATGCCGAAGAAGCAAAAAAGAAAGAAAAAGCAGCAATAGAAATCATTGAAGTTACCGCAACCAAACGCTCTGAATCCATTCAAGAAGTACCTGTCACCGTTACAGCTGTAACCGGTGATAATCTAGAAAGGCTTGGCGTTTCTAACTTTGATGAATATGTTGAGTTTTTACCTAACGTAGTTTTTCAAGGCACAGGCCCCGGACAAAATGAAATTTATATTCGCGGCGCTGCAACAACACAAACGAGTATTGCAGTTTCATCAGTACAAGCATTACAACCATCGGTAGCCTTTTATTTGGACGAACAGCCAGTGTCGATGCAAGGGCGTAATTTAGATATTTACGCGACCGATGTTGAACGGGTTGAAGTATTACCTGGGCCACAAGGCACATTATTTGGCGCTAGCTCGCAATCAGGTACGGTGCGCTTAATTACCAACAAGCCGAATCATGATGGTTTTGCCGCTGGTTTAGACACCAGTACTGGCTTTACTAAGGGAGGTGATATGAGCAACTCCCTTGAAGCATATTTCAATATGTCTTTAAGTGATTCCGTTGCTATACGCGTTGCTGCCTACAATGATCACCAAGGTGGCTGGATAGATAATATTCTAAATGTTCCAGGCCAAGGGGGCTACAACGGTAGTGCTGTCGTTATCAGTCGGGTATCTGGAGGGGCATTAACAAATCCTGAAAATGTACCAGTTACAGCGCCCAAAAATGATGCCTTAGTGGAAGACAACTTTAACACTGCAGACTATGCAGGTGCGCGCTTTGGGTTATCATATTTAATCAATAATGACTGGGATCTTTTAGTTCAACATACTCAGCAATCTCTCGATACCGAAGGAGTTTTTGCATACGATCCTAACCTTGATGGCGAATCTTCAGTTAACCGTTTTGTACCAGAAAATAATAATGATGATTTTGGTTTAACAACTTGGACGTTAGAAGGTCGACTTGAACACCTTGATATTGTTTATACCGGTGGTTACTTAGACAGAGATATCAATTCAACCATTGATTATACCGGTTACACCAATGGCGGCTCTTTTGCTGCCTACTATGCTTGTAATTATGCAGGTACACCAGAAACACAAGAATGTGTTGACCCAACTAAGTTTTATAAAGAAGAAACCAGTACTTCACGTACCACCCATGAATTACGTTTAAATACCTCAGCTGAAAATCGCTGGCGTGTTACCGCAGGTGTGTTCTACGATTCTCAAGAATTATCAACTGTGGGACAATTTCAATTAGGGAATACTGACTTACCTTACTTTACTGACTTACAAAGAACGCTTGCGGGTACTGAGGGTATAAATAGTAATGGCGGGCCTTTTTCTTCTGAAATTAGCTTTGTAAACGATATTACCCACACCATAGATCAAATAGCGCTATTTGGTCAGCTAGAGTTTGATATAACCGACACAGTTACCGCAAGTTTTGGTGCTCGTTGGTACGAAATTGAAGATACCTTTAAAGGCGCAACAACCACAGTTGATGTCAGCGGTAGACTCCGTGCCTTTGGTGATGGTAGCGATGCTGCACTAACAGAGTTTTTTGGCGCTGATGAAGCGGCGGCAATTAAGGCCGCTATTGCTAGTGGCCAATTAGACACTAGTTTACTTGATAGTGACGGTTCACTAACGGTCGATGATACCATCATAAAAGCGTCGCTTGATTGGCAGGTGTCGAATGAAGTAATGTTATTTGCTTCATATTCAGAAGGCTTTAGACCGCCAGTTACTAACCGAGTTGGTGGTGGATTAGCCAAAAATCAAGAAGGCGCATTTGATGGTTTCCGCATTCCGGTGTACTCAACCACTGATAGCCTAGACAACATAGAATTAGGTTTTAAATCTACCTTATTTGATCAAACGTTGCGTTTTAATGCAACGGCTTATTATTCAAAAATATCAGATCTACAAACATCACGATTTGACCCAACTAATGTCAGTTTCTTAGTTTTTACTGATAACGTAGGTGATGCTGAAATTAAAGGCATTGACGGTGATTTTACTTGGGTAGCTACTGATAATTTAATTATCTCTGGCGCATTTAGTTTTATTGATACCGAACTCACCTCAGTTAATGCTGAACTTGAAGGTATTGCCCCATCTGTTGGCAGTCGACTACCTTATTCAGCTGAATTTTCAGGTAACTTACAAGCGCAATATTTCTATCCTATTGCAAAAGATATGACCGGCTATATTAACGGTTCAGTGAGTTATACTGGTGAAAGACTAGCCAGCATGACGATGGATGCCTACGTACTAGAAGACGCCACTAATTTAATTTATGGCACGGGCTCAGGTTTAAGTATTGAAAAAGAAGCTGATGTTTATTCTGGTGTTAATTACCAAGACAGTTATGTGCTTGCAAACTTAAGCTTTGGTGTAACCAACGACGAATGGAAAGCAGAACTCTTTATCGATAATTTAACCGATAAAAGCGCCGTTTTGTATATTGACACTCAACAGTTCACCCCAAAAGTTGTAACCAATAGGCCTCGCACGGTTGGCTTTAGATTCTCTTATGATTTTTATTAAGCATGAATAAAGTTAGTAAAAGCTTATAAATCAGTAAAGCCCAAAAGCCGTTTGGTAATTGTATCAAACGGCTTTTTATTGCTAAAGTACTTGCTGCTTGTAACAACAAAATCAATAATAGTTAGCTAATTTTTCATGGAGTTTACCGTTGAACACACCTTCCCTGCCAACAATGGCATCGCAACTAAAGTCTATTCAACAATTAATACAAACGGCAAAGTTCAACCAAGCAATTAAGCAAGCTGAGCAATTACAACAACAAACAACCGACACAGAGCAGCAAGTAGAATTATGGTATTTAATTGCCGTTGCTCAACGTTATGAAAAATCATTTTCTCAAGCATTTATTAGTATTCAAGAACTGCTTAAACTGAATAGTTCACACAGTAGGGCTTATCAAGAACAAGGCTATATTAATCTCGCCTTGAAACAATCTACAGCAGCTAAAACTTCTTTTGAACAGGCAATACAACTCAACCCTAGCTTAGTTGCTAGTTGGCAAGAGTTAATTCAGCTATATCGTGAAGCTAAGCAAATGGATGAAGTGCAAAAGTCGGCAAATCATCTAGCTAAACTAAAACAATTACCACCCGCCCTACTAGCCGTTACAGAGTTAATGCATGAAGGAAAATTACTAAAAGCTGAACAAATCTGCCGGCAGTTTTTACAGAACAATAAACGACATATCGAAGGTATGTGCTTACTGGCTGAAATAGGTATTGAATTAAAAATTTACGATGATGCAGAGTTTCTACTTGCCAGTGCGCTTGAGTTAGCGCCAACACATATTTACGCCCGTTCACAATACCTCAATTTACTAATTCGAATAGGAAAATATAAAGCAGCTGAGCAACAGGTCGAAACCTTACTACATGAACAACCAGACAACCTAAGTTTTAAAGTCGCTAAAGCTAATGTTTTAACCGGCTTAGGCAAAATAAGCCAAGCCATCACTTTGTTTGAACAAGCCATAGCACAAAGCGAGTTGCAAAATAGCCCTGTTGCTGGCTTTCACTTACAATTAGGTCATGCCTTTAAAGCCAAAGGCGACATAACAAAAGCCATTGCCGCATATCAGCAAGCATATAAGCTAGAGCCAAGTTATGGTGATGCTTTTTGGAGCCTAGCCAATACAAAAACTTACCGCTTTAGCGACGAAGAAATTACGCAAATGCAAAACCAGCAAGATGTAGAAGGTTTAGCGCTAACAGATAAAATCCAACTGCATTTTGCTACCGGTAAAGCTTATGAAGACAGACAAGAATACAGCCAAGCCTTTCGGTCATATCAACAAGGCAATGACCTACAACATGCTCACAATGGTTTTGACATTAATAAAATTGAACAGCAGGTTGCCGAACAAATAAAATATTGTACCCCTGAGTTGTTTAAAAACCGTGGCGATATAGGCCTTAACGCACCAGATCCTATTTTTATTGTCGGCCTACCGCGTGCGGGCTCAACATTACTTGAACAAATACTCGCCTCACATAGTCAAGTTGATGGCACTATGGAGCTGCATAATATTTTAGGTTTAGCCGCTCGATTACGAGGTCGAAACCAAAAGAACCAAGCCAATCAAGAAAGCCAATATCCGAAAAATTTACATGAAATTAAGCCTGACTATTTCAAACGATTTGGCCAGCAGTTTATTGATGAAACTCAGGTGTATCGCGAACATGCGCCACTGTTTATTGATAAAATGCCAAATAACTTTCTCCATATAGGCTTGATCAGATTAATATTGCCGAATGCAAAAATCATTGACGCAAGGCGTGCGCCAATGGCTTGTTGTTTCAGTGGCTTTAAGCAACTATTTGCTGAAGGGCAAGACTTTAGTTACAACCTAGAAGACATCGCTCGTTACTATCAAGCTTACCTAAAATTGATGACACATTGGCAACAAGTTCTTCCTAATTTTGTACTAACCGTGAACCATGAAGACGTTGTTGAAGACTTAGAAACACAAATACGTAGGATTTTGGATTTTTGTGGTCTAGAATTCGAACAATCCTGCCTTGATTTTCATAAAACCAAACGCAATATTAAAACCCCTAGCTCAGAGCAAGTACGCCAACCTATTTACAAAAGTGCCACTGAGCAATGGCGACATTTCGAACAGCATTTAGCGCCATTAAAAAAAGTTTTAAACATCGACTAAACAAATTAGCCTAGTAACGTTATTACCTAGTTAAGTGATGCGAAAATGAAAATATATATCAAAAACATGGTCTGTGACCGTTGCACCTTAGCAGTCAAAACTCTACTTGAAAATAGCGACTTACAATATGCTTCTATTACTTTGGGTGAAATTGATTTTGCAGAAAATTATGGTGATTCACTGCCTAGTAATGCCCTATCACTTTTATCTAACAACTTAGAAGAGTTAGGTTTTTCTATACTGAGTGACAAAAAAAGTAAGCTAATCGAAAGTATAAAAAACTCATGCCTCGACTACCTCAAGTATTTTGATATATCAAACAAAATAACGCTATCTCAACATATTAGCGATACAGTGAAACTTGAATATAACTATCTCAGCCATTTGTTTTCGGTAATTGAAGGAGTCACAATCGAGCAACATTTCATAAAATTACGTGTTGAAAAGGTAAAAGAACTTTTAGTCTATGACGAATTAGCACTAGGGGAAATTGCTTTTCAATTAGGCTACAGCAGCGTTGCTCATCTAAGTGGACAGTTTAAAAAAATCACCGGCCTAACCCCAAGTTATTTTCGGGCATTAAAAAATCAAAAACTAAGATACTCCTTAGACAAGCTGTAAATTCTATAACAATACTAAGTCAGGATATAACAAGTTTATTAGCTTACTGCTTTAAAATATATTCAATTATTAACGACTTGGCTTACCGCAATGACTATCGCTTGGAATAACAAACAAAACTGGCTAAAAAGCGCACATAATACAAAATGGTGCTTAATTGGCTGTGCACTCGGCGACTTTGGCACTATCGCCTACTTTCAATTTACCATGCATAATCTGACAACGCTCACCGTTATGATGTTGGCCATGGTAAATGGCTTATTAACTAGCATAGCGCTAGAAACAATTATTCTAATTCGAGCAAAGTTCAGTTTATCTGACGCACTTAAAACCGCTTTTGGTATGAGTTTCATATCTATGTTGGCAATGGAAGCTGCAATGAACTTAACTGATTACGCCTTCACAGGGGGCGCGATTCTAACATGGTGGGTGATACCAATTGCATTGTTTGTCGGTTTTATAACCCCGTGGCCATATAATTATTGGCGTTTGCAAAAGCATGGAAAATCTTGCCATTAAGTTGCTTTTCCCAACACAGTAATGCGCTTTTCATCGAGTAAAGTAATGTACAAAAAATCATATACCCGTACCTTATACAAGTATTTTATTATAGAATCGACTCTGACTATTTTTATACTTAAATATATTCATGTAATGCGCTGTAAATGCTATAAACACTTAATATTGTTATCAATACTCGACTAAAGAAGGTTGTACTGTGGAATACATTTTTATATTTACCTATTCAGTGATTATCGCACTCATGTCAGGTGTTACTTTAGGTGCTGTTGTCGCTTTCTTTAGCAAAGACAATAAACTTAAAAGGTTTCAAACAACGCTATTCTATTCAACAATCATCGTTGCTGTTGCAATCATGATGATGGCATTTATTAACTGGAATTAGAGGTAAAAATAAGGGCGACAGAGATTAATAACTAATCTTTGTCACCCGTATAAATACTCAAAATAACTTTAATTATAAAATTTATTCGAGTCTGCAAGTCACTACGCCTTGATACACACGAAGTGAGCATCACCATCATATGGCCTTAAAGTGTGACTCTACTGCTCGTCAATGCAACATTCATCTTGCAAAAAAGCTATAACAGAAAGTAACTTTTCATACTCCACCACACAATAAAGTACTCGCCCTTCGCGACGTTGCTTAATTAATCCTGCAGACGCCAAACTAGATATATGGTGCGATAATGTCGACCCCGGCACTTTTAACTCTTCTTGCACTACGCCGACAGCGATCCCCTGCTCGCCTGATTTAACTAAACGTTTAAATATTGCTAAACGGGTTGGATGCCCTAATTCTTTTAGAGCCTTGGCAATAATTTCTATGTCCATGATGTTATTTCTCAATAGGTTTACCTACTACATATTTCGATATTACTAGAAATATATTGACATGGATACTTTTATCTTTATAATTCGAACAATCTAGAAATACAGAATCAATAAATAGACAGGAATATTCATTGTGAACATCACACAACAAATGGTATTTGATACCTTAAACATGTTTGCCTTTTTAGCCGTAGAGTTAACCATACTCTTTTTGCTTATTAGTTATATTGTTGGTGTACTACAGGAGTACATTCCGCCAAGTAAAATCCAAAGCATATTAAGTAGTAAAAATGGTAAAGGTTATATCATTGCGGGGTTTCTTGGCGCTATTACACCTTTCTGCTCTTGCTCAACCATCCCTTTTTTAAAAGGACTGCTTAGAGCGAAAGCTGGCTTTGGCACCATGATGGTATTTTTATTTGCTAGCCCACTACTTAACCCCATTATTATTGGCTTATTTGCCGTAACTTTTGGTGTAAAAGTAACAGTATTCTATTTCACTATCGCAATGGGCGTATCGATCGCTGCTGGTTATCTATTAGAGAAATTAGGTTTTGAAAAATACATCAAGCCTGAAGCATACATCACGCCTGAAAACAAAGCTTGTGCAAGTAGCTGCGGTAGTAACGATAAGCCAGTGAGCAAGTGGACTAGAATTTGGCACAGCACGTGGGCAGACTTTAAAAAAGTATTACCTTATCTAATTGGCGGCATCGCCTTAGGTTCAATGATTTACGGATTTATGCCGACTGAATTTGTTGCTAACGTTGCCAGTGAAAGTAACCCATTCGCAGTTCCTATCGCAGCAGTAATTGGTATTCCGTTATATATTAGAGCAGAAGCAGTTATTCCGTTAAGCGCAGCATTAGCCGCAAAAGGCATGGGATTAGGCGCTGTAATGGCATTAATTATCGGCAGTGCTGGCGCTAGCTTAACGGAAGTCATATTACTTAAGTCACTATTTAAAAACCCAATGATAATAGCTTTCTTGACGGTAATATTATCTATGGCAATAGGTGCAGGTTACTTATATTCATATCTTTTTTAATGAAAGTTTAAAGTAACTGAGAATAATCCTGCCATAGCCATTACTTTGGTTACGGCAGGAATACCCAGAAAAGATTGAGCTATTTTTACCCCTCCCCCCTGAACAGTCTATTTATTGTACTGCTAAATTTATATTATTTATTTTTCGAAAAAGCCTAGTTCAGCGCTACCATTAATTTCGATTTTTGATTGCACTACTTCACCGGTTTCTTTCAGCTCTATCCAAACAGCTGAGTAACTCTCGCCTAAAACACCTTTAACAATATATTCCTTGTTGGCTTCAGGGGTAAATATAATATCGCCTTTTACTTCATATACTTCATCAGAGAATGCCTGAACTGGCGCAGCATGCTCTGTTCTCCCAATAATACTATAGGTCGCTTCTTGGGCTGGAACATCAGTTTTGAGCAGCTTAGTGGTTAAATTAAAGCCCTGTCCATAGGTTGCACTCCTCGTTGCACTCAATGAATTTCTTATAGTTTTTCCATTCACTTCACTTAAATAAAACAGATCAGCCTTTCCACTTGAACACCTTTTTTCAGAGCTATCAATTTGAGATATTTCTCCTTGGTAGTTTTCTGGCACGGGTGAATACGTTGTCGCACACCCCGTTAGTAATAACGCTAAGCATGTAAATAATATTTTCATTTAACTTCCTTATAAAAAATAATCCTGGGCCTTTAATTGCTTATTACCTCACTAAAAGCCAATTACTTGTTACTCGTGATATTTTCGAATAACGGCAACTTTACCGTTTTCCAACTCTAAAACTTCCATCATCGTTTGCGTATATTCGATTTTCTGATTATTTTCAGGATGAATACCTTTTGCACTATTTCGATAACGAATAGCGATAGCGGAGTCATTAAAAACAAATACATCCAATAGCTCTGCACTATATTCAGTATGCACCGCTAAATAAAATAACATGCCCTTACGCATCGTTTCTTTACCGTCAGGTAATCTAGAGTCATCAGTAACCCAAGGCAAATGTGAATGCCCTACATCATCAGTCAGTAAGGAAAAATAGTTTTCTAAATCAGCTTTTGTTGCATTGGGCGCTTGAGTCGCAACCATGGTATCGAAATAAGTTTGTGCAAATTTACTTAAATCAAGTTCTTTGGCTGGGCTTGATACCGAAAACATAAGGGTAAAAATTAACACGATAGCTTTCATTAAAAACTCCATTTTAGATTATTAAAAAACAAAGCAGTCAATTACTTAGTACTAAAAGAATAAAAGACACATTTTTTATTCGACATTAATATCCCACAATATCAGGGCATTGGGAACTATAAAGTTTTCATTAAAATGCAGAAGTGATTATTTGGCTATTCACTCAATACTTTCAATTAAAGTTTCACAAATAGATATGACTTCAGGAAGTAGATAAAACGAGATATTTGAGTAAAGCGCCTAGAGGTAATGAAGTAATATTGGTAGGCGATTAATTTATTTTAAGCTCCGTAATTACACTTTCATAACTAAATTTCATCGCTAAACTTTAAAACGGAGCATAAAAAATTATTGTTGTTCTAGCCATTCTTTTGGCGACATATTCGTTTGTTTTCTAAAAACACGCGCAAGGGCAGAAGCGGTTTCATAACCAACACTATTAGCAACAATACTAACGTTTTTACCCTGTTTTAATAAAGACTGCGCAACCCCTACTCGCCAACTGACTAAGTAATCATTAGGTGTTTGACCAATAACACCTTTAAATACTTCGGCAAACTTTGAGCGTGACATTAACGCCAACCCAGCCATTTTTTCTAATGACCAATGTTCTTCTGGATGATTATGTAATTGCTGTAAAACATTTTTCAGTTGGGGGTGCATTAACCCCGCCAGCATACCTTGGGCAATATCACCTTTAGTAATAAGCGAGCGCATCATATTGATAATGAATATTTCCATCAAACGATTCATCACCGCTTGGCGCCCTTGTTGCTCTTGCCCCGCTTCGGCAATAATCCAATCAATATTGGTTTGCAAAAATGGCGACTCAGCTAAAGGTAATATTAATAAGTCAGGTAAGGCTTCGGCTAATAAGTTTGAGCTATTGCTACCATAGGTCACTGTTGCACAGATAAGTTCAGCATTGTCTGTGTCTCTTGCCTGCAAGCCATGCTTAACCGGCCTAGGCAGAAAAATAATTGAAGGCTTGTCTAATACTATGGTGGCTTTATCTAAGCCGACAATAGAAAGCGTACCACTGCGCAATAAATGAATGTGACCTTCTAACGCAGCCCCTTCATTAAAATGAGACAAACCACAGAGCTTGCCGGTGTAAAACACCCCCGCTTGCAGGCTAAATCGGTCAATTATTTGTGAAAGATGGTCCATAAATACGCAACTTGGACGATTTGGTTCAAAGTGCGGACGATTGTATCCCACTCACTAGTCAATCAACACTATTATTTCTCCCGTCATTAACAACCAACAAAATTTAGGAAACAACATGTTTAAAACAACTTTAAAAACAATTCTAGCGGGTTCTATCTTAGTTGCTAGCAGCCTTTCATTTGCCGCCGACATCGACATGAATGCTGATGCTAACGACTTAGCAATTAAAGGCTATGACCCAGTAAGTTACTTCACAATGTCGACGCCTAAAATGGGTAATGCTAGCTACACAGCAACATATAAAGGCGGTATCTATCGTTTTAGCAACGAAGAAAATCGCGATATGTTTAAAGCAAGCCCTGCTAAATATGCACCACAATACGGTGGTTACTGTGCCTTTGGTGTAGCAATGGAGAAGAAGTTTGATACGGATCCATTAGCCTGGAAAATTGTCGATAACAAATTGTATTTGAATCTGAATAAAGATGTACAAAAGAAATGGTTAACTGACGTACCAGGTTACTTAAACCTTTCTAGTGAAAACTGGACTGACATTAAAAGTGTTGCTGCCGACCAGCTTTAATAAAGCACTTTAGTAAATCGTTTTAATTAAGTATTTAGTTAAATGTTTAGTTAAGTTTCAAAATTAAAACCACAAAAGTAAGTAGGAAAAGCGATGAGTGTAGAAGAAATCAGAAGTGAACAACACTTTACTGACGTTCTAGCGTCAAACACCGAAGTGTTAGTCGATTTTTGGGCGCCATGGTGCGGTCCTTGTAAAGCAATGACACCAATTTTTGAGCAAGTTGCAGGGGAACAATCAAGCCGTGTGAAGGCTGTTAAGGTCAATATTGATGACATGCCCGTTTTAGCGCAAAAATACGGTATTCGGAGCATTCCATCGCTATTACTTTTAAAAGACAAACTAGTTTCATCTGAACATGTTGGCGCTGCGCCAAAAAAAGAGTTACTAGCATGGTTAAACGAACATTAATTAGAGGAAAGTCATATGAATCATAACCTTGCATTATCAACAGCATTAGCTGCAGTTTTATCACTAGGCGTAATTTCCGATGTTGATGCCGCAGAAAAGCGCGCCAAAAAAGAAAAATGCTACGGCGTATCTTTAGCAGGGCAAAACGACTGTAGCAATATCGCGGGTACTCACTCTTGCGCCGGACAATCGAATGTAGATAACGATCCTGGTGAGTGGCGCTTAGTGACCAAAGGGCTTTGTAAGAGCCAAGGTGGCTTAACACGCAAAGAAGCTCGTGCGTTAGTAAAGAAAAACGCTTAAATAAAGGCCGCTATAACGGCCTGCCCTTTTTCGATGTTACTGGAGAAACCTATGTTTTCCTTGAACAAAAAAGCACCAAACAGCTTACCCTTGATTGGTGTTGGTTTAAGGCATACTCACTTTGAAGATGCCATAAACTCTCCAGCTAACATCGACTTCATTGAAGTACATGCAGAAAACTTTTTCGCTAAAGGCGGCGTAAGTCATGCAGTACTTACCGATATAAGTCAGCATTATAAAATTAGCTTACATGCAACATCATTAGGTTTAGGCTCAGCGTTACCTGCACCACAAAAACAGCTTGAGCAACTCAGTAATTTAATTGCACGTTATCAGCCAATATTAGTATCAGACCATGCCTGCTTTAGCTGGGCTGAAAGCCAAGGGCTAGATGTACACGCAGGTGATTTACTACCAGTCCCTTTCAACGATGAAAGCTTAAACATTATGGTCAGTAATGTTAAACGAGCACAAGCGCAGCTAGGTCGACAGATATTGGTAGAAAACTTGTCTGCCTATATTGAATTGCCTGGTTCAACTTACAGTGAAGCCGAGTTTTTAGTGAAACTTTGCCAACAGTCTGGTTGTAAATTATTAGTTGATTTGAATAACCTTATTGTTAATGCCATCAACCAACCATTAGTCACTTTAATGGCCAAACAATCTGATTCATCAGCACACAATAATGTATTAGCACTGGCGAAGCAGTGGCTTGAAAACATTCCGTCATCACTTGTCGGTGAAATACATTTAGCAGGCTGTACGCAAGTTGACGCACAGCAATTAATGATAGATGACCATAGTCAGCCAGTATCAGATGATGTTTGGTCTTTGTATCACTTTGCGCTAGAAAAATTTGGCCCTGTAGCGACATTAATCGAATGGGATGAAGACTTGCCTTCTTGGGCAACACTGATAGCTGAAGCCGATAAAGCGAGAGCCATAGCAAAGCATGTTTTCACAAATAGCTATTTAACTACTGACGAAGAAAGTACCAGCGATAAAACTCCTGAAGAAGGTGAAATCCGTGAATATTAAGCAACAACAATCACAAATGCTATCTGCGATATTTTCGTTAGAACCTTTGCAAGAAAATAGCGCCCATAACCTAAGCGATGTTTCTGCAGCTGGGTTGAGTATTTATCAACACAGTTTATTAGCCAATGCCAGTAGAGCATTAGCCATTACCTTTGCCACCGTACATTCATTTATCGGCAAAAGTGACTTTTCTCAGTTAGTAAAAGAGTATTTGCAAAAACACTTAAAAACGCAATTTGACTGGGGGGAGTTGGGCGACAATTTCCCACACTTTATCAAGCAACAATCGCGACCAAATAGTGAAGTTTTAGCGGCAATAGCCGCATTAGATTTTGCTTGTCACCATACAGAGCGTGCTGAAAATGTTGAGAAAGATTTAACGACTTTATCATTGCTCAATGATGTTGGCGCGTATCAACTAAAACTTAATTTCGCTGCAGGCTTTAAGGTGATAAAACTCGACTACCCTGCTGATTTAATCATCACTGACATTACCAACAGTCATAAAAGCACCAAAGCTGATAAAGGTAGCACTCACAGCACCTTAAATGATATTGCCGAACAGCTTACTGATTATCAAAAGGGTCAATACTACCTGCTTGTTTGGCGACCGAATTTTCAAGCGCAGTATCAACAAATTACACAGCAAGAATACCAATGGTTGGCGCTATGGCAATCGGCGACTATGACAGAAAGTATTGAACATCCTTCTAGTGTTCAGCCGCTCAGTATTGGTGGTGCGTTAGACAAAACTAATCAAGAAGAGTTTTCAATTATTGCTTGGCTACCACAAGCAATTCAACAGCAATTAATACATTCAATTTCATTACTCACACCAAGTTAACGTCATAACTTCGACTTGATTAGTAAAATTGAACCCACAAAATTTATAAACACTACCTTATAACTTAAAAAAAAGAGGAATACTTATGATGGCTTTGCAAAAAGTTAGAGCATTACACAACCAAATTTTAGATTACAGCGATTACTTACGTATTCCGGCAATGCTATTTGTCCGACTTTACGTCGCTAGTATTTTCTTCAAATCAGGTCTTACTAAGTTGCGTGATTGGGAGTCAACATTAATGCTTTTTGAGTATGAGTATGAAGTACCATTATTATCGCCGGTAGTTGCGGCATGGGCAGGTACAATTGGTGAAATAGTGTTACCAATACTGTTAGCAATAGGTTTGTTTAGCCGCTTGTCTGCCCTTGGTTTATTTGTGGTAAATTACATTGCGGTACTTAGCTTAATTGATATCAGCCCTGCAGCGCTCAATGAACATATTTTATGGGGAAGTTTATTAGTATTTGTGATGCTAATTGGCGGTGAAAAGCTTTCGGTGGATAACAAACTTAAACTTTCATAAAACTCAGCTACTTATTACCTTTCTAAGATAAGGTGAATGAATTGAAAGTTAGTACCTAAAATAAAAAAACCGTATTAAATTAATACGGTTTTCTCAATTCTTAAAGCAATATTTTACTAACGTATTGGCAGTTTAATATTTGCAAACATTTCATCAATTTCAGTGTTATTTTTCAATAATACCGCTCTAGTGACTAAGTCTCGATTTAAGTGTGGTGCAAACCGTTCAATAAAATCAAACATATAACCACGTAAGAAAGTACCGCGCCTAAAACCAATTTTAGTCGTGCTAGGAGAGAATAAATGGCTAGCGTCAATAGTGACTAAGTCATCATCAATACCTGGCTCCATTGCCATACTCGCAATAACACCAACCCCTACACCTAACCTAACATAAGTTTTAATCACGTCTGCATCGGTAGCCGTGAAAGCAATTTTTGGTTCAACACCTATTTTACTAAAAGCGGTATCAAGCTCAGAGCGACCAGTAAAACCAAAAACATAGGTTACTAAAGAATATTTAGCAATATCTTCAATTGTTATATTAGATTTTGTCGCCAATGGATGATCGGGTTTAACAATAATACTGCGATTCCAGTGATAACATGGCAACATCACTAAATCGTTATATAAATGCAAAGATTCTGTCGCTATAGCGAAATCAGCTTCGCCTTTACTCGATGCGTCGCTAATTTGCGCCGGTGTACCTTGGTACATGTGCAATGAAACTTTAGAATATTTTTTCATAAAGCCCTGAATAACTTCAGGCAAAGCATAGCGAGCTTGAGTATGCGTGGTAGCAATACGTAACTTTCCTTCATCAGGCTTTGTATGCTCACTTGCAACGGCTTTAATTGCTTCAACTTTAGAAAGTATCTCTGTCGCAATATTTATCACTTCGTTACCCGCAGATGTTACATGGGTTAAGTGTTTACCACTGCGACCAAAAATTTGGATGCCTAATTCATCTTCAAGCATTCTAACTTGCTTACTAATACCTGGCTGGGAAGTGAATAAACTTTCGGCGGTGGCGGAAACATTTAAATTATTATTTAAAACTTCTACGATATAACGGAGTTGCTGCAGTTTCATAGTTGTGGTTCTGAATTTTCTTATTCCAAAAATATATACTTAAATCAAAATTTATTCCATATTATTTTTACTTTTTGGTCAATAAATATTCATGTGACTTAATTGCGCTATTTTATACCTGAAAATTCACCTTTAAATGGCCACTTTTAAACATATGTTTTAAATTAATGTGAATATCGCAAAAGATAAGGCTTTATCCTTTGCTTCACTTAACAATTTTTGTAGACTGCTACATCAGTAAATTATATTTTTCAAAATAGAGAATTAAACATGTTCATTATCATCGCTTTAATTATCGCTTTAATTATCATTGTCGTGGTAGTCAGTGCAATACAGCAGCATAAAGAAAAATTAGAACAAGAAAAGCGTACTCGAGTCGCCAAACAAAAAGCCATAATAGATGAGTCGGAAGAATTAATTTTAAGTATGGCTAACCTGCCTAGCAGTCCAACCTTAATTGAAATTTTAAATAATCGTAGCTTAAATGCGGCTAAAGCTATGGCTAAGATCATGCCTGAGAATAAGCAAATTGCTAAACGCGTACAAGAAATTGAAGCTAGAGCAAAAGCAACAAAAGAAAATAATGCCCCAGCAGGTGAGCAAAACTTTGCCTTACCTGATAACGAACAACATTTAGTTGGCATTTTACAATGTATAAAAAAATTAAGAGTGACAATTAAATCAGAGCAAACGAAAGGTAATTTAGACGCACAAACCTTCACCCAAGAAGATCAGAAACTTGGTGCTATTCAATTAAAAATTGGCGTTGAAAGCTTACAAAAACGCGGTAACATGGCGCATCAGAAAGAAATGTTAGGCTCTGCACGTCAGTACTTTGAGAAAGCCTTACAAACTATTGCTGAAAGTCCAATTCAAACAGAGTATTGCAAAACTAAACGTGATGAAATTCAAGACACTTTAGAAGACATAACCTCATCATTGAAAAACACTAATGCTAAAGACGCTGCGAAGAAGGCGAAAGATGAAGAAGATGATTTAGACTTACTATTTCAACCGAAGAAAAAATGGTAATTTAATCCCTAATAAAATGAGCCAGCGTTATTGCTGGCTTTTATTTTTGGCGTTCAAATAATGAAAACACCAAGAAACCATATTCCATATATTACCCTGCCCTCTTTTCTGCGTCGTGTATTAAAAGCCTACGCTATTAAAACCCTCATTCGTGAACAAGGTTGTGAACTTAATCGTATTGGCCGTTCTCGTAATTGGCAATTAAAGGCCACATTTGAACAACTAGAGCAAACAATTTCTGTTATAGAAACAAGCGAAGAGGCAAGTTGGCAATGGGTTGCAACTCACCTGTCTAAACAGCGCAAAAACTTAGGCTTTGATATGTTAGTTAGCATTGCCCTTAAAAAACCAGGAATTACCGTCACAGAGCTTATGCAACGCACTGACTGCACTATTGCCGAGGCAAGAAGAGTAATTGATACTATAGAGTTTAGTGAATAGTTTTTTAAACGAAGAATAAACATCTACGTTCATTTTCATCCCTGTATCATTCCCTTTAAGAAGTGGCACTCTTTCAACTCAGCATATAGAACGTATTTAACGTAAAACTAAGGATTACCAAGAACAACAATATATTCGCCATTAGTCCCTACATAAATGTAGGGACTTAGCTTAGCTTGATACAAAAAAACTGACCGTTCATCGACGTGTATGGATACACTAATGCCTTGAAAGGCAGGAAGTCTGAGAATGGCCTGAACATAAAAAAGCGCTCAATGAGCGCTTTTTTTAGCAATAAAACCAACTACTCAGCTTTATCTTTAGCTTTTGCCTTAGGCTTAGCTTTTGGTTTCGCTTTAGGTTTAGCCTTTTTCTTTGCTAACTCTTCAACCCACTTACCATCAATATATTTAGCATTCCAACCAGTCGCCTTAGCTTTAGCTTCACCGGCATCAATTTCGGTCATAACGTACTGTTCTTTTGTCTTTCGACTATAGCGAACAACCGCTAAATTACCTTCAGGATCTTTCGCAGGAGCATCAGCTAAATAGTAAAATTTACTCGAAATTCTATCTCTAAAACGTTGTAGCTCTTCCACTTTAGGCGCACGCGTTTCGCGTGAACGAGGAAAAGTATTAGCTGCTAAGAATATACCCGCTGCGCCATCCCTTAATACAAAATGAGCTTCAGATTTCTCACAAGGTAATTCAGGTAACTGCACAGGATCTTCTTTCGGCGGCGCGGCTTCACCACTTGCTAATAATTTACGCGTATTTTTACATTCATCATTAGTACAATCAAAGTACTTACCGAAACGGCCTGATTTAAGCTCCATTTCTGATTCACAACGGTCGCACTCTAAAATAGGTCCGTCATAACCTTTAATTTTAAACTCACCCTTTTCAACTTCAATACCGTCACAAACAGGGTTATTACCACAAACATGTAATTTACGAGTTTCATCAATTAAATAGCTGTCCATTGCTGTACTACATTTAGAACAACGATGCATTGCGCGTAATGCTTCTGTTTCTTGGTCTTCCGCTAATACGCTTACCGCTTCTTCACCAGCTGTTAAGTTCATCGTAGTGGTACAACGTTCTTTCGGTGGTAAAGCATAACCAGAACAACCTAAGAAGACACCAGTTTGTGCTGTACGAATGCCCATTTTGCGTCCACAGGTTGGGCAATCAATATCCGTTAATACTGGTTCGTTATTGCGCATGCCACCTTCTTCAGTTGGCATATCGGCTTTACCTAATTGCTTGGTAAAGTTTTTATAGAAACCGTTAAGTACGTCTTTCCAATCTGCTTTACCATCAGCTACTTCATCAAGCTCTTGTTCCATGTTGGCAGTAAAGTCGTAACTCATTAAATTTTTGAAACTTTCAGATAAGCTGTCAGTAACGATTTCGCCCATTTTTTCAGCATAAAAACGTTTTGTTTCTAAACGTACGTAACCACGGTCTTGAATGGTAGAAATAATTGACGCATAAGTCGAAGGACGGCCAATTGAGCGTTTTTCTAACTCTTTAACTAATGATGCTTCACCAAAACGTGCTGGCGGCTTAGTAAAGTGTTGGGTTGGGTTTAATTGCTCAAGTGTTAACACTTCACCAACTGATAAATCAGGTAAGTGTTTATCGTCACCTTTAGATAATTGTGGATGAACACGAGTCCAACCATCAAATTGCATGACACGACCTTTAGCTTTTAAGTCAAAACCAGATGCACCAACGGTAATAGTACTTACCGTGTAGCGTGCTGCGGTCATTTGACAAGCAACAAATTGACGCCAGATAAGGTCGTACAGTTTTTTCGCATCTGCTTCAATGCCTTCCATAAAGGCAGATTCAATTTTCACATTTGACGGGCGAATAGCTTCATGAGCCTCTTGTGCGCCGGCTTTACTACTATAAACCTTAGCTTTTTCTGGCAAGTAATTATCACCAAAATTATCACTAATATAGCTACGACACATTTCAACTGCATCTTTACCTAAGTTGGTTGAATCGGTACGCATATAAGTAATATGACCCGCTTCATATAAACGTTGAGCTAAGCCCATAGTACGTTTAACACCAAAGCCTAATTTAGTACTTGCTGCTTGTTGCAGCGTAGAAGTGATAAACGGTGCTGAAGGCGTACTTTTAGACGGTTTATCATCTCTTTTATTAACCGTAAATGGCGAACTATTTAATGTTGCTAAAGCGTTATTAGTCTCGGCTTCATTGGTTGGCTTAAACGCTTTACCATTTTCATGAGTAACATCTAACGGAAAGTCTAAACCTGACGCCGTTTTTGTATCAGCGCTAATTTCCCAAAATTCTTTCGGGTCAAAGGCTTTAATTTCACGTTCTTTTTCAACCACTAATTTAACTGCAACTGACTGAACTCGACCAGCAGATAAACCACGGGCAACTTTTTTCCAAAGTAATGGGCTCACCATAAAGCCAACAACGCGGTCTAGAAAACGTCGCGCTTGTTGAGCATTTACGCCTGGCATACTTAATTCACCAGGAGTTGAGAATGCTTGTTGGATGGCATTCTCGGTTATTTCATTAAAAACAACGCGTTTATATTTATCTTCATCGCCGCCGATAATTTCTTTTAAATGCCAAGCAATCGCCTCTCCCTCGCGATCCAAATCGGTTGCGAGATAGACAGTGTCGGCATTGCCAGCAAGTTTGATTAATTCAGCAACAACTTTTTCTTTGCCTTGTAATATTTGGTAATTCGCTTCCCAATCTTTATCAGGATTAATTCCCATACGATTAACAAGTGCTTGTTTATCTCGTTTGGCTTTATATTTTGCTTTTGCTTCAGGTGCCATTTTTCGCACTTCTGCAGGAGATTTAGCCGCTACCTTTTTACCAGTGCTACTATGTGGTAGATCACGTACATGACCGACACTAGATTTCACAATAAAATCTTTACCAAGGTACTTGTTAATTGTTTTCGCTTTGGCCGGCGATTCCACAATTACCAGAGATTTTGCCATATTATTCTATATTCCTACTAAGCTGACCATTGTCAGTCTCGTCAAAGGTTTTGCACCATGTCGCTAGATATTGCGCGAGCAAAATACCTAACAAAAATTGTATAAGTGAATAAAGCTGAGACGTAAAATTAAGTTTGAGACTAAAATTACTATTAGATATATCTGTAATTTAGCAAGCTGACAAGCAATAATTTTTTATATATGTGCCTTTTTACTACTTTTCGCTATAATGATACGAATTTTTCGGCGCCATCATAATCGACTTTTTATAATAATTTAAGAGCTAAAGCTTAAATAACTTTAGTTTCTCGCCAGTAATTACATTTTTTTACAATCACTCCAGGTAGTTTGCGTTCATTTAAGTGAATTTCAATACCTTTTAATAGGAAGAGAATATATATGACAACTTCATGGCCAGCATTTAAGAATAAAATCACTCAATGTTTATGTCCACCAGGTAACGGCGTATTTACCGTCAATACCGCTAAAGAACGTAAAGAACAATTGCATAATGCACTTTTTGGGCAATCGGATAATATTGACGCGCTTTGGCAAGCAAGCGTTGAGACTTTACCAGAATCAGGTAATGCCGTGCTATTAGGTATTGCTTCTGATTGTGGTGGCGGAATTTTACGTGGAGCTAACTGGGGGCCATTATTTGTTCGCTCAACTTTATTACAGCAATACCCAAATTTAACCGCATTTGACTTAGGTGATGTTCGTGTTATCCCTCATTTACTACATGACAAATACTTAAATGAAGCAACATTATCAAATTGTCGTAAAGCACTTTATCAAAACCCTGAAAGTGAATACGCTGTTAGCCCGCTAACGATTACTGAAGATGTACTACATGACTTTTACGCTGAATTCCCGAAAAAAGGAATTTTTGGCATTGGCGGCGATCACTCAGTGAGTTACCCGCTAACTAAAGCTTATTTACAAGCGAAAAAGAAACAAGGTAAGCGTGCGGCGATTGTTCACTTTGACGCGCATACTGATTTATTAGTTGAGCGTTTAGGCATAGATTTATGTTTTGGTTCATGGTGTACACACGTTTTAGATGACTTAACTGATAATCGTGACCTAATTCAAGTGGGGATACGTTCAAGTGGCAAGCCTAAATCACATTGGGAAGAAACATTTGGCGTTAAGCAACACTGGGCTCACGAAGTCAAAGAGCAAGGTGTTGATACCGTGATTGAAAAAATTGTAGCCCAACTTAAAGCAGACAATATTGATGAAGTGTATGTAAGTTTTGACATAGACGCATTAGATGAAACGTATGCAGCGGCAACAGGTACACCTGAGCCTGATGGGTTATCTCCTAGCGAAGCAATGAAAATATTACGTGCTGTGGCCGCTCAATGCCCTATTACAGGCGCTGACATGATGGAAATTGCCCCTTTCACTGATAGTACAGGATTAGGTGAAGCTAGCCGCGACAAAACATTAGCCGCTGGTGCAGAGATTTCTGCATTTTTGATTGAAGAGATGAATAAGTAATAGTTTAAAAAATTAGTTAAATATTACTAATAAAAAAGCCGCTTAAAAGCGGCTTTTTTATTATTCAATGCTTGATTATTCTACAACTGTACAGTCACCTATAAAACCAAACGGACCTACAAGTCCTATTCCTGCAGTTGGAGGTGAAGTACCTTCATCAGAAACATCTGATCCAGACACTGGCAAATTAAAAACAGTATGAGTGAAGCTTTCAGTGCCGGCTACTTTTGAACTGACAATTAAATCGACATCGACCCAATTAGCAAAACTTTGTGCGTAACGGATATCAATAACTGCTTGTCCAAATTCATCTGTAGTTACCTCACCTAAAGCTGCAACAACGTTACCAGGCGTTAATGTACCGCTACCATTAGTATCTTCACCAGCATCTAAAATACCATCAGTGTTAAGATCTTCATTCAAGCATCGAGCAAAATGCCTTGCTTCCCACTGAACAAAATCACCATTTTCATCGAATGCTTTAGCCCAAAAACCTTTATAGTAGGCTTGTGGAACAGCAGAGACAGTAAGTTTTACATTAGCTTGTGGTGTTGAGTCAACATCTGTAACAAATACTGAATATTGCTTGTTATAAGTCGTAATACTTGGTTCTTCAATTTCATTACCTGTACCTATGGCAATGAATAGCTCTCTTTCTGCAACGGTTAAAGTGACTGTGTCTGACAAGCTAGGTAATTCTTGAACCGTTGCTTTAATAGACACTCCATCTTGGGCTGATACAGAGTTTGATGTATAAACCGTGCTAGCACTACCATTGCTATCTGTAACAGCTGTAGCAGGTAAAATAGAGCCTCCATTAGTGTCAGTTAGCGTGAATTCAATAGTTTTTCCTTTGACAAGGTTTCCATTTAGATCTTTAACAATAACAGAGATTGTAGATGTATCACCGTTCGGCGCTATTGAACTAGGAGATGCCTGTGCTGTAATTGTATTAGCTGTTTCTGCAACAAACTCAAATTCTAATTGGTTGTTAAGGCTAATACTGCCGTCTGTTCCTGTAACGGTTACTAAAGCTTTACCTGCATTAGTCGAGGTAATATTAGTAGATACTTTCCCGTTTAACGTTGTCGCAGTAGTTGGATTTACCGTCCCTCTCGTTGAAGTAAAGCTTACGGTAGTACCGTCAGCTATCGGTGCATTAGATTGCATCCAAGTGAGCTCAATCGTCGCACTATTAGTTAACAGTACATCGGGTAAACTACTTACAGCAGGGTCGACAGATTGTTGGCCGTTATTAAAGCTGCTAAACAAAAATGAGTCTGCTTGAACGGTTACATCATGTGAAGTAATAGCACCTGCAGCATTTGCAATTATAGTATTACTTCCTCCCGTGGAGCCAACCACAGAAAAACTTGCCTGACCGGTAATATCAGTAGTAATTGAAGCAGGAATATTTATATCCGCAACACTGCCACTTGCAGTATCAGATAAAGAAAGGTTAACCGTAATGTTTGGAATACCAACACTATCAGAATTTAGCACTTGAATAAAAAAGCTATTCTCGTCGTTTATAGCTAAAGAAGACGAGCCAGTTAAGTTAATTGATGTGCCGGTCACTTGAACATCTACAGTATCCATAACCTGACCTGCTTGTGATGTCACAGTTATGATTCTATTAGCGGGTTCATTATTTGTTTTTAATATTGCTGTCGCTTGGCCATCGTCACCCGTTACAGAGTTAACAACTTCAATTTGCCCTGATGATGCGCTAAATGTCACCGTCACACCTGCAACAAGGTTATTATTATCATCTTTGGCAATAGTTGTTAATGCAACTTCATCACTACCACTTGATGCTATTTGTTGACTACTCGCAAATAAACTAATTTCATTAGCAACAGGTTCGCCTGTTGCGCCACCATCACCGGCACTGTCAAAGGCTACTGGCGATGACTCAATACTATCTACACTTGCAGTAATAATACCTGAACCACTACTTGAACCAGCCAACAAAGTTATAACAGCTACACCACTACTATTAGTACTACTAGTACTAACATCAGTTTCAAAACTTGCTAAGTTAATGTTGTCAATCGAGAAGGTTACAAGTTTGCCAGATAATGGTGTAGTTCCCTGCATAACAGTTGCAGTTAACACAGCAGGAGTAGCTTGAGCCACATCTTTATCAGAAATAACCAATGAAATTGTAATAGCGTCAGGTGTGGTACCATCGCCACCGTCTGGGGTTTCATCAAACCCGCCACTACTGCCTCCACAACCCACTAAACTGAGTAAAGTTGCAAACAGTAAAACAAAACTAAAGCGTTGAAGTAGCGCCATAAAAAGCATCTCCCTGGTAATTTTTATTATCAACTACTGCCATCTTAACTGAATTTTTCTAAAAAGGTCACTGATTACAAAAAAAAACATAATTTCATTGAGTTCAGCAATATAGGCTAATCATTTGATTTCTTTTCTCTGCGGCAACATAATACGATATCGCTTACTAAAACTAGAATAATATGACTGAAAAAAAGCAAGCAAGTTTAACGACGAGAATTGTTACTGGCATGGTTGCAGGTATCCTCGTTGGCACAATTTTACAATGGTTAATGCCCAACGGCACTGACGCTGTAATTCCCTTATACCTATTTGACCTTTCATTACGTGGCTTCTTAGTTGACGGTATATTTGAAGTCGGTGGGCAAATATTCATTTCTAGTTTGCAAATGCTCGTAGTGCCACTAGTTTTCGTTTCTTTGATTTGTGGTACCTGCTCATTAAAAGATACCACTAAGCTTGGACGAATTGGCGGTAAGGCTATTGGCTTATACCTATTAACTACTGCTATCGCGATTAGTTTCGCTATGACTTTAGCGTTGCTTGTTAGCCCTGGCGAAGGGGTTAATATGACGGCAGGAACAACTTTTGCTAGCCGTGAAGCGCCATCACTTGCGCAAGTTATTATTCAAATGTTCCCAAGTAACCCTTTTGCCGCTTTTGCGAAAGGTAATATGTTGCAGGTCATTATCTTCGCATTATTGTTTGGTATAGCAATCGCACTTTCCGGTAAAGCAGGTGAGCGCATCGCTTCATTATTTGAGGATATGAGCGTAGTTATCATGCGCCTTGTTACTATTTTGATGAACATAGCACCTTATGGCGTATTCTGTTTACTAGCAGGTCTGTTTACTGATGTTTCATTAAGCACTTTTGGGAACTTGTTAAAATACTTCTTTGTTGTAGTATTTGCCTTATTATTACATGCCTTTGTTACCTACCCTGTTTTACTGAAATTGTTAACCGGATTAAATCCATTAATATTTTTAAAGAAAATGCGCGATACCGCTATATTTGCTTTCTCAACATCAAGTAGCAACGCAACATTGCCAATTACCCTAGAAACAACAACCAAGAAAATGGGCGTTAAAAACTCCATTGCTTCGTTTACCGTACCGCTTGGCGCTACGATCAATATGGACGGTACGGCAATCATGCAAGGTGTTGCTACAGTATTTATTGCGCAGGTGTTTGCTCAAGACCTAACGTTAACTGATTACTTAATGGTGATACTAACAGCGACACTAGCATCTATCGGAACGGCTGGTGTTCCTGGCGTTGGCTTAATTATGCTAGCAATGGTGTTAGAACAAGTAGGATTACCAGTAGAAGGCATCGCTTTAATTATTGGTGTTGATCGTTTACTAGATATGACACGAACTGCAGTAAACGTTACCGGCGATAGTATGGTAACCGTTGTAGTTGGTAAATCTGAAGACCAATTCGATGAATCGGTATTTAATGATGCAAATGCTGGAAAAAACATTGAAAACATTGACTTTCATCATTTAGATAAAAGCTAAATACTTATTTCAATATTTATGCCGATTTCTTAAATTTTCTTTAGGTTTAAGGAGTCGGATGAAGTTATCGACTGAAAGTACTAAGCAGAAGTTCCATACAAAAAGAGCGCTGATTAGCGCTCTTTTTTATGCAAGTAATTTAATGAAACTATCCTGTAATTAGCGGCTCAAAACCTTTAACTAAATCATCTAATGATTTCATTTGCGCTAAGTATGGCTCAAGTTTATCTAATGGTAATGCACATGGGCCATCACACTTCGCTGTTAATGGATCTGGATGAGACTCAATAAACAAACCGGCGATACCAATTGCCATACCACTTCGCGCTAATTGTGATGCTTGAGCGCGTCGGCCATCAGCAGAGTCTGCACGACCACCAGGTTGTTGTAATGCATGGGTAGCATCAAACATCACAGGTGCGTAGTTTTTCATTTCATCCATCGCTAACATATCAACAATTAAGTTGTTATAGCCAAAGCAGCTGCCACGTTCACAAAGAATAATATCTTCGTTACCCGCTTCACCAAACTTATTGATGATATGACGCATTTCATGAGCAGCAAGAAACTGCGGCTTTTTAACATTGATAATGGCATTAGTTTTTGCCATTGCTACGACAAGATCAGTTTGACGAGCAAGAAACGCCGGTAACTGAATAATGTCAGCAACTTCAGCAACAGGAGCCGCTTGATAAGACTCATGTACATCAGTAATTACGGGAACATTAAAGGTTGATTTTATTTCTTCAAAAATCTTTAAGCCTTCATCTAAGCCAGGACCACGATATGAACTAACAGATGAACGATTTGCTTTATCAAATGACGCCTTAAATACATAAGGAATATTTAATTTTTGTGTCACTTCAACATAATGCTCAGCAATAGTCATTGCTAAGTCACGAGACTCAAGTACATTCATACCGCCAAATAATACAAACGGCTTATCATTTGCGATATCAATATCGCCAAGTGTAATTAATTGCTTTGACATAATATTTTCCAAAATTTATCTTAGGGCTAAATAATTAGCCCTATATTAGTTATTGCTTTAGCTACCGACAATTCTCAATAGTTGTCCACATAACCATGCCATATAAGTACCTAATGCATAACCGAGTACTGCTAACAAAACACCTACTGGCGCAAGTGACGGATGGAATGCTGAAGCAATAACAGGTGCAGATGCCGCACCACCAATATTAGCTTTACTACCAACAGCTAAATAAAACACCGGTGCTTTAATAAACTTACCAACTGCAAATAATAAGATTACGTGTACTGCCATCCAAATTAGACCAATCACCATATATTTAGGTGCTTCTACAATTTGAGAAATATCCATATGCAAGCCAATCGTTGCCACTAAAACATAAAGGAAGCTACTGCCGACTTTTGAAGCACCTACTGATTCTAGGTTTCTTACTTTAGTAAAAGATAATGCCAAGCCAATGCTAGTCACTAAAACAATGATCCAAAATAATTTGCTGTGTAAGCTAAATTTCTTCAGTTCAGGGAAATTGGTTTGAAAGAATGGTACTAAGTAATCAGCTGCCAAATGTGCCATGCCTGCAGCACCTAAACCAACAGCCAATATAAGCATGTAATCTTTTAATTCTGGTGTTTTAGAGTTTGCGCGAGTGTGAGCTTCAACTTTCTCAACTAAGCGGTCAATACTTGAAGTGTCGGCGCCATTTTTAGCGTCAATGCGTTTATGGTTAGCGGCCATATAAAGCAAACCTGCCATCCAAATATTTGCTACTACGATATCAACTGTCACCATGATGGTAAATATTTTACCGTCTGCGCCGTAGATCTCTTTCATAGCAAGCATGTTTGCGCCACCACCAATCCAACTACCAGCAAGTGCAGCCATACCACGCCATACCGCGTCAGGTCCAGAAACACCAATTAATTCAGGCCATACAGCAGAAACAATTAACAAAGCAAGAGGACCGCCAATAATCACGCCGACAGTACCAGTTAAAAACATAATAACGGCTTTACTACCTAAGCCGGCAATCGCTTTAATATCAATACTTAAAGTTAATAAAACTAAACATGCCGGTAGTAAATAGTATTTTGCCACTTCATCAACTTGGCTAACATCAGCACTTACAATACCGAAAGTATTAAGCAAAGAAGGCAACAAGTAACACATTAATAATGCAGGTACATATTTATAAAATGAGCGGCAAGCAGCATTACTGCTATTAGAGGTATAAAATACGAAACCTAAAATCAGCGCTAAAATACCGAGAACGGTCGCGTCGTTAGTAATTAATGGCGCATTCGCCACAACTGTATCTTGCATTACTTATCCTTTTATTGGGTAAAATACCAATTGGTATAGCTTATGACATTGCTTTTTGTCGCGCTTATTTGCTCACGCAAAGTATTAACGTTTATTAGTGCAATATCGTATCTGAAATTGAGATTTTATCTAGTTGTAGTTTTAACAGTTGAGCAGCGGGATCTTTCGGGCATTGCTCAACAAAATATTGATAATCATCGTAAGCGACTTTAAAGCAATCAAGTTGATGCAATAAAAAGCCTCGGTCACGGCGCTCAAACGGGTCATTAGGATTCAATGCTAATAGCATATCAACACACTTCAACGCATTGTCGTAGGCCTGTTCACGAATAAAAGCCGTTTTTAAGCTAGTAATATGCTCAAGCACCAGGCTTTCTGACTTCATTACATCCATTTGTATTTCAAATGGGTCGCCTGAAATCTCACTCATACGAGCATCTAACTCATGCCAATTTAGCGACTCACCAGTTACTGGGTCAAATATAATCGCATAATGCTCATCACAAACAATTCTGATCATCGCTTTTTCAGGCACAAAAACAATGTCTGTTTTACAGTCACAAGCATTAGCGATATGAGCAATCAATATTGCTTTTAATGTTGGCGAAATTAACTTATGGTTAAGCGCTGGTGATAATTGATGTGCGATAGTCGGCCAAACAGGTAAGCGCTTATCAATAAAAAGCTGGTCAACAAACAAGGTATTAATCAGCACTTCTGCTTTTTCAATTGGCTCTTCTACTTTATCTGTTTCTTCTTGGCACAATTTGACTAAGTCATCTAGCTCACTAACACCAGAATCACTTGTGCCAAAAATATATTCTTCTAATAACAAGAAAGTTTGTAATGGCTCATTTTGTTCAGATTTAATTTCTGACAACAACAAATCGTTCATGAATTCTCTTTCAATAGTAAAATTTTATTTTAGTCGCTTACAAGCCAGCTAAAAATACGGTTTCTTTGCTCATTGCGATGCGCACAATCAACATAACCCAGCCTAACGCACCTAAAAACCCAATGATTTGCATGGTACGGTTACGAGCGAGCTTTAATGTGTAATAGCCAGTAAAAATGTAGGCTACAACGGCGAATAGCTTTTCAGCTAACCACAACTGCTCCGCGGGATTAATTGCTAGCTTTATTGATAAAGCTATACCTAACCCCAACAATAATGTGTCGATTATATGTGGAGCAATTTTCAACCATTTCAAGGTTAATTTTTCAGAGTTAACCAAGGTTAAGGCAAAACGAAAAGTAAAAAGTAATATGCTGATTGCAGCAACTGTCATATGTAAGTGTTTAAGCACAGAATTCTCCATTTATTGTTATATTTATTGTGTGTTAACTTTTAATTCTTAATCAATGATAAAACAACCACAGGTGATCCTGTCATTATCGTTGTAATCTTTAAAGGTTTGAATTTTTTTATAGCCGTGTTCAGCCAAAATATTTTGCACCGCAATACTTTGTTCAAAACCGTGTTCAATATACAAATAACCTAGTTGGTTAAAGTAATTTCGCGCATGGCTGACAATAATTTTTATATCCGCTAAACCGCTATCATCAGCAACTAAGGCAGTTTTAGGTTCAAACCTTACATCGCCCTGCGCTAGGTGGTGATCTTGTTCATCGATATAAGGAGGATTGCTAACAATTACATCGTAATGCTTATTTTCGGCAACGGCGCTAAACCAATCACTTTGAAAAATATTAACCTGCGCTAAATTCAAATTACTGGCATTGGTTTTTGCTAGCGCAACAGCATCATGGCTAAAATCTACCGCATCTATTTGCCAAGAGCCCTGCTCTGAAGCTAATGCCAATGCAATTGCACCTGTTCCTGTTCCTAAATCTAAGCAACTCATCCCCTCAGCTGAATGATTATTTAGTACCAGTTCAACTAAAACTTCAGTATCAGGTCGAGGAATTAACGTGGCAGGGGAAACTTGTAAAGGCAATGACCAAAATTCTCGCATTTCAACGATATAAGCAATCGGTTCACCTTGAATACGGCGCAATAACAACTCAACAAATTGTGTTGTTTGCGTTAATGACAATGTTTGCTCAGGCCAAGTCAACAAATAGGTTCTTGGCTTATCAATAACAAAGCAAATGAGTAGCTCAACATCTAATTTAGCACTATCAGAAGTAGCTAATAAACGTTGTTGTCCGTAGGCAATTAATTTCGCAATTGCCATCGATGATAATTGTTCAACCGATAACAATTGCGGTGTAGCTAACTCAGACACTAGTTTTGCTCAGCAAGCTCTGCTAATAAGTCAGCTTGGCTTTCTTGCATTATTGGCTCTAATACCAATTGCAAGCTACCTTCCATAATTTCATTTAAGCGGTAAAGTGTCAGGTTAATACGATGATCACTCATACGCCCTTGTGGGAAATTATAGGTACGAATACGTTCAGAACGGTCACCACTCGCCACTAGATTACGACGAGAAGACTCTTCAGCACTGCGGCGCTTTTCATCTTCAGCTTGTTGTAAACGAGCTTGCAATACTGACATCGCTTGTGCTCTGTTTTTATGCTGAGAACGTTGGTCCTGACATTCAACCACAACACCTGATGGAATATGCGTAATACGAATTGCTGAATCGGTTTTGTTAACGTGCTGTCCACCCGCGCCTGATGCTCGGAAAGTATCAACTTTCAAATCAGCTTTGTTAATTTCAATCGCTTCTGAAGCTGGAATTTCAGGCATTACCACAACAGTACATGCAGAAGTATGAACACGGCCTTGTGATTCGGTTTCAGGTACACGTTGCACACGATGTCCGCCAGACTCGTATTTCATCTGCCCATAAACACCTTCACCGTTCACTTTAACCACAACCTCTTTAAAGCCACCTTGCTCACTTTCATTAGAATTCATTAATTCAATTTTCCAACCTTGCTTTTCAGCATAACGGCTGTACATACGAAATAAATCACCAACAAAAATTGCTGCTTCATCACCACCAGCGCCGGCACGAATCTCTAGAAAACAATTGTTATCGTCTTTTGGATCGCGTGGCAAAAGTAATATTTGCAGCTCGTCGGTCATTTTTTCTACCGCTTTTTTAGCTGCTTTAAACTCTTCTTGCGCCATTTCGCGCATATCAGGATCATCATCCTTGAGCATTTCTTCAGCAGTGGCAAAATCATCTTCGGCTTCTTGATAAGCATGAAAAGCAGAAGTAACCACTTCTAGTTGGGAGAATTCTTTCGATAAGGCCTGAAATTTTTCTTGATTCGAAATAGTTTCCGGATCAGATAGCAAGGCTTGAACTTCTTCAAAGCGCTCGACAAGTATCTCAAGTTTTTGATAAACAGATTTATTCATTAAATGATCTTATATAGTCAATAATTGATGAATTACCCGCACATTATATTCAACTCAGCAGGTAAATAGCAGTAGTTTATTCAAGCTAGAAAAGCATGCGGGCAGTATAAAGAGCTTAGCGTTGAGTTTCAATGTTTGTGAAGGGTGAACAGCAAGAATCGTTAATGGCTTTCAACGCCTAACAGCACTAATAATAACTTAATGGCTATTCTTGATGATCAATATTAAAAATATCACGTAGGTAAACAAGTCTATCTAATTCACCACCTTGAGCAGCAGATTGAATAGCACTAGTTGGTGCATGCATAAACTTATTGGTTAACTTAGTCGCAAGTTCGGCAATCACTGCTTCAGGCTTTTTATTCGCGGCTAATTGCTGCATGGCTTTTTCTATCAGCTGATCTCGGTTATCTAAACACTGCTTACGATAAGAAATTACCGTATCTTGAGTATTCAAACCACGTAACCATGACATAAAGCTCGATGACTGGTCTGAAACAATTTCTTCAGCTAAAACAGCTTCTTTACGACGATTTTCTAAATTCTTAGCAATAATACTTTGCAAGTCATCAACAGTATAAAGAAATACATCTTCTAAATCGGAAACTTGTTCTTCAATATCGCGAGGAACAGCCAAATCTACCATAAACATTGGCCGATGCTTTCTTTTCGTTAATGCTTTTTCCACCATACCTTTACCGATAATAGGTAAGGTACTGCCAGTCGAACTAATAACAATATCAGCATTCGCCATCATTTCAGGAATTTGCGCTAACGTAATAACATCAGCACCAAATTGCTTGGCCATATTTTCCGCACGGCTTAATGTACGGTTAGCCACGGTCATATGACCGACATTATTTTCGTATAGGTGCTTAGCCACCAACTCAATGGTTTCACCAGCACCAACAAGTAGTACACGGGCTTTATCTAGGCTAGCAAAAATATGCTTGGCTAAGTTTACTGCAGCAAAAGCAACAGAAACGGCACTTGCGCCAATTTCAGTGTCAGTACGAACTTGTTTAGCAACACCAAAAGTGCGCTGAAAAAGTCGGTCCATGACCAATTCCATAGAACCCGCTGCTTTAGCTTGGTTATAGGCTTGTTTCATTTGCCCTAAAATTTGCGGTTCACCTAGTACTAAAGAATCTAAACCGCAGGCAACACGCATCATATGATTAACAGCATGTTGGTCTTGGTGCCAATATAAGCTTGGAGTAATAGTAGAGGCGGGAACATTATGGTGCTGCTCTAACCAACGAACAATACGTTCTTGCGTTAAAGCATATTCACCATCTTGCACCAAATACAGTTCAGTTCGATTACAGGTAGACAAAATCGCGGCTTCTTTACAATCAACTGAATTAACCAGTTCTTGCAAAGCTATGCTCAGATTGTCAGGGTTAAATGATATTCTTTCCCTAACAGCAACTGGCGCGGTTTTGTGATTGATACCTACTGCAACTATCGACATATGAATATATTGGGTCCAAAAAAATTTCAATGGCAGGCAAATTCTGCTGCGAATGATGAGTCATCTTAAAGCTAATTATAAGCTAGCAATGACTGATTGACTCTATTATCAGCCAGATAATGAAAAAAACCTATGATCTGCGACAAAAAATCGCGATAATTTTACGAAAGATCACATTAAATTGAAAGCTCGTAAATAACGATTACTCATATGCTTTCGTTATTTATTGTTATTTGAAGAACGTTTCAATAATGTTTTATGAGTATTTTGAGACAATTAAAAACTAACGTTAGGTAAACGCTAACGTAATAAAGCTAATCAAACGTGCCATGTGTAACGCGAGTCAGTAAAGGAATAACATGTATAGCAAGCAACTTTTCATTCTATTTTGTATAAGCATACTAACGGCTTGTAGCAGCATTAATGATGTTCCTGTGGCAAATAATCAAGTAAACCAAGATGTTGACACGCGGAATAAGCAACTTTCTCAGCTTAATAGTTGGACTATTACAGGAAAAATAGCCTTTATTAACAGTAAGGAACGCCAAAGTGCCACTTTGCATTGGCAAAAAGATCAAGCAGCAGAAAGTGAAGCATTAAACCTTTCTACCTTATTTGGTATTAAGGTATTAGCACTTAAGCGTGAGAAAAGTAACTTTACGCTAGAAGTTGATGGTCAGACCTACCAAACTCAAGATTTAGATAATTTGATTTATAATTTAACTGGTTTAAATTTACCAACTCGTGCAATGAATAGCTGGTTAAAAGGTCTCGCTTATTTACCGTCAGATAAAATTAAATATCATGAAAAAACACAATTACCAGAATCATTAACCAGTCATTACAACAATAAAGCATGGCAAATTAGTTACAGTAAATACCATCATATAGGCCCTTTTCAACTGGCAAAACAATTAACCATTCTCCAAGACGATTTACGCATTAAAATTGTTATCCATGCTTGGAAAATTTAACGAGGTAGTCGTGAACAATCAAATATTCCATTCATTCCCTGCGCCAGCAAAACTAAATTTATTTTTACATATAGTTGGTCAGTTAGATAACGGCTATCACCAGTTAGAAACCGTTTTTCAGTTTTTAGACCACAGTGATACTTTGCACATTAGAGCAACAAATAACAATAAAGACACTCATAAAAATAAAAGTGCCATCACATTATTAACGCCTATTCCTGGTGTCAATAATAGTGACAACCTCATCGTTAAAGCGGCATTATTATTACAAGAACACACCCAATGTCAGCAAGGCGCTGAAATTAAACTGGATAAAATATTACCTATGGGCGGCGGCTTAGGCGGTGGCTCTTCAAATGCCGCTACAGTATTGCTAGCACTAAATGCAATTTGGAATACGCAACTATCAATTGAAGAACTTGCCAACCTTGGCGTTAAACTTGGCGCAGACGTACCAATATTTGTCCACGGTTATGCTGCTTTTGCGCAAGGCATAGGTGAGCAATTAACGCCAGCATCACCAAAAATATACTGGTATTTAGTTTCAAAGCCAGATTGCAGTATTTCAACTCAAAGTGTTTTTACCGCTGAAGATCTAACCAGAGATACAGCCACTATACGATACAGCGATGCCGACATCGAAAATTACCATAATGATTGCCAAACTTGGGTAATAAAACACTACCCTGAGGTTGCCAAGCTACTGGGTTGGTTGATAGAATACGCGCCGTCTCAGATGACAGGAACGGGAGCATGTATTTTCTCGCGATTTGATTCAGAAAAAGAGGCGCTTAACGTGCAATCTCAATTACCACGCGGTATTGAATCGTTCGTTGCTAAAGGCTTAAATCAATCGCCCGTGCATAGCGCGATTGCGGCGATTGAAAAAATTAAGCTAGGGTGAGTTTTCATCTAATTGCCAAGTAAAACTGGCAAAACCAAAATAATTTGCTGATATTTAACACACCGTTCAATTTCAGTATTGTAATGTAAATGTCAAAAGTTTCTGAGGAACTGACCGTGCCTGACATGAAAATTTTTGCGGGTAACGCCACCCCTGAACTGGCCAAACAAATTGCTAACCGTCTATATATTACTTTAGGCGAGGCTAAGATTGGTAGTTTTAGTGATGGTGAAATTAGTGTAGAAATCACTGAAAACGTGCGTGGAGCGGATGTTTTTATCATTCAATCTACTTGTGCGCCAACCAATGATAACTTAATGGAACTAATCGTGATGATTGATGCGCTACGTCGTGCATCAGCAGGCCGTATTACTGCCGTTATGCCTTACTTTGGTTACGCTCGTCAAGATCGCCGCGTTCGCAGTGCTCGTGTACCAATTACAGCAAAAGTTGTTGCTGACTTCCTATCAAGTGTTGGAGTTGACCGCGTATTAACGGTTGATTTACATGCAGAACAAATTCAAGGCTTCTTCGACGTTCCTGTCGACAATGTTTTCGGAACACCTATCTTATTAGAAGATATGTTAGACAGAAATATTGAGAACCCTGTTGTTGTATCTCCTGATATTGGTGGTGTTGTACGTGCTCGTGCAGTAGCAAAATTATTAGATGATGCTGATTTAGCCATTATCGATAAACGTCGTCCAAAAGCTAACGTTGCACAAGTTATGCACATTATTGGTGATGTTAAAGGCCGTGATTGTTTCATCGTTGATGACATGATTGATACTGGTGGCACATTAGCAAAAGCAGCTGAAGCGCTTAAAGAACATGGTGCAAAACGCGTATTTGCTTATGCAACTCACCCGGTACTTTCAGGTAATGCAGCTGAAAACTTAAAAAATTCTGTTATTGATGAAGTTGTTGTTACTGATTCAATTCCATTATCAAAAGAAATTAAAGCGCTAGGCAATGTTCGTCAACTTACCTTAAGTGGTATGTTGTCAGAAGCAATTCGCCGTGTTTGTAACGAAGAGTCTATCTCTGCGATGTTTGATGCTTAATCAAATGTAGTAAATTCGTGAACAGCGCAAAAAAAGCACCTTAGGGTGCTTTTTTAATATCAAAAATTGGTTGAAAATAATAAGCCTTATATCACTTCTGTTATTTCAGCGACCATATTTTTATTATGCTGTTTTATCAGTTGCATCAACTCGGGTTTACATGAACCGCAATTAGTACCGCACTTTAACTTCTTTCCCAATGCTTCAATAGTATTAGTACCTGTTTTAATTTCGTCAACAATGCTATTTTCAGCAACATTAAAACAGGAACAAACTTGCTTCCCAAGACTAAACTCACTACTCGCTTGACCAAGTAATAGCGCCTGAATATCGCTAAACTCCAATGTTTCTTTAGCAAATAAATGTTGTGTCCAGGTACTTTCTGTTTCAGGCCATTTACCGCCAACACTGCAGGAAAGTAGCAACTTTTTATTTGTCATCAGAACGATGTAGCATGTTGAATCATCACCAAAACTCAACCATTCAACATTGCTTGACTGCTTAATAGCTTGGTTGCTTTCAACAAGTTGTTGGCACCAATGTAAAACATTCGCAATTGCGACTTCATTTGCCACACTTAACTGTAAGCCATATTCATTGTTATTTTTCAGCCAAAAGCCAGTACTTTTCAAAGACAAATCAAGCTTGATATTGTTTAACAACACCTCACTGATATGACATTCAATGAACTGAGTAAATTGTGTTTTCTGAATAGCCACCGGCACTTGCTTACATTCCGGCTGCCCTGAGGCTTTGTCAACAATACTTGGATACAAACGACTAACATTGGCCGCAGAGGCAAACTGCTGATTCCAATGAATCGGCATAAAGCACTGCAGCTTGCGAAGTCCATTATCAAGCTTTACTTGCACTAAAACGGGCTCAGAACCAGAACACGCTGAGGTAATCGCGACAATATCATTTTCTAGAATATCAAGAGCAGCCAGTTCAACTGCATTAATATAAAGGTAAGGCTTAGTGGTGTGTTGAGTTAATTCAGCTGCCAAACTTGTTCGTGTCATACTGTGCCAATGGTCGCGTAACCTTCCGCTATTTAAGTTAAAAGGGAATGCTTTTGTTGGCGCTAATTTTGCCAATTGCGGTTCCACAGCAAACATTTTCGCTTTTTTATTTTCAGTTGAAAATTCACCATTTTCAAATACACGCGAACAGCCATTGGGGTTTTGTTGGTTAATAGGCCATTGCATTGGCTTAAGGTTGTCATACGCTTTCGTTGATAAATTTGCCAAAGCCGAAATATCGAATAGCCGATTTCCCGGCTGATTACTCCCTGTTAAGCCTGCAAACTCTGTAAATACGTCACTAACATGCCGATATTCAAAACCACTAAAACCCATGGCACTGGCAACATCAGCAATAATTTGCCAATCGTGACGGGCTTCACCATACGCAGGCTGCACCGATCGTTGACGAGAAATACAACGTTCAGAATTAGTCACAGTGCCATTTTTTTCCAACCAAGGCGTTGCCGGTAACTTAATATTAGCAAAGGCAAGTGTATCGTTATTTGCTACACAGTCAGACACTACAACGAGTGAGCAGTTAGTTAACGCTCGCTTTATTTTATCACGGTCAGGCAAACTCACTAACGGATTAGTCGCCATGATCCATACGGCTTTAATTTCCCCACGTTCAATGGCGTCAAACATCGCGACAGCGCTTTTGCCTGCAGTTGTTACCATAGTAGGTGATTGCCAATAGGTTTGAACGTAATCGCGGTGTTCTGCATTTTCAATATCAAGATGAGCGGTTAGTTGATTCGCTAAACCACCAACTTCTCGCCCGCCCATAGCATTCGGTTGTCCAGTAATAGAGAAAGGACCACAGCCTTGCTTGGCTATTTTACCACTCGCTAAGTGGCAATTAATAATACTTTGGCATTTATCAACGCCAGAGCTCGACTGATTAACACCCATTGAATACAGTGTGATGGCAGAACTACTTTGAGAAAATAATCTGTACACTTGCACCAGTTGACTGAGTTTAATATCACAGTATGCCGCCACACGTTCAATCGGCCATAGCTTAGCCACGTTTAATGCGTCATCAATGCCTTCGGTGTGCTGTGCTATATAGTTTTCGTCAAGTCCGCCGTATAACGAAAGATAATTTAACAAACCATTAAAAAATGCCGCATCTGTTCCGGGCTTTATGGCAAGATGATAATCAACAGATTCAGTGGTTGCCGTTGCTCTAGGGTCAATAGCCACCACCTTCATATTAGGATTAACTTGTCTGGCTCTTTCTATACGTTGAAATAAAACCGGATGCGTCCATGCCGCATTTGAACCTGTGATCAATAACAACTGCGTTGTTTCTAGATCGCGATAATTGCACGGCACCACATCTTCGCCAAAGCTACGCTTATAAGCTGCTACAGCAGACGACATACAAAGCCTTGAATTGGTATCAATATTACCTGAGCCAATATAGCCCTTCATTAACTTATTGGCGAGATAATAATCTTCTGTTAGCAATTGCCCTGAGACATAAAATGCCACTGAATTTTTACCATATTTTTTAATGGTATCAGCAAAGCCATTGGCAACTTTTTCGATTGCATCAGGCCATGACACACTTTCACCGTTAACTTCTGGCGCAAGTAAACGCCCGCTTACATCAAGCGTATTAATTAAGTTACTACCTTTCACACAAAGACGACCAAAATTTGCCGGATGATCAGCACTTGCGGTTAACTTGCTGGCTTTATCTCCATGCTTTGTAATATCGACCCCACAGCCAACACCACAATAAGCACAGGTACTTTCGACAATTTGCTCAGATTGCACAACATTCCCCTTTGACCCATTGCATATATGCAAAATGGCCTATTTTATGAATTCAGTCTTACGAATTAGGTCGATGAACGACCTAATTAACAATCTCAATGGAAGCATCCTATCTAGTGCTAAACCAGTAATTGCACTTGCTGATCAACAATGCGCACTGGATAATTTTTTACCTTAGCGTCTTCTTGTAAGCACTGTCCTGTTCGTAACGAAAAGTGTTGCTTGTATAACGGCGAAGCAACCACGATATCGTCACCAATATTGCCAACAATGCCACGATACAACACATTAGCTTGACCAATAGGGTCATAGTTGCCAATGGCATAAACTTGCTGCTCGGTATTGGGCAAGTGGAAAATGGCGACTTGCTCACTGTCATTTAAGGTGCTGTTAGTTTGTTCTAGTAAGGCACACACGCCAGCATTCGATACTAAATCGTCTAACTGACAAATCGTTTGCCATTTTTGGCTACTTTCTGAATTTAACGACATGGCTTGCTCCTTAGGCAGGTTCAACAATTTTAGCGCTTTGCGCTGATGATTTTTCAAGCGACGTTTTTGGTTCATTATCGCTAACTTGAACTGGAATACGCTCATGTGGGTATGCTGGACGAATTTGCTGACGCTCTTCGACAAACACTATATTTGAATCAGCTTTGTCTGAGTTGACAAATGGCTTAAAGCGCTTCAATGCTTCAGGGTCAGCAAGGGTTGTTTTCCATTCACATTGATAAGTACCGACAATACTCTGCATTTGCTTTTCAAGTTCCGTCGATATTTGTAAACTATCTTCTATAACAACGCTTTGTAGATAACTTAAACCACCTGCTAAGTTATCCATCCACACTGACGTACGTTGTAATCTATCACCGGTATTAACATAGAACATCAATACTCTATCGATATACTTAACCAGTGTTTCATCGTCTAAATCAGTGGCAAATAAATCCCCATGGCGTGGCTTCATGCCGCCATTACCACAAACATAAAGGTTCCAGCCTTTATCTGTGGCGATAATGCCAATATCTTTACTTTGCGCTTCAGCACACTCGCGTGTACAACCTGATACCGCAAACTTGATTTTGTGCGGCGCACGCAAGCCCTTGTAGCGATTCTCTAACAGTATTGCCATACTTATGCTGTCTTGTACCCCATATCGACACCAACTAGAGCCAACACAAGATTTTACTGTTCTTAATGACTTACCGTAGGCATGGCCAGTTTCAAAACCTGCCTCTACCAGTTCTTGCCAAATTAATGGCAATTGCTCAACACGAGCACCAAATAAGTCAACCCGTTGGCCACCGGTGATTTTGGTATATAAGTTGTATTTTTTTGCAACTTCACCCAACACTATCAGTTTGTCGGGGGTAATTTCGCCAGCAGCAATACGAGGTACAACGGAATAAGTGCCGTCTTTTTGCATATTGGCAAGGAAGGTATCATTGGTATCTTGTAGGCCGACATGGGATTTTTCTAAAATGTAATCATTCCATACTGAAGCTAGTATAGAGGCCGTTAGCGGCTTACAGACTTCACACCCTAAACCTTGGCCATGTGAAGATAGCAATTGTTCAAAGGTGGTAATTTTTTCCACTTTCACAATATCAAAAAGCTCTCTGCGTGAATAAGCAAAGTGCTCACAAATATCTTTTTTAACTTCTACGCCACGTTGCTCTAATATGCTATCGGTAACATTTTTAACCAGCGCTGTACAACCACCACAACCAGAGCTAGCTTTAGTGCAGCTTTTAACATCACCCACAGTACACGCGCCGTTATCAATAGCGCTAACAATGTCGCCTTTAGTTACATTATGACAAGAACAAATAGTGGCACTATCAGGTAAGGCATCAACACCTAATGCGGGTTTATCAGCTGCCATTGGGAGAATAAGCGCTTCTGGCGATTCAGGTAACTCAATACCATTAAGCATATATTGTAAAAGTGTGTCGTATTCACTGGTATCGCCAATAAGTACCGCGCCTAATAGCTGAGTTTTATCGGCATTAATCACTATTTTCTTATAAACGCCATTTGGCTGATTTTCATAGGTGTAGCAAAGAGAGCCTGCAGCTTTTGCATGAGCGTCACCAATTGAGCCAACCTCAACGCCCATCAATTTCAACTTGGTACTCATATCAGCACCAGTGAATTCTGCACTTTGTCCTAGAATATGTTCTGCGGCGACTTTTGCCATGGCATACCCAGGAGCAACTAAGCCAAATATAAAGTTATTCCACAACGCACATTCACCAATCGCATAAATATTTTTCGTTGACGTTTGGCATTGGTTATCAATAACAATTCCACCGCGCTCGCCAACCGCTAAGTCAAAGCTACGTGCTAAATTGTCATACGGGCGAATACCTGCTGAAAATAAGATCAAATCAGTTTCTAATTCACTGCCATCACTAAAGCACAATTTATAACGACTTTGCTCGCCTGCGATAATTTCGCTGGTTGCTTTTGAGGTATGAACTTCAACACCAAGCTGGTTAATTTTATCTTTTAATAAACGCCCACCACCGGCATCAACTTGTACGCCCATTAACTGAGGCGCGAATTCAACCACATGCGTTTTCAAACCTAGCTGTTTTAATGCATTAGCGGCTTCTAAGCCCAATAAACCACCACCAATAACAACACCAACTTTGCTAACTTTAGCACTGGCATTAATGGCTTCTAAATCATCAATAGTGCGGTAAACCAAGCAGTGCTCTTGATCTTTGCCTGGAATGGGTGGAACAAACGGATAAGAGCCAGTTGCTAACACTAGCTTGTCGTAGTCATAGCGCTGCCCTTGCTCGGTTTCTACAAATTTTTCGTCTTTATCGATATGGCTAACTTTGGCATCAACGGCAAAATTAATTTGCCAATTTTGGTAGGTTTCTTCATCTGTCATGGCTAAATCGGCCGCAGACTTACCTGCGAAGTATTCAGAGAGGTGCACACGGTCGTAAGCAAGTCGAGATTCAGCTGAGAGTACGGTTATTTCAATCACTTGCTCTTTTTTACTGAGTTCAACAAGTTGTTCAACAAAGTGATGGCCAACCATGCCATTTCCGATCACTACAACTTTTGTTTTTCTGACTACCTGACTATCCATCTTCATACACCTACTTATCATTACTTATGTCGAACCAAAGAAAAGCGGCAAACTAAACAACCCAACACTAAAATTTGGCGCTATGTTATTGAGTTTAAATTCACTTAACTTTACTTATCGATAGTAATTGCAAAGCCAATGCCAGTTAAATTTCATCAATATAAACAATAAGTAAGGATAATCCACCAACTAAAAAATAAAGTTATGCACTAGCATGATGATGCAGGCGCACCAGTGCTGTGCAGTTAACATTAACGATTAAAGTGAAGTTTATAAGGGCTGTAAAAGTTAAGAGAAAGTACGGGTACTAAAAAGCAAGCGATACTAATAATGCAATAAACAAGGCAAACGCTAGCATTTGCCAAAACTGCACGGGGTAACGCTTTATTAAAGGTAGGTTTTGATATTCTTGTAGTACATCAACACTTGGTTTATTTAAGTCAGCTAGAAACTCTGAAAAAGCTTGGTAACGTGCTTTGGGATCAGCTTGCACAGATTTCTGTAGCGCTAAATCTAGCCATAGTGGTAAGTCAGGACGATAGTCTTTAATACTATGATATCGCCAAAATGGATAATCTTTCGCTTTTTCATGACTAGACGCCATCGGTTTATATGGCAAAGCCCCCGATAACATTTCATAGCAAACCACGCCTAATGAAAATAAATCGCTTTGGTGATCAGCATGCATAGTCAATAGCGTTTCTGGGGCAATATAATTCAATGTGCCCTGCGGCACTGTTTCGGGCAAAGTATTACTCGCCTCATCTTGAGCCGCAATCAACACAGTGCCGTAATCAATTAAGGTTATTTTCCCTGATCCGTTAATCATAATATTGTCAGGCTTTAAATCTCGATGCACTAAATCAAGGCGCTGGAATGCCCTTAGCGCACTGATTATTTGACCAACAATATCTCGCACCTGCGCAATACTAGGGCATGGATTATCATGCATCCATTCACTTAATGGCTGGCCATCAATAAATTGACAAACATGATACAAAGACTTACTGCGTTGCTGCTTAGCAATGACCTGCATCACATTACGATGTTTTATCCGTTCGCCTACCCAACCCTCCCGAAGAAAGCCCTGAAGATAAATAGCATCATCAATAAAATTTACTGAGGGTACTTTTAGCACCAGAGGATCTTCATAGTCAGCATGTTCAACTAAATACAAATGCGAGCGTACACTGGCGTGTAATATTTTTTTCACTTGGTAGCCATCAAGCTTCTGCCCTACCTGTAAGGCTGGCGGTATTACTTGTGTTAATAAGTCTTGCTGAATTTCAGCTAACTCGCGCTTCGGCGTTGATTGAATATAAACTAATACACAGCTGAGATTATCTTGGCTACCTGCAGCAATTGCTTGTGCGATAATTTCTGAGCTTGTTTGTTCAAGCATGTCTTTATTTGGCTGCTTAGGAATAGTAGATAATAAGCTAGCTAGTTGCTGATTAGATAAATGTTCATGCACACCATCACTAGTAAGGACAAAAACATCACCAACGTCGACAGCCAGCTGATATTGGTCAACTTTTAAATGACTGTCAGCGCCTAAAGCTCGCGTCAGCACACTTGAGCTAAGACCATGTTTTTGATTGTGATCTCTGGTGATACTTTCGAACATGCCAGCGCTTATATCATCATGGCGATATTTGCCAATACGCGTGTCACCAACATGAAAAATATATCCACGACATGACTTAACAATTAGCGCAGTAAATGTGGTCAGCCATTGAACACTATGTTGATGAACATTAGCTTGGTTTTGTCGGAAATTCTGACTGTTACTTTCACCTTGCCGTCCAAAGTCACTTGCTCTTTCACCCTGAGAAAATAGCCACTGGTTTAAACTTTTTAGTACTTTAGCGGCAGATTTATCTGTTGACCATGATTCTGCAGTCGCGTAGTAAGATTGGATAAATTGTGTTACTGACATTTGTGATGCTTGAGCTGCATGGCTAGCACTTGAAACGCCATCAGCAATAGCAATAGCGATACCTTTTGACTCTCTCTCGGCCGCACTAGGTTGCAATGCCGCAAAAGCATCTTGGTTTTCAGCTTTTTTACCTGCTTTAGATGCGCCGCCAATGACAACTTCTAAAATAGCTTTACCTAGAGGTTGCGCAGCACTGATTTTCGCTGCGCTTTTTACTATCTCATCTTGGTTATTTACTTTATTTGCAATCATAATCTTAACTGACGCTTATTAGCTCTACGGTGCCATCTTCATGAACTTCGGCGATACTACCTTTAGGCTCTTCCATAAATAATAAGGCGACAAATCCTATTACTGCTGTTACGGCAATAACTAGAAAAAATTGGCTATAAGGAACAAAGGTTAATACAGTTAAATATACAACCGCGCCAACGTTACCGTAAGCGCCTGTCATGCCTGCAATTTGCCCCGTTAGACTACGTTTAATTAACGGTACGGCTGCAAAAACTGCACCTTCACCGGCTTGAACAAAGAAAGAACATAGCATTGCTGTTACTACGGCTAAGGCCAGCGGCCAAGACGCAGAAATCAGCGACATGGCAAAATAACCAACCGCCAAGCCTGCAGTTAATATTAACAGTGTTTTCTTACGGCCAAATTTATCACTTAACCAACCACCGCCTGGACGCGACATTAAATTCATAAAGGCGTAAGTTGACGCCAACATTGCCGCGAACACCATATCTAAAGCAAAGGTTTCTGCGAAGAAAAGTGGTAACATAGAAATCACCGCAAGCTCTGAGCCAAAGGTGGCAAAATATAACACGTTCAATACCGCCACTTGCTTAAATTTATATTGTTGTGCTGCCGGAATGGTAGTTTGAAAAACTTTAATATTTACTTTATAGGTTTGTATTAACTCAGCAATAAACAATAAACATAACCCTAAATAGACTAAAATAGTACTTTGCGCTGAAAGTAAACTGACACCATTTGGCGATAACTTCCATGTTAATAAAGCTAGCGCACCATACATAGGCAATTTCATTAAGATCAATAAAAAGAAGTCCTTTTTACTGGTGACTAACATCGCGCCGCTGCTTCTAGGTTTAAAGTAAGTTGATCCTTGTGGCGTATCGGTGACATTAAAATACCAAATAACACTAAAAACTAAACTCAGTATTCCCGTTATCGCCACCGCATACCGCCAGCCATCTTCACCGCCAAAAAACAAAGCTAAACTAGGCAGTAACATAGCAGCCGCAGCAGAACCAAAATTGCCCCAGCCACCATATATTCCCTCAGCCGTTCCTAATTCATTTGCGGGGAACCATTCACTCACCATACGAATACCAATAACAAAGCCGGCACCGATAAAGCCTAGTAAAAATCGAGACAATGCCGCTTGTTCAAAACTTGAAGCAACAGCAAACATAAAACAAGGAATACTACATATGGCTAACAACAAGGCATAAACCAAACGTGGGCCGTATCTATCAGTTAACATGCCAATAATTACCCTTGCAGGTATGGTGAGGGCAACATTTAATAACAATAAAGTTTTTATTTCCGAACTTGATAAGCCAAGGCTGTCGGCAATAACGGAGAGTAATGGTGCATGGTTAAACCAGACGGCAAAGGTAATAAAGAACGCCATCCAACTTAAATGTAATACTTTCATTTTACCGACAAATGAAAAAATTTTAATCCCAGCTTGCTCTGCCATGCAGTTTATCCTTAAGAAAATTTAATAGTTCAGCACTCTACTCAGCAAGCTTAATACCACTGTAAAAAGCCTAATAAATTATCAAATAAAATCAATACTATAAAAGATAAAATATAGTTTAAAAGAACATAACTTGGAAAATAAGTCACCTTAACAGTGCTTATTGCACATTTGAGGTGCAGCCTAGAAATATAAAACACTAACTTAATTAAATGGTATATCGGTTCACTGAACAAATAAAAACCAAATTTTGATACGAATTTAGCGATAAATATTGGATCTCGACCTACTGGAGTGTTATTATGCCGCGCCTTTTTTAACTTAATATAGGTTTATTTTATTCCTGTATTGTTCGGTTAACTGAGGAACAGGTTGTTTTTGGTCGCAAAAAACAACGACTTTTAATTATTACTATAATGGATATTAACCATGATTGATTTATTTACACTGGAAGCTGAAGTACGTACAGATTTAGGGAAAGGTGCGAGCCGCCGCCTACGTCACGCGAACAAAGTTCCAGCAATTTTATACGGTGAAGGCCAAGAGCCTGTTTCTTTAACACTTGAGCACAAAAATGTTTTCCGTGCACAACAAGAAGAAGCATTTTACTCTCACGTTTTAACTATCAACATTGACGGCAAGCCTGTTGAGTGTCTTTTAAAAGACATGCAACGTCACCCGTTCAAGCAAGTTGTAATGCACTTAGATTTCTTACGTGTTGACGCTACACACCCTGTACACGTTAATGCTCCAGTTCACTTCATTAATGAAGAAGCTGCAGAGAAGAAAGGTGGCAAAATGGCTCACCACGTGAATGAAATCGCAGTAACTTGTTTACCTGCTGACATTCCTGAGTTCATCGAAGTTGACGTTGCAAACTTAGAAGTTGGTCAAACGTTACATTTATCAGACGTTGCTTTACCAAAAGGCGTAACATCTGACGAGCTAGCTAAAGGCGAAAGCCATGACCAAGCTGTTGCTTCACTAAATGCACCTAAAGGCGCAAGTGATGACAGCGAAGAAGAAGCAGCGACAGAAGAAGCTTCAGCTGAGTAATTTTTAACTTACTCCTGATGATAAAGCTTAAAGGACTTGTTTTACGACATGCCCTTTAAGCTTTTTAGTTTTAAATGACCTTGAATTTATCGACCTTAACAAGAGTAAACTATTAGATGACGATTCAATTAGTAGTCGGCTTAGGCAATCCAGGTTCTGAATACAGTAAAACACGTCATAATGCTGGTGATTGGTTTGTCCAAGAACTTGCATCACGTTACAACATTTCCTTAAAGCCAGAAAAAAAATACTCAGGTCTCTACGGTAAAGGATTAATTGCAGGACAATTAGTTCATCTTCTTATACCAACCACTTTTATGAATTGTAGTGGTAAAGCCGTAGCACCATTAGCCAATTTTTTTCGTATCCCCGTTGAAAACATTTTAGTTGCTCACGATGAGCTAGATATGTTGCCTGGCGTTTGTAAGATCAAACAAGGTGGCGGACACGGTGGTCACAATGGTTTACGCGACATCATTTCGTGTATGGCAAATAACAAAGAATTTTATCGGTTACGCATTGGTATTGACCATCCAGGTCACCGCGATCGCGTTACTGCGCATGTACTTGGAAAAGCACCTGCCAACGAACAAAACTTAATTGACCAAGCAATAGACGAAGCTGCGCGCTGTTTTGAAATTTGGCAAAAAGACGATATTAAAAAAGCTCAAAATCGTCTACATTCTTTTAAAGCGCAATAATAAATATTGCGACAACATTATAGGTAAACATCATGGGATTTAAATGTGGTATTGTTGGCTTGCCCAACGTCGGGAAATCAACACTTTTCAACGCACTTACTAAAGCGGGCATTGAAGCTGCTAACTTTCCATTTTGTACAATTGAACCTAATACTGGTGTAGTACCGGTACCAGATCCTCGCTTAGATGCATTAGAGAAAATTGTAAACCCTGAACGCGTTCTAGCAACAACAATGGAATTTGTTGATATTGCTGGTTTAGTTGCTGGTGCATCTAAAGGTGAAGGCTTAGGTAATAAATTTCTAGCTAACATTCGTGAAACGGATGCCATTGGCCATGTAGTTCGTTGTTTCGATAATGAAAATATTATTCATGTTTCTAATCAAGTAAGCCCTGCTGATGATATCGATGTTATCAACACTGAATTAGCACTATCTGATATGGATACTGCTGAACGCGCTATTTTCCGTTTAGCGAAAAAAGCTAAAGGCGGAGATAAAGACGCTAAATTTGAAATGCCAGTATTAGAAAAAATACTAAAGCATGTTGAAGATGGTCATATGGTTCGTTCTTTAGAATTAACTAAAGAAGAGAAAGCCGCGGTTGCCTACTTAAACTTTTTAACGATTAAGCCAACGATGTACATCGCTAACGTTAACGATGATGGCTTTGAAAATAACCCTTACCTTGATGCGGTACAAAAAATAGCTGACGCTGAAGGGGCTATTGTTGTTGCCGTTTGTGCTGAAATTGAAAGCGAGTTATCTGAAATGGATGACGAAGACCGCGTAGAGTTTATGGCCGACCTTGGCTTGGAAGAACCTGGTCTAAACCGTGTTATAAACGCTGGCTACTCTTTACTGCATTTACAAACCTACTTTACTGCAGGTGTTAAAGAAGTCAGAGCATGGACAGTGAAGCAAAATGCTACCGCCCCACAAGCAGCCGGTGTCATTCACACTGACTTTGAAAAAGGCTTTATTCGCGCTGAAGTAGTCGCTTATGATGACTTTATCGAGTTTAATGGTGAGTCTGGCGCTAAAGAAGCAGGCAAGTGGCGTTTAGAGGGTAAAGAATACCGTGTGAAAGATGGTGACGTTGTACATTTTAGATTTAACGTTTAGCGTTTTATCATTAATAGTAAAAGTAAGAGAGCTCAGGCTCTCTTTTTTTATGGTAAGAACCCCCTTCTACTAATAACGACAACTCCAACCAGTCCTTAAAACTTAAACAAAGCTATATTATCAAAGAGTACTACATTAATATGAACGAGCAGTTTATTTGAATACACCTGCTGTTTGCTAACAATACTGGCAAACTTCAGCATTGGGATTAAACTTGCTATTACAATAATATAAATATTTAGGAATACTATGAAAACTACCCTTATTACATCTCTTGTTCTTGCTACTGCATTATCATACGCTCCACAAAGCTTAGCTTATGAAGACAGCCTGTCTTTACGCATTTGTGAGTACGTTTCAATTAATGACAAAAAACGTTTACGTAAATATTTAAAATCAAGCAAACTCAAAATACGCTCTATTTTTGACAATGTTGAATGTAATGGTAAAAACATTCTTGTTTTCGCTGCATCTTCTAATGCTCTTGATGTAGGTGAATACGTAATTGGTAAGTTACCCGTAAAAACGGTATCAGAAAATTTAGCAGCTGTAACAGAACATTCTGCACATTTAACTAAAGTGGCTAACAAACGAATTAAATAGCATTAGTTAATTATTAATATCAAATCGGTAGATTTAGGTTTTTTATTATTTTCTTCTACCTTTTTGATAGCTTATTCGGCTTTTTTGCGCAGATATACGGCAAATTGCACAGTGATTAAGCAAACAGTAAAAAAGTATCATTTTTTTAATAAAAAACGGTTGACGTAAGGCAATGAGATTTGCATAATACGCGCCACTTGCTGAGAGGCAAGAAGGAAAGAAAGAAAGGCTACATAGCTCAGCTGGTTAGAGCACATCACTCATAATGATGGGGTCCCAGGTTCAAATCCCGGTGTAGCCACCACTTCTCTTCTAAGTAAAAATTGAAATGCGGGTTTGGCGGAATTGGTAGACGCGCTGGATTTAGGTTCCAGTATCGCAAGATGTGAGAG
>CAJXQI010000013.1 GCA_913058395.1 uncultured Colwellia sp. | reverse complement strand
AATCCAATCCAATCCAATCCAATCCAATCCAATCCAATCCAATCCAATCCAATCCTTTAAGTTATTTATTTTTCTCAAACTTAGCAAATAATTGAAAATATATTATGTCAATAAATCATTGAAAAATTATGGAATTTATTTGTCGTTATACATATATGTATAATAACCCATTGATTTATATGTAAAAAATACTTGATATCGAGTTGTTTTCAATGCTAAGTTAATTAAAGCCAAGCAGTTGCCTTGGTGATTATTAACTTTAGAGGTAAGTATGAATATAGGTTTTAATGATTTAGATCGATCAAGTATTGGAGTCCTAAAAGGGCTTGTTAGTGGAGGTTCCACTAGTGAGGGGATTGCAGGGGGATTTATAACAGGTGATCTTGATAGTTTTGATGGGCCATACCGTAACTTCAATAATGCCTGGAAAAGGTTAGATATAATCCAACGATTAGCCGTTCTCGATTTTAGGAACGCATGTGGAATAGATCATCATTTTGAATACTCGAGTGACTCAGTTCTAATGGAAACCGAAGGATTTGTAGAAGAGTTCATAAAATGGAAAAAAAAGAAAATTCTCAATATTAAAGAAATGCAATGGCGTGATGAAAATTGGGACTATGAAGATGACTATTTACCTTCAGATATTGAAATTAAACTTAACTTGGAAGTAGAGGATGCATTACGTGAATATTGCTCTTAGAACAAACCACAACTATCAATTAAATGCGAGTAAAATAAAATGAAAAATATAGTAACAGTAAAAGTTAACGAAAAAACAACTTGTGATGTTTCAAATGAATTTCAGTTAGCCATAGAGGAACTTGAAAAAAATTTAGAATTTGAATTTTCAGAAAATAAGCTTAAAGAAAGATCGTTAGATCTAGATCTTTTTACAACAGCCATATACTTTACGAATGTTAATTTTTTGCTGCTAGCATCTTTATTTAGAGATAATAAAATAAATAATCTAGGGATTTGTGAAGGAATTAGAGAATACAACTATGACTTGGTTGAGGAGAATTTAGAGTTGTTTTATAGTGGGCTAAGTTCTGATAAGGAATTTGCAAAGGATTATAATATAAGAATAGAGCTATTAGCTAGTACTGAAATTTTAACTGAAATGATGGTAGACTCTTTGGCGAAAAACATCATCTATCTTACCCCTGATGTTACAGGGATGGAGAGTAGAGTAATACACTAAGTTAAAGTAAATTTGTGATACTAAGGACAAAAATAAACGGCAAAATGGAGCCACTTTTTATATTTTCCGCGCCATAAATGGCGAATAAATCTATTTCATCTTCAGCGTTTTTAATTTACATATGAAACAATCAAATTTTTTATTGAAAATATTTACTACATAACAACGAACTTAACTAAGTTCTTTTAAATTACTTTTTAAAGTAGAATCACTAGTTTGATCGTATTCTAGCTTGTCATCTTCATTAGCAGATAAATAATATTCTTTAATTGCATATTCTTGTAAATCATCTTTAAATTTATCCATTATTGTTAAAATAATATTCTTTAATCTTTCTATAGAGCTAATGGATAAATCAAATTCAGAGTCTTCATCAAATGTTATCTTGCTGCCATGGCTAATTGAGTTCCTATTGCCAAGAAAACTTTCATCGAGATAGTTCTTTTTGGAAGCTATAGCATCTTTTTCAGATAGACCTAGAATACAGCAAAAGTTTGTAAATACTGAGGGTGATAAATTATCATGTGTATTTATTAAAGATTTATTTTTTTCTAATAAGTACTTCTTGTCTAGTGTAAAATTTTTAGAGTCATGTTTAGCATAATTTTTCATGAACATTAATTCATTACTTAATGTCAGTGTATCTTGAGATTGAGAACAAGATGAAATTACACCTTTTATGTCAATAGTTCTATAATTTATAGTAAGCATACCTAGCTTTATTTTTAAGTCACTAACATGGCTTAAATAGCTCTTAGCTGCATTTTTAATGAACCCTTCCCAATGAGAGTAAATCATGAGTAAAGTAGATTTTCTTAATACTTCAATATCTTGACTTTGACATAAACCAAATAGCTCTGATATTTCTTTTTTTCTCCAGCCAAGATCTTCATCTAAGACATCTAAAAAATCATCCAATGCCATATTTTTTTACATCTCACCAAAGAATTCATAGGAAAGTTCAGTTAGAAGTTTAAACCTTCTTAATTTTACTTTAAGCATGCTCTATTATAGTTACCTCATAGACAAAGAATTAGTTTTATTCTGTTAAATGTAGTATCCACTAAACTACCAAAATCACATCATCTTTAAATAAATCTCAAACCTTGTGTACGAGGTATATTATTACAAAGAGTTTTCTTAAGAGTTCCTTAAGGAAACTCTTTTACATTATCCAATAAATAGATCTTATCTAAGGCCGTTAATGAAAATAATAACGAACGCTCTAATAATATTAACTTTATGTATCAATGTAGTAAGTGCTAATGAAGTGCCTCAATTACATTATAAAGATATCGTAGAAAAAAATGTTGGCAATGTAATTTACCTAGATTTCTGGGCATCATGGTGTACTCCTTGTCGAAGGTCATTTCCTTGGATGAATGATATGCAAAAAAAATATGGAAACAAAAACTTTAAGGTAATCAGCATTAATGTTGACTCTGAAAGAGAGCTTGCTGAAGAATTCCTTGCTAATACCCCTGCAAAATTTTCCGTCTTATATGATCCAGACGGAGCGCTCGCTTCTGAAATGAAGCTAAAAGGTATGCCTAGTAGTTTTATTATTAATTCTGACGGTGTTGTTGTTAGTGCTCATGTTGGCTTTACTGATAAAAAGAAATCACTTTACGAACAAGAAATAAAACAGCTAATTCAAGGGAATTAATATGCACAAGTATAAAATATTATTTATTTTAAGTATCACATTGCTAAGCGGCTGCTCTAGCCTTGGAGTTCAACCTTGGGAGAGAGATTTACTAGCAAAAAAAGAAATGGCGTTGACAAGCTCTCCTATTGATTCTGCACTTGATGATCATATTTACTTCAGTAAAGAAGCATCAAGTGGTGGTAAAGGCTTTGGTGGAGGTGGCTGCGGATGCAACTAACAAACAAAAGTAAACCAAACTTAAAGGCACTATTAACTACAGCCACCTGTGCTCTGTTAGGTAGTACTGCACAAGCTGCTACAGAAGAAAGTTGGGAGTTTGATACGGCTATAATGCAATACGCAGAAGTAGATCGTGTAATGGCAACTGAAGCGATAATCGCAGGGAAAAAAACATTTAGCAATGATGAGGTGCTTAGCCTAAAGTTAACCATAGACGCTTTAACGGGAGCATCTCCTAATGGCGCGACTGCACAACCAACCCCTCAAACGTTTACCAGACCATCAGGCAAGGGACAATATACTGTTGATGCGGGTGATACTCCTTTAGATGATACTTTTCATGATACACGTGTTCAATTAACTGGGCAGTGGACACAGCCCTTGTTGAAAGATTATGCCGTTAGCGTAGGAGGAAATTTCTCTAAAGAATACGATTATATGTCAGCTTCTCTCAACGGCAATCTTGCAAGAGACTTTAATCAAAAGAATACAACATTATCAGCAGGTATGGCTTACGCATATGATGTAATTGAGCCTGAAGGTGGAATACCAAACCCATTTTCTGCAATGGTTATTGGTGATTCAAGTGATCCTGGTTTTGAGGATGAATTTAATAGAACGCGTATTGGAAGTGATGAAACAAAGTCCACACTTGATTTGTTGTTTGGTCTCACTCAAGTCATTAACCGAAATATGATTGTTCAATTGAATTATTCGTATTCAACGGCAAGTGGTTATTTAACCGACCCGTTTAAAGTTATCAGCTCAGTCGATACAAATGGGGAAGCTCAGGAATACTTACATGAGCATCGTCCAGATGAGCGTACTAAGCATTCATTTTTTGGGCAGACTAAATATCACTTTGGTACAGGTATATTAGATGCTAGTTATCGGTTTATGACTGATGATTGGGATATAGACTCTCATACGTTTGATATTCGTTATTTAATACCGTTTGAAAATGGTCACTTTATTGAACCACATGTGAGAATGTACACACAAAGTGCGGCTGAGTTCTATCAACCATTTATGAATCATGGCGATGCTTTACCTGATTATGTCAGTGCTGATTACCGTATAGGTGAATTAGATACTTACACTATTGGGATTAAATATGGCTTACCTGTTGGTAATGGAAATGATTTAGCATTTAGATTGGAGTACTACCATCAAACACCGAAAAGTAATGGAACAGAGGCGATTGGTGTCTTAAAAGATATGGAGTTATATGAACAAGTAGATGCTATAATTGCACAGGTAACTTATTCATTTTAACCGTATTTTATGTCTAAACTAATAAAACCTAAAAGAGTAGTGAAGTGTAAATCTCGAACTGAGGGATTTACGCTTACCTTTTTTGCTATGGCGAGCCTATGTGAAATATTAATTGATACACATGATAAAACTCTCGCTATAAAAATGGGTAATGTTGCTGCCAAGGAAGCTTGGCGGATTGAAGATAAATACTCTCGATATGAGAACAACAGTTTATGCAGTCAAATCAATTTCAACGCTGGTGAGCAAGTTCAAATAGATGAAGAAACTTATAATCTATTTGAATTCGCTCAGCAATGTTATGAGATGAGTGAAGGTGCTTTTGATATTACTTCGGGAATTTTACGAAATGCCTGGCATTTTGATGGCAGCGATAATGTACCCAGCAAAGAAGATGTTAATAAACTTCTTCAATTTGTTGGTTGGGATAAAGTCATTTATTCTCCAAGCCATATTACATTGAAAGAAGGCATGGAATTGGATTTTGGTGGGTTAGGAAAAGAGTATGCAGTTGACCGGGCTATTTTACTGCTAAGTAAAATAGCCCATATCCCATTTTTAGTAAACTACGGTGGAGATTTAGCCGTGAATGGGACTAGACAAAACAATGAATCTTGGCAGGTAGGTATTGAACATCCCTCTTTTAAAGCGAGCAGTTCGCCTCTAGTAACCTTAAAGACAGGTGCAATAGCGACAAGTGGTGATGCAAATAGGTTTTTATTGAAAGATGGTCATCGATATAGTCATATTCTTAATGTTGCTACTGGTTGGCCTGTTGAAAGACCTCCTAATTCAATTACGGTGGCTGCACCTAAATGTATTCAGGCCGGATTTTTAGCAACTCTAGCATTACTGCAAGGAGTAAATGCGGAGAGTTTTCTAGATGACCAAGATATATTACATTGGTCAATTCGTTAGAGTGTAGCAATACATACATAGGAATTTATTGAGCCATGAGATTGTTACTAATCGAAGATGATGTTCATCTTGCTAATGGTTTACGCGAGTCACTTAGAAATGATGGTCATAGCGCTGATATCGTTTTTAAAGGCAAAGAAGGGATTTTGGCTATTAAAAGTGGAGACTTTGATGTTGTAATACTCGACCTAGGGTTACCAGATATTGATGGTCTTGATGTTTTAAAGCAAGCTAAAAAAATTAATAAAAAACTTCCTATTTTAATTCTAACAGCAAGAGATGGTATTGAAAATATGGTGAAAGGGCTTGATCTGGGGGCAGACGATTATCTAGCAAAACCTTTCAGTATTGAAGAATTATTTGCTAGATTAAGAGTAATAGAAAGAAGGCTGGGCACGCACTCATCATCAATAATCTCTCATAATAATGTTGCTCTTGATACGCAAGCACATACCATTTCTGTGAATGATATAGAGCAAACGTTTTCTAGACGTGAGTATATGATCTTAAAGGCACTATTAGAAAACTTAGGTCGAATCCAATCAAAAGAACAATTAGAAACCAGTCTTTATGAGTGGGGAGAAGAAGTTGCGTCAAATACAATAGAAGTACATGTAAGTAACATAAGGAAAAAATTACCAAACAGCTTTATCAAAACTGTTAGAGGTGTCGGCTATGTGGTGAGTAAGGTGTAAATGAGTATTCAACGGTATTTGCTGATCGTTATTTTATCCGTTGTTACCTTGGCATCTTTTGGAGCTGCCTTACAGGGATATAAAGCCAGTAAAGCCAAACTTAATCATATTTTTGACGAAGAAATGCGCTCGTTTGCAGTAGCGTTGTTACATAGCCCTATCAAGCAATCTTCTACTAATGTTGTTTTACATTCTATTTTTGCATATCAAATTTGGATAGATAGTAAGTTAAGTTTGAAAAGTGATAATTCACCTAAAAAACATATCTCAAAAAGCAATGATGGCTATAGTGACAATAGTTTTTTGGGAAAAAGATGGCGTGTGTTTGTCTTAGTGGAAGGTAACGCTAAAGTCATTGTTGCACAACCGATTGAGCAACGGCTAGAATCAGTTGAAGAGGTCTTGTTAGAAGCAATATTACCCATTGTATATGCTATTCCTCTGATTGGATTATTAGTTTTTTTTGCAATCAACAGGAGCTTAAAACCTCTCAATACTTTATCAACACAACTTCAAAAAAAAAGTGCCAATGACTTATCTCCTATTAAGGTTAAAGAAAATTCTACAGAGTTAAAACCAATTGAACGAAAACTTAACAGCCTCTTTGAAAGATTAAGTAATGCATTTGAACGAGAGAAAAGACTCTCAAGTGATGCAGCACATGAATTGAGAACACCCATTAGCGTGCTAAAAATCACAGCACATAACATTAAAATTGCCTTTGAAGATAATGCTATAGAACGCCATCATATTGATGAACTAAATAGTAATACAACTAGAATGGCTCATGTTATAGAGCAAATTATAGCCCTTAATCGAACTACCCCAGATAATTTTGAGGATAGCAAAACCACAGTAGAGTTAAGAGAGCTTTTGCAAAACGTTATCGCAGATAATTATGACCAAATGGAATTAGCACAACAAACAGTGTCACTCGAAGCGAAGCCAATTTCCTTGTTGGGAGATAAATTTTCTCTTGAAATTCTTTTCGACAATTTACTCAAAAATGCCATCAAATATAGCGGTGAAGGTACTAGTATTCTGATTTCGATTAAAGAGCATTTAAATGATCTAAAAGTGCTGGTTGAAGACTCAGGCGTTGGTATAACCAAAGAGCACTTAGATAAAGTATTTCTTCGTTTTTATAGGGTTACACAGCACCCTGAAACAGGTAGTGGTTTAGGGCTATCTATAGTAAAGCATATTGTAGAGTTGCATGAAGGAGATATTCAATTAATGGAATCAGACTTAGGAGGGCTTAAGGTCGTTATAACATTACCTAAGGTAACTCCGATGGATTTTAACAATGCCTAAATATATTTATTTTCATTGCTTATTATTCATATCGTTGTTTTTTATGTCGCAAAATATTTGGGCTAAAACAATAGAATTTCATTTAATATTAGAAAACCATGTATTTATTCCGTCAGAATTAAAAATTCCAGCATACAAAAAAGTAAAATTGATAATTCATAATAAAGACAATACTGCTGAAGAGTTTGATAGTTTTGATTTAAATAGAGAAAAAGTATTATTTCCTAATAAAAAAACGACTATATTCATTGGTCCACTTTCTTCAGGGCAATATGAATATTTTGGTGAATATAATCCTGGCTCTGCAAGAGGAGTTATTATTGCTGAGGTGATAAATGTTAATTAATATTGTGATTTTATTTATTAAAGACTTATTGCCCATTTTCATTTTGCTTTGCTTACTAAAAACTTGTGTTGCCCCAAATACGTTATCTTCTAAAAACCTTTATATTACTCTGGTATTGAGCTTAATAGGTATTATAACCACCTTCCATTTACTACCAAGTATGAGTGAACTTTTTGGTGGTGTTGGTATAGAGGTTATACAATCCATTGAGTTATTAATTATATATTTATGTTTACTATTTAGTAGTTCATATATGGTAACCCAAGATAAATTAACCATAATACAATCAAACTTAGTCATTATTTCAACTGTTCTATTTACTGTTATAAATGCAAGTCAATTTATCGTTTTTATTGATAGCTATGTAGTGAATAGTGATTCGATAAAAAATATTATTGTTGGTCTAGCTATAGGTTTTGGGATCTGCCTAAGCTTTAGTTCTCTATTGTACTTTTTAGTGCATTGGCTAATTAAAAATAAAAGTCGATTTATCATTTATCTCATTTGGGCTTTATTTTTGTCTGGCCATATCAGTCAAGTGATTAACCTATTACAACAAGTGAACATAACTCAAAGCAGCGGAGCGCTTTGGGATACCTCTAATATTGTCAAAGATAGTTCAGAGTACGGTCACCTTCTTAATACTCTGTTTGGTTATGAAGCGAGTCCATCATATGAATTTGTTATGTTATACGCGTTAAGCTTACTTCTGTTTTTTGGTTATTTTATTTTATTATCGAAGCGTCAATACACAGTTGATAGTTCTAAGGAGAAATGGCATGTGCTCTAGGGTGCTATTTATTATATTAATGATTGTTTCAACGAATGTGTTAGCAGATGGCATTGTCGTTGATAAAGTTTATCACCCTTACGTCCTTCCTAATGAACGAGAGTTTGAATGGCGTTTAATGTCTAGGCAAACAGATGATAATAGTTTAATTGGTCAGCGAATTGCTTATGGTCAGTCGATCAGTGAGACGGTTATGGTTGAAGGTTACCTTATTGGAGAAAAAACAGAAACAGATGACTTTGGTTTGCAAGCATATGAAGTGGAAGTGCGTTGGATGATGACTGAGCAAGGTGAACTTTGGGCCGACTGGGGCATGCTGTTTGAAGTCGAGAAGAAGCATAATGCCAATGACTGGGAAGTCACTACAGGCATTATATTTGAGAAAGAATTCGGCAAAGCTAGCCTGACTATGAACTTATTTGGTATTTACGAATGGGGTGAGAATCTACAAGAAGAATTTGAGACAGAATTTAGACTTAAATACCGCTACCGCTGGTTACCCCAAATACAACCAGCAATTGAAATATATACAGGTGAAGGGTACTTTGGCATTGGACCCGCATTTATGGGAATTCAACGTTTTGATGGTCAAAAACAACTTAAATGGGAGGCAGGGTTTATCTCTGAACTATCAAACTCAGGAAAAGATCACAGTTTGAGAGTTGCATTTGAGTATGAGTTTTAATGCAATACGCTTTCATTGAGATGTTAACTATTTTTTTGGGGTTATTAAAATGACATCTTTATTTCTATCTGTTTAATTATTGAACGAAACAAGGATTTGTTCGGGGTATTTTATGTTTGAGATTTTTGCTGATTTAGCTACATGGTTAGTCGTTGATGTTTTTGGACTCTCAAAAGAAAAGAAACTGGGTGATGCTCTTCATTTTTTTATTGAAGATACAACTAAGATATTCTTTTTATTGTTAGTGATGATTTATGCCATCGCGTTGATAAGAGCTTCAATGAATGTAGAGCGAGTTCGCGATTATTTAGCGGGTAAAAATAAGGGAGTCGGTTACATCTTAGGCTCTAGTTTTGGCGCAATAACCCCTTTTTGTTCTTGCTCAAGTATCCCTGTTTTTTTAGGTTTTACCTCAGCAGGTATTCCTGTTGGCATAACTATGTCATTTCTCATTACTTCACCGCTGATTAATGAAGTTGCTGTATTGCTGTTATTAAGTTTATTAGGCTTGAAATTCACATTACTTTACGTTGTTGTTGGTATGTCTGTTGGGATTTTAGGTGGTGTTTTTCTTGATGCAATTAGGGCTGAGAGATGGTTACAATCTTTTGCTGCCAAAGCTTTAAAGCAGGGGGGAAATACTTCATCTACAGTTCTATCTAAGCAGGTTGAACCCCTGTCTTTAAAGGAGCGACATATCTTTGCTAAAGAGGAATTGTTGGAAATTTTTGGTCGTGTATGGAAGTGGGTAATTATTGGTGTAGGACTAGGCTCTGCGTTACATGGATTTGTTCCTGACGGTTGGATTGAAGAACACTTGGGAAATGGTCAATGGTGGTCAGTTCCTTCAGCCGTATTATTGGGTATCCCGTTATATTCCAATGCAACAGGGGTCATTCCAGTAATGGAGAGCTTAATTAAACAAGGTCTTCCTATTGGTACAACACTTGCCTTTTGTATGAGTACTGTGGCAGCAAGCTTCCCTGAATTTATTTTGTTAAAACAAGTTATGCAATGGCGATTACTAGTATTAATTTTTGTACTTCTACTCGTTGCATTTACATTAATTGGTTGGATTTTTAATTATTTAACCCCATTTATCTAGACATTAATCTAAGGAAAAAATAATGAAAGAAATAAAAGTATTAGGTACAGGTTGTGTAAAATGTACCAAAACCGTTGAAGTTATTTCAAAAATAGCTAATGAATTAAACATCGATGTAAACGTAATTAAAGAAACTGATCCTGAGATAATTATGAAGTATGGTGTAATGAGTACTCCTGCTGTAATTATCGATGAAGTTAATCTACATAGTGGGTCTATTCCTCATCGTCAGGATATCGAATTATGGTTAAAAAAATAGAACAATATATTTAGTTATTTATAACTTTTTGGTTATGATATTCAACAGTAACAAGTTTTCTTGAGGAGAGTTTGGTTTCGTAATCCAGTGAAAAATAATCACCACATCTTCGTAAAACTCTTCGATGGTTTCATGTAATCATTCTCGATTAACCCCCCACTTTTATAATGGTGTTAGTTTCTTTTACTTTCCAAATCTGATTATTGTGATTGAGAACATGAGTATCTAAAGGTTTACCCGCGCATCCAGAAAGTGTGATGATAAAGCCATCACACAAAGTCTATAAATTCATAGATTAACCTTTCTCATCCATTGGAAGATGCTTATAGCCTGTAATCATTGCAGAAACTAAAGCGGTTCTTTCTCTTCTTTCCGCTACAATAACGCCTAAAATGTGTAAGGGAATTAAAAAAATCAGACCGTAAAATGCATAAACATGAGCAGTAATAAATGGTTTTCTTATGTCTCGCATCTCTTTATAAGCAACTTCATCAACATTATCTTTTGAGTAGGGCTTAATCGCATCAAGGTTTTGCTGATCTATGGCAATGCTTTGTGAAAAGTATTTTCCAAAAGGTGGGTAATAAATGTCTGTACCAGCAATCACCAAACCTGAAATCATTTGAATGAACATAAGAGATAGCAAAGCTAAAACCATCAATTTACCTGCGGGGTTATGTCCTTTATAAGTAGCTTTTTTATGCTGTTTAAATGCTATTAATTCCTGAGAGAACCCTTTTCCAAAGGGTAATACTTTACTCCATCGCTCGTGTGCTTTGCCTATAAAACCAATAATCAATCTAAAGAGTAAATTGATTGCAAATACATAGCCTATAATTACGTGCATTGTCTTTAAAAGAACTTTTCCATCAGTGCTTATACCAATTAATTTTCCATTGAAAATGATTAGTCCTATAAAGATCAGTAATGTTATAGCGATTACATTGATCCAGTGAAATAGGCGTATATTGCGACTCCATACAAAAACTTGCTTACTTTCGGTATTCATATCAGTTCCCTCTTTTGTCGTAGTTTATGTTAAAAGTGGCCATTTTCAATTACGGGAGTTAACCAAAACCTTAATTTTGCTGGTTGGCAAATGGGGTTAAGGCTATTTTTAAGGTTATTAATCTCATCTGAAGCGATAAGTACTTCAAATTGATAGAATTCTCTGTAGCCTTCAACTTGCTCAGATATATCGTATAAACTGTGCTCTTTACTATAACCGCTCATTTTCATTAAGTTAAAACCAGTGATACTCGGTAAACTAATTAATCTATCAACTATTTCATCTTTCAGGCTTGAAGGCACATTTAAAGTAAATAGTAGTTCTTCAGTCATTTCTTTTCTCCAGCCAACAATAAAATATAGGTAATAAATATAGAGTCGTAATAGTAGATGTAATTAATCCACCGATGACGACTATTGCTAAAGGTTTTTGTATTTCAGCACCAGGGCCTGTTGCAAAAACTAAGGGCAACAAACCAAACATGGCTGTTGTAGCAGTCATTAGTACAGGTCTTAATCGTCTGTTTGCTCCGTCAATAACACGCTTAACTAGATTGGTCGAAGATAACTTGGTCTGTTCAAAGTAACTTATCATTACTATGCCATTTAATACGGCAACACCGAGCAAAGCAATAAAACCTACTGAAGCGGGTACAGATAAGTACTCCTTACTCAAATACAAAGCAATAATTCCGCCCATTAAAGCAAAGGGTATATTTGCAATAATTAGCGCTGATTTAGCCGTTGAATTAAAGGTAGTAAACAAAATAATAAAGATTAATAAAAGTGCGATAGGAATCAAAATTAATAAATTTCTTGTTGCCCTTTGTTGGCTTTCAAATTCACCACCAAAAGATAAGGTGTAACCCGAAGGAAGCTTAATAGTAGTATCTATTTTAGTGTTTAACTCCTCTACAAAGCTAACAACATCACGGTTAACAACATTAGCACTTACTGATGCAAATCGATTTCCTTTTTCTCTTTCAATTAATAGTGGACCTGTTTTAAAAGTAATTTCAGCGATTCGCTCAAGTGGCAATAAAGTATTATTTGGCATTAAAATAAGTTTTTGCTTTAATGCGCTAATAGAGGATATTTCACTGTGATTTGAAGCATTATTTTTTTCGCCATTAAAGACAATAGGGATAGCGCGATTACCTTCAAGCAAAGAAGATGTTTGCAGCCCTTCAAGTTGAGATGTTAAGTAATGACTTAATTGTTGAGTTGATAGACCAAATTGACTCGAAATTTCTGAAATGAGTTTTATGTTCACATACTTCCCACCTTCGATGATTGCCATTTGTACGTCAGAAGAGCCTTCTATTGTATTAGCTAAGGTAGATATTTGTTCGACTAAAGATGCAAGTGTAGGGATGTCATTACCAAAAATTTTGATAGAAATATCGCCAGTACTACCTGTTAACATTTCAGATACTCTCATTTGTATTGGCTGAGTAAAGCCTACATTCATCCCTGGGAATTTAATGAGTGTTTTTCTAATATCTTCAATCAACTCTTGTTTAGTATCGAAGCGCCATTCATTTTTTGGAGCTAGCTCCATAAATACATCGGTTTCATTTAATCCCATAGGATCAAGACCAAGTTCATCAGAGCCTGTACGAGCAACAATTTGTACTATTTCAGGAATATCCTTTAGTAGTGCTCTTTCAACTTGCTCATCAATATTAATGGATGATGCTAAGGAAATACTGGGTGATTTCTCAAGCTGTACAATAATGTCACCTTCATCAAGAACGGGCATAAAACTTTTACCTAAACCTTTAAAAAGTATTAGGCTAACAATTAATACACTGAGTGATAATGTAACTAAAACTATAGGTTTCTCGGTGGCTTTAGATAATGTTTTCACATAAAACTTCTGTAAAATCACAACAAGCTTAGGTGGCTTAACCGCTTCATTTTTAAGTAACAAAGAAGCGATTATTGGAATAATGGTAAGTGACAGAATCAATGCACTTAACATAGCAAATACAATAGTGAGTGCGACAGGGGTGAATAACTTTCCTTCTAATCCAGATAGCATTAATAGAGGCGAGAAAACTATTATTATGATTATAGTGCCGGAAAATACAGGCGTAGCCACCTCTTTACATGCCCTGAAAATCACATGTAATCGAGGTAAATGCTGATTACTTGCTAGTCTATTTACTATATTTTCCACAATAACAACGGAAGAATCTACCAACATGCCGATGGCAATAACAAGTCCACCAAGACTCATTAAGTTCGCAGATAAATTAAATTGCTTCATTAGAATAAAAGTCATTAATGCAGCCATCGGTAGTGACAATGAAACCACTAAAGAAGAGCGAATATCACCAAGAAAAATAGCTAATAAAACGATCACTAATATAACCGCTTGTCCTAATGCACTAGTTATTGTACCAATTGCGGTATCAATTAAGTTAGATCTATCATAAAAAACGTTGATCTTCGTTCCCTTAGGTAAAGATGCCTCTATCACTTTAAGCTTGTTTTTTACTTCAGTAACAACTCGTGCGGTATTGCTATTTTTTAATGCTATTATTAATCCTTGAGTTGCCTCCTGACCATCTTTGGTAACTGCACCATACCTCGTTAGGCTACCTACCTGAATTTTTGCAATATCATTAAGTCGTACGACCTTATTTTCAACGGTCTTAACTACAGTGTCTTTAATAGAGTCGATATTGGTAAATTTACCTTCGGTTCTAAGGATCAGTGTATCGTTTCCTTTGATGATACGTCCAATGCCTCCATTTTGATTTGTGACAGCAATGATAGATTCAATATCATCGAAAGATATGTTGTATTGTTGCATTAATAAAATATTAGGCACTATTTCATAGGTTTTAACAAAGCCGCCAAGACTGTTTACGTCAGCTACTCCGGGTACTGTTCTAAGCAAAGGCCGAATTTGCCAGTCAAGTAGCTCTCTTTTTTCTGTGAGTGATAATGTGGGATGGTCTATAGTGAACATAAATACTTCACTTAATGGCGTACTCATTGGAGCCATACCACCACTTATATTTGAGGGAAGCGTGGGGAGAATATTGACTAATCGCTCGTTTACTTGTTGCCTTGCCCAGTAAATATCAGTTCCATCTTTAAAGTCTATGGTGATATCTGTAATAGAATACTTTGTTGTTGAACGAAGCATTTCTTGTGAGGGAATGCCGAGTAACTCGGTCTCTATAATACGTGTTACTTGAGATTCGATTTCTAAGGCATTCATGCCCGGTAATTTAAGTACTATCTTAACTTGAGTCGGTGATATTTCAGGAAAAGCATCTACAGGTATTTCCAACCAAGACTTCACACCAATAAACATAGCCAACAGAACGAAAATACTAACAAACAAGCGCTGTGTTAGTGAAAACTTAATAAGTAGGTTTAACATTTATTCTGCTCCTAAGTCGAGCAAGCTTCCTTGAAGAATACTTACAGAGCTGATTAATGCTTGTTCATCTTTAAGATTCTCTTTTGTAGTGAAGATATACTGCCCTTCACTTGTACCTATAAGGTTAATAGGGACTACAGAGATAGCTTCTTTTGTTTTTATAGCAATATGATTAATGTTTTCAAATTCAAAAATGGCTGACTTGGCAATTTTATACCCATCAATATGTTGAACAGGAGTAACTCTTATTGATTGCCCTAAAGTTAATTTACAATTTGTAGATGTAGGCTCTGTCCACAACATTTGATGGAACCTATCTGCAATTTTCTCTACATAATTAACACCGAGTGTGCATGTAGAACTCATTTCAAAATGAGATATGTTTGAAGAGAATGAAAGGGGAGTGGTAATTTTGACTTTAATTGAATTTATTTTTAATACATCGAAAGCAAGTTCACCGGATAATTTACTACCCATTGATCTTGGTATCTGTATTATCCCGTCTTTAGGACTTATAAGACTGATTTGTTCATTTTTATCAATGTGTAAAAACGACATTTGATGCTGAATATGTTCAAAGTTTAGCTTAGCTTCATAGTAACTTTTTGATATTTCAATCCATTGTGAGCTTTTAATAGTTTTATTCTCGAAATACTGCTTATTCGTTTGAAAGTGCTTTTCTTGAATATCTAAAAGAGTTTTTGATGATTCATATTCATCGATGAAGTGATGCACATCATAACCTTCAACAAGCGCAACCGTTTGTCCTTGTTTGACTAAGCCACCATTTTTCACTAAATAATTTATTTGTTGTACATCAAATGGAAATGTCACAGAAAAATTTTCACCTGGCATATAACTCACTTCACCTATTAAGCTTTGCCCCTTCATTTCATCAGCTTTTTCTATTTCTGAAAATTTGGTTTCAAAAGCACCTAACGATGAAAGTTCAATCACTCTCAAATCATCAGATGCATTTACTATAGATATTTGAGTTAGGACAACTATTAAAAAGTAAAATAGCGTATATTGGCATGTCTTGATTTTTGGTGAGTTTTTTAAAAAAAGTAATGTCATATAATTGAATCTTTATAAAATAGTTTTATGATTGAATTATTACTTTTAAATGATATTAAAACATTGGACATAGGTTGGGTTTTACTGCTTGATTATATTTTTTTAAGCATGGTACATATGCCCATTGTAATTGTATCTTTTTGATAATAGAGGGTTTATGAGAGATAAGTTCATAGCAATAGTTTTACTGGTTATAATGTGCCTGAATTTTTTTGATGTGCTTACAGATATATCTTTAGGCGTTCCAGAGTGGCATATTTTCTCTGAAAGCCTTATCGTCTTAGTCTCAGGGGTTGGTGCACTATTTTTAATCAAAGATATTAATTCTAGAACGTCAAATATTTCAAGTCTAAAAGAAGAGTTACTGATTTCAGATGATAAATTCAGAAACATATCAGATGAAATGAAAAGTGCTCGTCATGAATACAGTGAAGTTATTCATAACCAATTCGAACAATGGTCACTTACCTCAAGTGAACAAGCAATTGCGATGTTGCTATTAAAAGGGTTGAGCTTTAAAGAGATTGGAGGCGTAAGAAATACTAAAGAAAAGACTATTAGACAACAAGCTTCTGTTATTTACAGTAAAGCTAATGTTGAGGGTAGACATGAGTTTGCGGCATGGTTTTTAGAAGATTTCATGTGACTTTTGATATTGAATAATACTTTTTTCTCTTGTTTTAAAGGCGATAGCGCCTTAGAGTAAATGCCCTTATTCGTTTGAAGCTTGAATGGTTTTAATGTCTTCTTTGGAGATTTGAGATCTAATTCCGTGCAAAAATTTCGGCACAATCTTAATTGTGAATGGATGTGAGTTTTATATAAAAACGACAACTTTAGGAACCCTGAACTGCCGTTTTTAACTCAAAAGCTAACTTCCGCTTTTGGCTATTGGTTGACCAAAAGAATAATCGGCAGCTATCGTCAGCAAAGATACGATTTCTGACATTAGCCTCGGCTTATCTAACGACAAGTGATCCGATATAGCGGCCATAAATTAGATAATAAAGTAGCTCTAAATTGTCATTTAGAAATATGAGAATTTAATACAAAAAATTGATTTGGAATACTGAAAGCAGACATTAGATTAATATCGATTTTCATACGTTTTTGTATGTTGCAAAAATTAAATTTTCTAAGGAGTTCTTGGGGTACATTGCGCCATAGGTTTTGAAAAATTTATAAACTATATATTGTTGTTATGTACAAGAGGAATTATACATAAAATTATTAAGCCTTCATAAGGTGAAACAGTATCATAAAACGTTAGGGAGGACTTTCAAATTATGTTAATATTTTAGTTGATAAAAGATATGGTGGTATAAATTGATAAATAAGTTTTTCGTAAGCATATTAATAGTGATTTCGATTGTTTTACAATCGTTTGCATCTATTGGTGCGCCTATTGAAAACCACCAAGTTGATATTGAACATATTCAAACTGAACATCATCATGCTGACGATCAACAATTATTGCAAAAGTCTGATTCAAATGAAGTTCATGATATATCAGACTGCCATCACTGTAATCATTGCAATAGTTCGCATTTATCATGGATGTATATTAAACACACCTTAAGTAATTCTGTATTAGCTTCCCGTAATGTATATCAGTACGTAACAGTAAAACCTCAAAATATTTTTGAAACCTCTTTCAAACCCCCTATAGCTTAATTTATTTAAATATTAATCAGCCTTAAGTGGCTAATTGTTTAATTTATTAAATTAAGAGATTTTATGTATATATTGAAAAATTATGCAGGTTTAATCCTGTGTTTAGGGATCGCTGCGTATCCCAACTTAACTGTCGCCAATTCTAAATCTTCATCAGGAACATGGTTAGATTCACAAATCATAAATAACCCTGAAGTTATTGAAGCACAAGAGCTATTGAATGCTTCAACTCATAAAGTTAATAGCGCGTCTCAAGCAATTTATAACCCAAATTTTGAATCAAGTTATGAACGTGAAGGGGATGATAATAATTACTCTTTCGGATTGAGCCAAACTATTGATATGGGAGATAAGCGCTCTATTAATCAAAGTATTGCTCAAATGCATCATTTTGCTAATCAGCAACAATTAAAAAGTATTATTGAGACTAAAAAATCTCAAGCTTTATCAGCATTAATAAAGTGGAATGCCGCTAAAAAATCATCTTTCATCGCTTTAGAGCAAGAAAAACAACTTGAAACTTTGTTAAGTATTGTCGATGAGAAAAAAAGTGCAGGTATTTTGGGGCAACTTGATGTGGAGTTTATCTATTTAAGTTTATCTCAAACACTGTCAAATATAGCGGATTATCAATTAAAGCTTAAAAATGCAGAAATACAAGTTCAAGAGCTTTTACCAGACTGGACACCTGAAAAGGTTACCCTTCCTAAAGAGGGGATCGGTGTTTCAAATTATCGAGTAAATCCAGAGTGGATTGATAGTCACCCAATAATAGAAGTAGCGAAAACTCAATGGAAAATTAAACAGAAGCAAGCTCTGCTTACTTCTGCGGAATCAAAGATAGATCCAACTATAGGTATTAATGCCGGACAAAATGCAAAAGAAAATACGATAGGTATTACTTTTTCTATGCCATTGAATATTAGAAATAATTATTCAGAGGACATAAAAGCATCATACACGGAATCAAATGCTGCCGAAGCAAGTTACCAATCAGTCCATAGAAAACAGACGTTCAGGGTGAAAGCCAATTATGAATCCGTCACCACAAATAAAAAATACTTTGAAAGGTGGCAGTCTCTCATGTCTGGTCGTGGGCGTAATAGCGCTAAGCTATTAAAAAATAGTTGGGATGCCGGAGATATAAGTACTTCTGATTATTTACTGGCATTAAATCAAAGGGCTGATGGGTTGTATTCAGGTATTCAATTAGAAACCCTTTTCAAGCTTAGTGAAATAGACTTTTTACTTAGCATTGGTCAACTATCTAAATTAAAAATTTAAAGATTGTTTTGTATAAACAATCATCAAATAAATATATTGGTAATTATTATGAAAATTTTAAAGAACAAATTTGTATCAGTAATCGCGATAAGCAGTTTAGTTATTGGTTCTTACACTCAAGCTAATGCGTTTGAATCGAATGCTAAAAAGAAAGAAACTGAAATACATAGTGAGCATGATGACCACAAAGGACATGATGAAACTTCAGGTAAAGAGTCTGATGATCACAAAGAACATGATGAAACCTCTGATAAAGAACAGGATGGTCATGCTGAAGGCGGAATAACGCTTACTCCACAAAAAATAGCACTTGCAAACATTAAAGTGGAGGTTCTAACCCCAAAAATTCAATATAGCTCGGTTTATGCCCCCGGTGAAATTAAAGCCAACGGTTATAAAAGCTTTATGGTGTCACCGCGCACAGAGTCGGTCATTATGAATAGGCATGCAATATTAGGAGAGCATGTTGAGAAAGGCCAAAAACTAGTAACACTTTTTAGTGAATCAATGGCTCAAGCTCAGGCAGATTACTTAATTGCTTCTACAGAATGGCAGCGGATAAAAAAATTAGGTAAACAGACGGTTAGTGGGAGTCGTTTAGTTCTTTCTGAAACTACATTTAATGCTGCTTATGGCAAGCTTATCGCATTTGGCTTAACCGAAGATGCCATTAAAGAAATTACTAACAAATCTACCGTATCTTTTGGACAATATAGCCTTACAGCACACAGTGCTGGTGTCGTACTTCAAGATGATTTTTATCAAGGACAACGGGTAGCAGCGGGTGATTTAGTAATGCTGTTGGCAGATGAAAATGATTTATGGGCAGAAGCGAAAGTTTCTCCAAATAAAAAGTTTGATTTACCCATTAATTCTCCAGCAATCGTTCAATTTAGCGGTCAAAGCTACCAAGCAAAAGTTATACAAGAAGCTCACACTATCGACCCTATAACGAGAACGAGAATAATTAGATTATCTGTGGAAAATCAGGAGGATAGTTTGCATTCTGGTATGTTTGTCAAAATTAACTTTCAATTTAAAACAGCGAATAAGGTGATGGCTGTCCCTGAAGAAGCACTAGTGAGAAGTGCTGATGGTGATTGGACAGTATTTGTTGAAGATCATCCTGGTGAATTTGAAGCTGTTGAAGTCGATTTAGGTCGTTCATTAGGTGATTTAAGAGAAATAATTGGATTGGAAAGTGGCAGTCGAGTCGTTACGCAAGGTGCATTTTTTGTCGCTTCTGAAATAGCTAAAGGCGGATTCGATCCGCATAATCATTAAGGAGAACGACTATGTTTAATAAAATTATAGACTGGTCTATTAATAATAGGCTCCTGATTGTGATCGCATTAATTGCCACAATGGTTGGTTCAGTTATGGTCATCCCAAAACTTAACCTTGACGCTTTTCCTGATGTTACTAATGTACAAGTTGCTGTAAATACTGAGGCTCCAGGACTTGCTGCGGAAGAAGTTGAGCAGCTTATTACTTATCCTATCGAAGCGGTAATGTACGCCTTGCCCGATGTGGAACAAGTCAGATCTATTTCTAAAACAGGTTTGTCTGGGGTAACGGTTGTATTCAAGGAAGGAACAGATATCTACTTTGCTAGACAGCTAGTTTTTGAACGATTACAAGCGGCCAAAGAATTTATTCCTGATGGTGTAGGAACACCCGAAATGGGACCAAACACATCAGGTTTAGGGCAAATTTATCAGTATTTACTTATCGCAGATAATGACTCTGGTTATGATTCTATGACGTTAAGAAGCTTGAACGATTGGATTGTTAAATTGTTAATTATGCCTGTTGATGGTGTTACAGATGTGCTGTCGTTTGGTGGAAATGTTAGACAATATCAAGTCAATGTAGATCCTGCTAAGTTACTGTCCTATGAATTAACCCAAGAAGATATTGTTCATGCATTGGATACTAATAATGCCAATGTTGGTGGCTGGTATATGAATCGGGGTCAAGAACAACTCGTTATTCGCGGAACTGGCTGGTTCAAAAGCGGTAACGAAGGTCTTAAGGATATTTCACAAGTACCTGTTAAAACTGTCGATGGTACTGTTGTTATGGTGTCAGACGTAGCTAATGTTGTTATCGGTAGTGAAATTCGCCAAGGCGCAGCTACTATGACTCGTCGAGATGCAAATGGTGATATAGAAAAGTTAGGTGAAGTGGTATCGGGTATTGTATTAAAACGAATGGGATCGAATACAAAAGCGACTATTGATGGGGTTAATGGAAGAATATCTTTGATTCGTCAAGCATTGCCTGATGGCGTTCGTTTTGAACCGTTTTATGATCAAGCTGATTTAATTGAGCAAGCTGTTAATACGGTGGTAGAAGCCCTAGCATTAGCTTTTATATTTATCGCTATTGTACTCGCGCTATTTTTAATGAATATCCGAGCAACTATTCTAGTACTTATTTCGATACCAATATCAATCGGTATCGCCTTAATGATAATGGCTTGGTGGGGGATTTCAGCAAACTTAATGTCACTTGGCGGTATAGCAGTCGCTATCGGCATGTTGGTAGATGGTTCGGTTGTAATGGTTGAAAATATGTTTAAGCACCTCAATAGACCCGATCCTACGCATTTTAAGGATGCTCAAAAACGAAACCCATCAACATATGAAGACCCTCATCATGTTGAATGTGATGACCATGGTATAGAACTGCGCTTAAAAGAAGCGGGGAAAGAGGTTGCGCGACCAGTATTTTTCGCAGCATCAATAATACTGGTTGTTTTTACTCCACTCTTTAGTTTTGAAGGGGTTGAAGCTAAATTATTTCAACCGATGGCGATAAGTATTATCTTAGCTGTGGTTTCCGCTATTGCGGTAGCATTGTTTGTTGTCCCTGCGTTAGCCACCTTTATGTTTAAAAAAGGGGTTAAAGAAAGGGAAAGCTTTGTACTGAAACCGCTTGATAAACTATATAGAAAAGGATTAAAAGCTGCTTTAAGTAATACCAAGATTGTTGTTATTGCGTCTCTCGTTTTACTTATCTCAGCTATGTTTACCATTCCTCAAATAGGAACGGAATTTGTGCCAGAGCTAGAGGAAGGGACTATTAACTTAAGGGCTACATTAGCACCATCAGCAAGTTTAGAGACTGCGCTTAGCGTTTCTCCCATTCTTGAAGAAAAATTAATGGCGTTTCCTGAAGTTACTTATGCGTTAAGTCGTATAGGACGAGCAGAAATAGGTGGCGATCCAGAGCCTGTTAACAATATAGAAATATATATAGGGCTAAAACCTGTTTCACAATGGACTAGTGCTTCAAATCGATATGAACTTCAAGATTTGATGGAACGTAGCTTGGAAGATTATCCTGGATTATTGTTAAATTTTTCACAACCGATAGCAACACGAGTTGATGAGTTACTGTCTGGTGTGAAAGCACAACTAGCAATAAAACTTTTTGGTCCAGAGTTAGATGTATTAGCGAAGAAGGGTCAAGAAATAGAAAGTGTTATCAAATCTATTGAAGGTGCTCGTGATGTAGCATTAGAGCAGATTTCAGGTGAAGCTCAACTGGTAATATCACCTGATAGGCAACAGCTTTCACGTTTTGGCTTAGCGGTAGGTGATGTCATGGATGTAGTTAAAAATGGTATTGGTGGAATTGCTGCTGGTCAAATAATTAACGGTAATGAGCGATACGATATCTATGTTCGAATTGAAGAAGAATATCGTAAAAGTAAAGATGCTATTGCTGATATTAGACTAAAATCACCTAGTGGAGCGTGGGTTCGTCTAGGAGATGTTGCATCAGTAACCTATGAATCAGGACCGCCTCAAGTTAGGCGAGATGATGTTCAACGTCGAGTCGTTATTCAAGCAAATGTTCAAGGTCGTGACATGGGTAGTGTGGTAGCGGATATAAAAGCAGCCATAGAAGAAAAAGTTGATCTACCAACAGGGTATTCAACTTCTATTGGTGGTCAGTTTGAAAACCAAGAACGTGCGCAGAAAAAACTTTCAGTCGTTGTACCTCTATCTTTGGCGTTAATTGCATTATTACTCTATTTTGCTTTTGGCTCTATTGGGCAAGCAATGCTTATTTTAGTGAATGTGCCATTAGCTGTTATTGGTGGCGTTTTTTCTCTGTATATTTCAGGTCAATACTTGTCAGTTCCAAGTGCAGTTGGTTTTATTACTTTATTTGGCGTAGCTGTTTTAAATGGTGTGGTCATGGTTGAAAGTATTAATCAACGAATAGCTGATGGCATAGAAAGTTCAAAAGCTATCTTTGAAGGAGCTACGTCACGCTTAAGACCTGTATTGATGACGGCTATTACATCTGCTTTGGGGTTAATTCCAATGTTAATGTCAAATGGTGTTGGAGCCGAAATACAAAGACCGCTGGCTAGCGTAATTGTTGGAGGTTTAGTGACTGCTACTTTGCTTACTCTTTTTGTTTTACCTGTTTTATATAGTAGGTTCTCAAAAGAGAAGATTAAAGAGTTAAGTCGTTAGGCGCTTAACTAATTTAATATTTAATCCCACATCGCAATTTGCGATGTGGACTATTTCCATTATCAAATAAGCTTATTAGGCACTAAATATGTCACATGATCACAATCATCTTCACCACAATCATGCCCATCAGCATGATGGCAAATTAAATTTTGCAGTCTTTATTAATATTATATTAACCATTGTTCAAATAATTGGTGGAGTTTTATCTGGTAGCCTTTCGCTTATCGCGGATGCACTGCATAACTTGAGTGATGCAGGAGCCATTTTGATTGCAATATTTGCAAGAAAAATCGCTAGAAGACCAGCTAATAGTAAAATGACATTTGGTTTTAAAAGAGCTGAGATATTAGGCGCATTAATAAATAGTACAACACTTATTATTGTTGGGTTGTACCTTATATACGAAGCGATCAATAAATTTTTTAACCCTCAACCTATAGATGGTTGGATAGTTGTTTGGATTGCATCAATTGCACTAATAATAGATGCCGTAACAGCATGGCTTACTTATCAATCAGGGGCCAAAAATAATCTTAATTTAAAAGCCGCATTTATTCACAATATGTCAGATGCCTTAGCGTCAGTTGCCGTTATTATTGCAGGTAGTCTTATTATCTTATACCAGTGGTATATAGTGGATTTACTCGCAACTATTGCTATCTCAATATATGTGATTTATCACGGGTATAGTCTGGCTAAGCAAACCATGATTATTCTGATGCAAGCCGTACCTGAGAATATTGATATTGATGAAATTTGTGAGGAACTTGAAAGTTTAACAATGGTTTCAAAAATTTGGCACTTACATGTATGGCAACTTGATGATAAGGAAATATTTCTTGAAGCAAGCTTAGAATTTACTCCATCCAATTCACAGTATGATCTCAACCCAATTAAAGACCTTCTTAAAGATAAATATGGTATCCATCATTCGACGATAGAGAATAGTGCTAACAATGCTTATGGAAACAACTGTTATGATGTTAAACAATAAAAAAAGCAGCTTTAGTTAAGCGTAAAACGGGCAAAGGAGTATTTAATTATTAAACCTACTGTTTGGATTAACCCTGGTGTTGTCACAATATATGGCTCTAGCATAGATGCTAATGCTCATATTCATCATGCAATACAATTAATATGCCCCTTCAGTGATTCGCTTTGTAAGTTGAATGGAAGAAAAATAACAGGTGTAACAGTAATCGATTCAAAAGTTGAGCATCAACTAGAAATGGCTGAAGGTTGGGTGTTACTTATTGAACCAAAGAGCAATTTGGGGAGGGAGTTGGTTACTAAATTAATGGGGCAACCATTTAAGTCATTTATAACATCTTTTTCAGAGTCAGGTAACAAACCGTCTCAAACAGACGATTTAACTGAATTTTTAACACCAGTATTTGACGAATTAAAACTTACAAAACAGTTCTTAGTTGATAATAAAAACACAGTGGAAGATAGACGTATTCAGAAATTGTTATCTGAATTAGATCGATGTCTATATGTCGATTGTATCAAACCTACTAATTGGCGAGCTTCTGAAGTCGCTAACCAATTAGCTTTATCTGAAAGTCGTTTTCTTCATTTATTTAGTAAAGAGTTAGGTCTTGCGTGGCGACCATATTTATTATGGCGAAGAATGATCTGTGCTATTCAAGCGTTAATTAATGGTAGCTCTGCTACAGATGCTGCTCATCTGGCTGGCTTTTCAGATAGTGCTCACTTAAGTCGAACATTTCGAAATAACTTCGGTATGACAATAAGGCAAGCTCATACTCTTTTCAAAAAAGTTAGCTAGTTTATTCAAGTTTTCGTTTGAGTGGTTGGTTATTCTAGTACATATTCATTGAATAGGAATTTCCCATGAAACTAAAACTAAGCAGATCTATTTTAATCATCGTTGCATTGATAATCGTATTGGCAAGCTTAATACACGGCACCTTTGCTGATATATCGATATTTCATGGTCTGATTTTACACCCCATCTTTTTTTTAGTTGGACTTTCTTTGGCTGCATTCAGTGTAGAGGGGAGTAACTGTGACTAAATTATCAAAAAATTTATTAAAACATACCCCAATGTTGGATTTTAACCATCCGCAAATCCAAAGTTTAATTGAGCAACGACATTGGCGAGATTTATCCCAATACGATGCCATTGGCGAAATTTATAACTATGTACGAGATGAAATTAGTTTTGGCTATAACGCAGATGACCGAATACCAGCAAGCCAAGTATTTAAAGATGGTTATGGACAGTGTAATACTAAAGGTACTTTGTTAATTGCATTATTACGCGCTGTTGGTGTGCCAACACGGTTCCATGGTTTTACAATTTACAATGAATTACAACGTGGTGCGATCCCTAACCATTTATTTTTCTTTGCGCCAAAGCGTATTATTCATAGTTGGGTTGAGATTTATTACAAGGATCGTTGGATCAACTTGGAAGGTTATATCATTGATAAACCTTATCTCAAACAAATTCAGAGTCGTTTTGCTGAGGATAACGAGAGCTTTTCAGGCTTTGGTATTGCAACTAAATGCCTTGCAAGTCCTGATGTTGACTGGACAGGAGAAGATACTTATATACAAAGTGACGGCATTGCAGACGACTTCGGTACATATGAGCAGCCAGATGACTTTTACTTAAAGCACGGTAGTAACCTTACAGGGATTAAAAAGGTTCTTTTCCGTTATGCGCTGCGTCATTTAATGAATAGAAATGTAAATAACATTCGCTCTAATGGCGTCAGTTAGCATTAACAAATCATAAACGTATTTAGCTGCGCAATGACGAATCTATTTTCTGATCTAACACTATCAATAATGAGACAAATAAATTAAATCTAAGGTGCCATAAAACCGAGTAACAAATCCTAAACTTACTTACGTATATTGATCTGATTATCAAAGTAAATCAGAGGAAATGCTAATATCCGCTTTTGAGATAGGTAGAATAATCAAACTCAAAATTTCGTGTAAAGTTATTGGGATAAATAAGAAAAAACATTTAAATTAGAATACAGCTATAGGCTCCCTAAGTTGCCGACAGTAACTCAAAAGCTAATGTCAGCTATTGGCTAATTTTGAACTAAAGAACAACCTGTAGCTAATGTCAGGAAAGCGCACCAAGTGATCATATTTATTGGTGGCAAACCTAATGTTATTCAGTGGTTGCAGTTAATGTTATTAGGTGACAGTGTTAGATGATAATGACTGGCAGTTCTGATGCAATTTGGTGGCATAACTGATGTAATTGTCCATGCATTTTCTAGGTTGGAAATAGGGTATGGTTTGGAGTCTCTTTTTTAGTCGATTCTAGTACTTCTTTTGTTTTCTTAATAAAGTAATCTACATCTTGATTACTTAGAAGCCTCTCAACACGATGCATTGCTTTATACTTCTTATAGTATCCTTCGATTGTTTTAGTACTTGTACCACACTGTTCCGCTACATCATTTATCAATACACCTTTGCGTAACTCTGAATTAATAAACTCGTGACGCAATGAATACTGCGTGTAACGCTTTGAGATTTTACCTTTTAGATAATCCATGTACAGACTAAAAGTATCTGCAAAGTTAATATCTCTTTTTTCTGAACCACTGAACATTAGATCATCTTTAGCTTCTTTTACTATTTCAGATAGTATTTTATTAATGCCGTACCTTACGAAGTAGAGACCTTCTATTGCCTTAGCTGTCTCACTGTATATTACGATTTGACGTGAATGTGGTACTAACTTAAGTCCTCCATCTTTAGTACGATTAGAGAGCTTCCCACGCTCTATGTCAGCATAGTAAACCTCGACTTCTTCTATCTTTTTAATCAGTTTCCCTTGCTCATTAACTTCTCTTGTAATTTCAATCTTACCTTTTGCTAAATGGCTCCATTTTACGCCTACCACCTCTTCACCTGGGCGTAAACCACATGATGAAGTCAATGCTACATAAAAAGGAAATATCCTACGGTTCTCTCTTGTTTTATAGTTAGTTGTACTGCTCTCATAAAAATTTTGGAAGTTAGTCATTATAACCTTTAGATCTGCTTCTTCGATGACAGGTCTCTCTTCACCTTTCACCCACTCAATCACTGGAATATTGGGGATCTGGTTTGCAGAAAGTATTCTGTTTCTTTGGGCGAATTCGAATATCAGCTTTATTGATTTATAGATATTTTGAACTGTCGCCTTCCCCCTATTTTCGTGAATTTCTTTTACTGTGAAAGCATCTACAAAATCAGCATATTGAACTTCAGTAATCTTCTTGTTAGCGAGATATTTATTATCTTTAAGTTTGTTCTTAATGTTTGAGCTATGAACTTTAGATTGAGGCTTTACCCTGTGTGCTTTCTTACCTTCCGCTATACCTTTATCTACTTCCAGTTGTGTCTTATCATCCAGCTCCCTACATAGTCGAGCGCAGATCACCTTCCAAGATAGATCAGAGTGCACATCTTCTGTGCCTGATTCAATTTTAGTAAGTATTTCTTGTTCTTTTACAAGTGCAGCAGTTGTAGCCTTGGCAATTCTTTTTTCGCCTGTAGAAATTCTTCTAGGCGCTCTCTCATTAGGAATACTAATTTGTGCGGTAAATGATTTACTTTTAGGGGTGTTTTTTACAAGCACTACTGTAGATGATATACGTGTGCTTCTTGCTGCTAACTCGAACTCAGTTAACTCTTTATTTTCGGATCTTTTAATGGCTTCTTTAAACGCTTTATATGCAAAATCAATTGCGGTCTCATCCATCGATTGCATGATCTCAATCTTTTTAGCATTAATATCCAGTTGATCTGACATATATAGTAAACTGTTAATAATAGTATGTTGGTTATATTAGCAAATATAAATAATATTTACATAATAAAATACATAATAGTTACATATACTAGGAAATAAATATTGTAAGTTGTTGATATTTGTAAGTTTTATTTGATGGTCAGGGGATTCAAAATCCCCTGTCGCAAGACGTGTCGGTTCGAGTCCGACCGCTGGTACCATTCTTCCTTTATTATTAAAGGGCTATAACAGAGAAAACCGACAACTAATGTCGGTTTTTTTGTCTCTGAAGTTTGATGTTATATTGCAGATTATTATCTACTTTTGAATTTTATTGGTATAAAAAAATCACCTTCTTGCTTCGCCTGACCATATTTTTTGTATAAAATACCTCCCTATATTTTTTATTTATCTCTTCACTTTTGGTTTAGTGATCAAACGCTATTAAAAAGGTTTTTACATGGCAGCTACAGCGCACGCACTTCACATACTGGTTAAGCACAAAGAAATTGCAGAAGATATTATTAAGCAGCTAGGTAAGGGAGCTAAGTTTCAAACGCTAGCTAAAAAATATTCGTCATGTCCTTCAGGTAAGAAAGGGGGAGATTTAGGCGAGTTTAAACGAGGTCAAATGGTACCTCAATTTGATAAAGTAGCATTTAGTGGCGCAATATTAGAGCCCCATCTCGTTAAAACTAAGTTTGGCTGGCATGTTATTAAAGTACTTTATCGTACTTAAAGTAAGACGAAAAAATAGAGGTAAGGAACATGAATATTTTAATTTATTTTTACTCTGTTAAGTTTTTCTCTTATTGGCGTTATTCGAAAAATTGACTTTGGTTATCAGACCAGTGTACCATGTGGAAATGAAAGGATTTCATACATTACCAATGGGACGGTATCTAATTTTTAAATTTTAAATTTAATATCGACTATAACTAGTCGATGTTTATTATTTTGAATATATGATACCTATGAATAAATTAGCAGTAAACCAACTAAAAATTGGTATGAAAGTCGTTAAATTGGATAGAAAATGGCTTGATACCCCCTTCTTAAGTCACACTTTCGTAATTGAGACTGAAAAGCATTTAATTCAACTACGCAAAACATGTGAATATGCCTTTGTAGAATCACAGTGCCCATCGGCCTTTATTGACAATGAAAGTGTCTCGGCTAAGAATAAAGAAAATGAAGGTAAAGAAACTTTATCAAAGTCATTTAAGCTCTTAAATGTTATATTTAATGACTTGACCACAAGCTCTTATCTGAGCTCTAAAAAGGTAAAAGAGGTTGTTAATTATTTAACTGTTCAGGTTTTAGCCGACTCTAAAACCTATGATTATTTAAATACCATTCAAATCAAATCCCCCTGCATTGCGCATAAATCATTAAGAGTACTGATACTCTATTTAACATTGTGTAAATATATAGGCATAAAAAAAGACAAACTATTAGGTCTTGGGTGTGCTGCATTACTGCATGATGTAGGAATGGTTAAACTTCCTATTACATTCGATAAACCAGAAAAACTGACTGTGACAGAAAGAAATTACGTTCTGAGCCATACTCAAATAGGTGTAAAGCTTATTGAAGAAAATAAAGCATTTCCTAGTATTGTAAGTCGAATTATTGAATCACATCATGAGCACTTCAATGGTACAGGTTACCCGGCTGGGTTAGCCGGTCGAGATATAAACCTCTATTCAAGGATGCTTACCTTGGTTTGCACATATGAAGCAATAACTCGTAACAGAAATTATAAGAGTGCCTTATGTTCTTATTCTGCTATTTCAGAGTTAGCAAGAGTTTCAGGAACTATGTTAGATCCTCGTCTTGTCGCTAGGTTTATTGAAGTGATGAGGGAGTTTCCTGTCGGGACTCATGTAAAAACAATAGATGGCGATTACGTTAAAATTTTAGCCAAAGTAGGAGGAAGAAAATATCAAGTTGCCTTAGCCTCTTCTGAAGATTGCGATTGTAACTTCTTACTAGATAGTGATGTTTTTGAAGGAGTAATTTATGAATAATCTAAATACTTTGTTAGATAATTTTAGTCATACCGCTACCTCCTCCAATGAAGTTGAACTTACCCCTTGCTATAACAGATGTCGGGACTGTCCTTTGTTTCCATATGAACAACTTGCAAGTGCAAACATTAATAAAGGAGAAAAGCGTGGTACTTTTATTATTCATGCTGAGCATCGCAAAATTAGTTCTCAGGGCTATAGGTTGATTTGTGCTTTAACGCGACAGGAAAGTACAATATTACCAACAGATTATTTAATTCAATATGTTTGGCCTGATTCGACTATTGTAAAAAATAACTTAAATGTTGCTATTTATGATTTACGAATTTTGTTACGAGGAACGTCAATTGATATTGAAAACCACCGAAAAGAAGGTTATTGCTTAAAGTTATAGAATAATTGCAGTACTTTAATGAAGCTGAAAATAGCATCCTACACTTAAGAGCTTATTTTCAGCTTTATTCATAAATAGAACTTAAATAGTATTTTTCTTCTTCTGTAAGTGTATTAATTTGTTTCTGTTGACTAATACTTTTTAGTTTTACCTCTTCGGTTAACATCTGCATTAATCTCATGCATACATCGAGGAAGTACTCATCTTTTTTTGTAAACGTTATTGCTATATTTTTCAATAAATTAATATCGATAGGAACTACTTCACTGGATATGTATTGTGTTGCTATTTCAAATTCAGAAATTATTTGAGCATGAGTGAGTTTATCCATTATTTGACTCCAATACTTGTTTCCAGCTGTGGATTAAAATAAAACCCTTGAATTTTTACACCTTTAATATTCGATATAAACTCTACCTGTTTTTTCGTTTCTACCCCTTCAACTATAAGGAGGTGTTCTTGATTTAAGTAAGTTAATAAACTTTTTAGGAAGTTTATGTCTGAGTCTAAAAGCCCCCAAAAGAGTTCTTTCGCAACTTTGATTGCACTGAACTTCACTCTTTTTGAGATAACTATGTCGAAATTTGACTGATTATTGCCAAAATCATCTAACCATAAGCTGATGTTTGAAATCTTGTTTATTTCGTCAAGTAACCCGTATTCGTACGCGCCTAATTCTTGGATATCACTTTCTAATAACTCAAAAGCTATCTTTTGCTCATTGTGACTCAACAACAATGGAAGGAGCTCAGCAAGCTTACGTATAACTTGTATAGGCGTGTTTAGGCTAACGGTATAGCTTTTTAGAGAGGGCTCTGCTAATACGGCTGTTAAAATCAATTTAAACAACTCCACATGTTCACTCGCTGTTAAATGTTGAAAAAAGCTGTAGGCAGCGATGCTTGAATCTTGATTAGCTACTGAGCATAAAACTTCTATATTTTCAATGGTGTATGGTGGGGTGATAATCTTCTCTATGCGAGGTGAAATAACCACTCTCCCCCAGATTACACTGGTGAAATCAATATTATTTAAGTTAAACATTCTGCATCCATAATTCGCTCTATTTCATCATTTGATGAGGTTAGAGCATAACCAAAACCTCTGATGCTCTCTATTTTAATATTAGTATGTCTAAGAGTTGTTCTTATCTCTGATATTGTAACGGTGAGGTTATTCCTCACCACTAAACTGTCAGGCCAACCATATTCATGTAAATAATTAAAGCTGACAGGGGAGCTTTTACATTGTAAAAGGGCACAAAGTACTCTCAATGCTCTATTTGAAAGTTTTATTCTTTTATCGTCAAAGATAACAGACTGGGTAATACTACATAATGATATATTGCTGCTAAATACCAAAGACTCTTTGACTTCACACTGACTGCAATAAGTTTTGCATGTTTTCGTTTTTTCGTTAGCTCTTTGCAAATCCATACCTATAATTTCCACAAACTGTTAATACACTTTTTCACCGAGTAAATTAATTTAAATTGAATTAGATCATCCTTGATCTCAACAGTACAACTCTCTTATATCGTGGAGTTTTTTTTGTTCTGTTGTATTACTGCCCCCAGTAATTATTCTTTGTTGCAATTTTTGGTCAAGATGAGTAAACGCTTGTGGATATGTTGCAATACGGAGAAAGCCTCGCTATTAATTCCAATGAATTTGGGGGCATCAAAAGTAATAGCGAGGTATTCACACAGTCTTTGTAAATATTCGAAGTAAGCAGTGAGTAAATGAATATTATCGCGTCTTAACGAATCTAAAGAGTCTTCTACCAACTCAAGTGCTAAATGGGTGAAGAAGGTTTTTTCTTTATCATCTTTTTTAATCATATGCTTTTTCATATACACCTCGATTTTTACAAATGCATTCTTGCATACTTCTAGCGGTGTAAAATTATTATAAAATTTATAATTTTTTGAGTTGCATGATGAAAAAGGGAGGGAGCCATCAATATAATGATTAGATTAATGGCAGGGTTAATGTGATAAACATATGACCAGGAGCCTAGTTAAGATATACCGATTGAAATTAACTAGGATAGTTACTCATAATTGCTTCACATACTGGTTAAGCACAAAAAAATTGCAGAAGATATTATTAAGCAGCTAGGTAAGGGAGGTAAGTTTCAAACGTTGGCTAAAAAATATTCGTCATGTCCTTCAGGTAAGAAAGGGGGAGATTTGGGCGAGTTTAAACGAGGTCAAATGGTACCTCAGTTTGATAAAGTAGCATTTAGTGGCGCAATATTAGAGCCCCATCTCGTTAAAACTAAGTTTGGCTGGCATGTTATTAAAGTGCTTTATCGTACTTAATTAAGAGCCCATTTTTAATTCTCATTCTTTTTAGAACTTTCTGTCGCAAGACATGTCGGTTTTAAATCTAGTACTAGTTGTATTATTCCTTTATTTTTAAAGGATATAACAATAAAAACCGACAATCAATGTCGGTTTTTTTGCCTGAAATTTGGCATTATATTTCAGCTGCTAATCACTATGCCTGTTGTACTCGCGCTATTTGGTTTTCTACGTCAGTTAAGTGACCAGTTTTCAGCCAAATTTTTGCGCCATTATTCCCTGCTTTTATACTGATGCTTTCATTAATCGGTAACCGTGCCCAGCTGTGCTTTGTTAGTTGGTCTTGATGTTCGCGAATATCACCTTCAAGCACAAAAAGTTCAGCGCCGCCTAGTGGTGAAATGTTCAAGCTTGCATCGGCATCGAAGTGTAATAGTGACACTTCTTCAATAGCATCTTTGTATAACGGCGTTATTTCAATGCCATTATGCTTAGGCATTGCAACCTTGCCCATAGCGTTCATTTGTAAACGAACGTGTGTTCTGTCTTCCGGTTGGAATTGCCATAGTTTAACCATAATTACACAGCCAGCTTCTGAGCTAGGTGTGTGGCTAGACTCTGGCGGATTACGAATATAGGAACCAGCAGGGAAGTCACCATGTTCATCTTGAAATACACCGTCAAGAACAATAAATTCCTCCCCACCGGTATGTACATGTGGTGAAAAGGCACTACCCGGCGCATAACGAACAATGCTGGTTGCTCTGGCAACTTCACCGCCAACACGCTCAAGTGCACGTCTGTCTACACCTACCATGGGGGATGCAACCCAAGGTAAGGTAGTGCTGTGTACTATTTCTCGTTTACTAAAGTCGGCGGCAATTTTCATGTGATTTCCTAATCTTCAATTTTTCAGTTTTAGTAAGTGTTAACTAAGTCGTAGTTAAGTATAAGTTACGCGGCAATACTAGGGCGGTTAGCAATACGTGCTTGCCAAGCAATTAAGTTAGTTAATTCACTTGGGACAATAATTTGTGCAAACCCCGCAAACACTAGACCAGAATGCAAAGTGATGTCGGCAACAGTAAACTCATCTCCCGCTAAATAACTATTTTTTGCTAATACCGTATCGAAGTAAGCTAAACCTGATAATGCTTTTTCTAATTGTTTTTGACCCCAGGCTTTATTTTGATATGTTTCAAGTGCTGGGCCTAATCCATCTGTTGCATGATGAAAATAAGTAGCGACTGCATCTAGTACCATCGACTCTGCACGGCGTTGCATCATGCTAATAACAGCACGATCTTTAGCCGTGTTACCCGTTAGTGATGGACCAGAAAATTCATGATCAATATATTCAATAATAGCTGAACATTCAGCGATAAAAGTGCCGTCTTCAAGCTCTAAAACTGGCACACCACCTGCGGGGTTTTTCGCTAAAAATTCGGCAGTACGATGTTCTCCATTCATTAAGTCTACGGGAATAAATGTTGCTTTGTCAGTGGCATTTTTTTCAGCTAATGCAATACGAACCCGCAGTGGATTAGGGAAGTTCTCAACGTCATAAATTTTCATAGTGCTCTCACTTTATTGGTTAATGATGTTTGAACAATGTTTTCTACTGTTTGCTCAAACAAAGCTTTAGTGTTAATTCATCTAATATGATTAACTATCTACTGGTAGGTAGGTAGGTTAGTGCGAGATGCTAATATAGTCAATGTTTTTTGCTTTCTAAAGCATCAGTATTTTGAGTGGATGAATTTTAAAGTAAATAAATTAATAGCTTACAAATTATTTAATTAGTAATTAATTTAGCTATAACTTGCTTAACAGCGCAAACAGCACCTTCAAGGTATCCGGCATCGTCTGCTGAAAACTCGCTAGCAGCCAAGTAGATATTTTTCTCTTCTAGCTCATTTATATGTTCAATAATATTAAAGTTAGGGTGACTTGGCGCTTCACGGCAGTCTTGCTTAGTGGTGACATACTCATCGAACGCCCAGTCTTTAAGTAGTGTTGTTTGCGCATTTTTGGCTTGCTCACCATACAATTGCTGCAATTGGTTTATACAAGCTTGTTTAATTTGTGACTCGCTGTATTGAGCACGGTTTTGAGCTGGAATTCCTATAAAGCCAAATAACGCATAAGGAGGGGAGTTATCAGCACTAGCATCATGCATTTCTTGCATGGGCCCTTGTTGGCTGAATGCTTGGCCTGATAATCCTCTTTCTCGCCAAAAAGGACTGGCGTAAGTTGCAATAAATTTTGCTTGTGCAGCCATCCATGTTGGTACCTGCTTAAAAGCACTTTGCAGTGAAGGAGAAGCCCAATGCTGTGGCGTTAAATGTTGAGCTATCATGCGAGGTGGTAGTGCCAAAACTAAATGTTCAGCTGCGAAATTTATCTGCGTGTTGTTGTGTTGAGCAGTGATAACCCAGTGGCCATCTTTCTGCCTAATATTTGTTACGGCGTGGCTTGCTTTTATGTTTTCTGTATTGAGTTTACGATAAATTGTCTCAATAAGTGCCGTCATACCACCTTGTACGCGATACGTAGTCATCGCGCCAGCTCCGACCGTTTGAATTATCTCTACATTATTTTGCTTTTGGAATAAAGCATCACCTTGGGTGTATTGTTCAAAGTAAGTTAGGCCAAGTTCTGTCAGCAAGTTTTGGATATTATGCTGGTGTGGAAAAACCCAAGTAGGGCCTAAATCATGATAGTGCTTTGACTGCTGATCTTGCACACCAAAAATGCGTCCACCTAACTCCGCTTTAGCTTCAAGCAAAATATAGGGTAAGTTTTGTTGCTGTAATCTCCAAGCGGTTAAAAGCCCTGATAACCCACCACCTATAATAATATTTGAGCTGTGCATTTTATGTCTTATTACCTAAATTAAGTTGTCTACCTATCGGTAGAGAGTTTTAGGTGTATAATGTTTCTTGTCAAGCCATTTCTAGTCATAGATAATTGGCTTAAGCAATTAAGGGCAAGTTTTATGACGAAAAAACAAGAGCTTCTACAAATAGCACAAAACAAGGTGCGTGAGGGTGGTTATAACAACTTTAGCTTTAGAGAATTAGCTAAAGATGTTGGGATAAAAAGTGCAAGTGTGCATTATCATTTCCCGACGAAAGCGGACTTAGGTGCAGAGCTTGCCAAACAATATACTGATGACTTTATTAGTGCTTTAGGAGAGCCTAACGCACATCTAGCTGCAGGAAAAAATCCTGTTAGCATTTATATTGAGCAATTTAGACAAGCATTATATCAAGATAAAAAAATGTGTTTATGCGGCTTGTTGGGGGCAGAGTCTGATGTTTTACCTGAGCTTGTTCGCGCTGAAATTAAACGTTTTTTTAATAAGAACTTGGCATGGCTTGAACAAGCTTATTTATCGATAAATACTGATGATGCCTTAGCAGCTAAGCAGCAAGCAATTAAAACTATATCGCTGCTTGAAGGCGCAATGATGATCAGTATTGCTATTGAAGATAATAACGTATTTGAAAATGCGGCTGAGCAGTTACTGGTAAGTTAATCATGCTAGAGTCAGTAAAATGAAGATACAAAGAAAGCCTACTAGTTGTAGGCTTTTTGCTTTTAAGTTCTTCTGATGAACGCTTCCTTACTGACTCACTTCATCAAGTAAATAAATCAGAGATTGATAGTCAATACCACTATTTTTCGACAAGCCAATTTCACAGGTTCTACTATTACTATAGCCTTGTGTTGTTGGGTCGAATATTTGTGCTTTCAGTGGCGAAAGGGCACTTTCATTTAGCGCTGGCATAGTAAAACCTTTGTCACCGGCGAAACCACAACATTCTATTCCTAATGGTTCGATAACTTCAGTAGCACAAATTTGAGCGATTTTACGTAAGCTGTCAGCAATACCCGCTTTTCTTGAGCTACAGGTAATATGTAAGGCTACAGGTGTTGTTTTTGGCACTATGGTTAAATGCTCAACGACAAACTGTGCGCAAAAATCGGTTAGTTCATAAATTTTCAGCTGCGTCCCTAATTCTTTAATCCTTAAATTACACGGGCTAGTATCAAACACGATTGGAATTTCACCGTTATTACTTAGTGCCGTTAATTGCGTGATCAGCTCGTTACCTTTGTCTTTGGCAATATCAGCTGCACCTTTACTGTGAAACGGTAGGCCACAGCAAAGCTGGTTAACACTGCCTGGGTAAATAACGTCAAAGCCTGCTTTTTCTAACACAGCGGCTGAAACTTCGGTTAAACTTCTTTGCTCTTTATTACTGGCATTTGGCCCCATAGTGCGGCTGGCACAACTGGCAAAATAAATAACAGGCTTACCTGCAGGCGTTATGGTTTCAATGCTTGTCGGCTTTACTTTCTTAACCGCTTTACGTGCTTTAGTTGGCCATTTTGCGTGCCAAAGCGGTAAGCGTTTACCACTGATGTTATGTAAACCGACACCTATTTTATCGACGGTTTCATCTCCTAAAGCCGTAGTCACCAAGCCATTAATTTTAAATGCGGTGGCGGCAGAAGCGCTAACCGCCGCAAAATGATTGGCCGACCATTTTGCGATGAGCTTACCGGTACTGCCTAACTTTTCACTGCGTAACTGTCGAATTAAATCACCGGTGTTAATACCAACAGGGCAACGTTGAGCACACATGCCGGTAGCAGCACAGCTATCAATACCTAAGTGTTGGTAGTTTTTGTTGAGTTCTTTTAATTCGTTTTGTTCTGAGTCAGATAAGGTTTTTGCTTGTTCAAGTTGCTGAATACGTCGCCATAAGGCGATGCGATGCCTTGGCGTTAAGCTAAATTCTTTTGAAGGACAAACCGGCTCGCAAAAACCACATTCGATGCATTTATCGATAATAGGGTCAGCATGCGGCATTAATTTTAAATGCTTGATGTGGGCATTCTTATCATCATTTAAAATTACCCCAGGGTTTAAGGTATTATTTGGGTCAATAATGCTTTTGAGGCTTTTCATCACTTGATAGGCTTGCTGTCCCCACTCCAACTCAACGAAAGGTGCCATATTTCGGCCTGTGCCGTGTTCTGCTTTTAACGAGCCTTTAAATTCTACTGCGACTAAATTTGCCACTTCATGCATGAATTGGTCATAGCGTTGAATTTCTTTTTCATCATCGAAAGACTGGGTAAATACAAAGTGCAGGTTACCCGCCAATGCATGACCAAATATAATGGCTTCGTGATAATGAAATTCATCAAATAGTTTGTGTAACCTAACAATACCTTCGGCCAGTTTATCAATGGGAAATGAAACATCTTCAATAATAACGGTAGTACCAGTTTCTCGAACGGCACCTACGGCTGGAAATGTCGCTTTTCGAATATCCCAAAGTTGTGAACACAAGGTGGTGTCGGTGGTAAAATCAATTGCTTCAACAGGTTGATATGATGCAATTAACTGTTCAATTTCGACGATGTTTTGAGTAAGTTCTGTTGCTGACTCAGCGCGTGTTTCAATTAGCAGTGCTGTGGTTTCGTCTGGCAAGTCGCAGAAGCGATCAGGAAGTCCTGCTTTACCTTTTACCGAATTTATTGCTCGTTGATCCATTAATTCAACAGCTTCAACAGGGCTTGTGCTTAATGCTGTTACTAATTTGCAGGCTTGTGCTGCACTAGAAAAAGAATACAACGCACTGGCTTTATGCTGATAATCCGGCACGGTATGGTAGGTAATATTGGCAATAAAACCTAATGTGCCTTCAGAGCCGATCATTAAGTGCAATAAAATATCGATAGGATCTTCGAAATCTATTAAGGCATTAATGGCATAGCCTGTGGTATTTTTTAATCGGTATTTATGCTCGATAAGTGAACGTAGCGCTTCATCAGATTTAACTGCTTTTGCTAGCTCGTTTAGTTCACTAAGTAAACTGGCATGTGAGATACGAAATTGCGCAATACTGTCAGCATTACTGCTATCTAATATCGTACCATCAGCCAATATTACTGTCATATCAGCAAGGCTGTAGTAACTATTTTTACTAACACCACAACACATACCTGAAGCATTGTTTGCTGCTATTCCGCCAATGCGACAAGTATTAATTGAGGCCGGATCAGGCCCCAATTTACGTTGATAAGGTAATAAGTGATGATTTGCATCAGCACCAATAATCCCTGGCTGCAAACGAATTTTTAACCCTTCGTCTTCAATATCAAAACCATTCCAATCAGTTGATAACATCACTAACACGGAGTCAGTAATTGCTTGCCCAGATAAGCTTGTACCGGCGGCACGAAAAGTTATCGGCACGTTGTAGTTATCCGCTAAACTAATCACCGCTTGCATTTGTGCTTGGCTTGCTACCGTTAACACCAATTGTGGTATTAATTGATAGAAACTTGCATCAGTGCCAAATGCACGTCGTCGGGTAATGTCATTAATGATCTGCTTAGGTGATAAAATATCGCTAAGCTTTGTTAAAAATTGTTCATTTACAGCCATAACTATCTTCTATTACCTAGGGTTAACCCAATAATGGGTCTGAAATATTCATAACATACACGGCGATCATGGCAAGAGCACCACTAACTAATACATAGTATGCTGTTGGAATAATGGTTTTTCTTAAGGTTGCCCCTTCTTGGCCTAACAAGCCTACCGTTGCTGATGCGGCAACTACGTTATGTATGGCAATCATGTTACCTGCTGCGGCACCTACTGCTTGTGTTGCTACCATTAAGGCTGATGAAATGCCGAGTGTGTTAGCTGCTTCAAACTGAAATTGGCTGAACATCATATTAGATACGGTATTTGAACCGGCAATAAAGGCACCTAATGCACCAATTAACGGGCTGATTAGTGGAAATGCTGAGCCAAATACATTGGAAAATAAATCCGCGCTGGCCACTGGCATACTCGGTAGATCTGACAAGTTAACCCCAGAATTAATGAAAATTCGCACCATAGGAATGGTAAACATCAATACAAAACCTGCACCGATAACCGTTCTGAACGAGTCTTTACTAGCAACCGCTAAAGCACTAAATCTTTCTTTACCACGACAATGCATAAATGCAGCAAAAATGGCAGAAATCACTAATAATCCACCCGGTAAATAAAGGGGACTAAAGCCAGAACTAATACCTGTTTCACCGATAATATTAGTCCATTTGAAACCTGCACCAACTAATAGAGATTTAAACTCAGGAAATACGCGTGAACATACTAATAAAATAGACACTAATACATATGGCATCCATGCTGAAACTGCGGATATATTATTTTTTGGAGTTGATTCTTTTTCGATTTTTAGTGTGCCTAACCAACTTTTAGGCCATAGGTTTGGTGCTTGAAATTCCCATGTTTTTTTAGGCATAAATAAGCCTTTTTTAGAGGCAGTGACTACAATTAACATACTTACCATACCGCCAAGTAGCGCAGGGAATTCTGGCCCTAAAAATATACCTGTTAATGCATAAGGAATGGTAAAAGCTAAGCCTGCGAAAATGGCAAATGGTAAAATTTCTAAACCTTCGCGCCAGCTGCGGTTTGCTCCAAAGAAACGCGTTAGCATCATTGCCATTAATACCGGCATAAATGTACCCACAATGGCGTGAATAATGGCAACTTCGTTAGTAATTAACTGTAGAAACATGTCCCAGTTACTACCACGGGTGAGTAATTCAGCGCCAATCGCTTCGCTATTTAAGCCATTTTTAACACCAATAACAATAGGTGTACCAATCGCGCCAAATGAAACAGGTGTACTTTGAATCATCATACCCATTAATACGGCGGCTAAGGCTGGAAAACCAATCGCAACAAGTAAAGGTGCTGCAATGGCAGCAGGCGTACCAAAACCAGAAGCCCCTTCAATAAAAGTACCGAAGCACCAGGCAATAATGATGGCTTGAATTCGTCTGTCAGGTGAAATTTGTGTAAAGCCTTCTCTGATCACTTGTATAGCGCCAGTTTGCTTTAAGGTGTTAAGTAGGAATATAGCGCCGAAAATAATCCACAGTACGGATAATGTCACCATCAACCCTTGAATTATTGATGCTGAAACACGTCCTAGTGACATTTCCCAAACAAACAATGCAAGTACAACTGTAACTGCCAATGTTACTGGCATTGCGCGTTTAGCAGGCCACTGCAAACCCAGTAGTAATATTGCTGATATCGCTATTGGCAATAATGCCAGTAGCCCTAGTAGCCATTCATTCATGTTTACCTCCAATTCGGTAATATTATTTTGTTATTTGTTATTTACTCTGTCTTTCCCCATTGATGGCAAAACCACTATTGTTGTCGTTATTGCCATCACTTAACAATGTACATTTTTTTATACTTTGGATATATTGTGATAAATGAATTAGTTTTTTTCTTTTTTTGACATAATCAAAGGTGAGTAACGTGGCTGCAAAAGCAGATGATTTAATTTTATTTGTGCTAGTAGTAGAGGCTGGATCCTTTACCAAGGTGGCTGAGCAGTTGAATTTAACCAATTCGGTGGTCAGTAAACGCATTGCTCGATTAGAAAAAGAATTAAACACCCAGTTACTTTATCGCACCACGCGAAAGTTGAGCTTAACTGATGCGGGCACCACGTTTTACGGTAAAGCGCGCTTGGCCAAACTTGCCTTTCAAGAAGCTGAAGACGCGATCACCGGATATGGTGAAGATATTCGTGGCACCATTAAATTAACCATGCCAGTGGTATCAGCACGTTTAGTGCTGAGTAGCGCCCTTGCTAATTTTTGTCACGATTATCCCAATGTTAATGTTGAGCTGACCATCAAGAATAAGTTTGTAGATATTATTGAACAAGGCTATGACCTTGCGATACGAACGGCACACTTGGAAGACTCATCACTTATTGCTCGGCGGTTAATCGATTCTGATTGGGTGGTTTGCGCAAGTCCTGAATATTTGAAAAATAATGGTACGCCAGAAACTCCACAAGCCCTTACTGAGCATAGTTGTTTGATTTATCGCTATGAAGGTACAGGTTCGGAGCAATGGGTTTTCAAAGATGATAACAATGATTACGTTGTGCAAGTAAAAGGGCGCTTTCGTTCTAATAACCTTGATTCATTGAGAAAAGCAGCATTGGCTCATTTTGGTATTGCGTATTTACCTAAAGCGCTTGTGCATGAGGATTTAATGGCCAATAACTTAGTGTCACTGCTTACAGAGCAATCAGGTAAAGACCTGGGTATTTATGCGGTTTATCCGCGTACGCGCCAGCCCGATAAAAAAATAAAATTACTTATCGATTACTTCCGCGATGCCTTTCAGAAAAAGCAGGACTATTTTAATGGTTAAGGTGAGAGAATTTTCAAAAATTCTAAATATAGAATAAGGGTTCGACAGATAAGGCCTAGCAAGTCAGGCAATACCCATCGAAGGTTGGGGGTTCGTTCTACAATTTAAAAGCTGTATTTGGCCGAAAACTGTAAGTAGTTAGAGTTGATGCTTTCGATGCCTTTATCTTTAATAGCATAGTTACCTAATTCAACACCTGTGGTTAAATGAGAGGTAACGTCTGTCATTAAGTTAATGCCCCAATGCGCACGTTTTCGTTCAAGCTCGTCAGTTTCTGCTGCGCCATAAAATAATGTTGAACGTAAATTTTCTGTCCAAAAATGGCGATAAGCAACAGTATATGCCGTGGTTGATTCAACGGCTGTTTCTTCAGTGTTTTGATCAATCACGACAATATCGGGCGTCATACCCGCAGCGACATAACGGCCCGGCTCACCAAAGGTTGCTTGAAAGCGAAAATCATCTTTACCTACAGTTTTAATTCGACCCGCGATATTGGCTGATACCGAAAATTCGTCAAGACCACCTTGGTCTATTTGTCTAAATAAAGTTCCAACAGACAATGTACCCCAGTCGGCTTTATGATTGTAACGGGCAACAAAATCAGGAATTGATTCGTCTTTATCTGCTTGTGGGCCTGTTACACCAACGGCACTTGATGGTGCGCCAATATCACCATCACCATTGGTTTCAGGGTTCTCGATAGCAAACTGCCAAGCGCCATGGGTGTAGCGAACTTGCGTTTGTCGAATAAACACTTCACCTACATGTGGCCCACCAAAATCGAGTGCTTCAGGTAGCGCATGCAATGGCATAAAGGTTGTCCAGTTTTGACCAACCATCCAGTTTTTATAGTTTATGTAGAAATGGCGTAAACGCGGATTTGAAGAGTTACTCACTACTTCATTACCGCCACCGCCATACATATCAAATTCAACAAAACCAGTAACATCACCGTGTTGTACCTTAAAATTCAAGCGCGATTCTTTCACGTTAAAACCAGTGTGTGAGGTATCAACCGCATTGCCTGATGGAAAATTTGCTACCCAATAGTCTTGGTAGGCAATGTCACCTTGTACATGTCGAACATCTACTTTTGCGTAACCACCGAGTGTTACCTTTGTTTCTTCGCCGTTGATGGTGCTAGACATAAGTTCAACACCTGCTTGCGCATTTAAACTTGCCGTCATTGCTGTCACTAATAATAATTTTTTATAGTTTTTATCTGTCATATCTTTCCCCTTATTTGCTTTTTAAAAAGCGGATTGCCAATGTAAAGGGAATTTTTAGTGGGATAAATCGAGCTAATGGATAATGACTTTTTCCAAAAATGGCATAAAGAAGTGGTCTATTGTGCTAAGTGCTGTATTCATATGTTGGTTTGAAACTTGATTAAATAATGCACTGCTATACAATTCGTATCATAATTTGGTACTTATTGAGTGTTTTTGCCATGGATCTTCTTGATGATATTTTTAACACCTTAAATTTAAAAGGTGCTTTATATTTTCGCACTAACTTCACTGCACCGTGGGGGACAACAGTGCCAGAATATGAAAATGCCGCGCGTTTTCACTTAGTCATTCAAGGTCGATGTTATGTACAAGTGGCGAAACAAACCACAATTGAACTTAATGCCGGTGATTTAATCTTAATTCCACGGGGTGTTTCTCATATTCTTTCTCATTCTGCCTGCGACTCAGCACCTCCTTTAGAACAAGTGTTAAATGATGTTGGCTATACTGGCGATGGTGTATTAACCGTGGGAGATGGCGATCTAAACTCGACGACACAAATGGTTTGTGGACACTTTTCTTTTCGATCGCAAGCAGAGCATCCAATTTTAGAGGCGTTACCTGAATACTTAGTTACGTCCACGGCAATGCGAGCACAATATCCGCTACTTGATGAAATACTTAGAATGATCACGCGGCGAGTTTATGATGAACAATTAGGGGCAGCCGCATCAGTCACACGGCTCTCCGAAATTGTATTTATTGAATTAATTCGTTCTTGTATTGGCCAACAGTCTGAATTAACCAATATATTGGAAGCATTTCATGACCCACAAATTAGCCAGTCACTTAGCCTTATTCATGCTGATCATGCTCAGCCTTGGACGGTAGAAAGTTTGGCGTCAAAGGTCGCAATGTCAAGAAGTCGGTTTGCCAATCGCTTTAGTTCGTTAATGGGCACGGGGCCAATGGCTTACTTATCAAACTGGCGCTTACAAAAGGCGTTGGCATTGCTCGATACTTCCCAATTGAGTGTGCAGCAAATTGCTGACAAAAGTGGTTATCAATCGCCCTCTGCATTCGCTCGTGCTTTTTCAGGAAAATTTGGCGCATCGCCTAGTGATTACCGTCGACAAACGCTATAAAAAGCGACTTACTATACATATCGTATCGAAATGTATGCAGATAGTACGTACTTAATGCTCTTATATTGATAAGTCGTATTGAGTTTTCCATTATTGATTTCGAAATAAATAATTAATCAATAGGAAATAATCATGACTAAATTAACGTATAAGAAAGCCAGTATTGCTGTCGCTGTGTTACTAATATCTAGCTCATTTACCAATGCCGTTCATGCAGCCGATGAGCATAATGTTGTACCTGGATTAACGGCAGTAGGTAAGCCACTGGGTTTACACGGCATTGATCCTTTAGCCTTTATAAATATAGGAAATCGAATTTCCGGCTCTGCCAGCTTTACTGAAACTTATGACAACGTTGCGTACTATTTTTCCAGTGAAGATAACAAAAATGCTTTTAAGAAAAACCCAAGTAAATATGTTCCGCAAAATGGTGGTTTCTGTACCTTTGGTGTATCAGTAGGCAAAAAGTTTGATGGCAACCCTAAGTTCGCTGCGGTTAAAAACGGTAAGCTTTATGTGTTCTTAAATGAAGATATCTTCAAGTTATTTCAAAAAGATCAAGATGGCACCATTGTGAAAGCATCACAGCAATGGCAAAAAATTGAGCATGCTGCGGCATTAAGTTTATAGCCAAGTATTTTGGCGTTTATTAAATGGAATAAACGCTAAATCTTTCATTATTTATTCTTGTCTTGGAGCGAATTCTTATGCAAACAGCATATTATTACCTAGCACTTAGCGGCATGTTAACAGTATTATTATGGACGCCTTACATCCTTTCTCGCATGGTAACTTGGGGCTTGCCCGGTTTTTTAAATAGTTACCCTAAGGAAATACCTGAACCGCCTGCATGGGCAAAACGTGCGCAGCGCGTACACTTAAATATGGTCGAAACCATGCCAGCCTTTATTGCGGTTGTTTTAGGGGCAGGGTATTTAGTAGCAGATACGGCAGGCGACACAATAGGACAATGGGCGGCAATATTTTTCTTTGCTCGAGTAATTCATGCAGTCGTTTTTAGTTTAGCTATTCCTTATTTACGAACACCGACTTATTTGGTTTCTTGGGCGGCAATTTTAGTGATTGGCGCACAGGTAGTTATGTAGTTAGCACTTGGCTAGTTGTAAGCGCATATGGCAAACAACTAGCCATAATATCGACAGTATAATATTAGAGATATACGCAAAACTAAAAACTCACTGATATTGTATTAATATTTTGTTAATTTTTAACACTATGATTAATGACTTAATTTTGTATACTTAAGCTAACTCACACAATAATGCCACTTTTCTCCATTAGACGGAGCTTTTAGCGTGGTGTTTTCGGCTAGAATGCAAGGAAGGTCATTGGAAGAATTTTTAGCACAATTAAGGCAGCGACAAGTATTTAAAGTTGCAACAATTTATGCTGTTTCTGCGTGGCCGTTAATTCAAATAGCTGATTTGGCAGTACCTGCGTTAGGCCTGCCTGATAGTGTGATGACCTTATTGCTAAAAATATTCATTGTTGGTTTTCCAGTCAGTCTAATTTTTGCTTGGCTGTTTAACTTTACAAACAAAGGCATAGTGCGTGCAGAAGAAGCCAATAACGGTGAAGGCATAAGTACTAATAATGTTAATTTAAGAACTACCCTTACTGTTGCCGGCAGTTTGGTATTAGCGCTAGCGGTTACGTTATTAAGCCAATTATTTTTCTCAACTCCGCAAGTTCTTACTGAGCCACTTGCCCAACCCTTAAATAAATTATCACGACAAAGCAATATTGAAAGTTTGCCTAAAAGTGACAAAGAATCTATCGCTATATTGCCCTTTGTCGCCCTTAGTTCAGACCCTGAAGATGAGTACTTTGCCGATGGTATGGTTGAAGAGTTATTAAACCTATTAGCAAAGAACTCAGAGTTGCAGGTAGCTGCTAGAACATCTTCTTTCGCCTATAAAAATGTCACTAAAAAAACCATTCCAGAAATTGGTCGTGAACTCGGTGTTGATACCATTTTAGAGGGCAGTATTCGCAAAAATGATACTAACAATAAAATACGAGTGACGGCGCAGCTGATAAAAGTAGCGACAGGTGAACATATTTGGTCTGAAACTTATGACCGAGAATATCGCGATGTTTTTCAAATTCAAGATGAAATTGCTAACGCCGTGGTTGATAAGCTTAAAGTAACCTTGTTAGGAAAAGCTAACAATGACGCTCATGATAAAGGCACCAACAGTATCGATGCCATGGTTGCCTACGGAAAAGGACAGAAAGAACTTTCTCATCGTACGGCGGCTTCACTTACCAAAGCACTGTCACATTTCCAGGCTGCCGTAGCTGCTGACGATGAATATGCACGAGCTTATATCGGTGTAGCCAATGCAAATATTCTTTTGGCTTTGTATGGCACTTTACTGAAAGAAGAAGCCAACAAAAATGCGCAAATGGCAATTGATAAAGCGTTTAGTCTTGATGCCAAGCTGGCAGATGCACATGCTTCACAGGGATTATTATTTAGTTCAACCAGCCGAGGTAAAGCTGAAGCGTCTTTTAAACAAGCAATAGATTTAAACCCCAACTATGCCATGACGTATATGTGGTATGGCTCATTTGTCCAGAATAATGGCGATATTGCTGGAGCTCATAAATTATTTGAACAAGCCTTCGAGCTTGATCCTCAGTCACCTGTTGCCGCTTATAATGTTGCTTGGTGCTATTACCAAGAAGGTAATGAAGGCAAAGCAATGACATTGTTTTCGCAAATTATCGCCAATGACCCTTATTATCCGGGCGCTTATAACCTAGCAGGTGACATTTTAAGAACACGTGGTCGACTTGATGAATCACTTGAAATGTACGAACGCGCGTTGCAAGTTGATGCTGGTAACAAAGGGGCAATTAAAGGTTTGTTGTGGGCAAACATGGATATGAACAATCAGGCTGATACTGAGCAATGGTTTGAATATTTGACTAGTCATGCCGACTTGTTTTCACCATCGGACGTCATATTTTTACAAGCACGTTTTGCCGCGAGTAAGGGCGAAAAGGAGTCAGCGCTAGCATTGTTAGAACAAGTGGACTTTGATGAATCTCGCGCTGATATGAGCCTTTATATTGCTGGCGAAATCGCTTTTTATCGGCAAGATTACTCTAAAGCGATTGCTGCTTACGAGCAGTTGCAAATTAATAGCCAAATGAAGAAAAATTATTTTTACCACCTTATTGATGGCCAAGCCGCATTGCATCTATCTTATGCTTATCAACAATTAGAGCAAACAGCGAAAGCTAATGAGCTGATCTCAGGCTTTGAGCAATACTTACTTCAATTGATAAATAGCAGTAGTAACAAACCCGAAATTTTTTACAATATGACGTTAATCAAAGCACTACAGCGTGATGATGGAGAAGCATATAGCTTTTTCCAAAGCGCCATAGATGCTGGCTGGGTACAAGCATGGAAAGTCGGGGTTGAGCCAATTTTAGCTGATTTAGGCAAAACTCAACGTTTTAGCCAAATGTTAGGTGGCGTTAGTGCTCGTCTTGAAAATATGAAGTCACGTGTCAAAGAGCAAGGGAGTTTTTTGCTGGTTGAGAATTAAACCGCATCACAATACTCAATTACATATCTTAGATTTACTCCCTGCGCTGTATTTACGAGCGTTACGGCTTTTAGTGTCAGTGCAGAAGCCTGCATCAATCATCTTATAGCTCATTGTTTTTATGCCAAAAAGATATTTCTTATTTCACTTTGTTCTTTGCCGTTGTACATATGTTTTATTTCTTTAATTATCTTTAGTTTTAACAAAAACTTAACAAAAGTGTCATCTCTACAGTTTGCAAAATTACTACCCAACAAGCGCTTTATGTCTTGAAGATAACTTGACTGGATATATTGTATACAATATAAATTGATTGTGTTTAAAAAATGTACGTTGAATTTTTCTTAATTTTTAATTGGTTATAACACATCACTTGACCATTAAGTTGAATTCATCAGTGCAATAAATCTAATAAATAATTAAAACGCACAATTAATTTGAAGGGAAGTAAAATGAAATTAACAAGCCTATTCTTAGCAATATCGGCAACCTTGGTGGTTGATAATGCCCTAGCAAGTAGCACAAATAATAATCATGTCGTACATAACCATAAACCCACTATCGTAAGCGACGTTGAAGTCGACATTCGTGATAGAGATGTGTCAGCTCGTGATCAAAATGTAGAGTTAACGACCTTAAAACAAGCGGCTGAAAAAAGTTTATCCTTTAGCCCTAGCATGAGTTTAGCGGCGGCAAGTGCTTGTGTTAGTACAGCTGACTTGGCAGCTGTATCAGGAGTTGCTCGTGCAAACTTAATGAAATCTGAGACAGAATACCAGTGTTATGAAAATAATATTTGGTCTACTCAAACTGCAAATATGCAGGCGCTGTTCAATGAAAATGCCATGATTGATATTGCCAATGAAGCAACCATACTGGCAACAGCATATGATGGCACCACAGCAAATAATTTACGTTATTTTTTGACTTATTTACGTGCAGGTAGATGGACACAAGAGCAGGCGGCCAACACCGCTATTATTGGTAACTATAGTTCGGCAGTTAATACCGCTATTGTTAATTTTTTGAATGTTTTGGCTGCTAACGCAAACTACTATAGCAATGATGAAAGCCATGCCTTTTTAGCGAAGGAAGCGATGATATTGATGTATACGACGGATGCCGCTGATCGTTATCGCTATTTGCCACAAGTGATTGGTTTGTTAGATCGCTATCAAAAAGAATGGGGGGCAAATGCTCAAAATTGGTTTACTAAGTCATTAATCTATATCTATCGTGCAAAAGACGATGCTGCCTTTATCAACGCCGTACAAGCTGACCAAAGTCTTATTAATGCGATGGATCAGTTCTTAAAAAATAATATTTCGATGATAGGTCACGCGCAGGAAGCACAATTTAATGATGTAGCCTCAGAATTTGGCCGTATGCTTAAATATAGCGGCCAAACACTTACGCAAGCTCAAGGTGATATTAGAGACTTTTTAGCCCGTACTGATATGACAGGTACAGCGTCAAAATCTTGGTTTAAAGTAATCAACCAAGTTAATTATTATGAGCCTAACAATTGTAACTTTTATAGCACATGTAATTATAAAACTGAGCTAGAAGCGACCATTCTACCTATTACACATTCATGCAGTGCTTCATTAAGAATTCGAGCGCAAGAACTTACTAACGCACAGCTTAATGAGGTTTGTGATGAGCTTGCCGTGCGAGAAAGTTATTTTCATGAAAAATTAAATACCAACAATACGCCTGTTGCTGATGACAACAACACAACGTTAGAGTTAGTTATTTATAATAATACTGACCAATATAAACGTTTTTCTTATAACATTTTTGGTAATAGTGTTGATAACGGTGGTCAATACTTAGAAGGTGATCCTGCTGTTGTTGGTAATATTCCACGATTTTTTGCTCACGAAGCTGCTTGGTTACTCCCTGAGTTTAAGGTGTGGAATCTTAATCATGAGTACGTTCATTACTTAGATGGCCGTTTTAATACTTACGGTGATTTTAGAGACTTTAACGCTCACGACTCTGTTTGGTGGGGCGAAGGAATCGCTGAGTACATTGCGAAGAAAAACTTTGATGATGATGCGATTGCTGAAGCACGCAAAAATACTTATAAATTAAGTGAGCTTTTTCGTACCAATTATAATGACCATGATTCAACACGTATTTATAATTGGGGCTACTTAGCGGTGCGCTTTATGTTTGAAGAGCAAGCAGGTTATGTTGATAACATATTGTCAGAACTTCGTGTTGGAGATTTTGCGAGTTACAACACTATTTTAAATAACATAGGCACTAATTTAGACGCTCAATTTGCGACTTGGTTACAAACGGTAGAAAGTACAGAAGATACTGTTGTTGTGCCTGGTGACAATGTTTTAACAAACGGTCAAACAGTAACGATTAAATCTGATGGTACAGAAACGCCAACTTATAGTTTTGACATTCCAGCGAATGCAAGTGACTTGGTTATTCAATCATCAGGTGGAACTGGGGATGTTGATCTTTATGTTAAAGCTGGCAGTGAAGCTACAGTAAATAACTGGGATTACCGACCTTATAAGGGCGGTAACAACGAAACAGTTAACGTTGCTGCGCCGCAACAAGGCAAGTGGTACGTGATGGGCAACCCTTATGGTAATCGTGTTTTTGAAAACGTTAGTTTAACAGCGAGTTGGACAGTAGATACTGGTACCGGAGGAGGTGGTAGCGGTGATACTAACGCCTGTGATACTCAATCTGCAATAACACGTGGTAACTTAGAAGATAACCAAGCAGTGTGCCTTGGAAGCCAAACGGTTTACATGGCAATTTATGTTGCAAGTGGCCAAAGTTTATTAACTATTTCTACTCAAGGTGGTAATGGTGACGCCAGTATTTATCAATCAGCTGCTGGCTGGCCTAGTAGCAGTAATTATCAAAATAGTGCGTTAACTAATGGTACAAGTGAAGAAAATTTAATCATTAATAATCCCTTGTCAGGTTGGCACTATTTGATGGTGACGGGGCAGCAAACAGGAACTCAGTTAGTTGCTGATTTTGAATAGTAAATACCTTAAAACTTAAGTTAAGTGAAATTGATTTTAAAGGCTCAAAATAGCAATTTTGAGCCTTTTTTAATTGATATTTTGTTGCTTTTGTATAACGCATAAAATTGATTTGTATAAAATATGTACTACTCTCTTTATAGTGAGAAAACCACATGGAGGTTGCAGTACATGGACGATAAGCAATCACATAACCCGCAGGAATCACCCTCATCTGAGGAATTATTAAAGCGCTTGGCAATAGAGCGTTTAGCAAGTAATTCACCTTGGCATACACGCTTTTTTAATACGCCGGTTACAGCACAATTCTTTACTATGTTCTTGCTGCTTGGCTTCACTATGCTTTATTTATCGATTAGTTATAGCGGTAATACAGGTAGATGCTCTGAGGAATGTCAGGACGAAAAATCAGTTTTTCAACAAGGTATTGTTGTGGATGAACAAACCTTAACAATTGAAATGCTTGAATATGAGCTGAATAAGGTTATTACACCTGAAGAAATAACTAAAACTAGAGCGGTGTTAGATAAAAAATTCTCTGCGGTTAAAAAGTCACTATTACAAGGGCGTTTAGTCGCAGCGAAGGTGAGCGAGCAAGTTTTATCGCAACGTCTTGGTAAGCAGTATTTACCTGAAATAGCAGGAGCAATGAGTTTAATTGCTAAAAATCCCGACCTTGAAACTGTGCAGCAATTATATCCTGCAGGCTCCATTTTTCGCCTACTTAATGAAGCTATTACTGACAATAAAGCGCCGCAGTTAACTCAAAAAGCCTTTTTACAAGGACAGACCGGTGCTGAAGCATTTCAAGAAATGTATGCGTTAGTGAAACTACAACATGAACGCGAGCAACAATATATTACTAGAGTAGAAGAATATATTGCCTCAATGAATGCATATATGTCGTTTGAATGGCTAAGTCGCTTACCTTGGGTCGTTCAGCTAATATTTTGGACTTGGTTTGGCGTGTTAATTAATAATATTGTTTGGTTAATTCGCTTAAGCAAAAATCGCAAAGAAGAGACTGACTTAACGTACACATCTACTGTGTACATCATGCTTTTCCCTCGCTTGATGATTGCACCTTTTATTAGCATCATATTTTTAGCTATGATCTCATCTGGTATGGCAAGTTTCGATATTAGTAATTTAAATAACTTACCAGCGTTTTTAGTAGCAGCATTTTTCCTTGGTTTTATGTCTGAATCAATCACGTTAAGAATACGTCAATTTTTCAATAAATTACTCGACTCTATTGAAACGAACAAGCAACCCAAACTCGCCTTAGCTGACATTGAACCAACACCTAGCTTCAAACCGATAGCCAATACTTCATTGGCTAGCCTTGAAACTAATATGCGTGCTTTGGTTAATAATGATATGAGCGTTACCAACATACGTAACCAAGTCATTAAAAAATCTCGCTTAGATAGCAAGGAATAGCAGTGAAAAAGGAACTGTGGAGAGCAAGAATATGAACAAAAACACACCATATTTAACAGTGTTATTGATATTGGTTTTTTCATTAAGTGGCTGTGTGGCAAATAAAGAAATGGCACAAGTTATTGATCATTTGCATGAATCAAACACGCAGGCTCTAGTTATTATTAAACACCTGCATATTAAAGATGAAGGCATGACAGCTTTAGTGCTAGATCGTAATAAGCAACTTAAGAAATTAGCGCTTGCGCAAGTTAAACAGCAATATAGCTTGAATCTTGCGAGTTTAAGAATAGCGGTTATTGATGTTAATGCGGAAATAAATAAGTCATTTGAAAGTACTAAGCAGGCATGTCTTAACGCGGTAGTGAACGAGTCAAAAAACTTAAGTTCATTGGTCAGCGAAGCGGAACAACAAGCTGCGGCGTTGCATGTTGAAAGCCTGAAGTTTTCTGACGACAAGGTACTTGAATTGCAGGCTGCTAAAGCCGCCGCTGATTATTTTGGCAGACTAAATTCATTAAATACTATTGCAGGAGAAGCAAAAGAAAACTGCAATCAAAAGCTCAAATTGGAAAAAGCTAAAGCAGGTAAAAGAATTGACGCCTTTTTAGCCATTGAAACGGCTCAATTGACACAAGTTCAGACTCGTAAAATCCAAGAAATATCTGCGAGCAAGTTCATTGAAATTACCAGTAACAGTGAACTCTTTGAAGCTTTGATGGCTTGGAACCGTGAAAATGAAATTGCTTACAATAATGCCTCTATGCATATGCAAACTAATAATATTCTTTCTCCTGAAGGCGTTTTATCGACTGCGATGAAAAGTGTGGGCAATGGAGTTATTGCAGGTGCATTAGGTAAAAACGTTGAATCGCCTAGTGCAACAGATGTTTTAAATTCAGGTAAGGCGTTAGTTGAAAGTTTTACTTCCGCGAGTAAAGCGGAATTTTCCAGTAAGTTACTCGAAGCAAAGCAAGGCCTAGCGACGATTAAAGGAAATATAGGTAATAATTTGAAAGCTATTGTTCAAAGCACTGCATTAGCGGTATTAAGAAAAAAAGCGGAAAAGTAATAGAAACATAAAGGTTAATTTGGAGAACCGCGATGAAAGCAAATGAAGAACTATTCAATGCCTACGTTAGTGAAGAATTTAGGAAGTCGGCGGATGAAACAAAACAAGCGTTAGATAACAAAATTAATAGTTATATTACTGAATTTCGAAGCCACCTCGACAGCTTAGTGCAGGAGGTAGAGAAAGTAGATTACAGTGCTCAGTTCCAACAAGAGGCTGATGTTGTCATTAAACAAGCAGACGCTGCCGCCAAGCAGGTTGAAAATATTGCCGACATTATTGCGGAATTGGAGAAAAAAGCCCCTGCATTAGTCGAACAAGTGAATAAATTAAAACAAGCTAATGGTGCTTTAAAAACGGAACTTGATGGCATACATGATAAGGCCAATGCTTTTGGCAGTAACGTTGGTAAGTTTGTTGCCTCCGGAGTTAAGCAAGTAGTTACAGGTGGTTTGCCTATTTTTTGATTGTGTCATTTTATTCCGCTCATTTTTGGGTAAACCTTTGAAGGAAAGTTATTATGCGTCCAGAATATATTGTTGTTCATACCGCCGCTTTTAATGGTAATAATTGTGATAGAGATATGATCGATCGATGGCACAAAGATAGAAATTGGTCAGGCATTGGTTATCATTTTGTTATATTAAATGACAAACATCGCAGTAAGAGCGATGGTACAGTTGAACTTGGTAGAGCAAGCAATAAAGCAGGTGCTCATGCGCTTGGTTTAAATAGCCGATCACTAGGTGTTTGTTGTATCGGGCATGGCGATATTAATGATTTTACACCAGCGCAATATGAAAGCTTATATCAGCTAGTTAAACAATTAATGTCGGAGTTTTCTATTCCCGTCAACAAAGTCATTGGACACAGGGAATTAAACTTACTCGCTGATAACGAGGTAATATCTTCTCGTTATCGTACCAGTAAATCTTGCCCAGGCCATAAAGTAGATATGGACTTTATCCGTGAGCAACTTTCAAGTGTAGCTATAAATACTGAAGTTGAAAGCTCAGAAGTATCAGCTGAATCTCGTTTAGCGATGACCAATGCCATTGCCGTGTTGCAACAGCATCGAGCACAATTTCCTAATGCTCAAGATGAACTTGATGAATTTATTCATCACCCTGAAATTATTGCTATAACGCAGTGATTAGATTCAAAGCTAATTCATTGTTGACTGCATCGCTTTTACGGCCTCAATTGGTTGCTCAGCTTCAGTTATTGCCGTAACAACTGCCACTGCACTAACACCAGTATTCCATACTTTTGATACTCGCTGCTGGTTGATACCTCCAATGGCAACAACGGGAATATTATCAGCCAAAGCTAACAAATGGTGTAGATTGTTCAGCCCTTGAATTTGCCCGGTCATATCTTTAGTTTTAGTGGGAAATATTGCACCAACAGCGAGATAAGATGGCTGTAATTGTTGCGCTAAAAGAAACTCATAGCAGCCATGTGTACTAATACCTAGTCGTAAACCTGCATTTGAAATAGTGGCTAAGTCGGCTAGTTCTAAATCTTCTTGCCCGATATGTACGCCGTATGCGCCATGTTTAATTGCTAACTGCCAATAGTCATTAATAAATAGTCGGCATGAGTACTTTCTTGCTAAAGCTACTGCTTTTTTGATGATAGTATCAAGCTCTTCATTGCTTTTATTTTTAATGCGTAATTGTATAATTTTAATGTTTAAGGGCAGTAAGCGCTCTAACCATTCGATTGAGTCGATCACAGGATATAAACCAAGTCGCTCATGTTTTGCTAAATTTAATGCCCTAAAGGTTGGTAAATGTTGGCATTGAGTGTTGAGTGAATCGATCACCATTGGAAAATAGTTTTTGTCACTCGGCCATCCCATTTGCTCGAAAGCGCCATAATAGCGCTTAGCAAAATCTCTATTTGTTGAAGTTTCAGTGCTTGCTTGTTGCTGTTGTTGGCAGAAGGTTAAACCTTGATTGATATAGGCTTTAGTTAAGGTGAAAGCATCTCGCAGCAAATAATCGTGAGCGAGAAAACAGGCGAGGGCGCTGGCGAAACTACAGCCGCCGCCATGACTGTAACTAGTTGCGATATAAGAAGACTGTAGTTGGTAGCTTTGCAAGTCACTACTGGCTGATTGTTGTATGCAAGTATCAAGGCAGTGCTTTCTTACACTGACATTGCTGGTATTACTAATATCATCCTGATGACCTCCTTTAACGATAACTGCATTACAGCCCAAGCTTATTAATTTTTTACCAATCGTGATGCTGTCACTTTCGGTGCAATTATCAATAAGTTTGCTGAGTTGCTTAGCCTCTATAAGGTTAGGGGTAATAACGTTTATCAACGGTATTAGTGGCAGCAATGCATCGGTATGAATAGTCGATAAACTGCCGCCAACACTAGCTTGACCAACAGGATCATAAACCACGATCAAATCTTTTATTTGCTGTTTAAGCTCTAATAACAAACTAACTAGCCAACTGATTTGGGCATTATTGGCAATTAAACCAATTTTTATCACGCGTGGCGGTTTATCACAACGTAGCGCTTTTGCTTGCTCGGCTAATATTTCTACCTCGATAGGGTTTATCGATAAAAGCTGACTTGAGTTTTGTACGGTATTGGCAGTAATTAAATGGCAAACTTCAACATCAAGGCTATGGCCTGTTTTTATATCTGCTGCGATTCCAGCACCTCCAGAACAGTCGGCCCCAGAAATTGTCCATAGAATAGGTTTAGGCTTTTTAGCTGTTATTTTCGTTTCAGGCTTTATCATTAGTTATGCTCAGGCTGGTGCCAAAAAGGTGTATCTAAGGTTGGTGTGCTCGGATGAGCGGTTTGGCGCTCTGGCATAGTGCCGGCGATATAAGCACTTTCTCCTGCTGAAATTGCGCTAGCAAATGCTTTCGCCATTAGCACTGGGTTATCGGCAAGTGCAACAGCACTATTAAGCAAAACGCCATCAAAGCCCATTTCCATAGCGATACAGGCATCTGATGGTTTACCAATCCCAGCATCCAAAATTAATGTGGCGTCGGGTAGGCGCGATCTAATACTGGCTAAGTTATAAGGATTCATCAGCCCTTTTCCTGTGCCAATGGGAGATGCCCAAGGCATAATAACCTGGCAGCCAAGCGCATATAAACGCTGACAAATAACTAAGTCATCAGTGCAATAAGGCAGTACTTTAAAGCCATCGGCGAGCAATTGTTCGGTGGCAACAAGTAACTCTACAGGGTCAGGCTGCAAGTTATAGTCATCACCAATCACTTCAAGTTTTATCCAGTCGGTTTGAAATAATTCTCGACTCATTTTCGCTAAGGTTATGGCTTCTTTCGCCGTTTTACAGCCAGCAGTATTAGGGAGTAAAAAGCCTTGGCTTTGCTTAACGGTATCTTGAATATAACGCCAAATTTTTTCCCCTGATTGTTCTAACGGGTTTTGTCGTTTCAGTGACAAAGTGACTACTTGTGAGCCACTAGCGAGTATGGCTTGCTTCATTACTTCTGGTGATGGATACAGCGCTGAACCGATCAACAATCGGCTGCTAAGTTGCTGACCATAAATAGTTAAAGACATGCGTTAGCCTCCAACAATAGGAAATAGAATATCAATACTGTCGTTACTTTTAAGCACCGTATTAGCGTAATCATCTTTACCAACAAAATCGCCATTAAGCGCTAAAGCAAAGCTTTGTTGTAACTGGTTTTCAGGTAACACTTTTATGAGTGCGGCTTGGATATTTGTTGGCACTGAACAATCAGCTAACTCAACAGCGTCGCCATTAATGTAAATTTTCATTTTTATCTCGCTAATCTTATTTTGTTAGTTTTATCTAAGCTCGGCAGGGCTTTTTCACTGATAGGCAGCAAATGTGCGTATTGATAACTTGCTGGCGTTTTATTTTGCTGAAGCATTAAATTATCAACATGCTCTAGCACTTGCGACAGCACGACGGGCGCAATTAAAAAGCCATGGCGATATAAACCATTGACTTGTATTAAGCCGTTTTGGCAAAGTGTTTTTGCTTGATTATCACTAAAAGCTGGGCGAAGTTGACTAACATGTTGACGAATATTTGCTTCAGCAAAGCCTGGGTGAATACTATATGCGGCGCTGAGTAACTCCATTGCTGAACGTACTGTCATTGGCGCTGTATCATCACTTTCAATTTCTGTTGCACCTACGACAAAGTGCCCTTTACCTTTTGGCGCAATGTAAAGTTGATAACGTGGGTGCATCAGTCTGACTGGTCTTGAAATATTCACATCAGGGGCAAAAAGTTGGAAAAGCTCGCCCCTAACGGCACGTAAATCATCAAGTTCAGCATGTTTTTCACTGCATGTATTTGATGATGTTTTAGCACCAACACCTCTACAATCAATTATTAAATCAAATGACTGAGTAACTTTTTTATTGTTTTCGCTCTGAAAAGTAATCTTACTTTTCTTTGCTGCAGTGCTTGGCATTATTTCAGTCACTTCAGTTTGACACAGCCAATCAATACCTTCGTCAAGTAATTGCTTTTGCAAAGCGACTAGTAATTTTCTATTACCAATTTGACCTTCTTCTGGCAAATATAGAGCTTGTGAAAATCGCCGCGCTAGCTCAGGCTCTAGTGCTGATAATTGCTGACGATTTAATTGTTGCTGCTGATGTTGAGAGTAATTATTGGCTAAGAAGCGTTTTAAACGATGATAGTCGCCAATATCTTGTTCATGACTAACCACTAACGAGCCCGTTTGTTGGTAAAAGTTGTAGCCTGATAACGACTGAAGTAGTGTTGGCCAAAGTGACAATGAAGCAAAGCCCATGGCAACAATGTTGGCGGGACTGTGCATTGCCTCACCTAATGGCGTTAACAAACCTGCTGCTGCATAAGCGGCACTTGCTTGGCCGTTTTTATGATCTTTGTCGAACAGAGTCACCTGATAGCCTTGTCGATTTAACGACAAAGCTATCAAGCGGCCCATTAAGCCCGCGCCAATAATTGCGATTGTAGGCATTGTGATATTTCCCCGCCGCTATTCGGCTAAGGTTTTTTCGGCACTTTGTTCTTTACTGTGCTCAGTACCGAGCGCAACATTTTGGTAAATTTCACTACCGCTGGCCTTAAACTCGGCTGACTTTTCAGCCATTCCTTGGGCAGAAATCGCGATGGTTTCATCGAGTAGTTTTATTTCGATAATTTGCTCGTTGTTTGCTTGATTCTCCAAACCTGCAGCATAGTCCCGCACTTCTTGAGATATTTTCATTGAACAAAACTTAGGACCACACATTGAACAAAAATGGGCAACTTTACCGGACTCTTGTGGCAGTGTTTCATCATGATAAGCTCGTGCGCGTTCAGGATCTAAACCGATGTTGAATTGATCGTACCAACGAAACTCGAAGCGTGCTTTTGACATAGCATTATCACGAATTTGCGCGCCCGGATGGCCTTTAGCTAAATCACCAGCATGGGCTGCAATTTTGTAGGTCATTAAGCCTTCTTTTACATCTTCCTTATTTGGTAAGCCTAAATGCTCTTTAGGGGTTACATAGCAAAGCATGGCACAGCCATACCAACCAATATTGGCGGCGCCTATACCAGAGGTAATATGATCATAACCTGGGGCAATATCAGTGGTTAGTGGTCCTAAAGTATAAAATGGCGCTTCACCACAATGCTTTAATTGCTCAGTCATGTTTTTCTGCACCATGTGCAATGGTACGTGGCCTGGGCCTTCAATAATGGTTTGTACATCATGTTGCCAAGCAATTTGCGTGAGTTCTCCTAAGGTTCTTAGTTCAGAAAATTGTGCTTCGTCGTTCGCATCGGCAACAGATCCTGGGCGTAAGCCGTCACCTAAGGAAAACGAAACGTCGTAAGCTTTTAGAATTTCGCAAATGTCTTCAAAGTGAGTGTAAAGAAAGTTTTCTTTGTGGTGTGCTAAACACCATTTCGCCATAATTGAACCGCCACGAGAAACAATGCCGGTTACGCGTTTGGCGGTCATGGGTACATAGCGTAGTAGTACGCCGGCGTGAATGGTAAAGTAATCAACGCCTTGCTCTGCTTGCTCAATTAAGGTGTCGCGAAAAATTTCCCAGGTAAGATCCTCAGCAATGCCGTTTACTTTTTCTAATGCTTGATAGATTGGAACGGTGCCAATAGGTACAGGGGAATTTCTGATGATCCATTCACGCGTTTCATGAATATAGCGGCCGGTGGAAAGATCCATTACCGTATCTGCGCCCCATTTAGTCGACCATACTAATTTTTCTACTTCTTCTTCAATAGATGAGGTTACCGCTGAATTACCAATGTTAGCATTCACTTTGATCAAAAAATTACGCCCAATGATCATAGGCTCACTTTCTGGGTGGTTAATATTTGCAGGAATAATAGCGCGGCCGCGAGCAACTTCGCTACGGACAAATTCTGCGGTAATTTGCTCGGGGATACTGGCACCAAATGATTGTCCTTGGTGCTGTTGCAGCAGTATTTCATCTTGCACTTCTTGACGTTTCAAATTCTCGCGTATGGCAATGTATTCCATTTCAGGCGTGATAATACCTTGGCGAGCATAATGCATTTGCGTCACATTTTTGCCTGCTTCTGCTTTGCGCACTTTTGGCAAGTGTTCAAAACGAATGTGATCAAGCCCTTCATCTGCTAGGCGTTGTTGGCTATAGCTAGAACTTTTTCCTGATAAGAATTCGACATCGCCGCGTGCTTCAATCCAGTTGTCACGTAAGCGTGGAATACCTTTGTGGACATCAATTTCAATGCTGTCATCAGTATAAAAGCCGGAAGTGTCATAAACGCATAACGGCTGATTTTTTTCATAAACAGCACTGTCTTTTTGGCCACTGACTAAGGTATCAGAAAGTGATATCTCACGCATGCCAACACGAATATCGTGGATTTCGCCCTGAACATAAACTTTTTTGGAATTTGGAAATGATTGGTCAGCAACATTTTTTAAAAACTCTGCTGCTTGATCGCGACGCTCGCGTCTAGAAATTGAACTCATGGTCTCTCACCTGTTTTTATTAAATAAAAGTTAGGCGGAGCTATATTGGGGTAGTAACGAGGAGCAGTATCTAAGGTAACGCATATAATTGCTTTGAAAGCTGCTCACTTGTTCCCTTCGCAGATGTTAATCTAATCAGGTTCTACGGATCCCGCTTTCGCGATCTCAGCCCTATGGCACTCCGACAAGTCAAAACGTTTAATTTTTTTAAACGTGGCTAGATTCTAGCGTGAAGGTTTGATGATAAGCAACAGTTAAATATATTCTTTATTGAGAACACTTTGATTAAAAAGTTTTTCTTTTCTAAGTAAGCTTTATTGCCACTTTTGCATTTTTCGATAAATAGTTGATGGATTAACTTCAAGTAATGCAGCTGCCTTAGTAATGTTGCCATCACATTTTGCAATAGCGTGCTCAATGGCATTCTTTTCAACTAATTCAAGAGGGATAATTTCGTCGCTGTTTGTGGCTGAGAATTGCGTTGCCTCAGCTGGCTGAAATGAAGGTTGAGCGAGAGTATTGATTGCAGGTTCGTTGATTTTTAACTGTTCGGCAAGTAGCGGCTGTATCATTGTTAAGGTTATTTCTTTGCCTGTATTCATAATACAAACGCTATGAACGGTATTTTCTAGTTGCCTTACATTTCCAGGCCAAGGATAAGCAATGATAAAGTCGCGTGCATCCTTGCTAAAGTCAGCAAAGTTTTTCTGTTGTTGTTTATTGTATTTAGCTAAAAAGTGTCGGGCAATAATGTAAGAATCTTGCTCACGCTCTCTTAATGGTGGCAAGTTTAATGGAATGACGTTGAGGCGATAAAATAAATCTTCCCTAAACTCTCCGTTGTTAACGGCATCGCTTAATTTAACTGAAGATGCCGCAATAATTTGAGCATCAAATTTCATTAATTTGTTATCACCCAAAGCGGTAAATTCACGTTCTTGAATAACTCGCAGTAACTTAGCTTGTAGCGACATAGGTAAAGTTGTTATTTCATCAAGAAATATAGTGCCGCCGTTGCTTTGGGCAAATAGGCCGTCTTGGTCACTAACAGCTCCGGTAAAGGCGCCTTTTTTGTGGCCATATAATTGTGATTCGATTAGCGTTTCAGAAAAGTTGGCACAATTAACCGCAATAAATTTCCCTTCCCGTTTACAACCAGATTCATGACAAGCCTTGGCGACAAGCTCTTTACCTGTACCTGTTTCACCATGAATATAAATAGGAACATTTGCACCTGCCGCTATTGATATTTGATCAATCAGTTGCTTGATTTTAGTGCTTTCGCCAATAATTTTTTGGCTAAGTTGGTTTTTAGCTGGTGAAGCGTCTTTACTGGTAATGCTGTCTTCTACCAGCATAACTAGCTCGGAGTTTTTCCAAGGTTTGGAAATAAACTTTTCAATAATTGCCTGATTAAAGCCAGCAGAGACAGAGTCAAAGTCTTCATAGGCGCTGAGCATGATACGTTTAGTGTCAGGCCAAAGTTGTTTAACTTCAGTTAATAATTTGTCACCGGTGATATCTGGCATTCGTTGATCAGAAATGATTAATACGGGTTGGTTTTCCTGCATGAATTCAAGTGCTAATCGTGGTGAAGTAAATGGCTCAATACGCACGTCTACTCGCATTAAAGTGCGTTTTAATGCGGCTAAAATTTCACGCTCATCGTCAACAATAACAACTAAAGGGCGAGTATCAGTAATTTCCATTATTTAGCAACTCCATCTTTATTTTTTGTAGTACTTTCTTCACTAGGGCAATGCAATATATAGGCGATAATTACACTCTTTGTATGTTCTTGGTGTTTGGCTAAGTTATCAATGTGGTTTTGCGAAAGTATGGTTTTTTCATTGAGTAATTTGTGCTGCTCATGATTTAAAATATCTTGTGCCAACATCATCCCTGGTTGCAGTTCACCGACACTTTTCGCTATTTCTAACTGCTCTGTTGCTAATGGTGTTGTTAACATGGCAACAAACTGGCTAAAAATTTTACGGTCAAATAAGCTGCCTAAACTTTTTTTCATTACTATGATGGCTTCTTGTGGAGTAATGCATTGTTTAGTCATTTTACCAGAGACCAATAAATCAAATTGAATAACCACCGCTAAAATTCGAGAGCTTATCGGGATATTGTCGTTGCTCAGATGTTGTGGAATACCTGAACCATCGCAATGTTCGTATATATGACGAACAACCTTTGCACAAGGTGCTAATGATTTCACCGTACTTATTACATCGGCACTAACTTGCGGAAATTTCATCCATGTTAGTTTTTCTTGTGCAGTCATTTCATGCCAAGGTAAGGTAATGAGATAAGGAGGTAGGCTATTAATGCCAATACGATAGAATAACCCGGCTAAATAAATATGAACTCGTTGAGCTTCAGTTAACGCCATTCTATTTGCCAAAATTTTGCTATGTTGAGCTATTCGATAGGTATGGCCCGAGGTATCTTGTGTTTGCATGGCAACTAAATTAGCACTTAGTTGCAATAACTCATTATTAAATGTTGAAAGATTTTGCTGCTGTTCGACAATGCTCTCGTGGCTTTCTTGAATAATGCGACTGGCTTTTTTTATAGAGTCTTGATTAGTTGATAATCGTTGGTTATCTATTTTAAGACTTTTAATAACGGCGAGTTTTTTGTTTTCAACTTTAAGCTCATTGATTAATGTTGCTAATGTTTTTTTTAACTCAGCACTGTCCCAAGGCTTATTCAAGTAAGCAGAAATTTTTCCTTCATTGATCGCTTGTTTTGCAAGGTCAGTGTCAGCGTAACCTGTTAAAACAATACGTTTGCTTCGACTATTCATTTTTACGATATGACTGAAGAATTCAGCACCATTTATTTCAGGCATTTTCATATCAGAAATGACAATTTGTGTCGGACTATCTTGAAAAAAATCTATCGCTGTTTGAGCATCAGTAAAGGCGTGCACTTGATAATCGTTGCGCAATTCTCGTTGCAATGCATTCAGTATTTCTTGTTCATCATCTAGTAGTAAAACTGACGGTAACATTTCTTATTCCTAAAAAAATATAGTTAAAGATGAATTAGTTGCATAAACTCATGCTAGCATTATAGTTAGCCCTAAGTGAAGTTTTAAGGAGTATTGAATTATGAAAGGAGCAATTTTTACTGGCTTTGCTGAATACGTCGAAAAAGAATTTGGCTTAACAGCTTGGTTGAAAACACTTGATAGTTGTGAACTTGAGTCTAATGGAGAGTACTTATCAACAGAGCTTTATGAAGACATAGAATTTAAAGTTTTAGCTGATACATTGGGTAATATAGTTGGTGTTGATAGAGAATATTTGTTCAGAGGCTTTGGTGAATTCTTTTTTCCAGTTTTGATGTCGCTAGGTTTACCACATGTTAAGGAAATAGATAACCTTTTTGATTTTATGCGGGCGGTCGATAGTGTTATTCATATAGAAGTACAAAAAAGTGATCCCTTGGCTTATACGCCAAAATTGCTATACGATCAGCCACAGGATAATGTTCTTATTATTCGCTATATGTCGCATCGTCAAATGTGTCATTTCGCTGAAGGTTTAATTCTTGGTGCTGCTACGCACTTTAAACAACATGCCAACATCCATCAAACTAAGTGTTTATGCAAAGGAGATGAGCATTGCCTGATTCGTGTCGAGATTTAAATGTAGTGTTGGAAGAAAAAGTCGCACTGCTAGAAAAAGCGTTGATACGTGAACGCAATGCTAAAAAAAAACTAGAAGCCAAACTAGATGAAAAAGCAGCCGTTGCGCTTTATGACAATAAAGAGTTTTTTGATTCTTATGAAAAAGCAACGAACCGACAAGTTCAGCTGCAGTTTTTGGCAGGCTTAACTCAAGAGTTGCTGCTTGATAAAAATATTGATGAATCTTTCTATCACTTTGCTAGCAATGTTGCGAAGTTAGTAGATGCCTGCCCTGTGGTTGTTATGCGAATTAATCATGATGGTAATAACTCTATTTGGTCACTAGCATCACCTAATAACCCATGGCAGACAATGCCTTGGCAAGCAGACTATGAACAAATAATTAGTCCGATGTTAACTAAAATGGAGTCACGGTGGCACCGTGTTGAGCATCAAGAAGTAGCTTGTCGTAAGGTATATTCAACGCTATTTCGCAATGACATGTTGCTATACCTTCTGGTAAAAGTAACGGAAACAGAGCTACGTTTAATTTTACTCGATATTAGTCATTTTTGTTATAGCGACGACTTTAAACACACTTTAGATATTGCCGCAAACCAATTTGGCTCAGCTATAAAGCGACGTATGACTAAAGTTGAGCTTGCTTATAATATTCGTGATTTACGTAATACGGTAACCGAACTTAAAGCGACTCAACAGCAATTGGTTCATAGTGAAAAAATGAGTTCACTAGGGCAATTGGCAGCAGGGGTCGCTCATGAAATTAATAATCCCATTGGCTATATCACCAGTAATTTAGACGTTTTAAAAGACTATATCGATATTTATGAGCAGGCATTATCACAAATGCCTCAGCAATTAGTTGAAAAATTTAGTAATGCGCGAGAATTATCATTCGCCCGTGAGGATATTGGTGAACTGCTTAGCTCTTGTATTACTGGCGTTGATCGTGTCACTGAAATTGTTGCAAGTTTGAAAACCTTTTCAAGAAAAGAACAAGATGAATTTTCATCGGTAGCAATAAATGATGTTATTGAAAGTGCACTAAAAATTGTTTGGAATAAACTTAAGTATGACCATGAAATAGTTCAAGAACTATCGTTAAACTTACCTGAAATTCAAGGCAATTATGGGCAATTGCAGCAAGTGTTTGTTAACCTATTTGTTAATGCTGCTCAAGCGATGAACGAAAGTGGTGAGCTAAGAATTGAAAGTAATTTAGTTGATAATTTTATCGAAGTAAAAGTTCATGATACTGGCTGTGGAATGGATGCAGCTGTAATTCGACATTTATTTGAACCTTTCTATACCACAAAGGATGTAAGTGAAGGTACCGGCTTAGGCTTATCAGTTTCGTACGCTATTGTTGAAAAGCATAATGCGAAAATAAGCGTAAACTCTGAACCTAACCAAGGTTGCACGTTTACGCTTACATTTCCTATTGTCTATTCTTGAGGCAAAAGAACCACGTTTTACAACTGCGCGATAATATTTTTCGGGCTATAAATATGAAAAATATCATAGCGACTTGTAGTTAAGTTATATTGTTGAGGTGTTCTAAATGAAATAGAAACCTCAATATCACTACCATTAAAATCAGATTTTCTATCACAATAAAGCATCGCACTAATCGGAAATAAGCCTTTATTTAATTCCAACGAACCTGTCAATACTTGCTCGGATTCAAATCGCGTCATCAAATGAATTTTTTTGTCGATAACGCGCTTGTTATTCATGTCAATACGGGCATAACATGAGCTGATTTTCGACATTGAATCTGACTCTGAATTATTTTCTTGGTTTTTAACGTAGAATTCAACACCAACTTGTAAGCGTCCTTTTGTACGGTTCGGAAACAAACCATTCAGGCGATACATGCTTTTACTTGGCTGAGCAATGCCGTAGCTTTTATGACTAGACAGTGAAAACCGAGTTTCATTCATTACGAATGAACCAACATCATTGCTAAACGCTGCTTGCTCTACGCTTGCAGGTAATGGGTATACTCGGGTGATCCAACCTGGAAACAGATCTGCTTTACTCACCGCTTGAGCTAATACCTCGTTACTTCCAACATGATATGGGTTTAAGGTACGCAATATTGATAATTCATCTTCAGCTTGTGTTAATAAAATATTCTTATTATTCAAGCTTTCACTTAGTGAAGATGCTTTCTTCCATTGTATTGCAGCCATACCGCCTAAAATAATAGTAAATACAATTAACAACGCCGCTTTAATTAAAGAGCTTGCAAATGAAGTGGAACGACTACTGTGTCTCTCTCTTCTATAGTTAGCACTCATATTCTTTTCCTCGCAATTTAATAGACCCTAGAGCCTTTGCAATTGCTTTGCCATTTATAAAATCATTTAAAATCAGTTGCTTAATTTTTATTGGTGACTACTCAATTGAAACTGCTTTGCAAATTGCAATAGATTTAACTGCAGTTTGCGAATGATTAATTAAGGTTTTTTTAACTGCTTGATATTAAAGATAAAAAAAATAGGCAGGAAAACTGCAATAACCTTGAGTGAGAATAATTCGACGAGCAAGATTCAAGTATTATGAGGAGAAATCTATGCGAATAAATTCCTTTAAGGTAGCTTTAGCTGCTTTGTTGCTAAGCACGAGTAGTGCTGCATATAGTGTCACGCAAGTAGACATTGAATTGCAGTTGTTACTTGATATATCGGGCAGTATTGATAGCTCCGAATATGACTTACAACTACTAGGTTATCAAGCGGCTTTTGAGAGTGATAATGTCCAAAACGCCATTATTAATGGTAGTGAAGGACAAATTGCCGTGCAATTAATTATGTGGTCGGGGCCTGATGAGCAAAGCGTGATGATTGATTGGACGTTAGTTGATAGTAGCAATAGTGCAGACACCTTAGCGGCTAGTATTGGTGCAATTGCCCGACCTTTTTCTGGCTGGACCGCCATAGGTGAAGCTGTTGAGTACGCTTATCCACTATTTGAAAATAATGGCTTTGAAGGTTTTGAGCAAATTATTGATATTTCTGGTGACGGCACTAACAACAAGGGCGTGACTCCTAGTGTAGCAACGAGTAATGCACTAAATGCAGGCGTTGACACGATAAATGGCATTGTTATCACCACTAACCAGAATGTAGTAGATCAATATCTAGATGAGGTAATTGCCGGGGAAAGTCCATTTTTGTTAGCCCCCGGGAACTTTGATGATTTCCAACTTGCGATAGAAAATAAAATTGTTGCGGAAATTGAAGGTAGCAGACCTGTTAATGCTGTTTCGGTTCCTGAGCCTGGTACTTTAGGTTTGTTTGCTATTCCAGCTGCATTTATGTGCTTTAGAAAGCGTACCATTAAGGAGAAAAAATCATGAAACTATTTACTGCAATTATATTGAGCCTTGTTTTATTTTCTAGTATTACTAGTGCAACACCTAATAGTCAGTTTGTTTTTGATTTTGGTGTAATTCGACATAATGATGTTGGCGAGCCTGTAGCATTTGAAAAAACCACGCAAATTCCTATTGTTAATGGGGTTGAAACCACACTTTATGGTTTGGTGGTCACCAGTGCAGGCGACGAACAGTTTAATTTAAATTCGGTTCACGTTGTGCCAGTACAGAATAAAAATGGTGAATTGCAAAAAGTGATGGGTAAAACCATGGTCATTAGAAAGCGTGGGGCAATTTTCATGCGCACTGACTTTGATGATTTACCCGGCGATTATCAAATGGAAGTTTATATTGATAATGAATTACATCACACCATTAGTTACCAGTTGTCTGACATTTCGTTGGCAAAACGCTAAAGCAGGTGTTTCCTCACCAAATAGGACAAGGATGTCTATTTGCTGGTTTATAGTCATGTAATTTGACAATAACTGTAAAATTATTAGCTACTAGCCGTTAATATTATTGTAAATCTACCTGCAATTTGTCGTAATATAGATAAAATAATTAAAGCACAGATATGGAATTTACTAATGGCTGAATCAATACCGGAAAACTCAACGGAGCAGGCGGCAAAAACGCTTGACCCTACCAAGCTACTAAAAGAAGAGCTTGATCAAGTCAGTCATTTTTATAATGTGATTGTGGAGTTTTTTACCAATTATAGTTTTCAGCTAGTTGGTGCCTTCATCATTTTTATTATTGGTTATATTTTTGCCGGTAAAATTGCGGGCTTAGTTTTACGATTATGTGAACGTCATAAGCTTGATGTTACGTTAAGTCGCTTCCTAGCCAATACCAGTAAAATGCTAATTGTGGTGATGATAACTATTATCGCGTTAGGCAAGTTAGGTATCAGCGTTACACCATTTATTGCGGCAATTGGTGCCATTTCTTTAGGTGCTGGTTTAGCTTTACAAGGCTTGTTAGCAAACTATGCTGCAGGTTTTAACATTATCATTATTCGCCCGTTTGTTGTTGGCGATACCATTACGGTACAAGGGGTTACTGGACTTGTAAAAGAAGTTCTACTGGCTTACACAATACTATCAGACGAAGACAATGTTGAAATAACCATTCCTAATAAGCACATAGTTGGTGAGGTATTACATAACTCTAAGCATGACTCATTATTGGAACTAAGTGTTGGTATTGATTACAGTGAGAACCCATTAGAAGTGGTTGCAATGCTTGAAGACGTTATTGGCAAGCTTGATATTGTTAGTGAAGTTCGCAAACCATTAATTGGTATTGATGCTTTTGCTGATAGTGCGATTAATATTGCCGTACGTTTATGGACACCGACAGAGAATTTATATAGTGCCAAATACACGGCATATAAAGAAATTTATCTAGCGTTAGATCGTGCGAACATCAAAATTCCATTCCCTCAACGCGATGTTCACCTTATTAAAGAGGCTGTGTAATTGCTATCAGTTTTCATCTATTGATTAGTAAAAATTAATGTCGCTCAATAAAGCGCGTTTAGATCGATTTCTTGCGCAACATTGCCAAATTAGCCGTCGAAATGTACGGCTTATGTTGGCGCAAGATCGCGTTTTAGTAAATGGCAAGCTTGCTCATGATATTGACGAAGTAATAGATACTTTCAGTCATATCACCTTAGATGGGCAAGTAATACAAGCTAACTCTGCCCATTATATAATGCTATATAAACCTGTAGGTGTGGTCAGTGCTACGCAAGACGTTATCCACAAAACAGTTATCGACTTGCTCGATTTTCCCTATAAAGAGCAATTGCATATCGTTGGCCGTCTTGATCTTAATACTTCTGGTTTAATGCTACTGACAAATGATAGTCGCTGGTCTGAGCGTTTAACGCTACCTGAAAGTAAGGTCAGTAAACGCTACCTTGTTACTTTAAAAAACAAACTAACAGCAGACTATGTTGAAGCTTTTGCTAGCGGTATGTATTTTGAATATGAAGACCTCACCACTCAGCCGGCAAAGCTAACTATACTTTCTAACTATCAAGCTGAAGTGGAGTTATTTGAAGGGCGCTACCATCAAATAAAACGTATGTTTGGCCGCTTTCGCAACCCTGTTGTTGCATTGCATCGACACACCATTGGTAACTTATCGTTAGATCCCCAATTGCCATTAGGCGCAAGCCGAGCATTAACCGCTGATGAAATAAGTTATATTTAGTTTCAAAATCACTGTGATTTTTGGAAAAATTTTACTGATTAACTATCGTGTAAATATTATTGGCATATTTGACAAAGGTCGTTATGATTCAGCCCGTAATTAGGCACTTTGCCTAGTCAATATTTTTTGAAGAAGGTGGAGAAAGCGTGACTAAATATATTATTTTGCTCATTGTGCTAGGTTTGATTGTGAGCTTTTTTGTGCGTAATAATGCTAACCGTGAAGCAGCTAAAATAAATGCAGCAAAAGCGGCTGAGTTTTTACAAAGTAATAAACAAGTTGAAGGGGTTGTTGAAACAGCGTCTGGCTTGCAGTTTTTGGTATTAACAGCTGGTGAAGGCGATAGTCACCCGACAGCAAAATCTAAAGTTAAAGTGCATTATCACGGCACATTGCTTGACGGCACTGTGTTTGATAGTTCTGTCGAGAGAAACGAACCAATAAGCTTTGGCTTAAATCAAGTGATTAAAGGTTGGACTGAAGGTTTACAATTGATGGTTGTTGGTGAAAAAACACGATTATTTATTCCGGCTGAGCTTGGCTACGGCAATAACGCTGCAGGGAAGATTCCACCAGGTTCGTTACTTATTTTTGATGTTGAATTATTAGCAATTAATTAATCATTTGAATTGCCATGACTTCCGGCTTAGCTCTTCCTATTTAGCTAAGCCGAAACTTACCTCATACGCAGTAAAAGCGCATTTATTCTGTTCTGAATGCTTCTGCACTTAAGTGATGCCGATTAAGTAATTTGTAAAATTCAGTTCTATTTCGTTGCGCAATTTTTGCTGCTTGAGAAACATTGCCTGCGGTTATCTTTAGTAACTTTGCTAAGTAATCTCGTTCAAACTTATCTCTGGCTTGTACAAAAGAAGGCAAAATCGTCGTTTTATCACGTAAAGCATTTTTGACTAGCATTTCACTGATCAAAGGCTCGGTTGATAGTGCAACACTTTGCTCAACAACATTTTGCAATTGTCTTATATTTCCCGGCCACGCGGCACTAATTAAAATTTCCATTGCTTCTTGTGAAAATCCTGAAATATTAATGTGAGATTGCTCGGTTGAACGGGTTAAGAAGTGTTGTGCTAGCAAAGGAATATCTTCCCTGCGCTCTGATAAGGGGGGCAATATTAATTCAACGACATTGAGTCGATAATATAAATCTTCACGGAAGGTTTTGTCGATAATTGCCTGTTGTAAGTTTTTATGCGTTGCAGAGATTATACGAACATCAACTTTAATTGATTGCGTACTACCAACAGGGCGCACTTCCCGTTCTTGTAATGCACGTAATAACTTTACTTGAAAACTCATTGGCATATCACCAATTTCATCTAAAAATAAGGTACCACCATCTGTCGCCTGAAATAGTCCTATATGATTTTTTTCAGCGCCAGTAAAAGCGCCCTTACTGTGTCCGAATAATTCAGATTCCAGCAGTTGTTCAGGAATAGCTGCGCAGTTAATGGCAGTAAACTTTTGGTCATGTCGCGGGCTAGCTAAATGAATTGCTTTTGCTAATAGTTCTTTACCTGTGCCGCTTTGGCTATGAATTAATAAACTAAAGTCACTTTTCGCCACTTGTTTGCTTTGTTGCAGTAATGATTCCATAACAGTGCTACGGCTGATGATTTTATCGCGCCATCTATTATCAGCTTGGCTATGGTTGAGTTCGGCGGGTTGCAACCGAATCGCTTGTTGAACAATTTCCAGTAACTCTTGGCTTTCAAAAGGCTTAGTTAAAAAGCTAAACACACCTTGTTTGGTGGCATTAATTGCATCAGGTATTGTGCCATGTGCGGTCATAATGATCACAGGAATGTGTGGATGTCTCTCTCGAATTTGCTCAAATAGTGCCATACCATCCATTCCTTCCATCTTTAAATCGCTGATCACTAAGTGGGGATGGAAACTCTCTAACCGACCGAGTGCTATTTTGGCATTTTTTGCTGATTCAACGTGGTAGCCAGCTGCAGAAAGACGAATACCAAGTAAACGCAATAAACTAGGATCATCATCCACGATGAGTATTTTATTGATGTTGTTATCTGTTGCAGTGCTAGGGGTATTCATTAAGTTATCTCTACATCTAAAGGTTAAATTTTGTCTGGGTAATATTGCTATTCATTGCTAATAACAAACTAACTATTGTTCTCGTTTATCTATCGTTTGATCTATTTCTTTCAACTGCGCAATGGTTTGCTGAAGTAAGGTTATCTGTTCTACTAATAACTGCTGCTTCTTCAATGCTGTTTTTTGTTGTTCTTGTTGCTTAACTAGTAGTCGGTTATGCATGAGCAGCCGTTGATTTAATTGGTCGCGCAATAAGCTAATAAGTGCTTGCTCATTTGGGGTGATATTAGCAAAAGCTGCACTATTTCCTTCGTTTGTCATTTGATTGAGTAAAGCTTTAGCGCTGAAACTATTGTAAATAGGTGATTCTGGTAAGCTATAAAGTAGTAATAATTTAATTTGGCTATCGTAATCATTTATGGATAATTGATTAGGTATTATTGCTATTTTACTTTGTAATTTTTCAACTTCTTCTACGAGCTCCAACTCATTCAGTTGCTGCAAGGCTAGGTAGTATTCACCGTAACTAATACTGGAGTTTTTCGACTCTGGTGTGGCAACGAGTTGGCAACCAGAAAGCAGTAACGTGCTACTAAAGAGTAAAACGGGTATAGAAAAGTATTGATTAGTAAACATTAATCCTGCTCCTTTTGTTTAAAAGCACGTGGTAGGGTAATACTAATTTTAGTGCCTGTTTGCTGCTTTTGATTACTGATTAGCGCTATATGCCCATTGAGTCTGAGAATCAGCTCTTTTACGATAGTTAAGCCTAAGCCACTGCCTTTTACTAGGCTTTCTGTTGGCGGTGGTCCTTGGAAAAAAGCATCAAATATTTTACTCTGGTTTTCATCGCTAATGCCTACGCCTTGATCACTCACCGTTAATAGTAGTTGGCCTTTTTCGAGTAATGTTGAAAGGACAATCACTCCTTCATCGGGAGAGTACTTTATTGCATTAGACAGCAAGTTATCGATGATTACGGCGACTTGCTTACGGTTACTGATCAAATAAATGTTGTTTAGTTGTAGGTCTAATTGAATTTTCTTACGTTTTAAATCTAATTTCCGTTCTGATAATACTTGGCTCACAGTGTCATCAATTAGCATTTTTTCTGAATCTTGTAAGCTGGTAGAATCGAGCACAATATTGAAATCGAGTAAGTCTTCAATATGCTTTTGTAGGCGAAAAACACTATTTTTAATGATATGAGAAATTTCTTGCTGCTCAGCGTTAAGTTCACCAACACTATGATCATAAAGTAATTCAGTGCCTTCGCGAATGGCTGCTAGTGGGGTTTTAAGTTCATGTGATATATGCCTTATAAAACTAGATTTTTGTAATTCAAGTGCATGTAATCGTGTTCGCATATTCTCTAATGCTTGCGCAATTTCTTGTATTTCTGGCGAGCCAGTAAGTTGTATTTCTCTATCAAATTTTCCTTGCTGTAAGCGTAAAATACTTTTGGTGAGCGTTTTTAATGGCGAAGTTATAAGGAAAATGAAGACTGTAGCAATTAACAAGCTAATTGGAATGATGACTAAACTCTGTATCATTATATCGCGCGTCACTTGTGCAGCTTGCTTAATGTCATTGATATGTTGAGCATTTAGGGCATTACTACGTTGACTCATTTGCTCATAAATTTCAGTCAGTGCATTAAACTTATCTTGAATAGGTTGAAGAATATTCGTGCTATTGGGTGATTGTTTTTCAGCATTTGGTATGGTTACTTTTACCAAATCTATTACTGTAGTCGCATAGCTATTTGCCAATTGTTGTAATTTTTCATCTTGGTTTGAGGCAATAAAATGTTCTGTTATCACTAACATTTGTTGGCTCTGCTCTAGGTAACTTTCAGCTAAAGTCGTATCCCTTAACACTAAGTACTGCGCTGCGCTGCGCTCCATTTTTATTTGGCTACTTTTTAGTAGTTGTTGATTATCAAGAAGTTTTGCGACATCAATGATTGCGCCTTCGCTATCTTGAGCGAGAGTGTTCACCTGGGAGGCACCAAATAGCAACGCAATAACCAGTGGCAGGGCAACTAAGCTAAACCCGAGTAAAGTCAGCGACTTTATTGAAAGGTTTAGTATAGATAGGCGTTTAGGGCGCTTTAGGGGGTCTATTGATTTCACGTTAAGGATTTGCCACAACTCATCTAATTAATCTCTGTATTAGTTTTAGTTAAATTTAACTAAAAAACAACACTGTCTCTATTTGGAGACAAACTTTTTTTTGTGCTTTTGTTTTTATTAGTGACTGATTTATAAGGGTATTTTTTATTCTGTCTATCGTTCTAAATGCTTGATAAATAATCAATAAAATAAACTGTTGCTAATAGGTGACATTGTTTCGAGATGTTTTTTAATTAAAGCTATATGTATCAGTTGGTTACAATGTTGGTACAGCATGTGCAATACCATCTCTGTAAGTGGCAATTGCCAATGGTAGGCATATTTATTGATGTGCTGTTAATCAAAATAAAAGGATTCAATCATGAATAATATTAGCTTAAAAAAACTTTCAATCACTGTTGTTGTTGCATCATTAGCGTCAAACCTTGTTTTTGCAGGTAATGACATCAATAAAGTTTTACCTAAAGTAGAGAAGTCTTCGTCTTCATTTTCTCAACTTGTTGCTAGCTATGATGCAGATAAAAGCAATACCTTAAGTGCAGATGAACTGGCTAAAAATGACACGCTAAGTAAAGTTTTCGCTAAAGTAGATGTAAATGGTGATAAACAAATAAGTGAAAAAGAATTTAATCAATATCTTGATAGCATGAAAAAATCGCTATCATAGCTTTTCCGGTTGCTGGTTAACAGCTCCCTTTTTTGCCGACTGTCAGCGTTAATTCCCAGCCAATGAGTCGGCCTTTTTACACTGATACCTAAGGCCCCACAATGAATAATATCTCTTGCGAGCAAACTTTATCTCGTTATATACAAATTGATAAATGGATTTTTGAAGTTAAGGCTGTTCGTGCAATACGAGTCGACGACTTCGGTAAACCTTATTCTGCAATTGCTAATTTTACGCTCAATGGCAAAAGTGCGTACATTGATGGCTTGTTAACGCGAGAGGGAGATAATTTTACGCGTGAAGACCACCAAACCTTTACAAAAATGAGTCAACAATTAGAAGTAGAAAACGTCTGCTTTGATCGCTTTAAGCAAAACCGCCGAGTATCAGATACGGTAAAAATAACGCCATGCAATACCTTTAGACCAGAGTTGAAACTAGTAAAAGCATAGTTTTTTCTAATTATTAATCGGTATAATACGAAAGTATTTATTATTTGAAAGGGCGGTCAAATGAAATCGGTTAAAGTTGAACAGGGTTATATTACGCCATCAAAGATCATTTGTGTTGGACGTAATTATGCAGAACATATCAGTGAACTAGCGAATGAAATTCCTGATAATATGGTGCTTTTTAGTAAACCCAATGCTGCTATAGGGCATAAACTATCGGCGTATCATCAAGAAACCTTACATTATGAAGCGGAGCTTTGTTTTTTATATCAACAAGGAACGTTTTGCGCAGTTGCAGTAGGATTAGATTTAACTAAAAGGGCTTTGCAATCAAAATTAAAAGCGAAAGGTTTACCTTGGGAACGAGCTAAAGCTTTTACTGATTCAGCGCTTTTTAGTGACTTTGTTACTATTGATGCCATTGACCAAGAGTTTACTCTAGAGTTAGATATTAATGGTAAACGACGACAAACGGCATCAGTTGCCATGATGTTGTACTCACCTTTGGCGATACTCAATGAAATTTTATCGTTTATCGCATTGGAAGATGGCGATATTGTGATGACAGGCACGCCATCAGGTGTCGGAGAAATTATTGCCGGCGACCACTTTCAAGGTAAAGTTCTATCGGCAGGCAAAACATTAATATCTAAAGAATGGCGAGCAGAATAATATTTAACTTTTTCAGCCAAACCTTATTGCTTTATGTGTAAGTGTGAGAGAATCCTGTCTACTATCCGTTAAATGTGAAAAGTTAATCTTAATGAAACGCGTAATACTTTATACGATGAACAATTGTCCTCATTGCCAAACCGCTAAGCGCTATTTTGAGCAGGAAGGTATTCCATTTCGTTTATGCAATGTAAAAACACCAGCCGGACAAAAAGAGTTTTCTAAATTGAATATGCGTGGCGTGCCAGTAATAAAAGTTGCCGACCAAATACTTAAAGGTTTTAACATTAAAAGCTTTAATCAAGCCTATAAGGGATAAGTGTTCAAAATCAATTTTTTACATCAATTCTGCTATTCTATACCCTCTGTGGCGTTATATTTGATTTTTATTCGTTTACGTATTTTTTTGTGATAACGTAATGTTAAAAGTAAATCTTATATAAGTCATGGATGTAAAATGGGGAAAGCTTTAAAAACTTATTGTGCAAGCTTCATTATTTTATTTTTTAGCCTGATTGTTGATACTAGGGCAAGTGATACCGTTGACTTTAGCCATATGGATGATGAAATATTTCTTCAACCTTGGCTTTCCTATCAAAAAATAATTGGCAAGCAGTTTGTTGCTGAGTCCTATAATGAGTCTCAATATCTCTGGTGGTTAGTGCGAAAGGCGCAAGCTGAAAACCTCATTTATTTCTATGATGATTTCAATAATACCGTAAAGCTGGCAATGACAATTGTTACTGCCAATACCGCAATAGAGATTCAAGCGCGTTTAAATCTTTATCAAGGAATAATTCATCGACGTCAAGGTAACTATACGTTATCAAAAGAAGTGTTAAGCAAGGCTTTAATCCAAGCAAAAGAAGCCAATTTAAGCCGTCTATATATTTATGGTAAGCAAGAATTAGCTTATACGAAAACCTTAACGGAATTATTTGAAACCTCGCTTGTTGATATTCAAGAAGCCTATGTCGAGGCATTCGCCTTAAAAGATCAACTTTTAATTGCTGTAATTAATGAAACCTATGGTGCTATTTATGGTTATTTGCATGATTATGAAAAGTCGATTGAGTATTATCAGCGCGCGTTAGAGTCTTATAAATATTTAAATTACCCAGCACATATTGCTGAAGCAATTTATGGCTTGGCTTCAACCTATCGGTATTGGAAAAAGTATGATTTGGCAGTGGAGTACTTTAATCGTTATCAGCAGAGTATAGGCTACACACCAAATTCAAATATCAGCTTTTTTTCTGCTTATGGTTTAGGAATGACTTATGCTGAAAAAGGCGATTGTGAACTTGCCATAACTACTATCGATAAAGCATTAACATTAAAAGGTTTAGTTGATTACAATGCTGAATTATATAAACGAAAAGCAAGCTGCTTAGTGACGTTAGGGCAATTAGATGCCGCAGAAGAGGCGCTTTTTAATGCTGCAAGTGAGTTCTCGAAAGTACCTGATGTTATGGGCACAACATGGCAATTAGAGGTTATAAAGATTTCAGGTGAATTGGCTCATGCGCGTGGCGATTTTGATTTGGGCTATAAGATGCTTGAAAAATATTATAGTCAATATACTGAATTAATTATAAAAAAATCATCGAGTAGGTTAGTGAAAGTCAGAACCAACTTAGAGTACGAACGCCAACAAATAACGCAAGCATTAGAAAAAAATCGTTCGAAAGTTGAATTGTTAGAACTGGAAAAAAGTAAAAATAATAGCGCACAAGAAATATATTTTAATATTTTTATTGTCTGCATTGGACTAGCTGTATTGATAGTTATTTTAGTGCAAAACAGAAATAATAAAAAAATGCAAATGCTAACCATAAAAGACTCTTTATCTGGTGTCTTTAATCGCCGTTATATTTTTGAATATTTAGGTAAAATTATTTCTGGTAGTGACCCAACTAAAATGGAATTGTCAGTCGTTATAATTGATATTGATGATTTTAAGAAAGTGAATGATGAATTTGGTCACCCTATTGGTGATGCCGTAATTCGCCGCGTTGCCGATATAGGTAAAGAAGTTTTTCGCCAAAGCGATGTTTTTGGAAGAATTGGTGGTGAAGAGTTTTTATGTATATTGCCTAGAACAAACACGAGTGAAGCAAAAAGAGTTGCCGAGCGTTTTTTAACCTTAATTAATCAGACTAAAATGATTTCAGGTTATCAAGATAGCATCACCGTTAGTATCGGCATTGCAGGAATATCTAAAGAATGTATTGATGAAAAGCAGCTTTACATCAATGCTGATCAAGCATTATATCAAGCAAAACACCTCGGTAAGAATCAAGTGAATGTTTTTTAAACCTAAAACGTTATTCATTCGTATATCCAGAAATAAATAATAAAGATCGACGGTCAATTTATTAAGCTGGTTTATATCGCTTACTTATGTAGTTACTAAAATTCGAATATTTATCTATTATGATTTTTTCCAAATGAACAGATTAAATAAGCTAGCGGAACATATTATTGCTGGCTTACAAAACTATATAAATAAAAAGGGCTATCGCCCCGTTATACACTTTGAGCTGGAAGGTTGTTATCAAAAACCAGTTGATTTAGCTGTTAATTACGACCAAATAAACCGTCAGCTAGCTGAGCTGAATATTGACGGGGAAGTGGTTGCTGAGTATTGGAGTAACCAATGGGAATATGTTTCTCTATTTAATGGCCAAAGCCCACTAAAAGAGGCTGTGAACCTCAGTCGTGCATTGTATTTTTTACCAAAACTGTTTGCTACTCAAGGTATTACGAAAACCTTGATTAAACCTGTGGTATGGGCTGGAGATAACGGTAAGTTAGCCTCTGGATGTGAAAATATTTTTAGTGGCGATAATCGAGCGGTTCATATCCCAAATGCCGTACAAATTAATGTTAGTTTACAAGATGAACATGGCAATAATTTATTGGTTGACGGTGATTTTGGTGAGCGTTTACAGCAACGCTTTTTGCAAACTAGCTTGGCGGCGAGTCTGATTTACCTGCCAGAAGAAGAGGCTTTTGAGCGTTTAGCGTTAAAGTCAAAATATGGCTTGGCAGAAGAGTTGTGTTCTCCCGTCGACATTTCAGGTGGGCATCAAGGTAGCATTGCTCTTTATCGTGATATTGGTAAACATAATCAGAAAATGGGTGTTGAGCCACTACTTTATGATGATAAAAACAATGTTCTGCTTAGCGAAAGTAACTGGCATAAAACAGCACGTATTGAGCACCGATTAGGTGCATCCAGTGAGGAATACAACCCATACTTGAATGTCATTTATGCTTTGCTCAATATCATCGACACGATTGATGATATTAAAGACAGTGTTAGTCTGAAAAAACAGAATTATGGTCGATTACCTAGCTCGTTACACGATCAAAGTAATCATGTCGGCGCAATTACGTTATTTGAGAATAATTACTGGTTTAGTCAGAGTATAGACAGAGTACTTAATGGGACTTCGCATGGTCTTATTAATGGCGAAAGTTTTGAAAAAAGCACAGGGCAATTACTACAGCAGCATTATTTAAAGTTGTTTCAGCCGGCTGACATTATTTTTTAGCCCAGTCGTTGTAATATTTTAATTAAGATAAAGAATAAGATATGAAAAATAATATGATCACTCAATTAAGCTCTCCAACACTTGATAGTCCATCAGTCGCTGAGAAACGCCAAGAGCTAGTCGCATACTTTAAAAATACTTGGGCAACTTATGAATCTTTGTTTTCTCTCATTAATCATGATGAGGCGTATTTTCTAAGACCCGAGCGCTTGCGTCATCCATTAATCTTTTATTTCGGACACACAGCTACATTTTATATTAATAAATTGATCCTTGGGAAATACATTAACCAACGGGTAAATAGTCGATTAGAAGCTATTTGCGCGGTGGGTGTTGATGAAATGAGTTGGGACGATCTTAATAGCGAGCATTATGATTGGCCGAGTGTCGAAGAGGTGCGTAATTACCGCAGTGAAGTATATCAATTAGTGCTAAACCTTATTGAGAATATGGAACTGAGTTTACCAATTGACCAAGATTCATTGGCTTGGATTATTTTGATGGGGTGCGAGCATGAACGCATTCATCTTGAGACATCATCGGTCATTATGCGCATGTTGCCATTGCAATGGTTAACAGCTGACAATGCTTGGCAGTCATGCCCTGAATCTGCAAATGCACCCGAAAATAGCTTGGTTTCGGTGCCCGCTCAAACTATTTTATTAGGAAAAAAAGCTCAAGATAAAACTTTTGGCTGGGATAATGAATATGGCGCACTAGAGGTTGAGGTGGCTGAATTTAAAGCCAGTAAATACCTTGTATCTAACCAAGAGTTTTTAACATTCGTGGAAGCTAAAGGTTATCAATCGAAGCACTTTTGGTGTCAAGAAGGTCAAGCATGGCTGCAATTTAGTCAAGCTAAAATGCCGAGGTTTTGGCGTTATGAAAATAACCAATACTTACAACGTAACTTAACCAGTGAAATGCCATTGCCTTTAGATTGGCCAGTTGAGGTAAGTTATTTAGAAGCTAAAGCTTTTTGCCAGTGGCGACAAAGTCTAGGCGACACCTACATTCGTCTACCAACCGAAGCTGAGTGGGCTTGCTTAAGAGAGAATGTAGTTGGTGAGCAAAGTCAGTGGCGTGAAGCACCTGGCAATATTGATTTAGCCTATTATGCTTCTTCTTGCCCGGTTAACCGCTTTGGTCATGGTGAGTTTTTCGATGTCATCGGTAACGTTTGGCAATGGTCTGAATCTGCAATTGACGGTTTTCCTGGCTTTAAGGTACACCCTTTATATGATGACTTTTCAACGCCAACTTTTGATGGTAAGCATAATTTAATCAAGGGTGGCTCTTGGATATCAACAGGTAACGAAACGTTAGCTTCTTCTCGCTATGCTTTTCGTCGTCACTTCTTTCAACATGCTGGCTTTCGTTATGTTGAAAGTGATATCGAAGATGTACCAAAAACAAAAGTTAATGAGTTTGAAACCGATAAAAATATTTGTCAGCAATTAGACTGTTATTTTGGCGAACAATCATTAGCTTATGAAGATTACGGTCAACAGATCGTGGCCCATATAAAAACCTTATTAAGTAACAATGGTGTTCAAACAAATCGTTTATTAAATTTGGGCTGTAGTGTCGGGCGTGTAGCCTTTGAGCTAAGTGAAAGCTTTGCTCATATTGATGCAGTTGATTTTTCAGCACGAACGATTCAACACGGGGTACAACTGCAAACTGGCGGTAGTGTTCGCTATACCAAAACTATTGAAGGTGATATTTGCCAATACCATGAACTCAAGCTTGTAGATGCCGTACCGAACTCGAAAAGTGAGCGTATCTTATTTAGCCAAGGTGATGGCTGTAACTTGAAGGATATTTTTAAAGGCTACGATGTGGTGTTTGTTCAACATGCACTTGAGACAAGTTATGATCCGGCAAGCTTACTACGTAATGCTATTAGCCGTTTGAAGCCATCAGGACTGTTAATTATTCTTTCTGATTACCACTATCAAAGTCAGCATACCGAACAAAGTAAATGGTTAAGTGGAATGAAAATTAATGGTGAGAATTTATTTGCATTAGAAGCACTGAGAAATCGACTAGAGCCTAAATTTAATCTTACTAGCCAGCATGAGCTTTACCGCGTTATGGACGAGTCAGCGCGAAACTTTACCGTTGATAAATGTCAAATGACTGCATGGCGAATGAAATAATTAATCATTATGGAATCGGATTTATCAATGTCTAGTGTGATATCAAAAGCAATGCCAAAGCACGCTTTACCTGCGCACATCGAATTTAGCCGGCAATTAGCACCTTATGTAACGGATAGTATTAGTGACTCGACTGCGCAGTCCTTGACCTTGGCGCAGTTATGTCAGCTGTCTAACACCGATGTTACTCACACTCAGCTGGAATACGCTTCTATTCAAGGAAGTGCTGCATTACGAAGAGCTATTGTTACTTTTCATCAAGGGCTAAATTCACATCAACAGCAACTCAGCGCTGATGATGCAGTAACGTTTTCAGGCGCCCAAGAAGCGTTGTCAGCAATATATCAAAGTGTGCTGTGCCCAGGTGATGAAATTGTCGTTGTTACGCCGAGTTACCCATCGCTAGTTAGCATGGCAAAATCACTCGGTGTAAAGGTTAGAGAAATTCAGCTTAGGCAGAGTAATGGCTGGAACATCACCTTTGAAGACTTTGAGCGAGTGGTAAATAACAAAACGCGCTTGATTGTACTTAATTCACCGCACAACCCAACCGGAAACATTATTGACAGTGCGTTGGCTGAAAGTATTCTACAACTGGCAAAAAAATATCAGTGTTACTTATTAAGTGATGATGTATCGCAAGCGAGTAATTATGATGATGTTGCATTGGCACATCGCTATTTAGATTATCAAAATAGTATTGTGATTGGTGTCATGTCAAAGAGCTTTGGCTTGTCAGGTATACGTATTGGTTGGGCGATTACGCCTAATAAAGCCATTATGGATAATTTAAGAGCAATTAAAACAAAGAACTCTATTTGCTGCTCTGCTACCGATGAAGCGTTGGCACTTATTGCTTTCGAAAATAGTCAGCAAATATTAGCAACTAATAATAAAATTATTGTGCGTAATATTGCACTATTTGAACAGTTTGTTGAGCAACATAGTGACATATTGAACTGGTATCCACCTAAAGCTGGCATTCTCGCCTTAGTGGCAGTTAAAAATGTGCAATCGATGAGACAATGGTCAACAGAGTTAGCTAAAAATACTGGTGTTTTAGCACTGCCAAGTGAGCTATTTGGCCTTTCTGGAAATTACTTTCGGCTAGGTTTAGGACAGAGAGATTTTGCGAGTGTGTTAATGAAGTTTGCCGAATTTATTAAACCTTATTAGGTCAATATACTTATCGGCATATCGTTAGCTGCTATTAAGCAGATTAGTTACCCGGCTATTTATAAAACGTAAAATAGCATCATGAAGAAATGACAAATTGCCGCAATCAATACAAAAACATGCCATATCGCATGACTATACTTTTTGCTTTTTTGAACATAAAAAATAGTGCCTAACGCATAAATCAAACCACCTAAAGCGAGTAGTGCTAAGCCTCCAGTATCCAGCTGGGCATTGAGCTTGTTTATTATTGTTAAAGAAATAAAGCCCATGCCTAAGTACGTTGCTAATGATAACTTCTTATATTTGTTGCCAAATTTTATTTTGAATATTACGCCTAGAAGTGCAATTGCCCATATGATTGTCAGCATCAATATGCCGATATCATCAGCTAATGTAACTAGCATAAGAGGTGTATAAGTGCCGGCAATTAATAAATAAATTGCGCAATGATCGAGCAGTTTAAAAACCTTTTTAGCCTTTGCATTAAGTAGGGCGTGGTAAAGTGTTGAAGCGCTAAATAGTAAGATTAAACTGGTGCCGTAAACGGCAAAGCTAATAACTTTCAATACATCACTTTGTAACCAAGCAAGAGTGACTAAAAGTGTTAAACCGGCAACACTAAGTAACGTGGCTAGGCCGTGACTTATTGCATTAACAATTTCTTCTGATAAATCGTAGCTTTGTGTTTGCACGTATAAATTCCCAATAATTCAGCGTACACTTGTACGCAGTTGTATGTTAACAAATCGAAGTCGATATTCCTAGAGGTCAGACCTTAGGAATAACATTATGTTGGGAATAGGTGAAGATAAATTGGCATAAGTGGTGAGAAAAATGAGCTACTGTGAGGTTAAATTAAACTACAAGTACATTTTAGCGGTGAGCGCTAATGAAAGCAGCATATGCAAATATGGCTTGTCATAATAAGTGCAGTATTTTACCTATCTAAGCTTTTCTAAATAAAGCGTATCACATAAGTGTTTTGCTATGCTGTTGAATTATTGTTGTTGAAAGGTCTATATACTGGCGTTAAAACGGCTAGTTTGGGTGAAAATAAATGGTAAGGTACTATTTTGCATCTAAACTCTCGCACTATTCTTGAGCGTTAGCGCTATATTGTCTACAATAGCGCACTTTTATTTATCTCAGGTCATAAACATGAACGACACTAAATCGCTTCCAGCTTTACCGGATCGCCTTTCAGGTAACCCGCGTAGCCCACATCATGTGGCTGAAATTTTCGAACACAGTATTGGTATTCGCATCAATGGTAAAGAGCGTAATGATGTTGAGGAATACTGCATTAGTGAAGGCTGGATAAAATTTCCTGCTCCGAAAGCATTAGATCGTCGAGGTCAGCCATTGTTGATGACGATGAAAGGAACAGTTGAAGCTTTTTATAATTAAGCTGAAATTGCGTAACGGGAAATCTTACAATTGAATTGATGTAAAGTTAAGATTGTGAAGAGTCACTTGTTATAAACGAGAAAGGGCCTAGAGAAATCTAAGCCCTTTTTTGATTGCTAATCAAACGCTGTAATATTGTTTGCTATTTTATTCAGGGAAATAAAAAATCGAGCAACGATGCATGCTAGTACATCAATTACTCGATTTAATTTAGTTAAAATAGACTTAAGGTAAGGTTATAGTAACTGTTGTACCTTTGCCTTCTTGGCTATCTATTTTAATATCACCAGCCAATTTTTTCTTGACCAAATCATAAGTAGTACTCATACCCACACCCACGTAGCCTCGACTGCTTTGAGTTGTAAAGAATGGGTCAAACACTTGTCCAATAACAGCTTTACTCATTCCTTTACCGTCATCAGAGTAAGTTATCTTAGCGCCACCCTTATTTCCTTTTTCGATTTTTAAAGCGATTTTACCGTTGCCATTATTATCAAAACCATGTTTCAACGAATTGTTAATTATATTTAGTAAAATTAACGCAACATAACTTGGCACCGATTTAATAGTTAACTCTTTTTCTCCAGAGTAGCTATAAACAATATCACTTTGACTGAATTCAAAGTCGTACAACATCAGCATTTTTTGTGTGTAAGCGATAACATCAAAGCTTTGAACTTTAGTGTCATCTTGATCTGCGGCAATTAAGTTAAAGCTTTCTAGTAAGGTAACTACTGGCTTAAGTGCTGTTGCATTTTTAGCATCACCTGTAGCTTCAAGTTGAGCTTGTAAATCATCTAAGGACAGACCAACTGCATAAGTAATATCAGTAGCTATATAGCCTAGTGCGGCGAAATTTTCTGATTTAATTAATTGCTCTTCTCTAACAGGTAACAATGGATTTTTTTCATTTTTTGATGGCAATGGTGCTTGTAACGCTGCGTCTTTAGCCTTTTTCCACATCATAAATGCAGCAACTAAGGCAATGATGGCAATAATAAGAAATATATAAAATAACGTTTGAAAGCTTGATTGACCTTTACTATCTTCGACTTCTTTCGTTAATTTTATGACGCTATCATTTTTAATGTTGTTTTGCTTTTGAAGTTCATCGTTTTGCGTTTGAAGCTCTTCATTTTTAACTTTAAGTTCTTCAGTTAAAGCAATAATTGCGGTGTCTTGTTCTACATTACTTCCTTCATCAACAGCTTTCACACTTTGTTTACTTGCTTCTAACTGCTTTTTTTGAGCTTGTAATTGTGTTTCTAAACGTTCTAATTGTTGATTTTTAGATTTGATTTCTTGACTCTTCTTTGCATCTTCTTGCTGCACAGCCTTTAAACGTTCAGCCTGTTCTTGTAGTGCTGCATAATACTTTTCTGAGTTCTCTTTACTTAAACTTAGGCTTTCATTTAGTTTATTTAATGAAGACTCTTGTTGTTCTATTTTGTTTTTAAACGCAGATATTTGCTTTGATTTTTGGTTTTTTGAAGTAAAAGTAGGACTTGCAGACAATACTTCGCGATTATCTTTATTATCCACAAAGTAAGACAGATCCGGCATTGTTAATTTAGCATCTAGAACGTTATCTTCAAGTATTTTAAAATTAATGCTACCTTGCTGTTTATTATAGGAAAAATCAACCATCGTTTTAGCTAATTCTTTAGTGTCTTCAGTAATAATTAAGACATGTGATTTATTGATTTTTTTATCATTTAGTTTTGTTAAAATTCGTTGGTTACCCGCTGAAAGATATAAAATATTTACATCTTTGGCTTGGCTGATGCTTTTTATTAAACGCACCTCAATATCTTTCCCCTTAACTCCCTTATTTACAAAGAAATCACTGAAAAATTTATGCTTCTCAACATCACCATAAACACCGATAACAAATGTTCGTTGTCTAGCTTCTGCAGGCCAGCTTACATATCTAGCGAACTTACTCACTAAAGTGGCTTTCTCATGATCTATAGTGGCAGCTTGCACCACAGTTTGACCCCCTACAATAAGACCCATGCTAAAAATTAATAACATAACACTTGATCTTAATCGTACAAACTTTGCTTTCATGACATACCTTACAATGCATTATTATTATAGTTATATAGTACGTTGAATTTATCTTAAATCAATATGTTTATTAGCAAGTTAACTAGGGGGGAATTTGTTTGTTAATTTCAGATGAAATATTGCTTTAGACGACAAACCCCTTAATTAATAAAGCATACAAACAGTTTTTCGAGTCATAAATTCAAAATGAGAGTGATATATTTAACATGTTAACTAGGTAGATTTTCGATATTAATACGCTTAATTAAAACACCTGTTTAAAAAAATTTGCTTTCCCTATCCTTTCAAGGCAAACTCATTTGCACTTTATTTCGTTTACTAGTTCATTATTGAAGAAGTTAGTAAATTAAATATTACCCGCTTGGTAGTAGTCTATGATTACGCATTACCAGTCAATCGACCCATAAAAGTCAGGAGAGTAGGCATGTTATTTCAAGGCAAAAGCCTTTCTGCCCAATTGTTAGATGACGGCATTGTTGAATTTAAATTCGATGCGCAAGGTTCAGTTAACAAATTTGATCAGGCAACGTTTAAAGAATATATCGCAGTTGTTGATGCCATTAATAATTGTAGTGAAGCAAAAGGGGTATTAGTTACTTCTGGTAAGTCTTCTTTCATCGTTGGTGCTGATATCACCGAATTCTTAGAGATATTTAAAAAGCCTGAAGCCGAGTTAATGCCTTGGATTAAAGAAGGCTCGGATGTTTTTGACTCATTTGAAGATATTAACCTGCCAACAGTTGTTGCCATTAATGGTTTCGCATTAGGCGGTGGTTGTGAAATGGCCTTAGCTTGTGATTACCGTATTGCCGATACAAGCTGTTCAATTGGCTTACCTGAAGTAAAATTAGGTTTAATGCCTGGCTTTGGCGGCACAGTACGTTTACCACGTGTTATTGGTGCTGATAATGCTATTGAGTGGATGTCGACAGGTAAAGCACACAAAGCGGCGCAAGCAATGGCGGTTGGCCTACTTGATGCTGTTGTTGCACCTGAGCATTTACGTGAAGCAGCGACTAACATGTTGAAACAAGCGATTGCTGGTAAGTTAGATTGGCGTGCAAAACGTCAACCTAAGTTAGAAGCATTAAAATTATCGCCAGTTGAAACAATTATGACCTTTAATACTTGTAAAGGCATGATCGCGGCAAAAGCGGGTAAACATTACCCTGCACCAATGGCAACAGTAAAAACTATTGAAGCAGCAGCAGGTTTAGACCGCGCTGGCGCAATGGCATTGGAAAATGCCGGTTTTGCTAAATTAGCGAAAACTGATGCAGCAACAGCACAAATTGGCCTATTTATGGCTGACCAAGTGGTTAAAGGCAAAGCGAAAAAAGCCGGTAAACAAGCCACTAAAGCTGTGAACAAAGCAGCTGTATTGGGTGCTGGTATTATGGGCGGTGGTATTGCATACCAGTCTGCTTATAAAGGCACGCCAATTATCATGAAAGACATAAATGACCAAGCGCTTGATTTAGGCTTAACAACGGCTGCCGGTATTCTTAGCAAGCAAGTTGAACGTGGTCGCATGAACGCTAAAAAAATGGCGGGCGTGTTAAAGAACATTACACCATCGTTAAGCTACGACAGCGTTAAAGATGTTGATATTGTTGTAGAAGCGGTAGTTGAAAACCCGAAAGTTAAAGCTATGGTGTTGGCTGAAGTTGAAAGCCATGTTGCTGATGACGCTATTGTTACGTCAAATACGTCAACCATTTCAATTGATTTATTGGCAGAAAGCGTAAAACGCAAAGACAAGTTCTGTGGTATGCATTTCTTCAACCCAGTAAACAAAATGCCGTTAGTCGAAGTTATTCGTGGTAAAGAAACCTCTGATGAAACTGTAGCTGCAGTTGTTGCATACGCTGCGAAAATGGGCAAATCTCCGATTGTAGTAAATGACTGCCCTGGTTTTTATATTAACCGTGTTTTATTCCCTTACTTTGCCGGTTTTAGTCAGTTAGTGCTTGAGGGTGCTGACTTTACTGCCGTTGATAAAGTAATGGAAAAACAATTTGGCTGGCCAATGGGCCCTGCATACTTACTTGATGTTGTTGGTATTGATACCGCTGATCATTGTACTGGTGTTATGTCGGCAGGCTTCCCAACCCGTATGACCAAAATTGATAATGACCCTGTAAGTGCGCTATATGCCAATGAGCGTTTTGGTCAGAAAAACGGTAAAGGTTTCTACGACTACGGTAAAGACAAGCGTGGTCGTCCAACAAAAGTGGCTGCACAAGCAGCTTATGACTTATTTGCTGTTGAAAGCAAAGAGTTTAGCCAAGACGAAACTATTGCTCGCTTGATGATCCCTATGGTCAATGAAGTGGTTCGTTGTTTAGAAGAAGGTGTAGTTGATACTGCAGCTGAAGCTGATATGGGCTTAATTTACGGTTTAGGTTTCCCTCCATTTAGAGGTGGCCCGATTCGTTACTTAGAAACACTAGGCTTAGATAACTTCATTGCGATGGCTGATAAATACGCTCACTTGGGCGAAATTTATCAAGTGACTGACGGACTTCGCGAAATGGCGAAATCTGGCAAATCTTATTTTACAACAGACGTTAAAACAGCTTAGGCGCAGGAGAAAATCATGAAAGAAGTCGTTATTGTCGATTGCATCCGTACCCCAATGGGGCGCTCAAAAGCCGGTGTTTTTCGTAATGTTCGTGCTGAAACTTTATCAGCACACTTAATGCAACAATTGTTAGTTAGAAACCCGAATTTAGATCCAGCATTAATTGAAGATATTATTTGGGGTAATGTTAAGCAAACTAAAGAGCAAGGTTTCAATATTGCTCGTAATGCCCAATTGTTGACTGATATTCCAAAGTCTACCGGTGCTGTTACCGTTAACCGTTTATGTGGTTCTTCAATGCAAGCACTACATGACGCTACAACCAATATCATGGCCGGCCAAGGCGATGTGTTTATGGTTGGTGGTGTTGAACACATGGGTCATGTACCTATGATGTACGATGTTGATTTTGACCCTGCACTAAGCAAGCATATTTCTCGTGCTGCCGGTAATATGGGCTTAACGGCTGAATTATTAGGTATGCAACACGGTGTTACTCGTGCAGAACAAGACGCGTTTGGCGCTCGTTCTCACCAATTAGCACATAAAGCTATGCTTGAAGGCCGTTGGGCAAATGAAATCGTGCCAACATTAGGTCATGACGCAATGGGTGCGTTAACACTTATTGAGCATGATGAAGTTATTCGTCCAGAAACTACCGTTGAGAGCTTATCGGGTTTACGTCCAGTGTTTGACCCTGTAAACGGCACGGTAACTGCGGGTACTTCTTCTGCACTTTCTGATGGCGCTTCTGCAATGTTAGTAATGTCGGCAGAAAAAGCGAAAGAAATGGGCTTAACACCACGCGTTAAAATTCGCGGTATGGGTATTGCAGGTTGTGATCCATCAACCATGGGCTTTGGTCCAGTTCCTGCCACTAAGAAAGCATTAAAACGTGCTGGCTTAACGTTAGCAGATATTGAATTGGCTGAGTTTAACGAAGCATTTGCTGCACAAGCGTTGTCATGTGTACGTTCATTAGGTTTAGAAGACAAAATGGATGACATGATTAACCTTAATGGTGGCGCTATTGCACTAGGTCACCCATTAGGTTGTTCAGGTAGCCGTATTTCTGGTACCTTAATTAACCTTATGGAAGCACAAGACGCTAACATAGGTTTAGCCACTATGTGTATTGGCTTAGGTCAAGGTATCGCAACAGTATTTGAAAGAGTGTAGTTTTATCTGGCACTTTTGATAATAAGTTTGAGTTAACTTTTTGTTAGTCATCTTTTGAAAGCCCAACCTTGGTTGGGCTTTTTTGTTTTTCCTTTAATAAACATGCTTAACATTCGATAAGTACAATATATAAAAAGCTCAATCTTTACGGTTAAGAAAAGGCTTTAGTCGTGATAAGCCTTGCGTAATTTGGTCTTCGCTTTGACCTGCAAATCCGAGCCTAATAAATTTATTTTCATCATTTTTAGACTCTAAATGAAAAGCCTTTTCAGCTAACAAGAAGATGTTATTTTCTTGTGCTGATTTTGCTATTTCTTCTGCATTACCACCAACATTTACCCATAGCGTCATTCCACCAGGAGGCACGGTAAAGTCGAGTTCTATGCCTTCTGCTATAAAACTGTTTAGTGTTTCCACCATACATTGTCGTCTTTTTTGATAAATGCGTGTCGCTTTTCTTAAGTGGCGTTCAAATGCGCCATCTTTCATCCACCGAGCTACAGCATCTTGCAATACCACGTTAGCTTTATGATTGATCATTGTTCGATAACTGACAATGTGTGCGGCAAGTGATTGGTCTACCGCAATTATACCCAAGCGAACTCCAGGGAACATAATTTTAGAAAAGCTTGATAAATATATAACTAGCCCCGCAGGATCATTAGCTGCCATAGGGGCTAAAGGCTGGCTGTCATAATGAAACTCGTGATCGTAATCGTCTTCAATAATTGGCACATTATATTGCTGTGCTAGCTGATAAACTTTTATTCGCTGCGCCGCGGGTAATGTGGTGGTGGTTGGGTACTGATGAAGCGGAGTTAAATAGAGCAGGCGAAGTTTATGTTGCTTAAATAATTGCTCAAGGTGTTCAACATCAATACCTTCTTTTGTTTGTTTAACACCGATAAGTTCAGCGCCGGCATTTTTTAATGCGTTCCAAGCCGGGCGATAACCTAAACTTTCTACCGCAACCTTGTCGCCTGGTTTTAACAAAATTTGTGAAATAATGTATAGCGCTTCTTGGCTACCATTAACGACAATTATTTCCTTATTAGCAATTGCTCTCACTCTACGTAAATAAGTACTAACTTCAGTAATAAAGGCTGGAAAACCATTGTTATTGCCGTAGTTCAATTCATTAATCTGCGGGCGGCTCATTGCTTCATTTACGTAGCTTCTAAGTTCATTAAAAGGGAACAATGAAATATCAGGGTTACCGCCAGCGAAGTTAAATTGGTAATCGCTAGCTTGGCGCTGCAAGTTATTATTTTCAGTTTTTACTAACCGCCACTGATGTTTATTACTGACATCATTAAGGTTTTCATTACTTTTTAGTGAAAGATAAATTGGTAGTGTTTGCGCTACGGAATAACCTTGCCTTTCTTTGGTTTCAACCCAGCCCTGTGCTTCTAACTCATGATAAGCCGACATAATGGTATGGCGATTAACTGATAACTGTGCTGCTAAAGTACGCGCTGAAGGTAACTTTTCACCAGTAGAAGCGTTGCCATTCTTAATGGCCTGTCGAATTGCATTAGCGATTTTTAAATACAACTTCTCTGCGCTCTCTTCTAAAGTTAGATTCAGTATCTGCATTGTTACAATTCTTTGGTATAAGTAATTTATTTAAACTGGTTGTTTTGTTTATACCATAAAAAGAGAGAATACCAATCATCACTTTTAAATAGAGCAAGTTATGTTTAACCCCCGAGCTACTACGTTGAGTACCAATAAAGTCACGTTACGACCATTAACACTTGATCACTTAGATGATTTTTATCGTGCCGGCGCTTTTCCAGAGATTTGGCGTTGGTCTTTACCTGACAAATGTACGTCTAAAGCAACGGCCAAGAATTGGTTGAATTATTCACAAGCAATGGCTGATAAAGGTGAACATGTACCTTTTGCTATTTTTGATGATGAAAGCGGAGAGTTGGTAGGGAGTACGCGTTACTGTTCAATTATGCGCGAGGATAGAAATTTAGAAATAGGTTTTACCTTTATTACCCCTAAATACCAGCGTAGCCATATTAATACTCACGCTAAATATTGCTTATTAAAACATGCTTTTGAAGAGCTTGGTGCGATAAGAGTTGAGTTTAAAGCTCATGAGAAAAATGAAAAGTCACGTAAAGCGATAGCAAGGCTAGGTGCAACATATGAAGGCCTGCTTCGTCATCAACGTATTTTGTCTGATGGCACTTTTCGCAACACTGCTATTTTTTCAATTATTGCTAGCGAATGGGCAGCTATAAAGTCAACGCTAGAAGCAAAAATGTAAAGCACAGGCACGGTAAGAAAAGCAGCAAAGGCGTTATTATGTATATACCAAAAAAATTTAAACAAAGTGATACTGCGGCATTAAAAACATTGATGGTTGAATATCCTTTTGCAACGCTTATTGGCACCTCTGAATTAGGGTTAGAAGTGAATCATATACCACTAATGTTGAAGCAAGTAGGTGGTAAAGACACACTACAGGGACATATTGCTAAAGCTAATCCATTATGGAAAAACATCTCTAACAAAGCTGAAGTGTTGGTCGTGTTTAACGGACCTAATTGCTATATATCACCTAACTATTACCCAACTAAAATGGCCACGGGCAAGGCTGTGCCAACATGGAACTATGTTGCTGTGCATGTAAAAGGGCATATATCGTTTGTTCATGACAATACACGCAACCTTGATTTACTCAAATGCTTAACTCGTCAACATGAGGCCCTACAGCCCAAACCTTGGTCTATTGAAGACGCGCCAAAACAATACATAGCAAAAATGCTCCCCGCTATAGTCGGTATTGAAATTAATATTTCCTCGGTAGTAGGGAAGTGGAAGGTGAGCCAAAACCAACCGACTACCAACAAGCAGGGAATTTTTAATGCTTTGTCTGGTGAAAACGAAAGTCATGCACTAAAAATAGGTGAATTGGTTAAAAGTCATATGGAAGAATCGACGTAAGTTGTATTTTTAAAGAGAAAGCTATAAGGGATTTAGCTTGAACTGCCACTTTTAAGATTTGGAGGGTAACTAGGTTTAGGTGTAGTAGCTCATACTTAATTTCAGAACCTGACTTGACCTAATCGTACAGTGGATTAAGTCAGTAATGAGTCTGAAGCTGTTTTGCAAAAAACTGTAATATGGCCACTTTGTGCGCATTGCTGACATTAGCAATTAATCTTTTTTCCTATATTTTCTAATGAACAAAACAGTAATAACCTGACCTGTCCATAAAAAACTATAATATTACAATAAGAGCTTGAAATTAAAGAATATTAATCTGATTTATTCAATGTTCAAGTAGATGGGAGTTAAAGGTAATGTTAACACTTTAGAGTTCTAGATATAAAACTAGCAATAAAGTACTAAATAACCTCAACTAATTGAAGGAGTTACCCATGTCATATTATTTTACAATACTATTTTATTGGACTCCCTAAACAACCTCAACCAATTGAAATATATGCATATTTAACTTGAGGCATGTTTTTTGTATTACATTTTATAAAAAATAACAAATATAATTTGCAACATGCAATGGAATCAAAGGGAATGTCATATGAAATTTAAATTATTTAATATCGCTTTAGTAGGTTTAACTCTATCAATATCAACAGTGGCAAATGCTGGCGTAATTTATTGGGCAGACTGGAAGTCAGGCACATCCACAGAAGTACTTGGAGAGTTTGTAACTAATACATCAACAATCGATATTACATATACTAACCCTCAAGGTATTGCTTTTTTACAAACAGGTACAGGTACAGATTATTTTCGTAGTTTTCAAGATCCTTCCATATCACCATATACTAGCAGCGAAGTTGATAACACTCCTACAGCTTCAGAGATGATAGGTTTGAAAAACGCAGGAAACCAAACTCTTTCATTCTCAGAGTCAGTGGCGAACATTGTTTTTTCTTATGTTAGTTTAAATGGTAATGGTTACTCTTTCGATCAGGATTTTGATATTTTATCTGTTGGAGGAGTCGACGGTAAAGCTGCTGGGTACTGGGGGTCGGGAACTTCTTATAAGAATGTTATTGATCACGGAAATGGCGACATTGAATATCAATTGCTTGGTACAGGCGAACCACATGGCACAATCCAATTCAAAGGCGCTTTTGATAACGTTAGCTGGAATAGTTTAAGTAGTGAAAACTGGAACGGCTTTACTGTTGGGGTACAAGGAGCTTCAAAAGATGTATTTACTTCAGTGCCAGAGCCATCAACACTTGCTATTTTTGCACTAGGAATAATGGGTTTAGCATCACGCCGATTTAATAAATAATTATTTATAAAAATTTATTTTAGAAAACATCAATCATAACGATTGATGTTTTTTTGTTTCTGATGATTAGTGTTTTTTGATTTTTTACATCGTCAGCCAAATCATTGAACATGCTAGAGCTAGAATACTCTCGAACTGTATTTTTAATGGTGACCTATAACTGCGTAGTTGATCAAGGTAAGCCACGTATCATTGAATAGAAGTTAAATGCGCCATCCTCTAGCTCTATTCCAATATTAATAATTCAGAGATTTCACTAAGTAGTTTTATGACTTGTCGGTGCGCTATTGCGGACGTTAGCATTTAATTTTTTGCCATATATTTTCTAATGAGTTGTAAAACGTATTTATGACCCAATAGTGATATTAATGTGTATCTGACCCCCTTTATTTCAATGATATGCGTTATAGGGAAAGTGAGCATGATCGAATTATTTAACTCAAATCTTAAGAATTACATAGCAAGCGAGTTGGAAAAGCAGTGTATTAATTATTCTGAAGAGTTAGGTCTTCGGAGTAATTTTATGCTCCTCATTAATCGTCTTCGTAGAACTCCAATCGCTCAAAAGCGAAATGTAATTAAGTCATCGGTATTTAACTGCCCTCAAGAACATATGATCGAATACCAAAAGTTTATCGATCTAGTTGAATCTGGCAGTCCTCTTTTGAAATTTTGCAGTAGAAAAAACTTTAAAAAATCTGGTGGAGGAAATGATCCATTGTTTGATGATTGGGGTATCGTTCATTTTCACTTTGCCGAAGGTGGAACTAAAGAGCTAATGTTTGCAATAGTAGAGCCAGAAACTATATATTTGTTGGCAGTATTCCCCCACGATGACATATGGCATAATGCGCAACTAGTTGAAATCATTCATAATGAATTCCCTTTTCTGATTGCTCACCTCAAGTTAAGTGACCAAAAAGAAGTAACTACAGCTGAAGATCATAAACAGGCTCGTAAATTAGGGATAAACCATCCTATCGTACTTAGTGATGGTTCCTCATATTACCCTCCAGGGTTGGGTGTTTTGAATAAAAAAGAGTCAAGCCATGACACTATGGCTTGGATGGGCCTTTCTAGGCAAATAAAAGCGTATGCTCAATTTATTAACAATACATATGGCCATGGTGTTGAAACTCACAAGCTAAGTTTTGCTTTAGGTTTTTCTTACGATCAACACCAACAACTTTTTCTCGTACAGTGTAAGTCGAGCTGCGGTACGATAATTCCGTTTCAAGGTTTTTAACGGAACAAAATCTACCCTCCATATACTAGTTTATATAAATGACTAATGTCTTCTTTGTGGCGATAGTTAGCGTTTATGGTAAGAGTTGTTAGGGCCGGAAAGTCGCAATAGCAGTCTTTCTATTAATTAAAAAATATATAATTTGTCAGTTTATATGAAGGTTTATTATTGAATTTGTAAGATCGGATTCTGACTAAAACAATTTAGGTTTAACTAAGTTTAGACTTAACTGAGTTATCCTAATCATTTAAATACAAAGTACCGTTTAACTTAATCTTTGCAGACCATTCCTCCGACATGGTTAATGCATTTTCTATTTCCTCAGGGTTTAGCTGCGAGTATAACTTTTGTTGAAACCATGAATATCTATTATAGATTTCATTATTTTGAGTAAACTCAAGAATTAACTGATTAAATGCGTAAGATTTAACATAACCATTCCCATCAATGATTTGTGAGCGATTCATCTTAGAAAGCTTTGCTAATGCCTTGATGCTGCCGTTTTTAGCCGCTTGTTCCAAAAAGCTGACTTTCTGTTCAATAAAGCTATCACGCTTTCGAATAAAATCACTTCGCTCTAGCTCTTCGTAGCCTTGAGATTTCATGAAGAACTCTGGAGTGATGCTACCAAAAACTTCCTGTGCTAAAACGTACCCATTATTGGATGCGACCTCTAAGTACTTATAGAACTGATTGCGTTGTTTCTGTTTAATACCAAAACAATATTTGTATCTTTCATTTATTTTATCAACGGCTATATCTGCATCACTATATTCGTAAGCTTGTTCTAATTTCTTCTCAAGAGCGGTTTCATCAACTGGAGCGTAATAACAATGTCTAAAATTCATCGCAATAATATAGTTCGCTTCATTATCCCCGCTTGCCGCGATAATAATTAGTTTGTCGAGATGATCTTTAAAATTTCCATCTAACTTCCAGCTAGGTTTATGCATGACGACCATTTGAGCATTTTGTATTGGTTTTCCTGCAAAAGCATTAGCATTTGGTCTCTTTGTAGGAATATCGTCTGTTTCTTTAATCGTTGATTTTGATAACAGGGTGTTTTGGGGGCTAAGTTCAACATCAGAGGAGTTTGAAACTGAATTACTATTTATCCAATTGAATAGAATAATAGCTATGCTAGCAATAAAAATTATAGATATGAAGTATATATTAATTTTGCGTAGCGCCATGAAATCATAGGCTCCTTGTAAAGTAAGCTTAAAAAATATAGGTATGTATAACGTTGCCGGCTTATTACGTTATTTACTTATCAGGAAAACAGTACGCTAATATCGGCAACATCGGACCTGCAGAGCTTAATGCATTAAGCTCTTATAGCCGCCTTACTGACTTTAGTGACTGTCATTTTAAATTAAAATCGATCAGCATAAAGTATCTGTTCGAGCTAATACCAATGAGGCGGCCTAAGTAACTATTTGAGTCATTTATCTCAATATAATTTCTTTAACTCTTTTAAGTATTTTCTATGCGATAAAGCACGACATCTAAATCACCTAATTGTGAGTCTGAATGAATATAAGATTTAATATATTCCATGCCCATTTTCTTCATCACGCCAACTGAACCGTCGTTGCCATGCATAGCAACAGCGCTAAAGTATTTGTTTTCTGGCAACTTAGCTAATACTTGGTGAATTTGTATTGCTGCTTCAGAGGCATAGCCTTTTCCCCAAGTTGATTGCAAGAAACGCCAACCTAATTCGATATCATCCCAAATAGGTTTGTCAGAGAAAAAGTCCATTGGGCGAACTAAAATCCAGCCAATGTCTTGCTGGCTTTCGGTAATGGTTACTTTCCAAAGCCCCCAACCCTTATCGATATTTTTGTAAGCGTTGAGTCGTGGAATGAATTTATTTTTAATATCTTCACGGCTCGTCATACTGCCGCCATTGATATAACGCATAACGTCCGGGTCTTGGTCGAGTTGAAATAAGAATTCGCTATCACTTTCGTCAATCAATTTAAAGCTAAGACGTTCTGAATTTTCTATATGCATAAGTGTCCCAAGTGTTTACTTTTCAATAAGTTAATCATAATAGTATTTCGTTAGGTTTTCATTAACTAGTTGTTAACTTATAGCATAGCTAGACATAGATATTCGTCTCCCATATGATTGTGGGCAAAATAATAACAACTTACTATTTGGTAAATTATGAACGCTAAAAAAATAACCTTAAGCTCTTCGGTATTACTGGCTATATTTGGTCTTTCCGGCTGTGGCCAAGATACTGCACCGACTGCAGTAGCAGAAAAAGAAGTTACTACACCAGAACAAGTTACAGCGGTTACTTATCCAACAACAAAAAAAATTGATGTTGTTGATGATTACTTCGGTACAAAAGTAACAGACTCTTACCGTTGGTTAGAAGACGATATGAGCGCAGAAACAGCTGAGTGGGTAAAAGCACAAAATAAAACCACTTATGGCTATTTAGAGCAAATTCCTTACCGCGATAAAATTAAATCGCGCCTAGCCGCATTGTTAGATTATGAAAAAGTTGGTATGCCGTTTATTGAAGGCGACTATAGCTATTTTTACAAAAATGATGGACTACAAAATCAGTATGTTTTGTATCGTCAAAAGGGTGATGAAGCAGCAGAAGTGTTTTTAGATCCAAATGCTTTTAGTGAAGACGGTACTGTTTCTTTAGCGAGTATTGAATTTAGTGAAGACGGCTCGCATGCAGTTTACCTGATTTCAGAAGGTGGCAGTGATTGGCGTAAGGCGCGAGTAATTGATACTAGAACTAAAGAAGTGCTTGAGCCTGAATTAATAGATATTAAGTTTAGTGGCCTTTCTTGGGTAGGGAATGAAGGTTTTTACTATTCAAGTTACGACAAGCCTAAGGGCAGCGAACTTTCTGCGAAAACTGATCAACACAAACTTTATTATCACAAGCTAGGTACTGCGCAATCAGAAGATACTTTAGTATTCGGTGGTATTGATGCAGAAAAGCATCGTTATGTTAGTGGTGAAGTAACGAAAGACGGCAAATATTTATTAGTTTATGCCTCTGTTTCAACATCAGGAAATAAACTCTTTATTAAAGATTTAACTAAAGCTGATGCACCATTAGTTGAAGCGATTGATAATACCGACTCTGATACCTACATGGTTAGCAGTAACGGTGATGACTTATTATTTGTCACTAACAAGAACGCACCAAATAAACGCGTTGTAAAAGTTAGCGCATTAAAGCCAAGCCCTGAAAATTGGGTTGACCTAATTCCAGAAACAGAGAATGTGTTATCTGTATCTACAGGCGGTAAATACTTATTTGCCAAATACATGAAAGACGCTACATCGCTGATTCAGCAATACGACTTAAATGGTAAGCTAATTCGTGATATTACATTACCTGAAGTTGGTACAGCAGGCGGTTTTAGCGGTAAAGAATCGCAAGATAACGTTTATTATTCGTTTAGCAACCAAAAAACACCTTCAACTATTTTCACCTTAGACTTGGCAAGTGGTGAATCTACTGTACACATGAAATCGAAAGTTAAATTCAATAGCGATAACTTTGAATCAAAACAAGTATTTTATACTTCAAAAGATGGCACTAAAGTACCGATGATTATTACCCATAAAAAAGGCTTAAAGCTTGATGGCAATAATCCAACGATTCTTTATGGTTACGGTGGCTTTAACGTAAGTTTACAACCGCAATTTAGCTCTACTCGTGCTGCATGGTTAGAATTAGGTGGTGTTTATGCTGTCGCTAACTTACGTGGCGGTGGTGAATACGGTAAAAAATGGCATAACGCTGGTACGCAATTGAAGAAGCAAAACGTTTTTGATGACTTTATTGCTGCCGCTGAATATCTGATCAGTGAAAAAGTGACCTCTTCTGATAAGTTAGCCGTAATGGGCGGCTCTAACGGTGGTTTACTTGTTGGCGCGGTAATGACGCAACGTCCTGAGCTATTTAAAGTGGCGTTGCCGGCGGTAGGTGTACTTGATATGTTGCGTTACCATACCTTTACTTCAGGTGCTGGTTGGGCATATGACTACGGTAAGTCTGATGACAATGCTGAAATGTTTAACTACTTACTTGCATATTCTCCAGTGCATAATGTAAAAGCTGGTACGCATTACCCTGCAACGATGGTGACAACTGGCGATCATGATGATCGTGTGGTTCCTGCTCACTCATTCAAATTTGCTGCTGAATTACAAGCGAAGCAAGCAGGTAAAAACCCAACTTTAATTCGTATTGAGACTGATGCGGGTCATGGTGCTGGTACGCCGATCAGTAAAACGATTGATCAGTACGCTGATATTTATGGTTTCACGTTATTTAACATGGGTGTGACGGATATCTAATTCCGCCATTGTTAAGTCAGTAAAAAGGCCTGCATTTGCAGGCTTTTTTGTCTTCAACACAAGCTGTGTGCCATGTTTACTGAGGTGTTAACGAGCGACAAGTATTGGCGCTAATACGGCTTACTTTAAATGCTCATTAAAATAATCAGTCATCATTGTTTTTAAATGCAACGTTGTTCCTTCACCTTCCCTAATACCATGGCTTCGGTTCGGGTAAGACATAAAGTCAAACTGACGATTATGTATAATTAACTCGTTAATTAATCGCTCAGTGCCTTGGTAATGCACGTTATCATCACCTGTGCCATGAACTAGTAACAACTTACCTTGTAAGTTTTTAGCATGAGTAATTGGTGAACCTTGCTTATAACCTTCTGCATAGTCAGTTAATAAACCAGAGTAGCGTTCTTGGTAAATACTGTCATATAAGCGTTGATCGGCTACTGGTGCTAGAGAAATCCCTACTTTATAAAGTTCAGGGTAACGAAATAGCATGTTCAATGTCATTGAGCCGCCACCAGAATGCCCCCAAATACCAACACGGTCTGAATCTATATATGACCAACGTTCCGTCATTGCTTTTAGTGCATCAGCTTGATCACGAGATGATAAAATTCCGACCGCACCATAAATAGATTTACGCCACTCTCTTCCTTTAGGTGCTGGTGTACCACGGTTATCAATAGAGGCAACAATAAAGCCTTCCTCAGTTAGCATTTGATCCCAAAAATATGCATTTCCGCGCCATCTATCTTGCGCTGTTTGTCCTGCAGGTTCGCCGTATACATAGAAAATTATTGGATACTTTTTACTGGCATCAAAATCAGCAGGTCGCATGATGTAACCATCAAGTACTACGCCATCTTGTGCAGTTACTTGAAAAAACTCATGTTCAGGTTTTGCCAAAGCAGCCATTTTCTCGTTTAGCTTTTTGTTAGCCATCAGTAAGTGTTTATTTTGGTGGCCTGATACTTTTATTAAACTTTTTTGTGTTGGTTTAGAAAAACTGGAATGAGAGTGAATGGCCCACTGGCCATCTGGCGACATTTGGTAGCGATTTGAACCTGAAAATTCTTCAGGTGTTACTCGTTGATTTGATAAAGTGCCATCTAGCTTACTGCGATATAAATAGCGCTGAGCAACGTCATCTGGCGAAGCAATAAAATATACCCAACCATTTTTTTCATCAACGGCTTGTATATCGGTAATATCAAAAGCACCGTCTGTTAAATTGACGATGTTAGTGCCATCACGAGAAATTTTGTAAATATGTCTCCAACCTGAACGCTCACTTTTCCAAATGAAATCATCACCATTTTCTAACCAACGAGCGTCATCATAAAAGTCTAGAAAGGTTGCTTCTTGCTCGGTCATTATTAGGTCAACTTTACCGCTATTACGGTTAGTCAGATAAAGTTTGTTGGTGTCTTGCTTACGATTAACATGCTGAATTAGCACTTGCTCTGAATTACCAGACCAATTCATGCGGGGAATGTACATTTCACGTGAGTTATTCGGTAACTTTGCCCAAACCGTTTTCTTGCTGTCGAGGTTTACAATACCTATTTTTGCCAACGCATTTTGTTCGCCAACTTTTGGGTAAGGGAACTTAGTTAAGGTTGGATAAAGTTCATCTGTGTTATTGATCATGATGAAGTCTTTGCTGCCTTGGGTATCTAATTGCCAATAAGCGATACTTTTGCCGTCAGGGCTCCAACGAAAGCCATTACGAATAGAAAACTCTTCTTCATAAACCCAATCGAATAAGCCATTAATAATGCCATTGCCGGCATCAGAGGTTAATTGGCTAATGTGGTTGTTGCTAAGCGTTTCTAGGTAAATATTATTATCAGCAACATAAGCTACTTTGCTGCCATCAGGTGAAAATTTAGCAAACATTAAGCTACTGGCTTTAACGTCTTTACCACCTAATTGTTGTAACTGATTAGTCGCTAGATTTAATACCCAGTAGTCGCCACGACTATTTGAGCGCCATACCTTTTTACTATTGGTATAAAGCAAAACTTGTGCACGATCATCTGACCAAAGGTAGTTGTCAATGGCGAGTGGCTTTTCTTCGCCTTTAGGTGTTAATTGCTCAGCTGATATAAGTACGGTTCGCGCTAATGTACTGGGATCGTAGAAAACAATTTCTTTGCCAACACTTTGCGCTTTTCCGTCTTTGTCTGTTTTGGTTGTTGCTGACTTTTCAACAGCGGTATAGCCACTGCCATCAGCTAACCAACGAATGCGACCAAGCCACTGAGAAGTAAACTCACCTTCTTGGTAAATACGTTCAAGGCTTAATGGATTTTTGCTTGTATTATTTCCTGTAGCAGGTTTGTCAGCGGTACTTTGACAGGCAACAAGTGATACCGAGATGGCGGCGAATGCACACCAGCGAGTTAATTTGGCTGTAAACATAGTCGTTCCTTATTTTTCATTGCCCTAACTGTAAATTGTATACAATGACAAGGCAAATATGTTCATCGCAATTTTATGCTTGTTCGTCATGAATTAACTTATTTCGCTGAGTTATAAGTGGTGTGTATAATTTGCTTGATAACAATTACTATTTCTTATTGAAAACATTTAACTTGCCCCCACCTTAAAGGGACGCAAATATTTTGGGATCTGCTATGCAATCGGCATTAACAATATCAGGGTTAGAAAAGACTTATAAAGGTGGTTTTCAAGCACTCAAAGGTATTGACCTAACGGTTAATCAGGGTGACTTTTTTGCTTTACTTGGCCCTAATGGCGCTGGTAAGTCGACTACCATTGGAATTATTACTTCACTAGTAAATAAAACTGCAGGAAAAGTAGCTGTTTTTGGCCATGATATTGACCAAGAATTAGAAGCAGCTAAAAGCTTCATTGGCCTAGTGCCACAAGAGTTCAACTTTAATCAGTTTGAACCCTTAATGAAAATTCTAGTTAACCAAGCGGGTTATTACGGTGTTGAACGTTCAATAGCCGTTGAACGGGCAGAAAAATATTTAAAGCAGCTCGATTTATGGGACAAAAGAAACGATGCTGCACGTATGCTTTCTGGTGGTATGAAACGTCGTCTAATGATTGCTCGAGCGTTAATGCACGAACCTAAAATGTTAATACTTGATGAGCCAACAGCTGGTGTTGATATTGAGCTTAGACGTTCAATGTGGGAATTCCTTCGTGAATTAAACCAACAAGGCATCACCATTATTTTAACAACCCACTACCTTGAAGAAGCAGAAATGCTTTGTCGAAATATTGCCATTATCGACTCGGGTATTATTGTTGAAAATACCGATATGAAGTCTTTGTTGGCTAAGTTAGACGTAGAAACCTTTGTTTTTGATTTAAAACCTAACAGCAAGCCAGCACATTTGACTGGTTTTTGCTTTCGAGTTGTTGACGATCACACGTTAGAAGTTGATGTGAAAAAGTGTCAAACCATAAATCAAGTATTTACTGAGCTAACACAGCAGGGCATTGAAGTGTTGAGTATGCGAAATAAAAGTAATCGACTAGAAGAGCTATTTGTCAGTTTAGTAGGTAGTGGTCAAGAATCAGCAACCAGTGCGATAGAGGAGTAAGCAAGATGATTGCAGCAAGAAATATTATCGCGCTAAAAAGTATTCTACATAAAGAAATTCACCGTTTTATGCGTATTTGGGTGCAAACCCTTGTACCACCAGCAATTACTATTAGTTTGTATTTTGTCATTTTTGGCTCATTAATTGGCTCTCGTATTGGCGAAATGGGCGGCTTTGACTATATGTCATTTATCGTGCCTGGGCTGATCATGATGAGTGTTATTACAAACTCTTATTCCAATGTCGCTTCGTCATTTTTTAGTGCCAAGTGGCAACGTAATGTCGAAGAAATGCTGGTAGCACCGGTGCCTAATTGGGTTATTGTTGCCGGCTATGTTGGCGGTGGTATGGCGCGCGGCATGTTAGTTGGCAGTATTGTCACTTTCGTGGCAATGTTTTTTGTCGATATACAAATTCATAATATTTGGGTGATTATCGCAACGGTTGCATTGACCTCTGCTACCTTTGCTTTAGGCGGATTAATAAACGCTATTTTTGCAGGTAGCTTTGATGATATCTCGATTATTCCGACCTTTATTTTAACGCCATTAACCTATTTAGGTGGTGTGTTTTACTCGATCAGTTTATTGCCTGAATTTTGGCAAGGTGTATCGCAAATAAATCCTATCGTCTATATGGTCAATGCCTTTAGGTATGGATTTTTAGGAATTACCGACGTTAGCTTAGTACTGTCTTTCTCTGTACTAGGTGTTTTTATTGTCAGTTTGTACACCATCGCCATGGTATTGATCACTAAAGGTATTGGCTTAAGAAGCTAGCCGTTATTAAACGCGCACTATCTCGCCAAGTGGCTTGAGCATAGTGCGTGAACTTTTGAAAATTTATAGGTAAATGAGTAATGAGCTCTACAGAAATCACCGGCGATTCTAAAGCCATTGTGACTAATCAACCTGGTATACATGAAAAGCTAGCAGAGATTGTTGCTAAGCATATTGAGCATCCGTCACAAAAGCCGATACAGGCACATACCCAACAAGCCTTTGATGAAATGGATGCTATCGTGCAATCATTTACAGGCCCTGTGATTTTAGACTCTTGCTGTGGTGTAGGGCAAAGTACCCGATTGTTAGCAAAACAAAATCCCAATGCTTTAGTGATTGGCGTTGATAAATCAGCACATCGCATTACGCGTAATGTTGATGATGTTGAACGAGAAGATGGTGAAGGCATTGTTGATAATTACCACCTTGTGCGTGCCGATTTAAATGACTTTTATCGTTTGGTCGTTGCTGCTAAATGGCCAGTCGACAAGCATTATATTTTGTATCCTAATCCTTGGCCAAAAGCAAAACATGTGCAAAGACGTTGGCATGGTAGTGCGGTTTTTCCGCAAATTATTGCCGTAGGTAATGAAATAATTCTCCGCAGTAATTGGCAGTTATACCTGCAAGAGTTTCAGGTTGCGGCTGGCATTATGGGGTTCTTCGGTAGTATTTCAAAAGTTAATGACGAGCAGCCGTTAACACCGTTCGAAGCAAAGTATCAGGCCAGTGGTCAAATATGTTGGCAATTAACTATTGCTAAGAGTTAGTTGTGAAAATTTTAATTAATTGGCTAAATTTACATTTATTTAGCCAATTATCTTAATCTTTAAATTTGTATTTTCTTTGTCTTTTATAACTTTTTTCTTATATTTCAATTGCTTGTGTTTTTGGCCTGAAAGTTGATTATACCTTGATATATCAATTTGTAATTTAGGATGAATAACATGACTAACAATATTAAAAAAACAGTATTTATGATGGCTTTAAGCAGCTTAGCAATTGTTGAACTAGGACTAGTTTACGCCGCAACATTACTAGCTTAATACGATTAAGTTATCTTCAATATTATTGTTTTAAACGGCAATTGAGTTGAAAAAACGAGACTTTTGCTGAAAATTTTATTAAAGTGCCGCACTTATGTAAAACAACTTGCTTATGGGTGAGTAGTAAATAGTGAATAAGTATGACGGTTAGTAAACGCGCTGCAAAAGCGAGTGAAGAGTCTTTACATCGCATCTTTACCATTCCAGTTGCGCCTAATTCAACATTAGGCCGAATAGAGAATGAGATATCGCAAAATTTAGCGGGTTTTCTTGGTGAGCACATTGCGGCGACCGAGCAAGCACTGTCTGAAATTGAAAAAGATTTTGCTAGTTCACAAATTCCTGAAAATCCAGCGTTTGTATCTGATCACATGCATCACTTGCTTGATAAGTTGGTGTCGCAATCAGTTCACACTTCTAGTCCAAATTTTATTGGACATATGACTTCTGCATTACCTTACTTTATTTTACCGCTGTCAAAGTTGATGATCGGATTAAATCAAAACCTAGTTAAAATTGAAACTTCTAAGGCGTTTACGCCGATGGAACGTCAAGTACTAGGAATGATGCATCGATTAGTTTATCAAGATGACGAACCTTTTTATCAAGAGTGGATGCACAGTGCTAATCATTCATTAGGTGCATTTTGCTCTGGCGGTACTGTCGCGAATTTAACCGCACTCTGGGTTGCACGAAATAATTTATTAAGACCTGATGGTGAATTTCGCGGTGTCGCTCGTGAAGGCTTATACAGTGCGCTTAAACACTATCAATATGATGGTTTAGCGATTCTAGTGTCTGACCGTGGTCATTATTCACTGAAAAAGTCTGCTGATGTACTAGGTATTGGCCAAGATAGCGTTATTGCTATTCCGACAGATGAAAATAACAAAATTGATTGTCAGTTGCTTAAAGCTAAGTGCGAAAAGTTAGCACAAGAAAATATTCGCATATTGAGCATAGTAGGCGTTGCTGGCACGACAGAAACTGGCAATATTGACCCGCTTGATAAAATGGCTGAAATAGCGCAGCAATACGGCGCACATTTTCATGTTGATGCTGCATGGGGCGGAGCGACGCTATTATCAAATAAATATCGACCGCTTTTAAAAGGCATTGAGTTAGCTGACTCGGTAACGATTGATGCGCATAAGCAAATGTATGTACCTATGGGTGCAGGTTTGGTGGTTTTCAAAAATCCAGCTTCAGTTGCTGCTATTGAACATCATGCTGAATATATTCTACGTAAAGGCTCGAAAGATTTAGGTAGTCATACCTTAGAAGGTTCGCGTCCAGGTATGGCAATGTTAGTTTATGCAGCGTTGCACGTTATTAGTCGCCCTGGCTATGAAATGTTGATTAATACTAGTATTGAAAAAGCACATTACTTTGCCCAGTTGATTGAACAACAAGCTGATTTTGAATTGGTCACACAACCTGAGTTATGTTTATTAACCTATCGTTATAATCCATCTAGCGTACAGGCATTATTGGCTGTAGCGACTGAAGATGAACAAGAAAGTATTAATAATTTATTAGATAAGCTAACTAAGTTTGTGCAAAAACGTCAGCGTGAAAATGGTAAGTCGTTTGTTTCACGTACTCGTATTGAAGTGCAAAAATATAACGGTCGTAAAACCTTGGTTTTTCGTGTGGTATTGGCAAACCCGTTAACGACAAAAACAATTTTGCAAGATGTGTTAGCAGAGCAAACGCTATTAGCACAAGAAAGTGAAACCTTTTTACCAACCTTATTATCTATGGCCCAAGCTAAAGCGGTTTAGCCTAAAACACCTTAGCGCTGATGCTAACAAAACTTAATGGTAATAAAAAAAGCTAATAACAATGTTATTAGCTTTTATGTTCAGGATGAACGGTATGTTATGTTCACAGGGATATGAAGGAATGACCATATTTACTGCTTAGCTTTTCAATTATTTTTCTAGCTACAGAAATACCTGCAAATTATCTATCAGTCGTGCTTTACCGCAATGTGCGGCAGCAAGAATGACCAACTCTTTATCGTCTTCACTTGCCGGCTGTAAAGTGCGAGCATGGCAAATATGAATATAGTCAGTTTTCAACCCTGCGTTGTCTATGTAGTCCGCGGCTTGTTTCGCTAAGCCAATAAAGTCATTGTTATTTACTATTTCTTTCGCTAACCATTGGATATTTTGAGCTAAGGCTGGGGCAATTTTCTTTTCTTCGTCGGTTAAGTAGTTATTACGTGAACTTAGCGCTAAGCCACTGTCTTCTCGCACCGTTGCCACTGGAATAATTTCAATCGGCATCGACAAGTCTTCAACCATGGTCTGGATCACTTGCACTTGTTGGTAATCTTTCAAACCAAAGCAAGCGATATCAGGTTGTACTAAATTGAAAAGTTTACAAACAACGGTTGATACGCCGCGAAAATGTCCTGGACGACTTTCACCACAATAGCCATCGGATACATTAGGCACTTCAACATAACTTTGCTTATCTAAACCTTTAGGATAAATAATGCTTGGTGTTGGGGTGAACAATAATTCACAACCGGCAGCTAATAGTTTTTCTTGGTCGGCTGCCATCGTTCTAGGGTAGTTGTCGATATCTTCATTGGCGCCAAACTGCATTGGGTTAACAAAAATACTCGCGACCACCTTATCAGCGATAGACTTAGCTTTTTCCACCAAAGTTATGTGGCCTTGGTGCAAGTTGCCCATGGTCGGCACAAAAGCAATTTTAAGGCCTTGCTGACGCCATGCGCTAATCGTAGCGCGTAAAGTATCGATATCTTGTGTTGTTTGCATTGTCATACTGTTTTTCTACTCAGCTTGAGTCGGTTATTTAAAAATATGTTCAGGGCCTGGGAAATTGCCATTACTGACTTCTGTAATGTAAAGCTCAATAGCCTTTTGAATATCACCAGTATCAATTAAAAAGTTACGTGAAAATTTTGGCATGTAACTGCATGAAATACCTAAGGCATCATGCATCACTAATATTTGTCCGTCAGTGTCTTTGCCTGCGCCAATACCGATGGTTGGAATTGAAACCGCTTCAGTGATTGCTTTGCCTAAACCACTTGGAATACATTCAAGTACCAATAATTGTGCACCTGCCGCCTCTAGTGCTTTTGCATTTTCAATCATTTCTTGTGCTTTATCACTTTCACGCCCTTGTACTTTAAAGCCACCAAATACATTGACAGATTGTGGTGTTAAGCCCAAGTGAGCACAAACAGGGATACCGCGTTCAACTAGGCCTTTAATGGTGCTTTCTAACCATTGTCCACCTTCAAGTTTAACGATACTTGCCCCCGCTTGCATAAGCTTGGCAGCATTAGTGTAGGCTTGTTCAGTGGTCGCGTAGCTCATAAATGGCATGTCGGCAATAATCAGTGTATTTTCAACACCGCGCTTTACGCTTTGAGTATGGTAAGCCATATGTTCAATATCAACAGGCAAGGTATCATCATGGCCTTGTAAAACCATGCCTAATGAGTCACCGATTAATATGGCGTGAATACCTGCTTGGTCGAAAATTTTCGCAAAACTGGCGTCATAAGCCGTGATTGTGGTAATTTTTTCACCTTGTTGTTTCATTTTCTTCAAGGTGGCAGTTGTGATTTTAGCCATAGTATTGTCCATAGTTTATGATGCTAAGCAGGGCATCAGTAATTTTAGAGTTGTTATACTAACGCAATTTACTATGAATTTTTAGTCCATTTTTTTCAATCTGGTTAGCCAGTTGCAATACACTTGTACCATCAGGTAAAAGTAAACTTGGTGCAATTTCCGCTAAAGGCAGTAAAACAAACTCACGTAGCTTTAAACCATAATGCGGCACAACTAAGCGTTCACTGTTGATGACCATTTCATTGAACAATAAAATGTCTAAATCTAATATTCTCGCACCCCAGCGATTATCTTTACGGACTCGACCGGATTCATTTTCAATGCTTTGCAATTGATCAAGTAACTCAATAGGGCTTAAGATAGTTTCGAGCGCAACCACTGCGTTCATGTAATCCGGTTGGTCTTGCGGGCCCATCGGCCGGCTGAAGTATAATGATGAGACTTGAGTAACTGAGCAGTTTGTTAGCTGCTCTAGTTTGGTTAGTGCTGAAATTATTTGTGCTTGTGGATCAGATAAGTTGCTACCTAACCCGATATAGGCCAATGACATTACGCTTCATTACCCGCCGCTGCACGTGGCTTTCTGCGTTTACGAGTTGTTCTTCTTGAACCGCTTCTGCTTTGGCCTACACTCTTAATCATCACTTGTTGAGTTTCGGCGTTGCTGTGTTGAAAGTCTCCCCACCACTTAGCTAACTCTTGTAGTGATGAAACTTGTTCAGCATCTTGATTACCAGCACTTTCGATTTCTGCTCGCAAAAGTAAAAAGTCATAACCGGCTCGAAATTTAGGATGTTCAAGGGTTTTAAATGCTCTTTTTCCTTCACGTCGAGACAGTTTGTCTTGTAATATCCAAATATCTTTCATTACCGCTTGAAAGCGTTTTGGAATGGCAATACTACGCTGTTGCTCGGACATAATTTCACTTAACGCAGCAAAGAAAGCGTCTTGTGGTGTAAGTTGCGTTTCACTGTTTAAACGCTGTATTTGCTCTTGCATCGGATACCAAAGCATAGCGGCAAACAAAAATGCTGGCGTAACACGTTGATCAGTATTTACTCTGTGGTCAGTATTTTTCATCGCTAAACAAATAAAGTCAGCAAGGTATACTTGAGACTGTTGGTTTAGTTGTTGGTCAACCGCAGGGAAAAAATATTGGAAAAGGTTGTAATCACGTAATTGGTGGAAATTATCTAACGCTTTACCCGACATGAATAATTTTAAGAATTCTTCAAATAAACGCGCAGGCGGAATATTTGCCATTAGTGGTGCCAGTTCTTTTATTGGCGCTTTGGTGTCGGCATGAATGTTCATATCCAATTTAGTGGCAAAACGAATCGCACGTAACATCCGCACAGGATCTTCACGGTAGCGTGTTTCTGGATCACCAATTAAACGAATTTGTTTAGCGTATACATCAGCTACGCCATTGGCAAAGTCGTAAACTTTAAAGTCTTTGGCTGAATAATAAAGCGCATTGATAGTGAAGTCGCGACGTTCAGCATCTTCTTCAATGTTGCCGTAAATATTGTCGCGAAGTAACATGCCATCTTCACTTTGTTTTGAAGTTTTCTGACAATTTTTTTCTTCGCTATTTTCATGATGACCACGAAAAGTAGCCACTTCAATAATTTCTCGACCAAAAACGATATGGGCCAAGCGAAAACGACGGCCAATTAAACGACAGTTACGAAATAGCGCTTTAATTTGTTCTGGTGTTGCATTAGTTGCAATATCAAAATCTTTCGGTTCTAAACCAAGTAAAATATCACGGACACCACCGCCAACTAAATAAGCGTCGTAGCCGCCAGAATTCAAGCGATATAAAACCTTTAGGGCATTGTGACTTATGTTTTTTCTAGATACAGGATGTTGATCGCGAGAAAGTATCTTTGGCTCGTCAAATGATGGCTGTTTCGATTGGCTCTTTCGTGTTTTTCCAAGTACTTTTTTACACAAGTTGATCACGCTTTTGATAATGGTTGACCCCAGTTTTATCATAAAATTTCTCGCGCAATGATATAACAGCGCAGGCTAAAAGAGAATGAAAACAGTGTGAATAATCGACGTTTGTTAATAAAGAAGAGCTTATAGAACGATTTCTTGTGATTTAGGCACGTTATTGATTGACCAGTGGCATGTTGCCCACGTTAAAAGCTCATCAACACTTGCATAATTCAACTCGGTAGGAGGCTGTTGACCAAGAAACCTTAATGCTGCGATTAACGATGGTATTGGATTCTTTGTATCAATGGCAGGGGCATTATTTTGTTTACTTAATTTATAACCTTCATCCGTTATTGCCAACGGAAAATGACCAAATGTAGGTGCTGGGTGATTAAGTATTTGATAAAAACTTAATTGTCTAGCTGTTGGTTCTAATAAATCGCAACCCCGAATAATATGACTAATACCTTGATAAATATCGTCAACAACAACGGCTAGCTGGTAGGCAAATAAGTTATCTTTTCTGCGGACAATGAAATCTTCACCGGCAAGTTTTTTATCACAACTTACATCACCTTGAATTAAGTCGTGATATTGAGAAGTCGCCACCGTATTAATCACCCTAATGGCATTATTGCTTACTGCCAAGTCTAGCTTACGACAATGGCCTTGATATACGCCGCCATCGGCTTTAATTTTCGCTCGGCTACAAGCACAGTGATAGCTTAATTTTTGCTGTTTTAGGCTGGCTAGAACTTCTAGATAAAGGCTGCTTTGCTGACTTTGATAAAGAACGTCTTCGTCCCAGTTCAAGCCATAGCTTTCTATGGTGTTTAATATTTCGGCACTGGCGCCTAATTTTTCTCTAGGAGGATCAATATCTTCAATTCTAACTAACCATTTACCTTGGTTATGTTTAGCATCCAGATAACTAGCAAGAGCGGCGATTAAAGAGCCAAAGTGTAATAAACCTGAAGGAGAGGGAGCAAAGCGACCACGATACCCTTGATGAGCTTGTGGTCGCAAAGTATTAAGAACTACCATTTGAAATAGTAGCTTAACCTGCTAATTGACGTTCTTTGATTTCTTGTAGTGTTTTACATTCGATACAAAGGTCAGCCGTTGGACGTGCTTCTAAGCGACGAATGCCGATTTCAATACCACATGATTTACAAAAACCAAATTCGTCTTCTTCAATCAATTGAAGAGTTTTTTCAATTTTCTTGATTAGTTTACGTTCACGATCTCGTGTACGTAATTCAAGACTGAATTCTTCTTCTTGTGCTGCGCGATCAACCGGATCTGGGAAGTTTGCCGCTTCATCTTGCATATGAGTCACTGTACGATCAACTTCTTCACGTAGTTGATCACGCCAAGCTTCTAGAATTTTTTTAAAATGTTCTAGTTGCTCATCGTTCATGTATTCTTCGTTAGGCTTCTCAACGTATGGTTCAACACCCGCTAAGGCTAAAATACCTAATGCTTTGTTTTTTGGCATGCTAATTCTCCTAATGCTACTAGACCTAAACTGATGAAAAATAGTTACTTCATTGTAACTTCATCGCTTGGTTGCAACTGCCAATCTAAATTGACCTAAAATATTTCACTTGATATTGTGCTGGCCAGTATGAAATTCAAGGCTGATTTTATAAAAACCGAAGAAAAGTTAAAAATAATGCGTTATCAATTAACTTTATCGACCATGGCAATAAAATATGAGCAAGCTTTTTAGCAAGTTTATAGGCATGCCGTCAATCTTTATTACAGCTAATTATGCTAAATTTATATAGCTTGCTCATAAAATAACCGAAACTTGGGTGTCTAAGCTAATAGAAAAATCTTGTTTTTCATTCGCAAAACTCGCTTTATAAGCTAGGATTTCGACACCTTGCTGTTTAGCTTCTCGCAGTAGCTGTGCATATTTAGGGTCAATATGCTCAGCAGGTTTTACGCTGTTGATACCGGTATGTAATACTGCGAACAGTAAAACAGCTCTATGGCCTAAAGCGGTCATGGCGATTAATTCTCGCAAATGCTTTTGCCCGCGCTCAGTGACAGCATCTGGAAAATAGCCTTGTTCACCTTCCAATAAAGTGACGCTTTTCACTTCAATATAAGTTTCTCGTCCAGTTTTATCATAAAGTTGAAAATCAATTTTGCTATTTTCTTCGCCGTATTTAACTTCTCGCTTGAGTTTGGTGTGTGAAATAAATTCAGTAATTAAATTATTCTTGAGCGCTTCTTCAGTCAGTTGGTTAGCTCTAATCGTATTAACACATATCCAGTGCTTAGCTTGAGTATAAGTGATTTCCCAACTATTGGGATATTTACGCTTTAGGTTGTCTGATGTGCTATACCACACTATGTCGCCAGGTGTAGCACAACCTGTCATAGCACCAGTGTTGGCGCAGTGCATGGTAACTTCTTTACTGTTACCTGATGTTTTGTCTACCAAGGTTACATCGGCTAAAAATCGTTTGTAGCGTTTAATTAGGGTGCTAGGTTGTAAAGTAAAATTCATGGTTTCAGCCATCGATAAATCGTGTGTATAGGTTAAATAGTTGCTTTCATGGTGTAAACTGTTGTTACTAACATAAATTAAGTTAAATTTAATTCTAAAGGCGAGAACATGACTACACCTCATTCTGTATCAATAACGTTAAGCGAAAATAACCTGACGGCAGGTTGGCAACAAGGTAAAACCGTGCAAATAGTTGATGACAATATTGCAGTTTACTTACCAAAAGACGCTAGTTATCCGTTGAGAAAAATTCAAGCCGCGGCGCGTAAAATTGAAAAGCTTGGCATTGCGCATGCCTCGTTAACGGGTGACAACTGGGACGAAGCAAGCCAATGGGCGTTTGCCTTGGGTTTTAGTTGTGTTGGCAAGTTGGAAAGCATTAGTTTTTGCGGTGATGCTGCCTTAGTTGAAAAACTGAACAATAAATTGGCGGTATATGCTTGGAGCCGTGATTTAACTAACCAGACACCGGCTGAGTTATACCCTTTAAAATTGGCTGAATTTACCACTGATTACATTTCAAAATTAGCGCCAGAGCACGTGAGTACTCGTCTTATTCAGGGGGAAGAGCTAAAAGCTGAGCAATGGATGGGAATATATAATGTCGGTAAAGGTAGTGTTAATGAGCCATGCTTACTTGAGTTAGATTTTAACCCAAGTAGCAATGAAAGCACGCAAGTTGCTGCTTGTTTAGTGGGGAAAGGTATTACTTTTGACAGTGGTGGCTACAGTATTAAAACCAGTGCCGGTATGTTCGACATGAAATGTGACATGGGCGGTGCAGCAGTTGTTGCTGGCGCACTAGCGCTAGCAATTAAGCAGGGCTTAACTCAACGTGTAAAGTTGTACCTTTGTTGTGCTGAAAACATGATCAGCAATGATGCGTATAAGTTGGGTGACATCATCACTTATAAAAACGGTGTGACTTGTGAAGTGGCTAATACCGACGCTGAAGGTCGTATTGTGCTAGCTGACGGCTTAATGGCAGCAGGTGCTACTGGCGCTCCATTAATTATTGATGCTGCAACTTTAACTGGTGCTGCTGTTATGGCAACTGGTGGTGATTATTCGGCATTATTTTCATTAGATAACAATACAGTAGCTAAAGCACAAACCGCCGCGCAAGTAACCGCAGAGCCTTTGTGGCAGTTTCCTTTAGAGCCTTGGCATCAAGATAAATGTTCGTCAGTGTTTGCTGATACTGCTAATAGCCGTACGCAAAAAGGTGGTGGTGCTGGTGGTGCGAGTAATGCAGCTGGCTTTTTATCACGCTTTGTTCCTAATGACGGTGCTGGCTGGTTACATTTTGATTTAGCTGCGGCTTATAACGCGGGTGAGTCGAGTTTATGGGCTGCTGGAGCGACAGGACTTGGTATTGCAACTATTGCCGATTTAATCGCAGGCGAATAGCGTAAAAGCAGTTAATTAGGTATGAAATCTGATTAACTGCTATAAATTGCACAAAATGACTCTAAAGAGGAGTATAAATGGTGCAAAAAAGGTTATTTTGAGCTTTACCTCAACCTTTAAGATTCACTCTCTTCAATACCTTCAACAAACTGATCTGCAGGTAAAATATTAACCGTTTCATGTAACTCAGAATAAACCAGTAATGCGCTACCTTGTTTTAACTGTTGTTCAACCTGCTGAATTTTATCGCTCAGTGCAACATCTTCACTACCGTATTCAGTACCTTCTCTTAGTACAAAGTTTTCAATAATGGCGCTTAACGTTTCTTTAGGTAATGTGTCTAATGGGATAATCATAAGTGTCTCGCAAAAAATTCGGGTACTCTTGCTTCTAGCCAATATTGTGGCCTGAAAGGGTTATTACCACTAATGAAGCCAACATGGCCGCCACGTTCACTGATTTCAAAGTTAACATGTTCAGGTAGTGCGCTAATCGCCGTTGTGTTTTTGTCGCATAAAAAAGGATCATCGCTGGCGTGAATAACTAAACATGGCGTGGTTATATCATTGAGTACATCTCGGCCACTGGCTTGTTGATAATAGTCATTGGCGTCAATGAAGCCATTAATTGGTGCGGTTACCATTTGATCAAAATCACGAATAGAGCGTATGTTGAGTAAGTCTTTTTCATGAATATTTTTTAGTAAGTTGATGTTGATTTTTTCAACCGTGCTTGCTTTGAGCATATCGACAAGATATTTTTGATAAACGCGAGAAAAACCACTATTTATTCTGTCGCAGCAACTTGATAGATCTAACGGCGCGCAAATAACACTAGCGGCTTGGTAAATATTTTCTTTTTGCTCTGCCAAATATCGGGTAAGCACATTACCACCAAGCGAAAAGCCAACAATGGCCTTTTTAGCTTGAGGGTAAGTATTGGCAAGGTGTTGGCTAAAAAAGTCGACATCACACGTTTGGCCACTGTGATAAGATTTCGCCATACGATTTGGCCGACCGCTACAACCGCGAAAATGCATTAATACGCCGATCCAACCTTTGGCTTTAATTGCCGATAACATGCCTCTAGCATAATGACTATTTTTTGAGCCTTCTAACCCATGTAAAACAGCGACTATTGGACGTTGGCAAGCCGGGCTGACTTTTTCTGTCCATGCTAAATCTACAAAATCTCCATCGGGCAACTCTAGGGTTTCATCACTGGTATCTAAGGTATGGTGGCGTCGGAGAAATTTTGCCGCCATGGTTTGAACATGACCGTTTTTTAGCCACCAGGCTGGAGAGAAAGAACTTTTGCTAAACATAACCTAATAAATACTGAACAATACAAAAGCTTATTGTACGTTAAAACAACATTGATGCACACTCTAAGAAGTTAGCACTATTTATTAATGGTACTTTCGCAAGGTAACGTTTCTAGTAGTAACGGCCAAAACATCGGCTGATAACTTTGTTTATATTTTACAATAAGAGTAATTAACTACAGTGGTAAATTACTCTTCATCTTCGTTAATGTTTTTCAAAAAGTAATAAATATAAAAAGCACCAATGCCTAAAAGTACAGCTAAACCAATAAAAGCCGAAAGCACAACAGGGTCATTCAGAAGCATATCCATAATGTTCATAACTCACTCCAATAAGCGTTAAATACGTAAACAACATAGGCACATATTGTAAATAACAAGTAATTAACACTTATTGATTTAGATCACAGTCATATTCACTTTATTAAATTGGAGATAAATATCATTGAACTTGCCACACATGATTAAATAAGTATTTCTATACCAATTGGCAATACTAGAACTACTGCCGCTGCATAAGCAAAGCGTTGACGCAATAAACTGGTGTGAGGCTGCATTGGTAAACCAAAACATGGTCGGAGAGTATTGATGCGCTTTATGATTTCAAAACTAACAAAACAACAGACGATAGTTGCTGATATCAACGATATAGCTTCTATTGTCACGCTTAGGTTTAATCTAGAAAGGTTATAGCCAATAACTACGATTAAGCTTTGATGCAGGATATAAAAAGGGTAAACCGCTTCATTAAGGTAACCTAATTTTTTTGATTTTTTATTTAGCATTTTATGAGCAATAGCAAACAGAGTAAGCACGCCTAATATGCGCAATAGGCTGTAAATAAACATACCAAGCATTAGTAACCATGACTCATGACTATCTGGAGCACTCAGTTCAACTAACCAAACTTGATTATAAAAGAAGATAAAACTGATATAGGCAATGGCGAAACTACATAGTAGCCAGCTTATATTGTTGCTTATTCGTTGCCAAAAGTTTGGTTGCCAGCCAATTAAATAGCCATAAACCATAAAGGTAAAACCTAATGGGTAGCGTACTTGTTCCATTGACCAATTAATTTGAATAATAAATATCGGTAAAGTTGCCAATAAAATGGCAATTACACCGTATTGCTTGAATAACCAGTTAATGCCGTTTTCTATTTTGGTTGAATTGAGTAAAGGTAATAAACACAGTATCACCAGTGAGTACTGCCATAAGGAGCGAAGAAACCAAAGGTGGTTAACATCAATATGAGGCCAAATACCGGACTGATATTTATCAAACACACCATTACCATCGCTGAAAAACACTTTTAAGAACTGCCAGTAATTCATATTGAGATCGCCATTATTGGTCATTTCAACGTAAAGTTGCGGCGGCACAACAATCAGTATGCCGAATAATAACGGCAGCAATATGCGTAAAGATCGCATACTAATAAAACGCCAAACGGAAACTTTGGCGATAATAAAGCGAATAGCAATACCCGCAATAAGCCAAAGTAGTGCCATACGCCAAGGCTCTACTATCAACATAATATTTTCAAGAAATTGTGATCTATGTTGGCTTTTTACATGCCAGCCCCAATTCTCCACGTAAAACATACCGCAATGAAATAAAATTAATAAACCAAAGGCAATAACCCTTAACCAGTCAAGGTCATACCTTCTTTCAGGCATATGTTTTTGGTCTGGAATAAAAAGTTTTGCAATTGTAGTCATGAACATTTTTGACATAAGTGTTAACGTTTGGTCGGCTTGTGATGTTGATATCTTCGCTGCTACACTGAATAAGTGCATGACATAAAGGCTGTAAAAACAATAGGTAGGGATAAGTGGTGGAATACAGGGATAAACATTATTGCTTTGAGATGAAATATCATGAGTAGGCTAGAGCATTTTCAAAAGTATAAATTTCGCTACGAAGCTGCGGTGCTTTTTATTTACTTTTTTATTAATAATTCTCTGCATGCAACGTCGGTAATAATGGAAGCTAAACGTAAGGGTTCAGAGTTACCATTTGAATTATGGGAACCCTTCGTTTGGGAATACTCAAGTGCGATTAGTGTCTTACTGTTATTTCCCTTGATGGTGGTATTACTGCGACGTTTACCTTTTAGTTGGCAATCGATAAAGCGTTCTATTTTTCTCTATTTTCTCGCCTCAATTATTTTTTCGCTATTACATGTCGGCATAATGGTTGCTATTCGAAAATTCAGTTACTTTTTAGTGCAGTGGAATTATGATTTTGGTGATCTTTGGTATGAGCTATTTTATGAATACCGTAAAGACTTATGGGCCTTTATCTTTTTTATTGGCGTAATTAAAGCCTATGAATTTATTTTGAACCGACTTGCTGGCGAAGCTAACCCTATTGCACAGGGAGAAGACAATAATGAAAATCAAAGTGTCGCCAACGACATTGATAGACTGCTAGTTAAAAAGTTAGGTAAAGAGTTTATTATCAAAATTACTGATGTTGAGTGGCTAGAATCATCAGGCAATTATGTCAATTTACATATTGCTGGACGCATTTATCCAACAAGAGCAACGTTGACGCAACTAAGTGAACAAATTAGCACTAAAGGCTTTTGCCGCATCCATCGCTCACATGCGATAAACCTCAATTGTGTTGAATCTATAACGCCATTAAGTAGTGGTGATAGCGAAGTTAAGCTCAATAACGGTAAAGTGCTTAATCTGTCGCGGCGCTATAAAGATAGCTTTAAAGCTCAGCTTGCGCAGTAATTTTATTTAACGGTTTTAAAAACAATAAACCCGCTATTAATCGCGGGTTTATTGTTTTTACTTATCGGCAATAACGTTAAGAGTATTTTTTTAATTTTATCTCTTGTTGCTTGATAATTTTTTGATGAATAGCATCGGCTTTTTCTCTAGCCACTTTAATTTGCTCTATGGTGAGTTTGTTTTCATCCATACCACGGCTTTTTTCTGCCATTTTGTAGCCATTTTTTGCGGCGATAATATTCCAAATGTATGACATTTCGGTGCTTTTCGGTACGCCTTTACCTTCAAAGTACATTAAGGCAAGGTTAAATTGTGCCAACGCATAATTTTGGTCTGCGGCTTTTTGGTACCAACGTGATGCTTGTAAATAGCTGCGTTTCACTCCATCACCGTTATAAAGCATTACGCCTAAATTAAACTGTGCACGAGGCAAATCTTTATCAGCGGCTTTTTCCATGAGTGCAAAAGCGGTTTTTAAATCTTTTTTGGTTATTTTGCCTTCGCTGTAGAGCAGAGATAGGTCAAATAAAGCTTCAGAATAGTTTTGTGATGCAGCTAAGTTAAATAGCTCCATCGCTTTTTTAGCATTCTTAATCACACCATAGCCATTCAAATACATGACGCCCATTTGATATTGAGCTGGCGCGTATTCTTGTGCCACTAATGGCTCAAATTCAGCAATAGCAGCTCTAAATTCACCACGATTTAATTCATAGATGCCAAGATCAAGGTCGGCACTAACAGCTGAATGACTGGCGAATAGGGCTATGCTCAATATTGCTAAGGTTAATTTTTTCATCATAATGTCCTATATATGTGTTGTCGCTGTTATTAAAGCGACAAAGTACCTTAAGTTAAGTGTAGCAATAAATTTATAATGCTTGCGACATTATCTCTTCTATTTGCTCTTCTAAATCGAGCCACTCCATTTCATGTTCTTCGATGGCTTGAGTTAATTTAGCTTGCTGCTTCAATAGTGTGGTTAACTCAGCTTTGTGTTCAGCTTGGTATATTTCGCTATCCGCCAACCTAGCTTCAACTTCGCTTAACTCGTTTTGTCCTTTTTGCACTAACTTTTCAAACTTGTCTGCTTGCTTACGCAGTGGTGAAGCTTTCTTGCGCAGCTCTGCTTGTTCTTTACGTTGTTGCTTTTTATCAACTTGCGGCTCACTAACGACTTTGTTTGCTTTTACGGTTTGTTTTTTATCGTCATTTAGCCATTGTTGGTAGTCATCAATGTCGCCATCAAAGTCAGTTACACGGCCGTTAGCGACTAAGTAAAATTCATCAACACACGACTCTAATAAGTAGCGGTCATGGGCAATAAGAATAATTGCTCCATCAAAGTCTTGTAACGCTAATACTAATGCTTGGCGCATTTCTAAATCAAGGTGGTTGGTTGGCTCATCTAGAAGTAACAGTTGCGGCTTTTCTAGCACAATAAGTGCTAATACTAAGCGCGCTTTTTCGCCACCAGACATCGTGCCTACTTTGTCTAATGCTTGGTCACCACTAAAGCCAAAGCGACCTAAAAAGCTTCTTGCTTGTAGTTCAGTTAAGTCGGGTTTTGCACGTGTAATGTGTTCAATGGCGCTACTAGGCAAATGAAGTTGCTCTAGTTGATGTTGAGAAAAGTAACCCACTTTAAGTTCTTGCGCGCAATAGCGTTGACCTTGCAGCAGTGTTAAATCTCCTGCGAGAGACTTTATTAAAGTTGATTTACCAGCACCATTTCGACCGAGTAAACCGATGCGGCTACCAGGTACTAACGTCATCTCTACATTTTCTAGAATAATGGCCTCATCGTTATAACCACATTGGCTTTCAGTCAGCGACAACAATGGGTAAGGCAAGGTTTCAGGTTGCTCAAAACTGAAAGTAAATTGGCTATCAACATGCGCAGGCGCTAAGTCAGGCAGCTTTTGTAAACGTTTTAAACGACTTTGTGCTTGTTTCGCTTTACTCGCCTTAGCGCGAAAGCGATCAACAAAAGAGGTTAAGTGCGCGACTTCTTTTTGTTGTTTTTGAAACTGAGCGTCTTGCTGCGCTAAATGTTCTGCACGCTGGCGTTCAAAGGCTGAGTAATTACCCGAGTATAATTTCGCGCCTTGCTGTTCGATATGTAAAATTTGCCCAATAACATCATCTAGAAAGTCACGATCATGTGATATCAATACCAAAGTACCTGTAAAGCGCTTTAACCAGCGTTGTAGCCAAATTACGGCATCTAAATCTAAATGGTTTGTCGGTTCATCAAGTAGTAATAAATCGGCACGACTAATCAACGCTTGCGCTAAGTTTAAACGCATACGCCAACCACCAGAGAACGATTTGACTGGGTTTGCTAATTGCTCTTGTAAAAAGCCTAAGCCGTGCAATAACTCAGCAGCACGAGCAGGTAAACTATAGCCGTTGATAACATCAATTTGATTGATAATAGTCGCTTCAAGAGTACCGTTGTCGTCAATACGTGCTTGTTCTAGTTTTGCTTCTAGCTGGCGATATTCTATATCACCATCAATAACATAATCTAACGCGGACTGTTCTAAGGCTGGAGTTTCCTGTTTAACCGTGGCAATTTTCCAGCTTGCTGGCATGGTAAGGTTACCTAAGTCAGGCGGCAAGGTACCAAGCAAACTGGCGAATAAAGATGATTTTCCACAACCATTTGCCCCAACAAGCCCAACCTTATGATTTGGATGTATGGTAAAACTTGATGATTTTATGAGGTATTTTGCGCCTCGGGCTAAACTTAAATCTGTGGCTGTGATCATTTATCGCTACTCTTTTTAATGCAAGGCGCTATTGTCGCTTTTCCTTGGGGGGTTGTTCAAGGTAAAATAAGACTAGTAGGCAGTTATCTTGCCTTTCTTATCTGAAAATTAACTGAAAACTGAGTAAAAAGTGAAAAAAAGATTTATAGCCGGTGCAACTTGCCCAAAATGTAAGGCAATGGATACGATGGCTTTAACGAAAGAAAATGATGTTGAGACGGTAACTTGTGTAAATTGTGGCGAGCAAATGTCGCAAACGGAAGAACATGTAGCGCAGGAAGTGAGACCAAATGAACAAGTTATTGGTATTTTTAAGCAAGAATAATCAGCATTTATTTTAAGCTAAACAAAAGAGTTTTTTTGTTTAGCTTAATTTCGTCATGCACTAATCGTCCAAGTGACTTGGGTATAGTGCTAATAATGTGGCGGTGGCGGTTCTATTTCTTCTTTACCTTGTGGCGAAGCCGCATTTTCTTTAAGTCGGTTAGCAATGACATTAAGTTGTTGCTTAAGCTCTGCTATTTCGCTTTGGTGTACCGACAGTTCATGGTTGAGCTGTTCAATAACATCATCTTGAAAGGCATTACGGGTTTCAAGCGACTCTATCGCTTGTTCTATCTCACTAACTGATTTCACTATTTATTTACCTGCCATAATTCGGCGTATCCTGAAGAGCTTTCGGTGATTACGCGCTCATTATCCCTAAAAGCAGCACTATACACAACCGCTCCTGCAGGACGAATATCTTCACGCGGTGTTACACGCCAACTTGTTAAGCGCTCACCTGTAGCAATAGCCCAAATACTGACTTTACGTGAAGGAGCGCCCGTAAGCAGTGTGGTGCCGTCAGGAGAAAATTGCACGGAACTAAAGACTTCTTGGCGATTAAAATACTTAAGTTGAGAGACTAATTTACCGGTTTTTAAATCCCAAATATTTGCTGATTTTTTACTGTCAGCAGTAAAAGCGTATCTACCTTTAGGATCTAGCGCTACCATAGTAACTCGGCTAGGGTGATTGAAACGATATATGACTTGCCCTGATTGAGTATCCCAAACGTAAGCAACAAAGTCATTCGAACCGGAAATGGCGACCCTACCGTTGGGCATCATATCAACAGCATTTATTTTTTCTTGGTGACCAAGAAACTCTAGTCTTCGACCTGTGTCAGTTGTGATGTGAACAACTTTGCCATTACTTTGCCCGACTAATAAATAATTGCCATTGTTGGCAACGGCAATATCGCGAATATTTGATTCGCTAATCGACCAAAAGCCTTCCGACTTACCATCACCTATATTCCAGAGAGAAAAGTCATTTCGGTTAGCAATCAAGGCATGGCTATTATTATCAGCAATATCAGCAAGTAATACTAAGTTGTCGGCGCTACTTTGCTGTTGCGACCAACTATACTTTAAGGCGTTTTCATCAAGGTCCCAAAGGCTAACACCGTGATGTATTGATGAGACAACACTGTATTTGCCATCATTAGAAATGTTGGCGGCATAAGCGCCTTCAACGGCGTGTTGCCACCTTTGTTCAGGTGCTTGGCCGCTAGGCTGACAAGCCGATAGTAATGTTATTAAAAACAGAAGCTTGAGTGCTCGATTAGTTAAGTTACATTTCAGCAAAATATTAATACTTTTTTCTTGTCTCATTTATCGTTAGTATAAGCCGCATTGTTTCACAATTCACACATATTTAATGACTTAGCGGGAATTTCCGCCTGAGTAGTATAACGGAGATGTAAATGAAATTTTTTAAACCGACTGTAGTCGCCATTGCTTTATTGTCTGTAATGGGTTGTCAAGAACCAGCAAAACAAGAAGAAAAAGCAGTTGTACTTGATACTGAAATACAAAAACAAGCCTACGGTTTAGGTGCGTCAATTGGTATGTACATGGAACGCAATTTAGAAGAACACAATAAAATGGGCTTAACGTTAGATAAGTCACTTATTATTCGTGGTTTCACTGATAGCATGGACGGCAAGTCACTAATTGAGAAAGAAGATATTCAAGCGTTATTGATGAATTTAGATCAAGCGATGAAAGCGAAACAACAAGAACAAGCATCAGTAAGTGCAGAAGCTAGCTTAGCTGAAGGTCAAAAATTCTTAGACGAAAATGCTAAGAAAGATGGTGTTAAAGTGACTGATTCAGGTATTCAATATGAAGTATTGACTGCAGCTGAAGGTGATAAGCCTGCTGCTACAGATACTGTTAAAGTACACTACAAGGGTACGTTCTTAAATGGCGAAACATTTGATAGTTCATATGACCGTGGTGAGCCAGCAGTATTCCCACTTAACCGTGTAATTTCTGGTTGGACTGAAGGTGTTCAGTTAATGTCAGTAGGGTCTAAATTTAAATTTACTATCCCTTCTGATTTAGCTTACGGACCAAACGGCAACCCGCCACGTATTCCTGGTAACTCAGTACTTCAATTTGAAATTGAATTACTTGAAGTTCAAAAGCCAGAAGCGGCAGCTCAAGTCGGTGATAAGTAAAGCCTAATTTTATAATGCCTTTACTCGGTATATAAATTTCAAAAGCCAACTTTATCGTTGGCTTTTTTGTTTCTAATAGTTTTCGATAACGTCACTTGAACTACGTAGAAATAGGCTTTAATGGCGCTGCTGTAGCATTTTTCTTATCCTGAGCTCAGGTTACTCACTTTTCGTTAGTCATCAAATGCTCAACATATTCGGCAATGGCTAAGCTAGAGGTTAGCCCTGGGGAATCTATGCCAAATAAGTTAATGAGTCCTGCTACGTTGTGCTGTTTTACCGTTTGAATACAGAAATCTTTAAAGCCTTCGTTAGGGCCTTGTAATTTAGGTCGAATACCTGCGTAGTCAGGAATTAGCTTATTACTATCTATATCAGGAAAATACTTACTAATTGCTGTAACAAATTTTCTTTTTAATGTTTCTGCTACTTGGTAATCAATATCTTCAATATATTGAGTATCGGGACCAAACTTTAATTGCCCTGCGGTATTTAAAGATGCATGAATACCTAAACCATTGGCTTCAGGTATAGGATAAATAAGCTGGTTAAAAGGACTTTTTCCCTGATAACTAAAATAATGCCCACGACAGTAATGTAATTGAGGTATTTCTGATATTGGCATATCCTTAATAGCTGTAGCGACTTCTGTGGCATATAAGCCGGCGCAATTAATAACATGCTGGCATTGAAGCGTGCTCGTTTCTCCTTGGCTATCTAACACAACTTCTAACCCTGATTTATTCGCTGTTGCCGAAACAAAACGAGTTTGAGCAACAAATAGCGCACCGTTTTGTTCGGTATCGGCAAGTAAACTTTGCATATAACTGTGAACATCAATAATGCCTGTTGACGGTGAAAGTAATGCAGCAGTTGCCGCTAATGCGGGGGTAGACACTTGTAGTTGTTCTTTGCTTTGCCAGACCAGATCGTCAACACCATTCAATTTTGCTTGTTTTAAAGTTTCAGCTAAATAGCTTTCTTCTTGCTTGCCATGTGCAACTAATAATTTGCCAACTTTTTTATGAGGAATGTGACGTTGCTGGCAATATTGATAAAGTAATTGTTTACCACGTACACAGAGCTTGGCTTTTAAGCTGTTTTGCGGGTAGTAAATACCAGCGTGGATCACTTCGCTATTACGGCTACTGGTTTCTTCACCAAAAGTTGAGTTTTTATCTACCAATAAAACATTTGAATATTGTTGGCTTAATCGAGCCGCTATTGCTAAACCAACCACACCTGCGCCAACGATTAATACATCAACATTGTCCATACTCAATGTCCCTAATAAAGCGTTTGATATTAACTATATATACCATAAACATACATGTCACAAATTGCTCATTAGGTTCATCTGTTTGGCTTTATGTAGTCTCAGCAGATTGTTGCGCTATTTTTAATTGTAAAATTCCTAATGGAAGTTGCTGAATTAACACTTGTGAACCTAGATAAATAATCCAATTAATGTGGCTAACCATTGGAAAATAGCCTTGCCCGTGATTACCAAAAATCCAAAACTGGCCAATTACAGCGTCAGCAACCATTGCGAGAATAAGCCCTAATGCTGCTAACCAAATACGAATAGGAACTTGGCGCCATGATAGTGATTTAAGCAACCATATTGCTGATACGGCCAATACACTGACCAACACAGAGTAAGATGCCGTAATAATGGTTAGTAGGGCACTGCTACCAGCAATATGCATATCGTTATAGGTATACAGCGCAATAGTCGTGGCTATTAACGCGCTAGTAATCATAAAGTCTTTTGAAAGGCCTTTGAGCGTGGCTAAGTATGTAATGGCAGCCGCAATAATAAGGTAGCCAGGGAAAAAGAATATAACTGAAGCGGCTAAGTAGCTGTGCTTTATTACGTCATCATACTCATAGAACTGTTGGAGAAAATTTCGATTAACAACGTCGCCGAAAAAACAAAGTATTAGAGAGTATAAGCACAGCCGGCTTAGTAAAAATGCTAATGAGCTTTGTTGCTGGGAGATAAAGCGCATTATGGCAATTGAATTGATGATAACCAACAGCATAGTCATGAGCTCGACAGCACCAAATATAATACGTGCTTGGTTAGTGTGCATAACTCCGAACATACCGAAAATGGCTAATAAACTTTGTATTACAGCTATTAGCCATAAAATAACGGCAACTTTACTAAAGCGATTCAGTATTTGGTCAGTAGGCATAATGTTTTCAACTTATTTTAGTTATTCATGTTTTAGCGCTTAAAGTACTTTTATCAAAAAAGTAGGAAGGGGCTTATTCATCACTTTATGACGAATTTTATCGCGAACTTAATGGCACTAATAAAATTTAGGCAATAAAAAAGCCTTACCGAAGTAAGGCTTGAAATGCTCGCTGTATGGTCTAGTTTAACTAGCTTCTTTTTATTTATTTCTTTATTTTTATTATTGTTTTTGTGTAACGCGGGACAATTTATAGCAAAGGCTTTTTCATGGTGCAACAACTTTAATAGAGCATATATTCCACGAACTTATTCGTATATAAGAGTGTTTATGACTCGAAGAAAGCATTGTGAAATGGCTCATTTATTACGATTAAGGCTAAAAATGGAAGTAGCTAAAAGCATACTCGTTATTGAAGGTCGTCGTGAATTGTAAAAAAATGTTATCAATCAAGGTGTAAAGGTGACGCAGAAAAATGTGAAAACGCTGATATTTATTTAGTCACTGGTTTACCACAGTTGTGAAAGTCAATGAAATATAAGGAATAAGTTGTAAAAAATGCTGACACAAGTTTGATTTGTGCATGTGAAAAAAAATTAAAATAATTTTAAATTTTATTTTGTGCTGATGTTTTATTGAGCAAGTTTTAGAGTAACTAGTTTTCTGGTAAGTACTAGATTGAGCAATTGCATTTAAGTATTTTTGTCTTTTGTCACAAAATTTACAAAAATCCAACTAAAAAAGTGCTTTGAATGAGAAGAGCTGCCTTAGAATTGATTTGGGACATAGATCAATAAATTTTGAAGTGCTAGAATGCGCCCATATTATAGCGGAGAAGAATTTTCATGACTGAATTAAAAAATGATACTTATTTGCGCGCGTTATTGCGTCAACCTGTTGATTACACCCCTGTTTGGATGATGCGTCAAGCTGGTCGTTATTTACCTGAGTATCGTGAAGTACGTAAAGGTGCTGGCGATTTCATGACAGTTTGTCGTGATGCTGACTTAGCCTGTGAAGTTACTATTCAGCCATTACGTCGTTTTCCGCTTGATGCTGCAATTCTGTTCAGCGATATTTTAACTATTCCTGATGCGATGGGTTTAGGACTTTATTTTGAAACGGGCGAAGGCCCTAAGTTTCAACGTCCAATTACTTGTAAAGCTGATGTTGATAAAATAGGTATTCCTGATCCAGAAGGCGAATTGCAATACGTTATGAATGCAGTTCGTACTATTAAGAAAACACTTAACGGCGATGTGCCATTAATTGGTTTTTCTGGTAGCCCGTGGACACTTGCGACATACATGATTGAAGGTGGTAGTTCTAAAGCTTTCACTAAAATCAAAAAAATGATGTTTGCTGAGCCACAAACATTACATTTATTATTAGATAAATTAGCTGACTCGGTAATTTTATACCTTAATGCGCAAATAGCTGCTGGTGCACAATCAGTCATGGTATTTGACACATGGGGTGGTGTACTTTCACCGCGAGATTACAAAGAATTTTCATTACAATACATGGCAAAAATTGTTGACGGACTGACTCGTCATAATGATGGTCGCCAAGTACCAGTAACACTATTCACCAAAAATGGTGGCATGTGGTTAGAAGATATTGCAGCAACAGGTTGTGATGCTGTGGGTCTTGATTGGACTATTGATATTGAGAACGCTAAAGCGCGCGTAGGTGATAAAGTTGCATTGCAAGGTAACATGGACCCGTCTATGTTATACGCACCATTGCCACGTATCGAACAAGAAGTATCTAAAATCTTAACTGGTTTTGGTGAAGGTGGAACAGGCCATGTATTTAACTTGGGCCATGGTATTCACCCTGATGTGAACCCTGAGCATGCTGGACACTTTATTGAGTCAGTACACCGTTTAAGTAAGCCATTTCATAAATAAATTGTAGTTAAAAGTTGGCTGTACGTTCTATTGTAACGCCACTTAAATTCTATATATTAAAGGAGCCTTAGGCTCCTTTTTTTATATTTCCTCATCGCAACTTTTTGCTAATAATTTGTTTAAATAAATAAAACTCAATTTAAAAACAATGACTAAACTTATGAAATTCATTTAGGTTATCACTATTGCATTTGGTTATTGCTTTTAGATTAAGGTATGCTTGAGACAGAAACTGATTCTTTATGGATATGATCATGACAACTAACACTAAATTTTTATCAGCACTTGTACTTTCCCTGTTACTTAGTGCTTGTGGTAGTAGCTCTACTACCGAAGAGACTAATAATACGGTAAAAGCTGATGAAGCAAAGACACAAGAAGTGACTGAGGATAATACTCAGCAAGAAGCAACAAAGCTTGTTGCTACGCCAATTAGTGCTGACGAACTAAAAGGGCATAAAATGGAAGAATTAAAAGATAAATCAAAAGGTGAATTTAGCGGCTGGCAACGAGGTCGTGTACAGTTCTTAAACTTAGAAGGTGGCTTTTACGGCATTATTACTGATTCAGGTAAGAAAATTTTACCGATGAATATGAAAAAAGAGTTTGCTCAAAATGGTGCTATTGTTCGAATTAAAGGCAAAGTAAAAAATGTGATGACCATTCAACAGTGGGGCACACCTTTTACTATTACCGAAATTGAATTGATTACCCCAGGTACAAAGGGTAATCCTTTAGAAATGTAGCTGTTAATAATGACAAGTTAGTGGTTGTGTTAATAACGTTAAAACTTTACCGCTATCACTAACTTGTATTTGATATAAGTTGCGATATTCCTTTTCAGTGATGTCTGCGACATCTAAGTCACTTAGTAAAGCCGATAGCTGTGGTGTGGTATTACTATGGCCCACAACCAAAACACTTTCCTTTTTTTGCAATAATTTTTTCGCAAACAATGCTAATTTTGCAGGTGAATATTGTTCTACAACTAAGCCTTGCTGCTTTGCTGTTGGTGCCGCAGTTGCCATCGTTCTGTTGTACGGTGTGCTATAGACACGCTCAATGTTAACTTTCTCTAATATACTCGCCAATTGCTGCGCTCGTTGCGCACCACAATCTGTAAGTTTTGGGTCTTTCGACTCACTTTGCTTTTCGGCGTGACGAGTTAAGTAAATAGTAAAGTCATCACTTGCGTGAGTTGTAAATGCTGAGAAAAATAAAACCAGTAGTAAACTATATTTCATAATCATCCCTAATATGACATGGTTTAAGCGGCTAAAAATAGCTAAAAGGTGAACCTAATATGAGCAAAGCTAAGTAAAATAACTTTGCCTTGCTCATTTTCAATTAAAATAATCGATTTAGACCATTTAATGCTGCAACGCGGAATGCTTCAGCCATGGTTGGATAGTTAAAGGTGGTTTCAACAAAGTATTCAATGGTATTGCCACCATTGGTTTGTTGCATAATCGCCTGACCAATATGAATGATTTCCGCGGCATTTTCACCAAAACAGTGAATACCTAAGATTTCTTTAGTTTCTCGATGAAAAAGAATTTTTAAAGAGCCAACTAAATTATTTGAAATTTGTGCTCTGGCGAGGTGCTTAAACTGTGCTCTACCCACTTCATAAGGTATTTTTGCTTCCGTTAACTCTTGCTCAGTTTTACCAACTGAGCTGATTTCTGGAATGGTATAAATCCCCGTCGGAATGTCGACGGTAAGTTTAGCTTTACCATTGCCATTAAGCATAGCACTGGCACAAATTCTACCTTGATCAAATGCTGCACTAGCTAAACTTGGGTAACCAATAACATCACCAACGGCAAAAATGCCTTCAACTTCAGTTTCGTAAGCTTCATTAACTTTTAATTGCCCGCGGCCATCAGCTTTTAAGCCAGCATTTTCAAGTTTTAAATCAGCCGTGTTGCCTGTTCTACCATTTGCAAATAATAGACAGTCAGCACGCATTTTTTTACCTGATTCTAAATGTACAATAACCGAGTCTTCACTGGCTTCAACACGTTCTATTTGTTCGCCGTGGCGTATAACAACGCCATTATTCCATAAGTGATAACTTAAAGAATCTGACATTTCATCATCTAAAAATGACAATAAACGATCACGGGTGTTGATCAAATCAACTTTTACCCCGAGGCCACGAAATATCGACGCATACTCACTGCCAATAACCCCTGCGCCATAAATAATAATATGTCTTGGTGAATGCTCAAGTGACAAAATACTGTCTGAGTCATATACACGTGGATGTGAGAAATCAACATCATCAGGGTGATATGGTCGAGAACCAGTTGCAATGACTATTTGTTTTGCGGTGATAGTATCGACAGAGCCATCAGTACGGAGTACTTGAATTGTATTTGCATCAACAAATGATGCTTCACCATAAAAGTGTTCAACTTGATTACGGTTATAAAAACCACTACGCAAATTTACTTGCTTGCGAATAACGGCTGATGCATGGCTGAGAATATCTTGAAAAGTTAATTGCTTAGCATTTTGGCCAGCATTAAATAACGGGTTGGAATTATATTCAATTAAACGGCTTACAGATTGTCGTAGTGCCTTTGAAGGGATAGTGCCCCAGTGAGTACAACCACCGCCAACATTATGATAACGCTCAATAATGGCAACGTGCTTATCGCGTTTTGCCAAGTTCATTGCCGCGCCTTCACCACCAGGACCTGTGCCGATTATAATGGCATCGAAGTCGTAACTTTTAGTGGTTTTGTTTGTCGTTTTACTTTGTGCTTGCTTACTCAATGATAAACCCTTTTAATTCCTGCCTTAATGGGAAAATTTTAGCAGGAATTAAAACGGAGGTAACTGTTTTTATGCTAGCTTTTCTACCATATTTTGCCAACTACGTCTTTGTTCGGCTAAAAGTAGCTTAATTTCTTGGTATTGTGTCATTGCATCTGAGTTTTCAACGTCTGCAATAAGTTGATCACGCTTACTTGCAAGTAAGGCTTTACGAGCAGCATAAAAGGCATTCACCTTATTAATCAGTTCGTCGTACTCTTGTTGTAAACGCTCAAGTAGTTGCTCTGCATCTGGGTGCAATGCAATTTTTTCTTGGCTACGCAGTAATATCATCGACAAGCGTGCTTTTTCAATTTTATCTTCAGGTGTTACGCGTAATTTAGAAGTCAGTTTTAAATGTTCACAACCTTTAATCAACCACTTTGTTGGATCAAACTGCCACCAACGAATGCCATTGCGGTAATCATTTTCAAAAATATGGTGGAAGTTATGGTAGCCCTCACCAAAGGTGAAGAAAGCTAAAAAGCCATTATCACGAGCAGTGTTTTTTTCAGTGTAAGTTTGCTTACCCCAAATGTGTGCTAATGAATTAATAAAAAATGTTGTGTGGTGACTCAATACTAGCCTTAGAAACCCAACTAAAAGTAAACTACTGATGACATCGCCATGCCAGAAGCCAAATAATAATGGTACTCCAATGTTCATTAAAACTGTTAGTAGCAAGTAATGCTTGTGTTGCCATACCACGATAGGATCTTTTTGCAGATCGCGAACATTCTCATAGTTACTGTAACGCTCTGGTTGATAATCTCTAATCATCCAACCGATATGCGAATGCCAAAAGCCCATTTTTGCTGAATATGGGTCAACATGGTTTTTATCGACATGTTTATGGTGAATACGGTGATCTGAAGACCAATGTAATGCGCTGTTTTGCAAAGCAAATGCACCACCTAGCGCATAAAGAATGCGTAATGACCAATGTGCTTGGTAAGTTTTGTGAGACCATAACCTATGGTAGCCCGCAGTAATTGACATTCCGCAGTAAATAAAACAAATAATAGCGACGGTGATTTCAGTTGCGTCAAAACCATGGGTAAAGGCTCGGTAAGGCACGGCTATTGCGGCGAATAAAAAGGTGATACTAAATACAAAAACATTTAGCCAAATTACAGGAGGTTTGTTCATTGATCTTCCATTTAGGGTTAAACACTAAAATTTCAGTGTACAGATGTACGCTATTTTAACTTCACTTAACGCAGAGTCAAGTGTTGTTTGGCTAATATCGACTTGTCATAAAAAATTCAAACTAGAGACATTTGTCAGTGATTTATGTCAATTTACTAGCAATGTTAACGGTTTTCAGTATCATACCAGCTTAGTTTTATAGTGAAATAATTACTAGGTGTTAATGGCCATGAGCGGAATTCGAGCGCTACAGAAAGAAAAAACCCGTCGACAATTAATTGATGCAGCATTGGGGCAACTCAGTAGTGAGCGTAGCTTTTCTAGTTTAAGCTTGCGAGAAGTTGCAAAGGAAGCGGGACTAGCGCCAACATCATTTTATCGCCATTTTAGTGATATGGATGAATTAGGACTAACCTTAGTTGATGAAGCCGGTTTAACTTTACGCCAACTAATGCGTCAGGCAAGACAACGTATCGAAAAAGGTGGTTCAGTTATTCAAATATCGGTACTTACTTTTATGGAGTTTATCGAGAATAACGGTAATATTTTTAGGCTGTTATTACGTGAACGCTCAGGAACTTCGGCGGCATTTCGTGCTGCAGTAAACCGTGAAATTCGTTATTTTACACTTGAGCTGTGTGATTATTTACAGCAAGCCAATAAATTAGATGCCGAAGTTGCTTATTTACAAGCAAATGCCGCGGTGACTATCGTGTTTAGTGCTGGGTCTGATGCGTTAGATTGTGATAAAAAAGACTTAAAAGAATTAGCACTACGAACAATTAAACAACTAAGGTTTATTGCTCGCGGCGCCTTTGAGTTTGGTTTACGAAACGACGTACGTGTTGAAGCTCGGAAAAAGTCTAAAGTCGAGTCAAAATAACGCCAGTTTCAATATGATGGGTATATGGGAATTGATCGAATAAAGCAAAGTGCTCAATTTTATGGGTTTTTACTAATTCGATCAGGTTATCGCGTAATGTTTCTGGATTACAAGAAATATAGATAATACGCTCAAATCGACTGATTAACTCTACACTGTCAGGATCAAGACCTGCACGTGGTGGATCAACAAGTACAGTTTGGTATTTATAGCTCGTTAAATCAAAACCCTCTAAACGTCGAAACACTCGCTCGCCGTTCATTGCCTGACTAAAGTCTTCGCTTGCCATTCTTACAATGTCGACATTTTCTAAGTTGTTAGCGGCAATATTTACTTGTGCAGACTTTACCGATGATTTTGAAATTTCAGTACCAAGCACTCGATCAAAGTTTTCCGCAAGCGCCATACCAAAATTGCCATTGCCACAATATAACTCTATTAAATCGCCACCAGCATTTTTAGTTGCTTGTTGTGTCCATAACAGCATTTTTTCGTTTACGACGGCATTCGGTTGCGTAAAACTATTTTCTACTTGTTGATAATGAAACTGTTTGTCGCCTACGGTTAATGTTTCCATTACATAGTCTTTATTAAGTATCACTTTTTGCTTGCGAGCTCGGCCGATAATATCAACAGGGGCAATAGCGCTAAGACGTAACTTTAATTGCTCTGCTTGTTCTATCCACTCATCATCTAACTGCTTATGATAAAGCAAGCTAACCAATACTTCGCCGCTCATTGTTGACAGAAAATCCACTTGAAATAAGCGCTGACGCAAAATTTCTTTATCTTTTATATCGATAAGTAATGCAGACATAAACTGATTTATTAATGTGCTGGCTACGGGGAAATCATCAACGCGAAATTTTTGCTTTGTCTTGCTATCAAACATAATGTAATACAAGTCATCGCCTTCATGCCAAACCCTAAATTCCGCACGCTGACGGTAGTTAAGTGTAGGAGAAGTAAATATTTCGAATTTTGGTAAATCAAATTGAGCAAAATCTGTAGCAATAGATTGCTGTTTTTCATCAAGTTGCTGCTGATAGTTATCTGGGTGAATGTGGCTAAACATTGAGTTACCTTGTTAATAATGAAGCGGATGACGATATAAAGGCGCCGATTTTAGCGATTGCCCAGTTTTTGTCTACTAATTAGTACCAATATTTTAGGATAAATTGAAGGTGAGAGATAGTTAATGAACTAGGGCGTGTTGATTAACTATTACTGATATTACTCTTTAACTATTGTAATTAAATAATTTCAATGAGATTTAGATACAAAAAAGCCCACAAAAGTGGGCCTTAAAGACTGTACGATAAAATTTCTATTCAGCGCCTTTTTCCGGTCGCTCTTTAGCTTCACGCACTTTCAATGTTCTTTGCTGAAATTCACTATCGTTTAATTCCGTTATCGCTTTATCAGCATCTGGTGAAGAAATCTCAACAAAACCAAAACCACGTCTTTTACCTGTGTGCTTGTCTTTCATTAATCTTACAGATTGAACTTGTCCGTATTCTGAAAACAATTCTCTAACTGCCGCTTCATTTGCTCTATACGGTAAATTACCAACATATAATGTTGTAATGTTTGCTTCGGCTTCTTGGCCAACGCTGTTAGCCTTGCCAACAAGAGGGGCAACAAATGCACAAACAAACGCTACTACCGCAACACTTATATTACTTAATTCAAATGCACTGCCAGCTAGAAAGTAAACGGCAATAGCAAATACCAACGCTACAATTAGCGTTAATGCTTGAGGAGACTTCATAATGGATACCTAATTATTATTTTATAAAAAACTTAAATTGCAATTCTATGTTACCCACCTTTTAGTAATGTGCAACTATAAGTGCAATTTTTATTCAATTTAATCAGATAAATACCTTTGATGCCTTTAAAGGCTAATCTCAGTGATAAATTTCGCCGTAATTTCTCTTTTATCCTTACTATACAATAGCCAGGTTAAAAGGTATTAAATGCAATAAGTAGTTTGTATAGGTAATGACTATTTTAAGTTCAGGTGAATCTTATATGTAGTTATAAGCCCAATTCTTAATAAATAGCGTGTTTAAAATGCGATTTGTATAATTAAAAAGCAGACAAACACCTTTAAGCAAATAAAGTGCATTTAACAGTTGACGTGCCGCGAGAAATCGCCATAATGCGCTCCACTTCTTCGGGGCAACCCA
>CAJXQI010000012.1 GCA_913058395.1 uncultured Colwellia sp. | reverse complement strand
ATCACCTTATGTAACCAAAATGAAGCTCTGACGTTCAATCAACGCAATACTATCATTCGTGAAATAGATGCGATTGTTTATGATTTACAAGAAATTCTATCTGGTGTTGTCAACAATCCTGTTACAGATGAACAAATGGCGTTTATTAAAGAGTTTGCGATATTAATAAAAAACTTATTTGATACGGAAATTCATAGCCAATTCTTTCTATAGCAAATGAAATTTTGTGCACTATCATATATCATCAGCGATAACGTTAAGTATAAGGTTTTGGTTTCGCTAGCCATCAACAGCAGTTTGATTCTTAACAATTTCTCCTATTCGCGACATAACATACAAGTAGAGCTATGCTAACTGAAATACCACACAATCATTTATGTAAAGTTACTTTACTAGGTAACCTCGTTAGTAAGCCCGATATTCGCTACCAAGCAAACCCGGTTGTTGCTGTTGCTGAATTAACACTTGCTACTCATAGTCGCTGGTATGACAAACCTAGTAAGCAGTTTAAAGAATGGACCAGTTATCACACCGTAAAAGTAATAGGCGATATTGTTGACCGCGCCCTAATTCATGCCGATAAAGGCGATATTATTTTACTGCAAGGCTACTTAATCAATAGTAAAAAGAATAATCGAGAGATCATTCACGCAACTTACGCACAAACCTATCCTAAAGGTTATGCACAATCGATAAACCAAATACATCTCAGCGGCACCATTACTTCTGAAATAAAAGTCATCATGACCGAGAATAATAAAGAGCTTGCTGAAATTACTGTTGAGTCAAAACAAGATATATATTCCTCAATTACCCAGCAAAGCCATCTAGTGACAGTGCAACGTCCTATCCATGTCTGGGGTAAACAGGCACTGTATATTGCGGAACACGGTAATATAAACGATCAAATAATAGTTGACGGAAAATTAAACTATCTGAATAATAAAAATAAAAATCAATTTATAGATGCCCATCAGGCGGTTTTACTTACCAAACAGTAAAAAGTATCTATTAATAACAACTCTTGAGGACGTTACAGCTTTATGGATATAACTGGCTGGTTTGCTGCAGGTAAGATACATTGTTTTTACATTGGATTGATAATTCTCAACCTTGCTTTACCAGTAATTGCTCAAACATCTACTGAACTTGAGCTATCAGCCATCGCAGAATTCTCGTCAGTTAAGCTAAAGCAAGACAAGTGGCACAATGTATTGCCTATTGGAGGCGCTGATAATAACTACTTTATCAGTACAGAAAGTGGCAAGCTTTACCATCTTGATAATGAACTAATTAGCACTCCACCTTTTTTAGACCTTAAAAATACACTTAAAAAAGCCAATATTATTGCTTTAACCGCTGTCGTACTTGACCCAAGTTTTAACTATCGAGATAGAAACGGCTATAACACTTTTTATACCGCACACGTTGAAGTTCCCAAGCAAAAAGGTAGCATAAATTCCCCTGTAACGAGCAACAACTCAAAGAAAAATAGCCCGCTAAATGAACTCGGCTATGAGGCAGTTATTATGCGCTGGCAGCTACATAAGTCGCTGCATAAAGAAATAAGCATAGTTAATCAGCATGAAGTCATACGCATCCCTATTCATGACAAAACGGAAGCTATAAATCAGCTAAGTTTTAACCCTTACACAGAATCATGGCATGATGATTTTGGTTTGCTTTATGCTTTATTAGCTAAAACGAATATGACTCAAAAGTCAGATGAGGCTTTATATTCAGGGGTAATATTACGTATTAAACCAGAACGTTTCGGTTTACAAAGCTACACTATTCCGGTGAGTAATCCGTTTATAAAACAAGCAGATATTCGAAATGAAATCATCTTTATGGCGGGTCGAAAAATTATCAATTTTGATTGGGTAAAAAAAAGCACAAGCCCGCTGTTAATCCAATTAGAAAATGCTGAAAAGAATCAATTTGTTCAAACAACATTAGGTGCTGATTGGCGTAATAGCTTTCCCTCAAATGCCCTATTAACCAACAATTTTCACGATAAAAGCAGTAATAAAACAATCTACTACCGCGGCCGAGAACTGAAAAATCTATGGGGGCAAATATTACAACTAAATCAAGAAGAAAGTGGCTGGAAATTACAGGCTTTAACACTAAATTCAGCAAGCCAACTTCAAACGCAAGCAACAGAAAAGCTCAGTTATCATGATATAACGCCCGCCAATTCAACAGCAGCATTTAGTTTGCATAAGAACAGTAATAACGAATTAATGCTGCTAGAGCATAATCAACAAATTTTATATCAAATTAACGCTGTAGAAACGGTTACAAGTAAAGTTACACCAAGCAAAGAAATAGCACTCGAGAATAACAGCAATGCTGGATTTATTGCCTTTATTATAATACTGACTGTACTTTTAGCTGCATTTTGGTATTTCAAACATGTCTCAAAGAAAAGACAGCATTTTTTATACCTACAATGGTCAAACTTTGAAATTAACTCTGCTACAGAGTCACTTTCGCTATTTAAACGGCATAATAAAGTCGTTGAGAAAGTCATAAAGATATCATCTTTAAAAAGTAGTGATATTTTATTGAATGATAAAGTTATTTCAGTCATTAGTGCTAATGCTGAACATTACTTTTCAAATGCTATAGAAGAGCAGGTATTCGCTAGCTTTACTAAAGAACACAGAATAAAAATGATCGATGATAAACAACGAAAAATTCAGCTACGTTTAACAGATAATAATAATATCGTTTACATATTTCACCTGTATTTCCGTGTCGGTAATACCCGTCACACTAAGCTAAAATACAATACCGTTATCAATAAAGTTATTGATTGGAATTGGTTATTTTCATCGGTTATCAATGCCGAAAGTACCGAAAAACGTAAAATAAGAGTCAAACAAACAGTAGAGAAACCTGTCTCGTTATCAAATGCAAAAATACGCAAAGCCGCCATTATTAAACCACTCAAAAGCGAGCTCACTGACAACAATAGTGATGCGCTTAGTGCGGGCTCATCAGCAGCGATATCAAATAATGATGACACAACAAGTAAGGATACTGAATTGGTGGCCGCATTAGATAAGTTAGTCGAAATGAAAAAACAAGGTTATTTAAATGAAAGCGAGTTTAATGCTGCAAAAGCTAAAATTCTTAAGAGTTTAGCCAATCAATAAAGTGACTTACAACACGTCGACCATCTGCGATGAAAGTAGATTAAAATAATTTATCTATTCCTCAAGATATCGGTACTTGTGTTTAACAACAAAGCGCCGCAAAATAGCGGTTTTAATTCGTATTAGCCGCAGTTTGTAAATGCCAATGTTGTCGAAAGTATTACTTTTTTTATTATTTATTTCCAATCAAATTTTTGCTGCAGACTACGGAAACGTAGTAATTAGCAGAGTCACAAATGTTTATGATGGTGATACATTTCGTGTGGATATTGATCAATGGCCAGATTTAATCGGAAAAAATGCTCCCATTCGAATTAATAACATTGATACGCCAGAAATAAGAGCTAAATGCGCAAGTGAAAAACGGCTTGCTTTAAAAGCTAAAGCGTTCACTAAAAGTAAGCTTAAAAGCGCTACTCAAATAGAATTAAAGCACCTCAATCGCGGGAAGTATTTTCGTATTACCGCAGATGTGTTTATTGATGGTGAGAATTTAGCTGATAGTTTGCTCGCGGCAGGTTTAGCTAAAATATATTCAAGAAAAAATAAAAAGCACAGCTGGTGTCCTTCGACCTAATCTATCGCAAGAAAGAGCAGTAAAATGTTTAAAAAGAAATCAGTATTCAAACTAGCTTTATTCGCTACGATACTATCACTTATTTTGGCAATGGCTTTTACCACCACATTGTTAAGTAACTATAGCGATAATATTCAACAATATTTAAATACTTTAATTCCAAAGACTTTACTTGGCGCATTAACATTCATGCTAATACTGGCACCCGCAATGGCAATTGGCGTGCCTCGTCAAATTGCAGCCCTATGCGCAGGTTTTCTATTTGGCGCAAGCTACGGCATAGTACTAGCAACAATATCTGCCGTATTAGGCTGTATATTAACGCTATTGGTTGCTCGTAAATTACTTGCAGGTATCGTAAAACGGCATTATCCACACCCTTTAGCGAAAGTTAGTCAATTTTTTAGTCACAATACTTTTTTAAAAGCACTTATCATTCGATTATTACCCGCAGGTTCAAACTTTCTAACTAACGTACTCGCTGGCACAGCACGTTCACCAATCAAACCCTATGTTTTAGGCTCAGCGCTGGGCTTTATTCCTCAAATGACAATATTTTCATTAATGGGTGCAGGCCTGCAAGTTGGTGGCCAACAGCAACTTATCATCAGTCTTATACTGCTAGTAATCGCGCTACTTTTAGGTGGTTATCTATATAAAGAAAACCAAAACACCTTGAAGTTGAGTTGATTGGAGACAATAATTTTGGCAATAAAAAAGAGGCCGTAGCCTCTTTTTTAATAACTATTACGCTATTATTTTAAGGTTAATAAATGCTTTACAAGATTAATGTAGTCTTGCTCAAAGTTGCCTCTGTCTAAACCTTTTGTATCAACACGATATTTACCATTGATGATTACGGTTGGAACACCAGTAATCGCACCTTTCTTGGCAAAGTACTCTTGTTGCTTCTTCATCGCTTTAGCTTTACTTACCACGCCAAAACTCTTCATTAACTTATCAAATTTTTCACCATCCGCACCATTTAAAACAAAAACATTACGAATATCTTTTTCTGAAGTGAATACCGCTTTTTGCACATGAATGTAATTAAATAATGCGCCGATAACTTTTTTCTCTACACCCATTTTATGAGCGACAACAACAGCTTTACTTAGCATTTGTTGTACTTTAGGTGAGGCAGCACGTAAGAAATCAACATGATTCATTTCAAACTTAACGCCTTCTGGAAGCGACGTTTTTAACTTCGCCATAAACGGTTCAAATTGAAAACAATGTGGGCAATAAAAAGAGAAAAACTCACGAACTTCTGGTTTTGCGGTGATTTCTTCGTCAACTTTAGTGTAATGCTCGCCTTCAGTATAGTTTGCTGCAAAGGCAAATACTGGTAACAACATTAAAGCGAATAAACTCACTAATTTTTTCATAAAATTACAATTCCTAATCATTAAATAAAATAAATTCAATAGCGCCGAACGCTTTTGCTATGGCAGTAAACTAAGCGGTGGCTGCTGTAAGGCAGACATTTGCTCTTTAAGGATAAGAATTTGTTGTTCCCAATATTTCTCGGTATTAAACCACGGAAAATTATGGGGGAACGCAGGATCTTGCCAACGTTTACATAGCCATGCCATATAATTAACTACCCGCATAGTACGCAATGATTCTATTAAAGGCAATTGATTGGTTTCAAAGCTATAAAACTCGTCATAGCCCGATAACATAGTATCAAGTTGCAATAATTGTTGTTGACGATCACCACTAAGCATCATCCATAGATCTTGCACTGCTGGCCCCATACGACAATCATCTAAATCAACAAAGTGTGGGCCTGCGTCAGTCCATAGAATATTGCCGGCATGACAATCTCCATGTAATCGAATTTGTGATGTTGGTTGGTATTGCTTACTCGCCACTGCGATCACTTGCTCTAAAATTGTGAAAAAAGGCAAGGTTAAGCTGTTAGGCACAAAGGTAGAGTCTTCAATCGTCTGCTGTGCTTGTTGCAACATTTCTTCACTGTTAAACCTTGGTCGCTCAGTAAAGTCTTTTTTAGCTGCAATGGCGTGAATACGACCTAAAAATCGCCCCATCCATTCAAGCTGATCAAGGTTATCGACTTCAAATATACGACCGCCACGACAAGGAAATATCGCAAAATGATAGCCTTGATAACTAAATAACGACTCACCATCAATTTTCATTGGTGCCACCAACGGCAGTTCATGAGCATCTAGTTCAAAGGCAAAATCGTGCTCTTCACGAATCTGTGCTTCGCTCCAACGCTGTGGTCGATAAAACTTAGTCACATACTTGGTCTTATCAATATCATGAAATTGATAAACACGGTTTTCATAACTGTTTAGCGCTAATAAACCACTATCAACCGTTAAACCTGTACTTTCTAAGCCATCGAGAATTAAATCTGGCGACAGCGAGGTAAAATCAAATACTGACATTAGCGTTTATTAAAGAAGCGGCTTTCATGTTCAAGCTTGACCTCATCCGTATCTGAAACTAATTCAATAACAAAACTAATATCTGTCATATAACCTTCTAATTCATATGGGTCAACCGAAAGACTAATCGGCAGTGTGTAAACGCTAGCGGCTTTAACAAACACTTCTTGCTCGCCATGCCATTTAGTATTTTTGATCCCTTTTACTGAGATACGGTAATAGTTATCTTTTTGTGATTTATTAAGAATTTTAAGCGTGTATACATTTTCAATATCACCATTAAAGTTTTCTTTCGCAAGCTCTGTTCTATCACGAATAATATCCATGGAAACCGGAACTCGGTTCGCCATTTCCATAATTAATAAGCTAGTCATAACAACTAGCACAATAGCGTAACCAATTAATTTACTGCGAATAAAATGTACTTTCTTGCCTTCTAATTCATGTTCAGTGGTATAACGTATTAAGCCCTTATCATATTTCATGCGGTCCATTACACCGTCACAAGCATCGACACATGCGCCACAGTTAATGCACTCATATTGCAAGCCATTACGAATATCAATACCGGTTGGGCAAACTTGCACACACAAATTACAATCAATACAGTCGCCTAACCCTAATTCTTTTGGATCTTGCTTCCTTGAACGCGGACCTCGGTTTTCACCACGCTTAGCATCATAAGACACTGTTAACGTATCTTTATCAAACATTGCCGACTGAAAACGCGAATATGGACACATATGCAAGCACATAATTTCTCGCATCCAGCCAGCATTACCATAGGTACAAAAAGCGAAAAACCATACAGTTGCCGCGAGTGTGAATGAGGCATTAAAGGTAAAGAAATCAATAAACACATCTTGTACTGGCGCAAAATAACCAGCAAAAGTTAAAGCGGTTAAAACAGAAAAGAAGCCCCAACAAAAGTGTTTAAGCGCTTTACGCCAAAACTTATTAGCATTAAGTTTTTGGCTATCAAGTTTTTTACGTTGATTGGCACTACCTTCTATTTTTTCTTCAAACCAAATAAAAATAAAAGTCCACACGGTTTGTGGGCAAAGGTAGCCGCACCAAACACGGCCTAAAAACGTGGTAACAAAGAAGAGTAAAAAGGCACTAAGAATGAATATCCAAGCTAACAATGTCAGATCTTGTGGCCATAAGGTAACGCTCCAAAGGGTAAAGCGCTGTTCGCTAATATCAAATAATATCGCTTGATGACCTTCGTACTGCAACCAAGGTAATAGCGCAAACAACGCTAAAAAAACAAAATTCATTTTTTGGCGTATTTGCTGAAAAATGCCTTTTACCTTACGAACATAGATTTGATCTCGAGGCTTATAGGCGCCATGCTTTTCTGGCTGATGAATTTCAACATTTTTTATCGGAATCTGCCGATGTGGCTTATTGTTTTTATCGTTTGGTTTCAAAGCGGATCCTTTAGTTCGACTCTTAGTTCGATAACGCAGTCTAATTATAACGAATTAGACCTGTTTACCTATCAAAAATAGTAAAATATTGCTTTGTGAGTACAAAATTGATTACCCTAGAACCATTCTCATGACATTTCGTCCAATAAAACAATAATGATTTTGCGAGTTATAAATTAACCAAGTGTTAACTGCTTGTTATTTATACGCACAACTTGATTATAAGGTAGGGTATGAAAAAATTATTGATCTTAATCGTGGCTGGCGCTTTATATTTACATTTTTATCCAAATGAAGAATTAAATACTTGGTTATCAGAACAAAAAACAATGGCACTTGAGACTTTTTCAGACGCTACAGATACCAAAGTGAGATTAAAAGCAGATAAAATATACCAAGATTTACAACAGAACTTTGCTCAGTTTACCCCGAAAGAAGAAGCATATGTTGCTGAAATAACAGCCAGTAGAAAAAGTGTTAAAGAGTTTTATAACGAGTATTGTCGCTCTCAAAAGCAAACACCAAAATTACATCACGAGAATGTCAAAAAAGTTTGCCAAGTGATCAACAAATACAGCAGCTTACTATAGTCATATCAAAACAGTACTAGGTAATTATTCTCAATCAACTAGTACTGTTATTCAAGATGACGGCTAATCAAACGCTACGCTGACAACCTTGATAATAATTGTGCAAACTTGTCGGCACTACCTTGTTCAAGTGCATGCTTTCCTTCGCGAATAGTCCATTCTCCGTGCACCATCACATCACCAACAAGGTTTTGCTGGCTAGCAAAAATAACGCTATCGAGTAAGTGATCATCATCATGGGCAAACAAACGTAATTGACTATCATCTAATACCAGTAAATCCGCTTGTTTTCCAATAGCTAATTCGCCGGTATTGCTATTAGTGCTCTGGGCACCGCCAAGCGCTGCTCGTTGCCATAAGTTTAAACCAACAGACTTTTGCTCTGAAGTCGCCAACAATGCCCGTTGCTGTTTACTCAAACGTTGCACGTATTCTAACCAACGTAGCTCTTCAATCGGATTCACTGAAATATGACTGTCAGAACCAATGGCAAAAGTGCCTTCATCGATAAGAAATTCATCGGTAGGGAAAATACCATCGCCCAAGTTTGCCTCAGTAGTTGGGCAAATACCGGCAATAGCTTCGCTCGCAATAATGCCTTTACGCTCTTGCTCATCAATGTGAGTGGCGTGAATTAAACACCAATGTTTATCTAAATTGGCATTGTCTAACAACCATTGCACCGGACGTTGACCATAATGAGCAAGACAGTCATCAACTTCTTTTTGCTGTTCAGCAATATGAATATGCACTGGTGCTTGTGGATCTAGTGATCTGACATGTGTAACAGCCGCTGAAAGTGAGCATTTATCAACCGCTCGTAATGAATGCGGCGCAATACCAACATTACTATTAGTTTGAGAGCCAGCTATTTCAAAACAATCACTAACCAAGCTATTAAACTGCTCAACTGAGTTAATAAAACGTTTTTGTCCAGTATTTGGCTGTTGCGCACCAAAACCACTAAATCTATATAGTACGGGTAACAATGTTAACCCAATACCTGATTGTTTAGCCGCTGAAAAAATTGCTTGTGCCATCGCAGCTAAATTTTCATGATTTTCGCCATTAATATCATGATGTAAATAATGAAACTCCGCCACGCGGGTATAGCCCACTTTTAACATTTCAATATAAAGCTGAGTAGCGATAACTTCGGCATCTTCAGATGATAATTGCTCAAGAAACTTATACATAATACTACGCCAAGTCCAAAAACTGTCTTTCCCTTCACTTCCCTGCTCACTAAAACCAGCAAAAGCTCGTTGGAATGCATGCGAATGGCAGTTCACCATACCGGGAATAACAACCCCTTTCGCACGTTCAGCACCATCAGCAAAGCCACTAGTAATATCAGTAATAACACCGTTTTCAATCGTTAAGGTTTGATCACACGCCCAACCATCGCTAAGCAAAATTTTATTGGCAAAAAGTTTCATACGTATCTCTATTTTTCTAATGGCTGTTGAGCAAAATCTATCAACACTTCTACTAGTGCTTTAAGCTTAGGTTGGACTTGTTTTGCAAACGCTTCATGATAAGTCATTTCTAGCTCATGCATATACGTTCGCTGCGACAGCTCAAGCTGTATCGCATGTATGTTGTCTTTTGGTTGGCCATAGGCACGAGTAATATAACCGCCTTTAAATCGACCATTACACACCATAGAATAAGGAGCATAATCTATATTAGTAATAGCCTCCACTAAAGCGGCTGAACAACTCTTACCATCTGAGCTACCAAAATTAAAATCGGGTAATTGTCCTTCAAAGAAACGTGGAACCTCTGAGCGAATAGAGTGTGCTTCAAGTAATACCGCTTGGCCAAACTGTTGTTTTAAGCTTTGTAAGGTCGACGCTAATATTTGATGGTATGGCTGCCAATAATCAATAACACGTTGACTAATTTGTTCGGCATCGGGCGCATTGTCATTTTTGTAAAGTGGCGATAAATCAAAGCCTGTCGTTGGGCAAAGCTCAGTACTGTTTGCGCCTGGATACAAATCAACGCCATCAGGGTCACGATTTAAATCGATAACATAGCGGCTATATTCAGGAATAAGGATAAATGCACCAAGCTGTTCGGCAAAAGCATATAAGCGATCCATATACCAATCAGTATCAGTGACCTCTAGACCTTTATCAGTCATGATTTTGGCAATATCGGCGGGAATTTTCTCGCCATTGTGTGGCATGCTAATTAATAAAGGCACACGACCTTTAATCAAACGATAACTTTCTGACATTTCACCCTCTCAAATTGTATATACAACTTCAATAATTGTAATTTAGCATGCTGCAATCAGAACATAAAATACTTTCGCTTTCTTTCATCAGTTTTCTCAATTGCAATTACTCATTTTATCGCCCTGTAAGGTCTGACTCAGCAAATCCTCAAATTAGTCAGCTAAATAATGCCGCCCTCGAAAACAATAAATAAAACTTGCTTGTTACATATATAGGTTAAGTTTGTTAATCAAGCGTAATTACTTAATATTAAATTGCTACCAGCGCCTAATTTTCCTCACGCTTAGCGTTTTTCAAGTTACAATATTACTTTAGTTTCTCTGCTAAAAATTTATATTTGTATCCAATAACGGGTCATCATGTAATGCCAATGAAAAAATTACTTATACATTCACTATTTCAATTATTTTTTTTAATTGCGGCATGCATTTGTCTACCAACCCAAGCAACTGAAAAACTTGATGAATTGACGACAAAAAAAGTAGCTTTGCGAATTGCACTGCCAAATCAAGAAGCATTAGAGGAAACCGGCAATAGTGAACTGCAACGTTTAACCCAATTTTTACGTGAATATTGGCAAATATGGTCAATCGATAATCAGCATACAGTTGAGTTCGTTTACTTATCATCTCGCGATATATACGATGCCTTAGCAAATCATGAAATTGACATCGCCGCTATTGCCGTAATGGAAGCAACAGAAAAAAATGTGCTTTACAGTGTGCCTTTTGCTAATTTTCAGCAACGCGTATTTAGACGAATGAGTGCAAATAGTAACAAAGATATAAAAATAGGCATTCACAGTAATAACTCACGAACACTAAGCTACTTAAGCAAGCATATTGAACGCCACTACTACCCGTCTATTGCTAGTTTAATTGAAAATATCAAACAATATGACGTACTGTACTCTGTTGAGCCTTGGAACCTAACTAAGCAACTTTCACGTTACAACCTACTAGATAATTACTCAGTCAATTATGATGAATCACCGAAAATCTATTTTCATGCGATTACGCGTGAGAGTGACCGCGATTTACTCTATAAAATTAATGAAAGCTTACGTGCTGTCGGCTCACTACAAGCACAACTTTGGCGTAAAAAGTATGCTTTTAGTGGTAATGGCACCATTAACATTACCCTTGGCAATTATATTCAAGATTTATCCGAAAACGAAAAACAATACCTCATCGACCATAATGAATTGCAATATCCAATATTGGAGCAAGGTTTCCCGCCTTATGTGATTACTAAAAACCTCAATAATATTACTGAACGAGGTTATGCAATTGACTTAATAGAGTTGATTACAGAAAAAACTGGCCTAGTTTTTCGGCCGCAGTACGTTCGCAATTATCAGCAGGCCATTGAAAGCATTAAAAGTCAGCAAGCCGATATTTTAGTTCACATCGAACGTAACCCTGCTTACGAAAAATTCTTTAACTTTTCCATGCCCTACCTTGAGGCCAATCATAGCCTGATCTATCGTGTTAACGATCATCAACAAATTAACATCGAGAACCTAAGTAACAATAAAATAGCGATAGTCGAACAACTGACTTCAGGTCAATATTTACAGCAAAAATATCCCGATGCTAAATTTCAACATTACACTAATGTTGATGAAGCGATATTGGCGGTGGCGAATAATGACGTAGACGCATTTATTGGCCAGTCATTGTCTTCAGCCTATTTGATTAAGAAAATGCAACTTTCTAGCCTCACCAGCCAACCATTGCCAGAATTTTTGCCTGATGCAAACTTTACCTTTGCTAGCCATAAAGATAATACTCGTTTACTTACCATCATCAACCGAGCCATTAGTGATATTTCAGCACTGCGCTTAGATGATATTTATGCGAAATGGAATAAATCCGCTTTTGTAAATCAGCAAAGCAATAATGATGAAATTGCCGTTACCTATCAAAACGCTCGCTTCTTATTATTCTTTTTCACTTTCGCATCATTAATTATCATTTGGTTTAATTACCGACGTCGTCGGGTAAAAAAAGCCGAGCAACGTGAAATTGCCGATGCATTATCACAAGCAGAAATTGCACGAGAAAAAGCAGAACAATCGGCACAAGAAAAATTAACTTTTTTAGCGCGTATGAGTCATGAAATTCGCACACCAATGAATGGTGTTTTAGGCATGGCTGAGTCATTGTCATTTACCGACCTGAATAACTCGCAACAAGAGCTGTTAATGACTTTAAAAGGCTCAGCCCGAAACTTACTTGCTTTAATCAATGACGTATTAGACTTTTCAAAAATCGAAGCGGGCAAATTAACACTAGAATCAGTAGCGTCAAATTTACACTTAATTGCCAAAGATGTGATTAAAAGCATTAGTCATATATCACAAGAAAACAATACGCCAATCACATTAGAAATTGACCAGAATATCACACATAGTTACTTCACTGACCCTACCCGTTTAACGCAAATTTTAAACAATTTACTCAGCAACGCAAAGAAATTCACCCCTAAAGGTCATATTAAACTTTCAATACGCATCGTCGAAGAAACCGTCAGTAATGATAATACCTACCACATCATTAATATTGCCGTGCAAGACAGCGGAATTGGCATTGCAAAAGACAAACAAGCACTGTTATTTACCCCTTTTATTCAAGCAAATGATGAAATAACCCGTAATTTTGGCGGCACCGGCTTAGGCTTAAGTATTTGCCAAGAAATTGTCACCGCCATGGGCAGTAAAATAGACTTAGAATCGTCGGAAAATGAAGGTAGCACCTTTTCTTTTAACCTAAAACTTAAACGTGCATTACTTGCACAAAGCACTGATGACCGCAGGGAAAATGTCCGCATAATTAACACCGAAGAAGATTTACGTTTTCAGGATACTCGAGTACTCATTGCTGAAGACAACTTAGTTAATATTAAAGTTTTAAGCGCGCAACTAGAGCGCTTAAAAATATTCGCTGATATTGCTTATGACGGCCAGCAAGCATTGGAAATGCACACAAAACAGCCATACGACATTATTATTTCTGATTGCCACATGCCGAATTTAGATGGCTTTGAATTAGCAAAGCGCCTGAGTGCTATCAAGCATATCAGGCCATTATGGTTAATAGCAGTTACTGCAGACGCGCTCAGTGGTGCAGCCGAAACATGCTTAGAAGCAGGATTTGATGATTATATGGCTAAACCCTGCCCACAAGAGCAAATAACCAATAAACTCAACCACGCTTATCGGCAATTACAGCAAATGAAAAATAAATCTGAAGATCAAAGCAGTATTGAACTTAATTTTCACTTATTCGAGCCTCAAGCGCTATTAGCGACAAACGGAGACGATATAGAATTAAGCACGGAAGTTGCTAAACTTTTTATCAGCTCTTGGTCGAAAGACAAAACTGACTTCAAATCAGCACTTGTGGCGTTGGAGTATCCGAATATTCAAGCAATCACCCATAAGATAAAAGGTAGTGTGCGTTATTTATGTGGGCAAAAACTCGATGCTATCGCTCAACAAATAGAATCTCAGGCGCAAAGTCATGAGCAGCAACAAATGAATATCAGCGCCGCCGAACTTATTATGCAAATCGACCAGTTAGTTGACGAAATAAAGCACTGGCTTAGTAAAAATAGTTAACTACACTGAACCAGCAAGACTCAAATCTTTATCAATCTATTTTTTAGATTGATAAAATCGATTTTAATCATTTTACCAAAACGATAATTGATTGGATAATAACTTCATAGCAAAACGCAGTAGTATTTAAGATTAATCAACGGAGCCATTATGTTAGAAAACAAAGAGCAACAAAAAGTCCCAAATGTTACCTTCACTTTACGTGCTAATGACGAATGGACAACACGTAATAGCGATGAAATTTTCAATAATAAAACCGTAGTAGTTTTTTCATTACCGGGTGCATTTACGCCAACATGTTCATCATCACACCTACCACGCTACAATGAATTAGCTCCGACATTATTCGCTAATGGTGTTGATGAAATTATTTGTATGTCAGTTAACGACACGTTTGTAATGAATGCTTGGGCACAAGACCAAGATGCCGACAATATCAGCTTTATTCCTGACGGTAATGGCGATTTCACTGAAGCAATGGGCATGCTAGTTGATAAAGCCGCGATCGGTTTTGGTAAGCGTAGCTGGCGTTATGCGATGCTAGTTAAAAATGGCATCATTGAAAAAATGTTCATCGAACCAGACGTTCCAGGCGACCCGTTTGAAGTATCAGATGCTGATACTATGTTAAGTCACATTAACCCTGCGGCATGTCAAACATCTGCAATCACAGTATTTAGCAAACCAACCTGCCCATACTGTAAAAAAGCAAAAGCGCTATTAACCGAAAAAGGTTTTACTTTTGAAGATTTAGAAGTAGGTAAAGACGTGAACTTAACGATGTTCAAAGCCATTACTAATGCTGATACTGTGCCACAAGTATTTATTGACGGTAAGCTTATTGGCGGCAGCGAAGCTTTAGAAGCACACTTTAGCTAATTGAAGTAACCACCAAAATAAAAAAACGACGCTTTTGCGTCGTTTTTTATGTTCAGGATGAACAGTATGTCATGGTGCTATGGACAGCAAGGAATGACGATGTTCAGGATGAACAATATGTCATGGTGCTATGACCGTTCTTAGCCATCCAGGGCTTCACAGCAATAATGTACCCGCGTATGTAGATGGTAAATAGTGCCGATGTTCACCACCTGACGTTTGGTGTTAGAATAGCGAAACAATATTTTATTGGAAAGTAGAATGGACAACCAACCTTATAACCCTCTACATGGTGTTACTCTAAAAACAATCGTTACTCAGCTCGTTGAACACTTCGGTTTTGAGTATCTTGGAGAAAAAATCAAAGTGCGTTGTTTCACCGATAACCCGAGTATTAATTCAAGTTTGAAGTTTTTACGTAAAACTGAATGGGCGCGCGAGAAAGTTGAAGCACTTTATATTCAACATAAAACTGAATTAAGCTAAAAATTAAGTAAACTAATAGCCAAATAAACTAAGGCTTGAAAGGCATTAGCATATAGCAGAAAAGTATTTATCATCATCCAGCTGAAATGACACACTGAAAAATCGTAGTATTTAAAAGCTGATAAAAACATGGAAAATACGCACCACTATATTTTAACTTGGCAATGCCCTGACACCTCAGGCGTATTGGCTAAAATTACCCAAAGCCTTTTCGAGCACGGTGCATTTATTACCGAAACGTGTCAGTACAGTGACCCCTACACCGAAACTTTCTTTTCACGTATTGCTTTTGATGATCGGGAATTAAACGTTACCATAGACGAGTTTTCCCAAGCGCTTGATTTACTAGCAAAACCTCTGCATATGCAATACCAGTTGCGTGAGCGCAACAATGTACCGAATGTAGTTATTGCCGTATCAAAAGACGATCATTGTTTAGTTTCACTACTGACCAAATGGAAAGCAGGTGTATTACCGGTCAACATTGTTGCAATTACCTCTAATCACATTGACTGTCAGGCACTTGCACAATGGCACGACATTCCGTTTCACCATTTGCCGATAGATAAAAGTAATAAAGCGCAACAAGAGCAGCAACTACTAGCGCTCTATCAGCAATATAATGGAGACTTATTAGTACTTGCCCGATATATGCAAATACTGTCCGACGAGTTGTGTCATAGTTTACGTGGTCAGGCGATTAATATTCATCACTCATTCTTGCCAAGTTTCAAAGGCGCGAAACCTTATCATCAAGCTCATCAACGCGGGGTCAAAGTTATCGGTGCGACTGCGCATTATGTTACCGCTGATTTGGATGAAGGACCGATTATTGTTCAAGAAGTAAAACCGATTAATCACACCTTTACCATTGAGCAAATGGTGCACCTTGGCCACGATTTGGAAGCAGCCGCACTTTGTCAGGCAGTTAAAATGCATGCTGAACAACGCATTTGTTTAAATAAAGATAAAACTGTAATTTTAAGCTAACTTTTTAACAAGCTGCTTAGCTGTTTTATCAGGCTAACTCTGCTACATTGAGGCACAAATATCTTATCAACATTTGTGCCTTTATGATCCAATATAAAATTTCTCCTCTCAAGCCAAACAGTCACTTATTTGAAGTGTCTTTATCATTTCAAACGACACCTGCACAAACTTATACTTTATCTTTACCTGCATGGTTACCCGGCAGTTATATGATCCGTGACTTTGCTAAAAACATCATTGAAATAAATGCTTTTGATAATGACCAAAACGCTATTTTACTGAGCAAGAATGATAAGCAAACTTGGTCACTGGTTGCTAACACCGAACAAGTTAACATTACCTATCAAGTATTTGCTTTTGACCTTTCAGTACGTACTGCTTACCTAGACAGTCAGCGAGGATTTTTTAATGGCAGTTCAACATTCTTACAAGTGCTAGAGCTAAGCGACTTACCTTGCGAACTAATTATTGAGCAACCAACCACTACAGAACAACAAGCCTGGCGAGTGGCAACAGGGCTAACACGGGCAACAGAAACAGAGAAATATCAATTTGGCCGATATATCGCCGATAATTATCAGCACTTAATTGATTGCCCTGTCGCTATTGGTGAGTTTGATAGCACAGAATTTATCGTTGAAGGTGTAGTACACCATTTAGTATTTACCAGTAAACATTATGGTGATACGGCGCGCTTAGCTGACGATATCAGTAAGTTATGCCAGCATCACATAAACATGTTTGGCGAGGCACCTTTCCAAGAATATTGGTTTATCACCCATTTACAAGCAAGTGGCTTTGGCGGCTTAGAACACAAAAATTCTACCATTTTACAAGCAAGTCGCTTTGATTTACCTAATGCCCAACAACCAAACGCAGAGCTTAGTGACAATTACAAAACCTTTTTAAGTTTATGTTCACATGAATACTTTCATGCTTGGAATGTTTGTCGAATCAAGCCAAAAGAGTTCACCCCATATAACTTGCAAGAAGAGGTTTATACCAAGCAATTATGGGCATTTGAGGGCATTACCTCTTATTACGATGATTTTTCGCTATACCGAACAGGCCTGATTACATTTGATGATTACTTAGCCTTGCTAGCAAAAACAGCCACTCGAGTTTATCGTGGCGACGGTGAATTAAAACAGAGCGTTACTGAGTCTAGCTTCGATGCTTGGACGAAATTTTACCAGCAAGGCCCCGACGCAGTTAATAACATCGTCAGTTATTATACCAAGGGCTCGTTAATCGCTTTATGGCTAGATTTAACCATTCGCAGCAAATCAGCTGGGCAATACAGTTTGGATACCTTAATGCGAGAGTTATGGATCCACTTTGGTCGCACCAGCGTCGGTACCACTGAAGATGACTTTATCAACATCGCCAACATACTATGTGGTGAAGATATTTCAGCATCATTTAAACATCACTTATATAGCAATGACCGCATTGATCTTACCGAAGATTTAGCCGATGTTGGTGTTGCATTACAAAAGCAAAAATTTAAAAGTATTAATAGTGTAGAAACTTGTTCAGCATCGCAATACCAAGCTTACCTTGGTGCACACTTTAAAAGCCAAGCAACTGGCTTGAAAATTACCCAAGTGCTCGATAACTCACCCGCAGCAAAAGCAGGGCTTGCCGTTAATGATCTATTAATTGCCATCGACAACCTCAAAATGACAGAAAAGTCATTACAAGCATTGCTTGACCATACACCAGCAAGCAGTGAACTGATCTGCCATTACTTTCGTGATGACTTGTTACTACAATCAACTTGTACAGTCTCTGACTCACCAATATCAGGCATTGCTTTTAAAGTGGTTGATGAAGAATTAGTAAAGCGCTGGCAGAGCCATAAATAAAGCTCATCAGCAGACAGCGGTTGATACCAACCAACGGCTATGTAAACTAAAGCGTACGCATATGCTGACAACATAAATGTACAAAACTAACTAGAAAATTAGGGCGGTTTATTGAGTTATGGTAAAAATTAACTCATTCGAGAATCGCATAAATAACAATACTATGATTAATTTAAAACGCTTCCATCATGTGGCTTACCGTTGTAAAGACGCGAAAGAAACTGTCGACTGGTACCAAAAACATTTAAACATGGAACTTACCGTTGCCATTGCAGAAAATGAAGTACCGTCAACTAAGGCTCCCGACCCTTACATGCATATATTTCTTGATGCTGGTATGGGTAACGTATTAGCTTTTTTTGAAATACCAAACTCGCCAAATATGGGCCGCGATGAAAATACCCCACAATGGGTACAACATATCGCATTGGAAGTTGAAGATGTTGACGCTTTGGTTGCCGCAAAAGCAGACTTACAAGCACAAAACATTGAAGTGTTAGGGCCAGTTAATCATGGCGTATTTAAATCAATTTACTTCTTTGATCCTAATGGCCATCGTTTAGAGTTAGCAGCCAATACTGGTACAGTTGAGCAATATGCGGAGCTTAAACGCGTAGCACCATTAATGGTGGAAGAATGGGCGCAAACGAAAAAAGCCCCTACTCACGCAGCATGGCTTCATCAGCAAGAAGACTAATACACTGGTGAATTTTTAAAAGGCAGGTCGTTAGCAATAATTAGCGTTAACAGCCTGCCAAGAATCAATTGCCATTTACGCTTACAAAGTCATTATTTATCCATTTGTATACACTATAGATACGTTCATTAAATAATCCGCTAGCTAATAAATACTCCTTATCGGCAATTATAATAACAATAGCTAATTCATTTATTTTTCTATTCAAGTTTAATCAGTATCAAATTGATTTAAAAACAAACAAACTCACTACAGGCCTTATTAACGAAGGTTTTCGTAAGTTATTACAAAACAAAAATAACGACATATTTGCCTCTTTTCTTGTAAGACATTGACCATTAAAAATACAAAATAAAAAATAAATTACATTTAATTACAATAATATTACATTTAAAAACAACCGGTTAGTAACAGGTAGACTTTAGTCTAATAAATGAACTAGAAATACAGCTTGCTGCTTTAAATAACTTCAGTAAAGTATAGGGCAGCTGCTAAGGCAGCATTAAACAAAACGGATAGTCATTGCAAGGAAAGCAATAAGCGCTAAAAGCGCAGAAATTAATTTAATAAATATGGATTGTTCACTTAAAGCTCAGGATGAGTATTGAATATTTTGTCCAGAAGGACATTACGGATAGCCAAAGAAAGTGTCAGGATGACCGAGAAAAATAAAATTAAACACGGAAGATATAATAATAAGATTGGAAACTGTCAAATTCATAGGGATTGTAACAAAAGGTTAGGATAACCACTTAAGAATCGGAACTACATTTGTGGATAATGCCACATTCTTCTCCAAAAGCGACGTTATTAACGTCGCTTTTTTTCTTTCTATCGCTGTTTAGCCTGTAATGTCGTAAAATACCCTCAAGTGTTCATTATTATTTTAAGTTATTACTATGTCTCGTTCGAAAAAATCACGTAAACCAGGTACAGGATCAATTGGCGCAGTTAAAGAAGACAGAAAGAAAACCGTTCTAGAACCAGTGCCGCGCAGAGCAAAGAAAAAAAACGGTAAAGAAGCAGGCAACCGTCAAAAAGAAGCAACGGCTAGCATTGCTAATACGCAAAAATCTACGGCTAAAAAAGATCCTCGTATTGGCAACAAAACACCAATTGATTTAGGTAAAGCCGTTACAGCGCCTATCAAATCAAAACCAGTTAAAACAAAGCAGCCTAAAAAAGTTCAAGAAAGCTCTCCTATTGCCGCAATTCGCGTAGTAGAAGTTGCAGAAACACTAGCTGAGCAATTAAACCGTATTGAGCAAGATGAAAGATTACTGGCAATACTAGAAAAACAAGATGCTGAAGAAACACTAAGTGCTGAAGAAGTTGACTATTACAATGAGCTAATGGAAAAGCATGAGAAAATTAGCGAAGAAATGGCGATAGACGAAGAAGAGGAAGTCATTGTTACTAGCACTAAAGTAGACTCTGAAGACGATCTTTGGGACAAAATGGACAATAGTGATTTATCACGATTTGAATAAGGATAAATCATGCTTTCGAACCCGTGGGTTTACCTTACGTTATTAGGCATTGTTATTATTGGTGTGCTCGCGGCAGTAGCGACTAAATTGTTACGACAATTAAAGCAGCAAAATCTGGCGCAAGTACAAGCTCAAGCAGCACAACAACAAGCCCATCAGCAACATGACAAAAAGATAATATCGAGTGTTATTATCATTGTACGAGCGATGAAAGAAGAACAGTGCGACCTTGCAGAAGGTTGCTGGCGTTTAAGCGTGCTGCTTGATTCTTTAAAGCTAAGCCAAGACTTACAATTGCAATTTCCTGCTGTATTTCAGCTCTATGAAGCAATTAAACATATGCCTATTTTAGCAGCACGAAAAGAGCTAGATAAAAAGGCACGTATGAAACTCGATTATGACCGCATGAAGCTTGAAGCATCTTTAGCTGAAGATATTCGTCGTGATCTTGAATTGTTGCACCAATACGCAAACGAACGGGCTAGCATGCTAAGCAATGAAGCCGCATAAGTGGCTCCATTTCACCATAAAAAGTAATAAAACAAAAAACACGACCAAACAATAAAACATAACCAACTGTAATTGTTGATAAAATAAAAACAAAAATGATATAAGTCACAATAACATCATCAGCATTGCGCTTGATCAATGTTTGCTCGGCTAGTTAATCTATAATGGCGTTAGATTGATAAACGGGAAGACTCATGCAAGCAACTCAATTTTTCGATAGCGCACTTTTAAAGAAATATAACACTAGTGGCCCACGATATACGTCATATCCGACAGCACTAGAATTTCATGATCAATTCAAACATGACCATTTAGTGCAAGCCATAGAAGCATCACCTAATCGTGAGTTGTCTTTATATGTGCACATTCCGTTCTGTCACAGCCTTTGCTATTACTGTGGTTGTAATAAAGTTATCACGCGTCACCGCGACAAAGCTGATACTTATCTTGAATTTCTAGCAGAAGAAATTGCCTCAAGAGCACCATTATTCAAAGACTACACAGTAAAGCAGTTACATTGGGGTGGCGGCACACCTAGCTTTTTACGACACGAACAAATTACGAAATTGGTTGAGCTGTTAAAAGAGAAATTCACTTTTGCAGACCAAGTAGAAATGAGTATTGAAATAGATCCACGTGAAATAGAAATGGACCTAGCAGAGCATTTATATAGTTTAGGGTTTAATCGCTTAAGTATTGGCGTACAAGACATTGACGAAAAAGTTCAGCAAACCATTAACCGTGTGCAATCAACAGAATTTATTGAAAACTTTATTGCCCATGCGAAAGAAGTCGGCTTTAAATCAATAAACATCGATTTAATTTACGGCTTGCCACATCAAACTATTGATACCTTTACTCGTACTTTAAATAAAGCTCATGAAATGGACGTTGACCGTATTTCATTGTTTAGTTACGCACATATACCAGCACGCTTTGCTGCCCAACGTAAGCTTCGAGATGAATGGTTACCTAGTGTTGATGAAAAATTTGCTTTAATGAAATTAGCTATCGAAAAACTGTGTGATTTTGGTTACGACTTTATTGGTATGGACCATTTCGCCAAACCACAAGATGAATTATCTATAGCGCAAAAAGATGGCACATTACACAGAAACTTTCAGGGCTATACCACGAAAGGCAACTGTGATTTATTAGGACTTGGGGTTTCATCAATTAGTGCTATTGGCAACAGCTTTAGCCAAAACACCAAAGAACTACAAGATTATTACAAAGCTATCGACAAGCAAGCGCATGCCCATGTGAAAGGCGTTAGCCTATCTACTGATGACATTATTCGTGGTGAAGTTATTCGTGAATTAATGTGTAATTTATACGTCGATAAAGCGAAAATAAGTGCTAAATTTGATATTAACTTTGATGAGTATTTTGCTGAAGATTTACCGTTACTAGAAACTTTCATCAATGATGGTTTAGTGTCTAATACCAGTGAATCCATTCAAGTTGTGCAAAAAGCACGTTTGCTTATTCGTAATATTTGTATGAGCTTCGACGCTTACATGAAGCAACACGTGAACAAGCAACGCTTCTCACGTGTCATATAAACTAGTTATCTAGCGCACCTAAAACAAACCTTTGTTCGGCACTGTAAAAGCATAATTCAGTGCCGTTTTCATTACTTTCTTCTTTTGCCAAATCAACCCACTGATAATACACATTACGATGCACTTTCGCCGTTAAGTTACGTCTAACGTTAATATATAAGTTACCTGCATCGTCAAGGTTTAAAGGGTGGTTAGCATCTAGAATAAACTCATCATCTAAATTAGTTGTTACTTGCATACGAAATTGCTCAGCGTCTAACCATTGCCACTGTGTAATCAAAAACGGCGCATCGTCAACAACAATACCCACCTTTTCCACTGGCGTTACTAGAAAGTAGCTGTCGTGCTCTTTTTTCAATACCGAAGCAAATAGCTTCACCAACGACAAACGCTTAAAAATAGTGCCATTGTAGAACCAACTACCATCAGCTTTAATTTGCAAATCAATGTCGCCACAAAATGGAGGATCCCATAATTCAACTGGCGGTAATTTTTGACCAGCAGCATTTTCAGAGTTGGGTATTTGTGCAGAAATTTTATCCAATGACATTATTTTATCTTAATAAGTAGCTTTACTTAATATTAGCAAGTTAAATTGAAAACTAAAAATTTCCCAATAAATTAATGACTTTGATCACAATCAACAAAAACATACCAGCAAGTCGATATTTTGTAATTTTGTGTTACGCTCATTACAAAGGACATCATTCGAACCAAGGAGGAAGTAACAAACGAGCATCACAATATAAAATAAAATATTGATGTTCGAAAATAAGGTATTTAACTCAATGTTAAAATTTAAGAAAATCAATCACAAACTTACTTTTTCTTTTTTATCTCTGTCATTACTTCCTTTAATTATTTTTGCATTTTTTAGCATAAATATGGCAAAAGACTCTATTCAAGCCCAAGCATTCAACCAGTTAGAATCTGTAAGAACCATTAAAAAGTCTCAGCTAGAAAACTACATAGCATCTTTAAAATCTAGCTTGCTCGTACTAAATGGTGACCCTTCCACCGCTATCGCCTTAAAAAAGTTTGCAGAAGCAACAGCAAGTAGTGGAATTTCAAGCAACAGTTGGCAAGCCCTTGAACAACAGTACGGTGAACATTTCACCCGTATCAATAACATTAATGCTTGGTATGACCTATTTCTAATCGACAACACCGGCACCATAGTATTTAGCGCTGCTAAAGAGTCAGATTTAGGCATGAATATTGATAGCTCAAACCTTGCGGATAGCAGTATGGGCTCGGTATTTAACAAAGCTAAAAATACTAATGTCGATGAAATTTCGGTTAGTGACTTTAAACCTTATCCGCCATCAAATAATGAGCCCGCCGCATTTATGATGACAAAAATCGCCGATAACACAGGCGTAACCATTGGATATGTCGCCTTACAGTTTCCAATTAATAAAGTTAATGAAATTATGCAGCAGCGTGATGGTATGGGTAAAACAGGAGAAACTTATTTAGTCGGGCAAGATAAACGTATGCGTTCAGACTCTTTTCTTGACCCTGAAGGCCACTCTATCTTAGCCTCATTTGCTGGAACGGTAGCAAACAACGGAGTTGACACCGAAGCTGTCACAGCGGCATTTAATGGAGAATCGGCGAGTAGAATTATTACAGACTATAACGGCAACTCTGTATTATCTTCTTTTAGTACACTTAATATAGGTGACTTTAAATGGGCGCTGATTGCCGAAATGGATGAAGTCGAAGCATTTGCTACGGCCAATACACTAATTCGTATTTCAACAATTATTGTCATTATCGCGTCTATTATCATCACATTGATTGGCCTTTTCATTGCTAGAAATATCAGTTTGCCTATTGTAGAGGCAGTAAAGGCAGCACAGTCGGTTTCATCAGGCGACTTAACGCAAACTATCACGATTAATCAGAGTGATGAACTTGGTCTATTGCAAAAAGCTATGCAAGACATGATGTTAAAGTTAAAAGATATGATCGAGCACATATCCACATCAGCAGAGCAACAAGCAACAGCTTCACAAGAACTTTCAAGCATCACCGCTCATACTAATAATAATGTTAGCCGACAACATCAAGCAACCGATCAAGTGGCAACCGCTATCAATGAAATGAGCGCATCAATTGATGATGTCACTAATCGAACATCTGAAGCGTCAGATGCAGCCGACGACTCTAAGCGACTAGTTAATACCAGCTCAATAGCGGTAAACCAAACCATAGAACAAATCAGGCAACTATCTGATGGGATTTTGACCTCTAAAGCGCTAATTGATGAAGTACAAGAAGGCACGACCAATATAGTTAACATTCTTGTCGTTATCAAAGGCATAGCCGACCAAACTAACTTGCTGGCATTAAATGCTGCTATTGAAGCGGCACGTGCAGGCGAGCAAGGGCGTGGCTTTGCTGTTGTAGCAGATGAAGTAAGAACTCTCGCGCAAAATACCCAAAATTCCACAATTGAAATTGAAAACATGATCCAATCGTTAGAAAGTAAGGTGAGCAAAGCAACTGACTCAATGAATATGGGCAGTGAACAAGCAAAAAATATTGTCGAAAAAACCCATGAAGTTACCCGTTCATTAACCGAAGTTGAAGCTTCCGTATCATTAATTTCTGATATGAACATTCAAATTTCTACCGCTACTCAGCAGCAAAGTGAAGTCGCCAGAGACATTAGCCAGCAAGCAGTACAGATCAGTGATATATCGGTTGAAACGGGTGATGGTGCAAAAGAGATTTCTGCTGCCAGTGACGAGTTAGCCACACTTGCTGCCGATTTGTCCGATCAAGTGAAAATATTCAAGATATAAAAATTTTCTTTAGAGAAAATAAAGTATAAATCGTCTGAATTAATTGCAGGAGCAATGGCAAGTAAAGTATTTTAACATAACTTAAAGTTGCTTTTTTATCCAAAAAATAGCGTAAACGTTAATCAGCACAAAAAAAATAAGAAAATATTAAAAAAATTCGATATTTTTCTTGTCAATTAACCCTGAAATGCAATACAATCCTCGCGCCTTACCACAAGGCGGTTTAAGTAAGTTCAGTGGTGGCTATAGCTCAGTTGGTAGAGCCCCGGATTGTGATTCCGGTTGTCGAGGGTTCAAGTCCCTTTAGCCACCCCATCTTTCTGTATGTGTTTAGTAAAAAGTATATCGGTGATTAGCGCAGCTTGGTAGCGCACTTGGTTTGGGTCCAAGGGGTCGCAAGTTCGAATCTTGCATCACCGACCACTTTTGATTTAAATATCCTCCTCAAAATTCAGATTAAACTCTAACTTCATAAACTGCTCCTGTGCATATTCTGTGAGTATTTGAAGCTAATTAGATCTAATTGCTTACACATATATCCAACTTCTAGCTCATACCTTCAACATCGATCGGAACTAATTAATTCTGCCTGTTTAGGGAATTTACTGTCTAGTTCCTGTGCCTTTTTTAATTACTAAAGATTTTCTTTAACATATTGAGTAAGTTCATTTTATGACGTAAAGTTTGAGACAAAAAAATACATTACGGTTTAGTGTTTTATTCAAATTTAGGTGTTACATGGAAGATTTAATTAAAGTAGAAGTAAAAAAGGATCATTTGGATAAAGTCTCTCGCGCTCCCGTTTTAAGTGCTCTGACTGAAATAGTTTGGAATGCATTCGATGCTGATGCTGATTTAGTTCAAGTTTCAATAGACCGAACTGACTTTGGTTTACAGGCTGTTCATGTAAAAGATGACGGGCTGGGGATAATTCACCAAGAGTCAAAAAAACTGTTTAGTTCACTAGGGGGCTCTTGGAAAGGGCAAAAAGGTGTATCACCTAAAGGGCGTTTTTTACACGGTAAAGAGGGGCAAGGTAGGTTTAAATCCTTTGCTATTGGAAGAATAGTAGAATGGAATACTTCCTTCTTTGATGGTGAAAATACACTTTCATACACTATGAAAGGAAAAGCTGATAATAAAGGTATATTTTACCCGACTACACCTAAAATTAGCGCTAGCCAATCTACAGGGACAACTGTTTCAATATACGAACCGATCAAAGAATTTACCTCCCTCAATAAAGCTCGATTACTTGAATATTTTTCATCCGTATTCGCTATATATCTATCACAATATAAATCAATAAAGCTTTATGTTGACGGTGAGCGAGTTGACCCTGAAAGCCAAATAAAGAACAAAACTAACCTCCCTTTAGGTGATGTATTATTTGATAATGCTGACTATTCTTATGAGCTTGAAATTATAGAATGGAATAACGCAACTTCTAATGAAATTCAACTTTGTAATAATAATGGCTTTCCATTATTACCCTATGAAAAAACGATTAGGGGGACTGGTGATTTTTCATACACTGCCTATTTAAAATCAGATCATATTAGTAAATTAAATACCGTTGGTACATTAAGCCTTGGAGAGCTAGAGCCTTCGCTATCTAAACCAATAGATGAAGCTATATCTGCGTTAAAGAATCACTTTATGCTACGTAGGCTTGAGTTATCTGCGGATAAAATAGAAAAGTGGAAAAAGGAAAACATTTATCCTTACGCTAATGTTCTAAATGGTCCAATTGAGGAGGCTGAAAGACAAGTTTTTGATATTTTAGCACTCAATATTAGCGAACAAATTCCAGAGTTTGATAGGTCTGATATTAAACTTAAAAAGTTTCAGTTCCGTTTGCTAAAACAAATTGTTGGCTCCAATCCAGATGATTTACATATCATCTTGACTGAAGTATTAAATTTAACTAAAGGAAAACAATCTGAATTGGCCGAACTTCTTAAAGAGGCTTCGCTTTCTTCAATTATTAGTGCCTCAAAAGTAGTATCAGACCGTTTAAAGTTCATTACAGGTTTAGAAGAAATATTATTTCACCCTGAGAAAAAGAAAGTACTAAAAGAGAGAACACAGCTACATAAAATTCTTGCTGAGAACACATGGGTTTTTGGGGATGAGTTTTCTTTGACTGTTAATGATCAATCTCTAAGTGAAGTACTCAAAGTTCACTTGAATAAAAAACGAGTCGACATACAACTCGACAAACCAGTTACAAGAATAGATGGCCGAGTAGGTATTGTTGATTTAATGCTCACTAGAAGTATTGGGAAGAACCACGCCGATGAAAGAGAGCATTTGGTTGTTGAGCTGAAGGCACCAAAAGTAAAAATTGGGCAGGATGAAATTAACCAAATTGAATCTTACGCGTTTGCTGTCGCAGAAGACGAAAGATTTAAACACCTTAATACTAAATGGAATTTCTGGATCATTTCAAACGATTTAGATGCCTACGCTAAGAGACGCCTGAAACAAGACAACAAAGGTAAAGGGGTAATATATGATGCGGATGGCATTACTATATGGGTAAAAACCTGGGGCGAGCTAATTCAAGAGTGTAAGCATCGATTAGAGTTTGTTAGAAAGCAATTGGATATTAATATTGATAATTCAGATGGCTTGAAATATCTGCAAGAATCATATTCTGAATACACTAAAGATGTAATTTTAACTAATCAAAGCGAAGAGGTAGAGGCTTAACAAGGCGTTAACCCTCTGGAGAAAAAAGTGGTAGTCCCAGATCTTCTTTATAAATATACAACTGCTGAAACAGCTCAAATTATACTTGATACAGGTAAGTTGAGGTGGCAAAGTCCTTGCCAATTCAACGACGTTAGTGAGCTACAAAGAATGCCCAGACTGTCTCCTAACTTTGTAGAAGCACGGCCTATTTATTCACAAAAGCTTGTTGAGCTTGCATATTCGAACGAGCCCTTAGACTTGACAGTTTATTCTCAATGGACACAGATGCTCATTGCAATGCTATGGAAATTGAAAAGCCAAGGAATCTCCGCAGATTCGGCTTTATCATCGATAGATAGTTCCATCCCTCAAAGTGAAGGGGATATGGAAGATCTTTTTAGGAAAAATACAGAACTAAATAATGACGGATCACTTAGGTGCTTTTGTTTAACTGAAAATGATATGAACCCCTTGATGTGGGCGCATTACGGTGACAGCTCTAAGGGCTGCATGCTGGGTTTCCGACATATAAATGAACTATCTACACCATTTGCCGAAGCTGAAAAGGTTAGATATTCTGATGATATCCCTACGATTGGAAGTGCTGTAGATTTCTATTTATACGGACCAACTAAAGAGCAAAATAGAGAAACTAGATTAGCTATTTATCACACTAAATCAAAAGGTTGGAAGCATGAAGGAGAATGGAGAGTCATCTGCAAACCCAAGATAATAGATGACAAGAAATACTCAGACTTTAAATTCTATCCCAAGGAACTAGCATCAATTACCTTTGGTCTAAAAATGGATGGTGAGAAAAAAGCAAAGTTACTTGCCTTGGCCGATTCTAAGTACTCCCACTGTGAACTTTACGAATTAAAAATGATTAATGGTAAAGTCAGCCGCATTAAGTATGAGCGTTAGCAAGAAACTATGACTGCAAAGCAAAAAAATTCAATCATTATAGAACACATGCCCAAACGCCCAACATGTCTATTTTCAAATAGCAGGCTAACTAACAGTGTTAGCCTGCTATTTAGTCAATCATCAAAAATAAAACCGACAATACCACCAACCGCAGCACCAATTACTATGCCTTGCGGACCAAATCGTGAGCCTATCAATGCACCTGTAGCTGCTCCTTTCATAGCACTATCTGAAATGTTGTTACTCATTCAATTATTTCCCTTAGATTTTTGTAGTTCATACTGACAACCGAATATTTAATTCGCCTGTCAGAGAGGTGTGTTTGAAGTAAGCAAGTCATTACACCATAAATTTAATAGCGTAATGACCACTGAGTTTTAATTGACTATTTGCTTTAGCTAGATCCTGTCCATAAAAGGACATGTTGGACGTATCATTTCTAGATAAAAACAAACAGGTGCTGTAAACTGGTGTTATTAAAATTTTTCAGAGGTGCTCTATGCAACCAAAATTCTCAGAAGATGTGATTCCTTTATCAGACCTAAAAATTAATCCTGGTAAGGTAGTTAATCATGCTAAAGATTCACATAGGCCTATTTTAGTTACCAGTCGAGGAAGAGGTGTTGCTGTGGTTCAAGGTCTCGATGACTATGAAAAAAATATTGAAGAGCTTGCTTTCATAAAAGCTGTTGCCAAGGGCATGCTAGATATCAAAGAAGGCAAAAAATCGGATATCAGTGATGTAAAATCTAGGCTTGGTTTATAGTTGTGAAAATTGAATTTGCAGAATCAGCGATATGTGATTTAGAAGATATAAGGTCGTATTACACCGAACAACAGGTACCACAAGTTGGCGAGAATTTTATTTTAGAAATAATCAACCACATTGAAACATTACCTGATAACCCTAAAATTGGCAGGCAAGTTCCTGAATTTCAAATGTCATCTATTAGAGAATTGATTCATTCACCTTTTCGTATTGTTTACGTATTAAATAAAATTAGTATGCAAATCATTAGAGTGTGGCGAAGTGAAAGATTAATGAAGATGCCGTAAATACTCTCTGGTACTATTCTGTAAGTTTGCAAAGCTAATGAATTACTCCTAAATACAAGTTATGACATGAACAACACTTGCAGCATCTAGCTTAATACACGCTCATCCAACTAAATCCTATACCAACAACGGGATTGTGATTCCGGTTGTCGAGGGTTCAAGTCCCTTTAGCCACCCCATTCTTTACCTCCCCAAAAGTTACAATGTAAAACGTCAAAAGAATATTCGGTGATTAGCGCAGCTTGGTAGCGCACTTGGTTTGGGTCCAAGGGGTCGCAAGTTCGAATCTTGCATCACCGACCACTTTTGCTTTACGCATCTTTCTAAAAATTCAAATGACTTATTAACATCATAAACTGCTCCTGCAGATATTTTTGCTATCTTTACAACCAATTTCGTTTTACAAATCGCACACTAAAATTACTTGCTAAATATTAGCTGTCGTTGGCAACTTTATCGCCAAGAAGGTTTGACTGACTAACACAGTGCATTTGAGGGTGAGATAAACTAAAAACGAATAAGCGTGGCAAGCGGAATTCAATAGACATGTAACTTATCAATACCACGTCTATTGAAAGCTTAAATATAATTAACTAAGCGCATTAAGACAGTAACCGTGATTGGCATAAATCAATAAAATCTTCGACGGGTATTGGCTTCGAAATAAAATACCCTTGACCATAATCACAACCCAATGATGCTAAGTAATCAAAGTGTTGCTGTGTTTCAATCCCCTCTCCAACAAGTTTTAACTTTAAGCTATGACCAATAAGAACAACGGCTTCCACTAAACTAGCGTCTGTTTGGTCTGATATTGCTCCTTCAATAAAAGAGCGATCTATTTTTAATACATCAATAGGAAAATGTTTTAAATAACTCAATGAAGAGTAACCAGTACCAAAGTCATCCATATGTATATCAACACCTAAATCCCTAATGTCCTGAAGTGAGGAAATCATTTCTTGAGAGTTATCCATTAATAAACTTTCTGTAATTTCAATTTTTAAGTAGCTTGGTGCGATATTATTATCAACCAGGGCTTTGCGAATAACACTTGTTATCGGTATTTCACTCGTTTGTTTGCACTGTCTACTTGAAACATTAACAGCAACCTGAATCTTTAACCCAAGATCATGCCAATGCTTTAAATCTTGACATGCCTGCTCAATAACCCATTGACCGATTGGCTCAATTAAACCGGTTTCTTCTGCAATACTGATAAAACTATCGGGGTAAACTAAACCGTCTTCAGGGTGTTGCCAGCGAATTAAAGCCTCTGCTCCGATAAAGTCACCGGTACTTAAAGAAACAACGGGTTGGTAGTGCAAAACAAACTCTTGCTCTTTTACGGCTTTTCTTAATGCTTGTTCTACTTTCATTCGAGCAGTAACAACCTCATTCATACTCGAGGTAAAAAATTTATAGCCATCTCTGCCTGACTCTTTTGCTTGGTACATTGCCGTATCAGCATTTTTAAGTAACACTTCCACATTATTACCATCAGTTGGTGCGATAGTAATTCCGATACTTGCAGAAACCACGGCCTCGTTTTGACCTTCATCATTATCACTATTCAACATAAAAGGGGCTGATAACTTAGCAAGAATTTTCTTCACTATTCTCTCAATGTCTATTCTGTTAACCGTTCCTGCCAAAATAACTACAAACTCATCACCACCAAAGCGGGCAACAGTATCACTTTCTCGGATACAATTATTTAACCTTAATGCGGCCAATTTTAACAGCTCATCACCACTATTATGTCCCCAAGTGTCATTAACATTTTTAAAACGGTCTAAATCTATAAACATTAAAGCTAGTTGATTATATTGATTTTTTTCATGGCTAATTTCAAAATGCAAACGTTCTAAACACATTTTTCTATTCGGTAAACCGGTTAAAGAGTCATAATTTGCTTGTAACCAAATATCTTCTTCATATTTTTTATGCTTGGTAATATCTGAAAATAAACTAATATACTGAATAGGCTTATTACTCGTATCTCGAACCACACTAATCGCTAAAAACTCGGGGTATATTTCGCCATTTTTTCTTGTATTCCAAATCTCTCCTTGCCAGCTGTTCGATTTTTCTAACTCTTTATACATGCTGTGATAAAAAGCAGGAGTATGTTTGCCTGAACTCAACACATTTGCTGGTTTGCCGATGACTTCTGAAGGCTTATAACCGCTGATTGTGCAAAAGGCGGGGTTGACCGTTTCAATAAGATTATTTTCATTAGTGATCATAATCGCCTCTGATGCATATTTGAAAACCGCAGCAGATATTTTTAATTCACTTTCAGATTTTTTTCTTTCTGCTAGCATTTGATTAAAAGCATGAGCCATTTCTGCTACTTCATCAGAGCCGTCAATAGCTAAAGGCACATTAAACTTATGATCAATTTGCATCTGTTTCATTGCATCAGCAATATGTGTTATTTTTTTAACAATACGCTTAACAGTTGTAAAAGATAAATACAGTACACAAAGAAAAACAACAGTAAATATAGCAATAAATGTGAACATCGCGATGCCAGCTTTACGTTCGCTTTGAGCAGCTAAATCTTTCATTTCACTACTAATGTGAATACTGATTTCTCGAAAAAGATCGATGTGTTCAGATGCTAATTGCCACCAGTTTTCTTCCACAACATTAATTTTATACTGCTGAAGCTGGGAAATCGCGATAGTCGCCTCGGTAGCATCAAACCGCACTTTTGCATCAATGTTGTGTATTGCTTCGCCTTCATGTTTAAGCTGCTGAGCAATTAATAGCTTTTGCTTATAGTTATTGATTGTTTGTTCTAAAACTTGAACCAACTCTAATTCTTCTGTGGTTAAGTTGTTGAGTTGTCTAAAGGCACTTATATCTTCAGCTGCTAGTACAAAGCTCTTGTTAAATTTTTCTATGTACTGCTTTTCGCCTCGTAGAATATAGTTCTTAAAATGATGAATAATGCCATCGTAGCCTAATTCATGTTCAAGATTATATAATTTCTTCTCTCGTGCTAATTTACCGACAAGGCGTTTGCGAATAGCCATAACCTGTTGATGTATAGAAGTATCTAACTGATTTGATAACCATTGCTGATGGTGTGTTTCTGAAATAGAAAACAAGTCAGCTAGTATTTTGTCTTGTGCATCACCATACGAAATTGTCTGTTGTAGTTGGCTTATATCAACTTGTTTCGAGTTCAAAATACCATTTAATACACCCCGTTCTTGACCCGCTTTTTCTTGTAGTCGAATAAGATTGATAAAATCAAGACTTGAGCGACTATGTTCGGAGTTTTCTATATTTATTTGTACTTGTGCCATTAAACGAATTAGTTGTTCAATAAAGTTTGAATAATAATCGAAGTAATTAAATGCTAATTTTGAATCTATATTTTTTCTTTGTTGGACTAATTTTTCTTTGTTGAGCATACACCGATGGAATACTGATTTAATAACTTGCAGACTAGCAATACTATCTAATTGCATATTTTCGAAATCAATTGTTTGGTAAAGTTGACTAAATTTTTTTAATTGCAGATCAGTTTTAATACGCTGTGAAGAAAGTTGCAGTGAGTAGCTTTCATTATTATCCCCATTAGCTAAAAAACCTTCAGTTAAGCCTCTTTCTTTTTGTAATTCAAAAATTAATCTGTCTATTTTTAACGAAATTTCAATAGATAAGCTAACTTGTTGCGCTTGATTCATTTCATCAAGGTACTGACTAGTTTGTATCGCACCAAAGTACAATATGACTAACCAAGGAAGTAAAAAAAACACTTTTAACTGAGTGCTAATTTTTAAGTTATAAGGTTTATTGAAAATCATATGAAATAGTTAGAACCTTAAAAGGCTAAGAGAAGATAATAAGCACTGAGATAAAGATACTAACAAAATCCCAAGCAAAGAAATTTGTTTGGAATCAAGTACTATGTTGGTTTAAAAAAGTCTTCGATAATAACTTGCCTCGCTGGTTACTTTATATATAAGCGTAGACAAACACGAACAACTTGTACATTTAAAGTACAATATATGCTATCTCTCTTTTGTTGTTATTCGTATGTTTTCTGATTTTTGGAATAAAGCTAGCGCATTTAATTTGGCAAAAAACGTTAACTAGCTAAACAAGCGGCCAACTATCCTTGATACATTGTGTCAAAATTAGGAATTGAGCTTTCCCACACCGGCGTGGTTTTACCTAAGTATTCTTTTACGGCATCAAAAAATAGTCGTGTTCTCACAGGTAAATCTCGATGAGGATATACCGCATACATTGCACTGTATTCCATCAATTTTAGATCAGGTAATAACGGAATCAACGAGCCATCTTTTACTTCATCTTTAATAATAAAGGCGGGGGCTAAAATATAAGCCGTGCCAGAAAGTGCCTTCATTAGCAGAACTTCACCGTCATTGGCTCGGAAGGTACTTTGTGTTTTTTGCTCACAAATTTCATCGTTGTCATTGTAATAATGAATACTATCAACTCTTAATGATTGATTGGCATAACTTGCTGCGGGAAAAGTGATTAACTCTTCTATTGATTTGGGCATACCATAGGTATCAATAAATTCCGGTGAAGCAAGTAATAAAAAGCGATTACGAGCAATTTTACGCGCGATTAATGAAGAATCTTTCGGTTCGCCAATTCTAAACGCTAAGTCAAAACCGTCTGCAACAATATCTACCAACATATCGTCAAGATGCAGCTCTACTTCAACCTGAGGAAAGCGCTTTTGAAAGTCATTAATCACTGGTTGTAAAAACCGTCGACCAATGGTGGTGGTAGCCGTTATTTTTAAAATACCACGAGGCTCTTGGTGATAGTTTTCCGCTAATCTGATGGTATCGCCAAGCAACTCTCTTAGTTGCTGAGCTTTTTTAACCATTTCCGCGCCAGCGGCTGTCAGAGAAAAAGAGCGTGTCGTTCTATTGAGCAGTCTAACGCCTAAATCATCTTCTAAGCGGCTCATTTGCTTTGATATCACCGAGCGGTCGATATTGCGTGCTAGCGCCGCTTTCGCAAAAGAGCCTCGTTCTACAACGTCTAGCAGTAAAAGTAATCGACTTGTGGTATCCATATTTTCTATTTACAAAGCTTCATTGGTGCAATTTTGGCACTAATGAAATTAAAAAACCATGCTTTTTCTCTACAAGTGAGTTCCGTATGATCACAGTCATTATTCAAGGGGACTCTCTAATGTACAAACACCTGCTAATTACCATTATTTTCAGTATTGCCATTGCGCTTGTTGGCTGCAGTGAAGAAACAGCACCTGCACCTGCTACACAGTTTATTCAACCGATTGATGTGGCTGAAGTATTATCTAAACCTGTGCAAAGCTGGCACACCTATACCACCCGTATTGAGTCTCCTGAAGAAGTGGCATTAATGCCAAGAATTTCAGGGGTTATTGAGCATATCGCTTTCCAAGAAGGCGACACAGTTGCCAAAGGTGATTTGCTATTTCAATTAGACAACCGACCATTTGTTGCGGCTGTTGCTAGCCTAGAAGCGCAAGTTGTTAGCGCGCAAGCTGCGTTAGCACAGGCAAAAAGCGAAGCTAAACGCGCAGACCGATTAGCAGAGCGTAAAGCTATTTCAACCGAACAAACTGAATCACGTAAATCGACTTTACGCCAACGCGAAGCACAAGTATCTGCACTGCAAGCTCAGCTTGAAATCGCGATGTTAGATGTCGAGTTCACTTCGATTCGTTCGCCAATTAATGGCGTTATTTCACGAGCAAATATTACCAAAGGTAATAACATTATTGCCGGACAAAGTATTTTGACTTCAATTGTCTCGAACAAAAAAATGTACGCTTACTTTGATATCGATGAACGCACTTGGAACAAATCATTCAGTAAAGTTACCACCGAAAGTAAACAGCAAGTGGTGATGCAAAAAGTCGGACAGAAAGGCTTTTCTCACACCGGCCATATTAACTTTATCGACAACCAAATTAACGCATCAACAGGTACATTAAGGGTTCGTGCAGTATTTGAAAATATCGACCATGAAATTAGAGCCGGCTCTTTCGCTCGCATTAAATTGGCGGCTAATGCCATTACCGAACAAATTATTATTCCAAGTAAAGCTATCGGTACTGATTTAAAAAATCGTTTCGTCTTAGTGGTTGGCGAAAACAATATTTTGCAATACAAACTGGTTGAAGTGGGGGAGCGTTACGGAAAATTACGCGCTATTACTTCTGGTTTATCAAAAGGCGATATTATTGCCGTTAATGGTCCTGCGCGTGTTGGCCCAGGTATGCCTATTGCACCGCATAATGTTGTTATTGAAAGCGATGGTATTGCTTTTACTTTAAATGCAATTGATAGCAACAACTTACTTGCAAAGCGCTAAGGATAAATAATGAAATTTTCACATTTTTTCATCCAACGGCCGATTTTTGCGGCCATGTTATCACTGGTTATTTTAATTGCGGGTGGCATCTCGTTATTTCAATTACCGGTTAGTGAATACCCTGAAGTTGTACCACCAACAGTTGTTGTTACCGCGAGTTACCCGGGAGCAAACCCTGAAGTTATTGGCCAAACAGTAGCAACACCATTAGAGCAAGAGATTAATGGCACCGAAAATATGTTGTACATGTTTTCACAAGCAACTAGCGATGGCCGCATGACACTTACCGTGACTTTTGCTTTAGGAACAGATTTAGACCGAGCACAAGTGCAAGTGCAAAATCGCGTAAACAGTGCATTGCCACGTTTACCACAAGAAGTGCAGCGACTAGGTGTGGTTGCAGAAAAATCATCACCTAACTTAACTATGGTGGTGCATCTTTATTCACCTGAAAAAACTCATGATACGGCTTACTTATCTAACTATGCTGACTTATACATTAAAGACCAAATTACCCGTTTAGACGGCGTCGGTGATGTAAAATTATTTGGTGGTGGTCAATACTCAATGCGGGTTTGGTTAAATCCTGACGCATTATCAGCTCGTGAACTTACCGCCAATGATGTTATTGCCGCTTTACGTGAACAAAACCAACAAGTTGCCGCTGGCAGTTTAGGCGCTCAACCTGCTGCTAACGACAACCAATTTCAAGTCTTGCTCAATGTTAAAGGTCGTTTGAATAGCATTGAAGAATTTGAACAAGTTATTATAAAAATTGGTCAACAAGGGCAAATTACTCGCCTTAAAGATGTTGCTCGACTAGATTTAGGCCAAGACAATTATTCATTACGCGCCTTGCTTGACGGTCAACCTGCGCTAGCCATGCCTATTTTTCAACGCCCAGGGTCAAATGCAATAGAGTTATCTGATCAAGTGCGCGCAACTATGGCAGAACTTTCTAAAAGCTTTCCTGCCGGTGTTGAGTACGACATTGTTTATGACCCAACGGTATTCGTCCGTGGCTCAATTGACGCGGTTATTACCACGCTATTAGAAGCCATAGTGTTAGTGGTTATCGTGGTAATTTTGTTCTTACAAACCTGGAGAGCATCAATTATCCCATTGATTGCCGTGCCTGTTTCCCTAATTGGTACTTTTGCTGTTATGCAATGGTTAGGCATTTCTATCAACACACTATCGCTTTTTGGTTTAGTACTGGCCATTGGTATTGTCGTCGATGATGCTATTGTCGTAGTTGAAAATGTTGAGCGTAATATTGAAAAAGGCTTATCACCGTTAGAGGCAACACGTGTTGCTATGACAGAGGTAACAGGGCCTATTATTGCAATTGCTTTGGTATTGGGTGCGGTATTTATTCCAACCGCCTTTATCAGTGGTTTATCAGGTGAATTTTATAAACAATTTGCCTTAACTATTACTATTTCTACATTTATTTCAGCCTTTAACTCGTTAACGCTATCGCCAGCATTAGCAGCATTGCTATTGAAATCTCACGACAGTAAGCCAGATAAATTAACCGTTTTACTCAATGCGCTATTTGGTAAGTGGCTATTCACGCCTTTTAACAAGGTATTTGATAAAGGCGCAAATGGATATCAAAAACTGGTGCAGAAACTCATTCGTATGAGCGTACTCGTCGGCTTCATTTATATTGCATTAGTCGGCGGCACAATAACTTTATTTAACCAAGTACCGGGCGGATTCATTCCCGCACAAGACAAACAGTACTTAGTGGCTATTGCGCAACTACCTGATGCAGCGAGCTTAGACCGTACACAAGCAGTTGTTGAACAAATGGAAGAAATTGCCCTGCAAGTGCCTGGTGTTGCACATACCGTTGCCTTCCCGGGGCTGTCAGTCAATGGTTTTACTAATAGTCCAAATAGCGCGATTGTATTTACCCCGCTTGATGCTTTTACCGATAGACAAGACCCAAGCAAATCAGCAATGGCAATTGCCGCTCAGCTAAATCAACGATTTACCGCGATTGACGCGGCATTTGTTGCGGTATTTCCACCACCGCCAATTCAAGGTTTAGGCACTACCGGTGGTTTTAAGCTGCAAATTGAAGACCGCGCTAACAAGGGTTTTGAAGTGTTATTTAATAACCTGCAAGCGGTTATTAACAATGCGAGAAAAGATCCAGCATTAATGGGCTTATACTCTAGTTTTCGTATTCAAGTACCACAAATGGATATTGATATTGACCGTGAGCAAGCACTTATTCAAGGCATTCCATTAGACGAAGTATTTGACGCACTACAAGTTTATTTAGGCTCTGTTTATGTTAATGATTTCAACTTATTCGGTCGTACCTATCAAGTTAAAGCACAAGCAGATGCTGAATTTAGACAAGATCCCGCACAAATATTGAATCTAAAAGTACGTAACCGTCAAGGTGACATGGTGCCGCTAGGTTCAGTGCTAACCGTAACGCCAACCACTGGCCCTGACCGTGTGATGCATTACAACGGTTATCCTACCGCTGAATTAAACGGTAGCCCAGCGCCAGGTTATAGCTCTGACCAAGCACAAAAGGCAATTGAGTTGATATTAGCAAGTACCTTAGAACAAGGTATTGAATATGAATGGACCGAAGTAACCTATCAGCAAATATTAGCTGGCAATACCATGGTGTATGTTTTCCCGTTAGTGGTATTGCTAGTATTTATGGTGCTTGCCGCACAATACGAGAGTTTACGCTTACCATTAGCAATTATATTAATTGTGCCAATGACCATATTCTCAGCATTATTAGGCGTGTGGTTGGTAGGCTCAGACAACAATATTTTTACACAAATAGCGTTAATTGTATTGGTGGCCCTAGCGTCGAAAAATGCCATCTTAATGATCGAATTTGCTAAAGACCAACATGAAAAAGGTTTATCGCATTTAGACGCTATTATTGAAGCCTGTCGTATGCGTTTACGGCCAATATTAATGACATCGATAGCTTTTACGGCTGGCGTAGTACCACTAGTATTAGCAACCGGTGCAGGTTCTGAAATGCGACACGCTATGGGTAATGCGGTATTTTCAGGCATGATAGGTGTCACCATATTCGGACTGCTATTTACGCCTGTTTTTTACATGCTACTGAGTAAAAGTAAACAACAAAAGGTCGCTGAATAGACCCACGCTTAAGGTAATAAACGACAATGTTTAAATGACTGTGATTAACCAAATCACATTATTTAAGATAAATGAAGCGCATCTAACAATTTCCATACTTACAGTTGTTAGATGTGTAACAGAATGCTTTAATAGCTAAAAAAGTAATATTGGTTTCACTATTTTAGTGTTAATTATGCAGATGAACAGCTATCAGCAATTAACAGCCGCTGAAACCATAAATTAATCAATGAGCTCTATACTTTATGCCCGCTAACATTACTGCGCAACTATACGATTTACCCAAAACAATGAAAGCAATTGTTTTAGAAAAGCCCAATGAGCAAATTCAGCTTGCTGAGCTTACGTTGCCATTACCGCAATGTGATGAAAATGAAATTTTAGTCAAGGTTGAAGCGGTTGGGTTAAATCCATTAGATGCGCAGTTTGCTAAAACAGGCTTTAGTCAGTGGCAATACCCACACATTTTAGGGCTCGATGCCGTTGGCACCGTAGTACAAGCTAACAAAGGCAGCTTTCCTAGCGTTGGCGACCGAGTGATGTGGCATTCGAACCTATCACAACATGGCGTATTGAGTGAGTATGCAAAAGTAGCTAACTTTGCAGTGTCAGTTATTCCTGATGGCGTAAAGTCCAATATTGCCGCCACTATTCCTTGTGCTGGTATGTCGGCACTAATTGCCTTAGAAAAAATTAAAATCGTTGAAGGCGATACTGTTTTTATCGAAGCCGGTGCTGGTGCTGTCGGCCAATTTGCTATTCAGTTTGCTAAACAACGCGGCGCAGATGTTTTCACAACAGCTGCTAAACGTAATCACAAACTGGTGAAAAAATTGGGTGCCGATGTCGTTTTTGATTACAACGATAAAAAATTATGTGAAAAAATTCGTTCCACTTTAGGGCCACAAGGTTTTGATGCCGTGGTAGATTCTATTGGCGGCGAAACAACCGTAAGAAATATCGAACTCATGCGTTTTTGTGGTCGTATTGCTTGTTTAAAAACATTACCTGCATTGCCGGCAGAATTAATGTTTAGAAAAGCTCCTAATATTAGCATCGTTTCTTTAGGCGGTGCTTGGTTAGCCAATAGTTTATGTGCACAACAACATATGAGCTTTATGAGTAAACTACTATTAGAAAATGTCGCCAGCGGTGATGTATCAGTGCCAGAACTAGCGCTTGTCGATTTTGACGCACAAAGTATTTCGAAAGCACTGCACACGCAAATTGATGGTGGTTTTACTGGTAAGCAGATAGTAGAAATAAGATAATTCTCAACTGAAACCCACTAGGTTTACTGTCCATAAATCCAATATTCATACGTTATTTACCTTTATTTTCGCATGAAATCCTTTTTCCCTTTAGAACCAATAAAATCTTAATGAATTTTAACCGAATCTACTATTACCCTCAGATCGAAAACAAGAAATATTACTAATTCTTAACCACTCGCTCGTTACTGTAACGCCTAGTTAATTTATAAATTTTATTTTAATAACAATAGAATAGACTAACAATACACATATACTACTGATTAATATTTTTATCTTATTTTTGTACAATCGCCCTCTTTTAATAACAGTTTACATATAATAAAATCCCCCGCGAAAGCAAGAAGTGCTTTTTATCAAAAAATCAAACGTTATTATGGACAACAACAAGGATTAAAAATGGGTTTATTGAATCATAAATGTAGTTACGTGCTCATAACTGGCTTATTGGCTGGTTGTGGGGGAAGTGACTCATCATCTCCCGCAAAAGAAGTAGAAGTTGAAAACTTTGCAATCACTTCAACAGCAAATATTAGTGCAACAGAAGACTTATCATACACTTATCAAGTTGTTACATCAGGTGCTAACAACCCTACATATGCAATTGAAAATAGCCCATCTGGTATGGAAATATCAAGTTCTGGCTTAATTACATGGTTGCCTTTAGAAGGAGTAGTGACCTCCGGTGAAGTAACAATTACTGTGACAAATTCAGACACTACCAGTATGTCTCAAACATTTGCAATTGCAGTACAGCCTGTCAACGACCAATTAGAATTACTATCAACAGATTTAGTTCAAACAATTGATAACAAATCACTATTTTCTTATCAAATAATGGTTAGTGATGTGGATGATCAAAATAATGGCCAAGATATTACTTTCGAGTTGGTTTCTGCACCACAAGGAATGACTTTATCGTCAACAGGCTTAATCGAATGGCAAGCAGATATCGAAGAGTCAAGTGACTTCGCAATTGATATAGCAATAAGTGATGGTAATGAAGACGCAACCGAAACAGTTAATTATTCATTTTCATTAGATGTTCTTGTTTACCAGGATATTTTTGGTACTGCGGTAAATTACTACACAGGGGAAGCACTTGATGGTGTGAGTTTGTCACTATTTAGTAGTGAAAGTGAAGTCGCATCATCGACTACTGATGAAACAGGCTTATTCCAATTAAAAGTATTAGACACGCTATTAGCAGCTCAAACAACTCTTTCTGCAAGCTTAAGTAGCTTTTCAGAGCAGTCTATAATAATTAATGCTAATGACATTTTGCAAAACCAGCATATAGCATTATTGCCAAGTCATGTAACAACATCATTTGACCCAAGCGTTGCTGTCAATATTGAATATCAAGGAGAAAACTTACTAGAGTTTTCGGCAGCAAGTTTAGTACGAGAAGATGGCCAAGCAATTGACGGGCAAGTCAGCGCACAAGTAACTATCATAGATCCTAGCGTCGACATTAATGTTATGCCCGGCGACATGGTTACCATGGCCAATGATGAATTAATGCCGATAGAGTCTTTTGGTGCAATCAACGTTGTATTGTCTGATGAAAGTGGCGCAAATATTAATGTTGCCGAAAACAAACAAGCATTAATTAGAATTCCAGTTGCCAGCAACTCTACATCAGCACCTGAAACCATTCCATTATATTACTTTGATGAACAACACGGTATTTGGGTAAAAGAAGGTGAAGCAGAAAAAGTTACCCTTAATGGCGAGTCATATTATCAAGGCCAAGTAAGTCACTTTACTACCTGGAATGCTGATCGAGTTTATGAAACTGTTTATATTCATGGCTGTGTTGTTGATAGCGAAAATGCTGTTATTAACGGCGCAAAAATGATCTCGACAGGAAGAGACTATAATGGCTCTGCCACAGCTTTTAGTGATGAAAATGGTCAATTTACCATTGCAGTTAAAACAAATAGTACAGTTCTGATCAGTGGCTCTCAAGGTAGCCAAAGTAGAACACTATCTCAAAATGTTCGAAGTGAAGATATCACTATCGAAGAATGTATTGTTTTATCGCCTGCAACTTCAACGGTTAAATTAACTTGGGGTGAAAACCCTCGCGATCTAGATACACACTTTTATGGTCCTTCTGATAATGCGGGCGAAACATTCCACCTGTACTTTGGTGATAAAGACATCACGATTGGAGATACTCACATTTATTTAGATGTTGATGATACAAGTAGCTTTGGCCCTGAAGTGTTAACTATTCCTGCGTTTCCATTCGCCGGTCGCTATCAATACATAGTAAAAAAATACGCGGGAAGCAGTGATATTTTAGAGTCTCCAACTCGTGTTGAACTTAACCTGGAATCTCAAATTAGAATCTTTTCACCACCTCAAGGTGAGGCAACGTCATACTGGCATGTATTTGACTTTGTCGTTGATGAGAACGGCGAAGTCACCATCGATGCAATTAATGCATGGATTGATTACAACTCTCTACCATCAAGCTTTGCGGTACCACAACGTACAAAGCCCAACCTACCCAATACATTGTCGAAAAAATCAATAATGCAAAAATATTATAAGTCTAAATAGTATTTTTTAAGGTAATAAAATGGCTACTTACGTAGCCATTTTTATTTCACAATAATATTTATATCAACCTACCACAATCAAAAACCTAGCGTTCATTTTATTCACCCAAAGTGACATTTAGTTGACAATTGCCTCTCTATAATTCCCACACTTTAGTCAATACCACCTATAAAGGTTTATTATGAATACGTTAAATAAATTTTTAACAGCTATTACTCTTCCTACTCTTGCTTTAGTTTCTTCAGCAGCACAAAGCGTTGAAATTTCAAACGGCCCTGACCGCCTAAACATCGGTCTAGGTATTAAAGTAGAATCTTCTCCTTTCGTTGACGTTAGTAACGACAGTATTCCCATTATTGCTGGCAGTATTAAACAAGGTGGTTTTTATTGGCAAGGCAACGAACTTGGCTACCGCTTTATTGAAAACAAGAACTTTCAATTCGCGACAATCATTCGACCGTTCGAAGGCTTTGACTTAGAAGCTAATGATTTATCAGAAGGATATAAAGGTTTTGAAGAACGCGAAGGTAAGATGGAATACGGCTTCAGCGCGGCTTTTAATACTGGCCCTGTTGTTACCACTATTACCCCTCTATACAACGGCGAAGGTATGTCGCTTGAATTAGATGCAAGTCGTAAATGGGTTTCTGACAGCTATGTTTTCAAACTGAAAGGTTATGTTAGATACGACAGTGCCGACTACCAAAACTATTACTTTGGTATTACTGAAGATGAGATGAACAATCCACTAAACCATAAAATTAATAGCGCATACAAAGCCGACAGTGGCATCAGTTACGGTGTGAAAGCTATTGCTTCTTATCAAGTTAGTGAAAGTTTCTACGTTCAAGGTTTACTAGAAGCGGGCAAATTAGACAGCTCTATCACTGATTCAGACCTTGTTGACAGTACCAATATTTTTGGTGCGGCTATAGGCTTCGGCTACCGATTCTAATCATTTACTTATTGGTATAACTGAAAACAGCAGGAGGAAACTCCTGCTATATTTGATCAGGGTTTAGTAATGAAAAAAACAACAAAATTATTTTGCCTAACGGCAGTACTGGCATTAACAGCGTGTTCATCATCAATACGTTATTTTCAAGGTCAAGATGATTGGTACCGCGACTTACGTCAAAGTGGCTGGCAAGCATCTGGTGCAAACAAACAAATTTTAACGCAAGTTATTAATCGTATTGAAGCGAAAAATCAAAATCAAGACACTCGTTTTGACCTTGCAACCAGCGAATATAAAAGTGGCAATTGGCATTATGAATGGGACAACGCAGGTCAGCAGGCAAATGCCGATGGTGATTTTCTAGCGGCAAGTCTGTACTACACCATTGCAGCGTACCCGTTTATCAACGAGCAACCTCGTTCTAATGATTCATACCAAAATGCCTTAAAGAATTATCAACAAGCTGTTGAAAGCGATGGCTCTGTACTAGAGCAGATCACCGTTTCAACTCAAGATGGCGAAGCAAAAGCCTTTTTGCATTTACCCAAGCAGCAACCGAATAAGGTGATGCCTGTTTTAGTGATGACAAATGGCAGCGACCACGCATTAACTCAGCTTTACCCTATTTATCGCGATTATATTAAGGAAGCAGGTTGGGCGATGGTAACTTTTGATTTACCAGGTCTAGGCAGCAATAATAGTTTTGCACAACACACTAATCGTACTAATGTTATTCATCAACAACTTATTAAAAAGCTTAAGCAAGACCCTCGACTACAGTCAGATAAAATTGTCTTAATGGGGAAAAGTTTTGGTGGCAACGCGGCAATTAAAACTGCCTTCACCAATAGTGATGATATTGCTGGTGCTATTAGCTGGTGTGGCGCGGTAAACGGCCCATTTCTAAAGTTCGGCTTTATCATGACATTGCTACCAGACATGACTCGGGATGCACTATTATCTCGCTTTAACTTACCGCAAGATAAACTGTCGCAGCAAGGCGAAGCACTAGCGTTATCGTCACAGTATTTGGGCAAAGTAAAAACAAATGTGCCAATGTTAGCGATTAACCAAGGCAGTGATAAAATTTCTCCCGTAAGTGATATGCGCTTAATCGCAGAATCTTCTACACAAGGGCAATACATCGTTGTAGAAGAAGAAATTACGCAGGGACATTGTTCATCTGACAACTTAACCATGCCACTTGTCGTTAATTGGTTAAATCAGCAGTTCCCAATTTAGCGATAACGTGTAATTTCTCATGCTAATAATACGTCAAGAAAGCTGCTATTTTTCGCTTTCTTGACTACTTTTATTATCGATGCAACAAGAAACAAAATTGAGCACAAACAAGGTTATAGTTTAAAAAAATTGATAAGCTCAAGCTAACTGAATTTTTAAGGGCAACACCTGTGTTACGAATATTAATCACTGAAGATCATCTCGACCTTGCAGAAAATATTGGTGACTTCTTAGAAACTAAAGGCCATCAATCTGATTATGCCTATGACGGGCAAATGGCAGTTTCACTCGCTGCTGAGAACGCTTACGACGCCATTATTATGGACATTAACATGCCTAAAATGGATGGCTTAGCAGCGACGACCGCAATTCGCCAAAGTGACAAACCGTCAACACCTATTCTAATGTTAACAGCCAACGATACGCTAACCGATAAACTCGCTGGTTTTGACGCCGGCGCTGATGACTATATTGTTAAACCGTTTGCAATGGCAGAGCTATATGCTCGCTTACAAGCACAGATACGTAGAATAAATCACGATTATGTTAACGAGTTAACTTTTGAACAATTAACACTAAACCAAAACAATAAAACCGGCTGGGTGGGTAAGCAAGAAATACCACTAACTTTAGCAAGCTTTAAAATATTACAACTACTTGTTAAGCAACAACCTGAGATAGTTGATAAAAAAGAAATAGAATTTCAGCTTTGGGGCGATTTAAAACCTGAAAATGATGTACTTCGCAGCCACATTTATAAAGTTAGAAAAATATTATCAACATATTTACCACAGCTAAAAATAACTTCAAAACATGGTCAAGGTTATAAATTAGAGAGCATAGATCATGAATGATAGCGCCAATATAATTAAAAAAAAGCTTAATAAACTCAGTTTGAGCCAACGTCTTAAATTTACCTTAATAACAGGCTTTATTGTTATTGCACTACTCGGCTCAATCGCCTTAGTGGTTATTAGTAAATCAATAGAAGATAATATTTTTGAAAATCAATTGCAGTCAATTGTTAATCAATATGAAGGCCTCTCCCCAGCACAACAGGAAAAATATTCCAGTATTAACCTGATGATATATCGCAGCCTAGCACAGGTACCTTCACAGTTTCGCAGTAAGTTAGCCGAGTTAGCCCCTGGTATTCATGATATTGAATTTTCCGTTCACGAAGAATTTCACATCGCCGTGGTGCAAACTGATAATTCCCCAATATATTTCTTTTACGATGTTTACGATTTGGAAATTAGTGAAGAGTCTGAGATTGTTATTCTCGAAATAACATTAGGGTTATTTATGCTGTTATTACTTGTGCTTTTAGTTATTTTCCAAAGCACTGTTAACAAAGCACTAAAGCCAATGTTTGAGCTGATCAGCCAAATTAAAAATACTGATGGCACGACAGTAAATACCTTTATAAACCCTGGATTTGCAGAAAATGATCAAGAAATGGGTTTACTTTATCGCACCCTCAACGAATACAGCGCTCGTTTATCAAGCTTTATTGAGCGTGAGCGTGAATTTACTGGTTTTGCTAGCCATGAATTGAGAACACCTGTCACTATCATCAAAGGCGCTACTGAATTACTCGAGCTACAACAGCAACCAAACACGACAAAACAAATACAGCGCATTAAACGGGCGACACAAGAAATGGAGGATATGATCAATGTATTATTAAGTTTGGCGCGTGAACGTAAAGAAACCAATATAGAATCAGCCTCAATTCAACAGCTTTTCAACGACTTAATAAAAGCTTATTCACCACGTGCCAACAAGCACAATAAAAACTTTATATGCCAAGGCAGCATCAGTTCAAACATATCGGTGCCAAGCACTCATTTTAATATTGCTGTAGAAAACCTATTGATCAATGCCATTAAATATTCTGACGGTAAAAACATAGACATTAAACTATCAGAAAATAGCATCAGCATTTGTAATAACACGGGTAGCCAGCCTAAGCATATTCAAGGCTATGGCTTGGGAAAGATAATTATTCAGCGGATATGTGAACAGCAAAACTGGCTATTTACACTAAATGAATTTGAACAAAGGCTAACCGCTACTATCAAATTCACAAATTAATACCTACCTAATAACTGCCAATTCTCTTCAACCATTACTATCAGTAGTGGTTTTTTTGTCCGTTACATCAGATACTAAGAATCAAAATATAAATAATAATAAGGATACCCATTAATGACGCCCACACATAATGATTCAATCGATGAATTACAAAAAAAGGAAACAGCGCAAAGCTCTGTTTTCTATGTGTTATTTATTTCCTCTGTAGCGGCAATTGGTGGCTTTCTCTTTGGCTTTGACTCTGGTGTTATTAACGGCACGGTAACCGCATTAGGTAATGCTTTTAATTCTAATGATGTCTCTACCGGCTTTAATGTTGCTTCAGTCTTATTGGGTTGTGCTGTCGGCGCACTCTTAGCTGGTCCAATATCGGATCAATATGGCAGAAAGCCAATTATGATCATCACAGCAATTATATTTGCTATTAGCGCGTATGGCTCAGGTATCTCCGATTCTTCTGCAGAGTTTATCTTTTACCGCCTATTAGGTGGTTTAGGAATAGGCGCTGCGTCGGTATTAGCGCCAGCTTACATTGCCGAAGTAGCGCCTGCGGCGCTGCGCGGCAGGTTGGCAACTTTACAGCAATTAGCCATTGTACTCGGGTTATTTGCGGCCTTCTTAAGTAATTACATTATTGCGACACAAGCAGGAAGTGCTGAAGCTAATTTATATTTGGAAATACCTGCTTGGCGTTGGATGTTTTGGGTTGAGCTGATCCCCGCTACGTTATTTATTATTGGCGTTGTCTTTATTCCTGAATCACCTCGATACTTGGTTGCTCAAGGCAAAGTTGAACAAGCAAAAAGCGTATTTAAGCGCATCGCAGACGGCACCGAAAGTATGCAAGTTGAAGCTGTTAAAGAGTCATTGCATGGCGATAAAAAGCCAAGTATTTCTGATCTATTTATTGATGGCAAAAAGAAAATTCACCCTATTATTTGGGTGGGCATTGCACTTTCCGTATTCCAACAATTTGTCGGTATTAATGTCGTTTTTTATTACGGCTCAGAACTTTGGCAAGCAGCTGGCTTTGACGAATCACAATCGTTATTTATTAATGTTCTTGCCGGTATAACCAATATTGTTTCTACTTTTATTGCGATTGCTTTAATTGACAAAGTTGGCCGAAAACCGCTACTGCTAGTCGGCAGTGTAGGCATGTTTATCAGTTTAGGTGCGTTAACCTATATATTTGGCACCGCTGGTTTTAATGAAGTAGGAAAACTCGCGTTATCTGACAACATGGGCACTGCAGCGTTAATAATGGCTAACTTATTTGTGGTATTTTTTGGTTTAAGTTGGGGGCCTGTTGTTTGGGTGTTATTAGGCGAAATGTTTAATAACCGTATTCGTGGTGCTGCGTTAGCCGTAGCGGCAAGTGCCCAATGGATAGCAAACTTTGCTATTACTATGACCTTCCCAATATTACTCAGTAATATTGGTCTTTCAGGGGCTTATGGCTTGTATGCAATGTCAGCATTAATCAGCATTTTCTTTGTTGTTAAATATATTAAAGAAACCCGTGGCATGCGCTTAGAAGAAATGTAAGAAATCAAAATTTGCTACATCCTGTACGATAAAAAATACCGAGTTAAATACGATAAATATACTCGGTATTTTTGATTCTCCATTCAATTAATAGCGACAGTGGTTTAAATACTATGGTGGTAATTAAAGAGGCATCGGTATTTACTGTGGTATTGCCAGTACTTGCCCAATTCAATAGTGCTAAATTCAGCTATACCTCGACTGGACATCTACATTAGTAATGTATATTTTAACTAAAATTAGTGATTAGTTTGTTTGAAAACAGCCTCAAAACAGGCACCACCCAATTTACTATCAATAACTCTTATTGCCCCTTGATGCTTTCCAACAATGGACGCCACTATCGCCAGCCCTAGGCCGCAGCCTCCGGAATCTCTCGAACGGCTAGGATCTAAGCGGGTAAAGGGTTCAAAAATTCTTTCCGCTTTACCCGGTGGAATACCAATGCCGTCATCATCAACTAAAATTGTCATTCCTGTTACACTTTTCACAACGGTTAAACAGCAATGATGCTTTGCAAAACGGCCAGCATTTCGTAATAAATTAACTAGCATCCGTTTGATGTGCTTTTCATCTCCCACTAGTGTTACTAGCTCAGGCATGATTAATGCGAACTCTACCCTAGGATAGAAAGCACTGACTTGCTCAATGCTTTCTTTACAAATATTTTGCAGAATTATCGGCTCATTTTTGAATGCTGCGTGACTGTCTTTTAGGCGAGCGTAATACAATAGCTCTTTCACTAATTCATCTAAATCAGCTAGCGAGTTATGCATACTTTTAGTGAGCCGTTCATGCTCAGCAGCGGGTGTATCTTCAAGCATATCTAGCGCAAACTGAATTCTTGCCATTGGGCTCCTAAATTCATGCGCTACGCCGTGTAGCAAATCTCTTTGCAATATTAATCGGTTTTCATTGTCTTGTTGAACAGTCGCTAACGATGCCCTTAACTGTGCAAGTATCGCTAGAGGCTGTTCATTAGTTTTAATAGGAATAGGTAATGAAAGAATTTCTTTGGTTAATTCTTGTTGTTTTCTTTCGCTATAAGTTAAATACCCATAAGCGAAGATTAAGTTTAAGAGAATTGCAACAGCCCATGTAAACCAGTCATAAATAAATGAAAGCAAATAATTGAAAGGAATTGGGCCAAGTTCAGCTACAAAATCATCATTTAACGGGTAATAGACAGTAGCGCCATCAAGATCGACAACTCCTGAGGTCGATTGAGCTGAGTTGATTAAATGCAGAACATCTTTTGAAAAGTTATCACTGTTATTGGCAACTATCAGGCACTGAGTATCATAAATATTACCAAGCTCTACAGCTTTAACTTGCCAGTTTTCTGCTTTAGCACCTTTGAATGTTTCATGCATTTTTTCTTTAGCTGTTAATAAATAGCTATCGTATTCTTGATAAATGAAATCTTCTACTAGGTTGTAAATCGGGTTATGTAATAAACTTGCAGAAACAACATTAAGCAAGAATAGCAAAAAAAGTAGTGAAAACTTTTTCTTGGTTTTATTTTGCAAGCAGATAACCTTTATTTCTAATAGTTTTAATAATGTTAGGTTCTTTGGAGTTATCTGAAAGCTTTTTACGTAATCTTGAAATGCGCAAATCAATTGAGCGATCTAAACCATCATATGCAAGGCGAAAAATCTCTTGGTGTAATTCATCGCGTGAGATTATTCGACCAGCATGGCTTGCTAAAACCCACAATAAATCAAACTCAGCACAGGTTAATAAAATTTCTTGCTGTTGATAGCTGACTTTGCGTTTTGTTGCATCAATCACCAGCTCATCTGACAGTGCAGTTTTAATGTTAGTATCGAGTTGTTGACTTATATGAGTATGACGACGAAGCTGAGCACGAATATGAGCCAATAAAACTCTCGGTTTTATTGGCTTACATAGGTAATCATCAGCACCAACTTCAAGCCCTGTTACTTCATCAATATCATCATCAAGTGCCGTTAGCATGATAATAGGACCAAAAAAATCCTCTCTGATTGATCGACAAATCGATAAACCATCTAACCCTGGCAACATTAGGTCTAAAACAATTAAATCTGGCTTTACTGACCAAATACGTTTTATCGCATGATCACCATTTGACTCCACTTCAACGTCAAAGCCATTCATAGTTAAAAATTGGCTGATTAACGATGTTAATTCTACATCGTCATCAACCAAGAGGATTTTATCTATTGCCAATGGACATTCACCTCTACTTTAATATGAAGTATCACGCTATTGCTTCAAACTTGCTAGACATTGCTGATAAACAGCTTGGTTAAATTGTTTAGCAAACGCATATGCTGCTTTTTGCTGTTGGCGCTGTTCAGTCGTTTTCATAACATCACCACTTTTTATCATAGGCTTTAGACCACATTGTGATTGTACCAATGATAATTCTAGTTGCTCCAAGCCCGGCACTACAATACGACGCCCTTTACTGTGTAGTAAACGAAAGTCCTTATTTACTATAGCCTGTTCAATAGCGGCAGAAACATCACTTTTAACCTCTTGCTTTGTTTCGCTTTGCACAGCTAACTGTTCTGTTTCCGCTTGATTACAGCCTGTCATGTGTAGTGATAAGAAAGCGACTACTAACAAATAATAGTTCTTAAACATTATTCGATCCTTTTCTTATCATTCGACTTAACGCCAACGCTAAAATCATTAGTAAATAATTCACACTACCACCGCCAGACGATTTGCTTTCAGGTTCAACCGTTGGAGGAGTTACAGGTGTTGCGGTAACGGTTACTAATAGTTCTGCACTAGCACTCAAACCTTCTGAGTCTTCTATCGTATAGTTGATGGTTTCAACACCACTAAAGCCGTTTGCTGGAGAATAATTAACTTTATTGTTAGCCATAGTCACTGTGCCATTACCTGAAGCACTAACAGCTTTTAAGGTAATAGTTTGACCATCAATATCGCTGTCATTAACTAAAACATCTATCTCATTATTGTTAGAGTCTTGGGCTACCGTAGCGCTATCTGCAACTGCTGTTGGCTGGTCATTAACCGCATTTACATCAATACTCACTTGGAAGCTATCACTAACTAAACTACTAGCTGTTGCCGTCATATTAACCATTATTTTGCCATTAAAATTTAGCGTTGGAGTCACCGTTAAGCCGTCAAAGCTATAATTTTCTCCTGCGGTAATTGCCAAACTATCAATGGTTGGGTTATTTTCAAAATTCAACAAATCAGCACTCAATAATATACTCATATCTTCATTGGTCTTGATACTGTCTTGACCTGTAAATACCGGTTTTGTTGGCGCAACATCAGTTGAACTTATTTCAAAATCGGCATTATTAATAGCAAAGAATACATTATCACTACAGGTTATTTTAACTCGTGCAGTACTGGTTGTTAAATTTGGTAAGTTAATAGTATGACTTCCGTCATTACTTACATCATCAGCTAAAGTTTGGCTAAAGTTAGCCCCCGAATCAGTTGATAATAAGATATCGACAGCCGCACAAGACACTGGCGCTTTTTCAGTATCAGCAGTATGCCATGAAACGGTTTGTGTCGAACCATTCCAATTGGCAATATCGTTAACACTAAAACCTTGCGAGTTTGCAACAACATTAATTTTCATTGCATCATCAACAAGATTATTTTGATTATCACGTACCACTAAACGAAAGTTCATTTCACGAGTAACGCTAGGTAACGCTTCACCATAGCTTGATTTATTACCAAGAATGTCAGCTAACTTAGGTAGTGTGCGTTCTGCACTATTTGTTGGGCTAAACGTTCTAAATAAAGGTCGTTTACCATCATCAGTGCCATCTTCTGTGGCATTGTTACTTTGCGCGCCCAAATCAAACTGCTCCCAACTGTAACTCATACTATCACCGTCTGGGTCAGTCGCTGTTCCTATTAACGTAAAAGGAGTGTTAGCAGGTACCGTACGATCAGTTCCTGCATCTACTGTTGGCGCATCGTTTGCGATGCTCGACTTTGTTCCACAACTTGCTAAAGGGTTGGCAAATGAGCGAATTTGATCGATTGAATGAATATGGAAATATGGATCAGAGTTACCTTGAATATTTTGACCATCACAAATTCCCGCATAGCCCATAATAGTGGAAGCACTACCTGGTTCATAAGCACTGTTTGTTTCTCGGTTGCCACCACAGGCACCTTGCCCACCGTTAAATGTGTGATCAGCGCCAAATTGATGACCAATTTCATGAGCAACATAATCTATATAGAAAGAATCTGATGTCGGCCTACCACTACCAGTTACACCTTCCGCTTTAATACTAGTACAAACCACTCTAAAGCCAGCTAGACCACCGCCACCCGTGCCAACTAAATGGCCAATATCATAATTTTCTGAGCCGATAGCGCCATCAATAACACCGGCGTTTAAATCGATATCTTCATCGGTATTGGCAAAAGGGTCAGTGCTACTGTCAGTAAAAATAATACTGTCGTTTTTCGCAACCAATTCAAATTTCATTGATAAATCGCGTTGATAAACATCATTTAACCGGTTAACTAAAGTAACCAATGCAGCTAATGTACTTTCTTTAGTACCACCGTGAAATTCCGCATATTCACCTGTTGTTGCAATAGCAAGCTTATAGGTTGTTAAACTTGTTGCCTTAGCACTGTTTTTAGCTAATTTTTGCGCTTGAACATCACTCGTGGTCATTGCTCGTTTACGTGGAGGTAGACGCTTAGAGAATTCAGTTTCTACAATGGGCTGGGCATCTTTGCGATAGTAATTGTGGTAGCTTCGATTGCTGATTCTACTACTTGGGTCAATTAAAACTTGCTCATCTCCTTGGCTGAAAACCCCATGAAAGCCGTGTGGAGTAATATCAAATTGCCCGGTGTTATTAGCATTACCTACTTGCTGACCAGAAAAGGTTTTAATCGATGGGTATTTTGCCGCTAGCTCAGGATGCATAACCTGCGATGAGGTCAATTCAAACTTAGCATAGCTGCCATCAGGCAAAGGTAAATCAAGCAATATAGTATTATTATTTAAAAGCTGTTGTTCAAGTAAAGCAATATCAACGTCGAAATATAAACCAGATGTCGCTTTACTATTAATTTTTGAGCTAGATTTTTGTGCTAAATTTGCAACCTGTGATGTTTGCCAAAATTGTTTATCGATAGCAACTTTTGAATAGTCATTTGCTTGAGCAACATTTAATGCCCCGATAAAACAATATAAACCGATAAATAATTTTGATTTAACCATTTTTAATTCCTGATTTTACAACTTTGAATTTACATCATAGCGTTTAAAAAAATTGATGTTGGTAGCTAATTGTCTACTCTTTGTATCAGTCTTGATACATTAGATTATTCAGGCTAGCTTATCACAGGTTAACAGGCTATTAACAAAATACTTATCACCGAAAACAAAAAGCGCCTCCAATTAGGAAGCGCTTTCTATTATCCCGAATAATCACTTTTTGATTAAATGTTATGGCCTTCTTTTCGAAGATAACCACCAATAAGCAATGCTAGAGCAAAGATACCTAAACTCGTTGGCTCAGGTACGCTTGTTGCTTCATTAATTGGATCACGGGCCCAAACATTAAGGTGTGATATACCTTTATTGCCCAAGTCACCGGTATTCAAAGTTCCACCAAGTTGATACGGTGTTAGAAAATTCAATGCTGGGTTATTTTCTGCAGCAAAAATTGTCTTAAAGTTAAAATCGTATACTGCGAATCCTCCCGTGTCATTTCCATTTCCATTTCCATTTCCATTTCCAGAGCCAGCTTTAACTGAAAATGCTAAGTGGTCAAATGTTGCGGGACCCAACAAAGCTTGTACATTATCTATAATATCCAACTTAGTCGTTAACAACCAATCAATAGAACTACATTCGGTTAAGTTATCACCTGCCACTGCACATGATAAAGACAGTGTTAATAAATCACTTATATCTAAAGTAAGCAAAGGATCATTCAGTGGAGACGGCCCAACCATACTATAACTAACATTTCCTGCAGCATTATTTTCTGCATCAAAATGCGCCAGATGAATCCAACCAGGATCATTTTTTACACCATCGGGATCTAGGGCTTGAAAGTCACTCGGGTCAACAAATTCTTCACCATTAAAAACATCTTCACCATTTAATAGTCCATCTCCCGCCTGCCCAATATTAGGGCTTGGCGAACTCAAACCTCCCGCATCATCATTACCTGAATAAACACCTACACAAGCAGTAGCATCGTAAGATGTAGAAAGTAAATTAATACCTGATGGCTGCCCGGATGGCAGAGGAGGAGCAACAATTTGTTCAATTGATGTTAGAGAGGCACGCGTTACATCGCAAGTGCCTGGATTGGCTATAAAGCCGGCAAAGGCATACTGACTCAGCAATAAATACAAAACTAGTAATGCATTAATAGAACGCAACATTTTATATATTCCTCAGAATTAGCTTTAAGTGCTATCAAGTCTTTATTAAATAAAGAAGTTGTCACTTGTTATAGTAATACTCAACCTGCATAAATCACACCATAAAGAAAACTCTTTAAATTACAGTAATATGATCTTCACTTAAAAATCATATTTTCATCATTGTAAAAATTACTGACATTTAATCTAGAAAACTAAAAGAAATATCTAGCAGCAAATTGCCATTGACGTTCGACTAAGTTTACAGCTTGATTAGTGTACATACGAGCAGGACGATGACTATTGATCCAGTTGTACTCAACTGATAATAACCAAGGCTTGCTATATCGATAAGTATAGTTTGCCGTTGCTGATTTACCGTATTCATTATTATTATCGCCGACGGTTTGATCGTTATCAGTAATTGAAAACTCTTCTAGTCGCAGCGTTACTCGATGCTTTTTAATACGTTTAGACACTGCCACATAGCCACTTGCGTAGTCGTTATTCACTACATCTCTTCTTGTAGGACTTTGCATCAAAGTATCACCTGTTAAATACTGGGCAGTGAATTCATATGCATTGGGCAAGCGCCAACTAAAACCTACATGAGTAAAACGAGTGCGCCAACCATATTGACCATTCTCAACCATGTAAGGCGTTGCATTGTTGTCATAATAACCAAGAGTTAACTGCCCTTTGCGGTGAAATTTAACTTTACTTCTAACATGAAAGCCCCAGTTATCATCAAGCTCTAAAAAAGGATCTGACTTTGCTGCTTGACCATTAAGGTCATAACCCGGCATACGGGCACGAAAATCAGGAATGGCTCTGGAGTCTGTCCATAAGGTTTGTCTATTGCCAATATTCCAACCATGCCAAGACAACATAGCGCCAGCAGGATCATTGTTAACAAAGGCTGTTGCGGCAAATGTCAGATCAAAATCACTATCATTAAACTTTCCTAATCGAGTTAATGCTAGCTCACTACCTAACACGCGAATTTCTTCACCAAGCCAAGTATTTATAGCTGATGAATTAAGTGTATTTCGACTAGCCCAAGCATAGGCATTATTTTCTAATGATATTTCAGGATAAAAAATTCCTGCTTTCGTCTGCCAACGGTAACCGCTGCTATTAGGTAAACTGCGATATTTTAGAAAAGCTTCCGTAATGCCAATAATAGTTTCATTTTCATCACTATAGGCATTTGCCACTATGTTGGCAGTAATACCGGTATCCCATTCAATAATTAACTCACTACCTGCTTGTGCTAACGATACATTCTCGCCATCATGGCTGGTAAATTTTCCATAGCCGCCGTCAACATAACTATCAAGTGTACTTGCACTTGTTGCACGAATATCTAGTACGCCATGTAACTTAATTTCTGCAGAATGTGCAGTAGCTACAGCTAGAAGTAAGCCAACAAATACCATTGTTTTTAGCAAAGTAATATCCTATTCAAAAACGGCTACCTTTTGTTCTAATAGCCATGGTGTTAACTCGTTTGCATGTTTAGGGCGACTGATAAAGTAACCTTGCCCGAGTTCACAATTATTTTTTGCCAACCAGTTTAACGCAAACTCGTCTTCAACACCTTCAGCAACCACACTAAGTCCCATATTGTGGGCTAATTCGATGGTTGAACGAACAATAATTCTATCATCTTCATCATCACATAAACGTTGAACAAAAGATTTATCAATTTTAAGCTCATGCACAGGCAATTGTTTTAGTTGTGCTAGTGAGGAGTAACCCGTGCCATAGTCATCTATAGATATACGCATGCCTCGATCTTTAAACCGCTGTAATAATGCAATTGCAGAAACCGGATCGTCAACAACGGCACTTTCTGTTACTTCCAGCGTTATTTTTTCTGCGGGTACACTAAACTCTTCAATCGATTGACATATAAATTGATAAAACTGGCTGTCTTTAAGATTTTCTGCCGAGATGTTTACTGCAACACTAATATTCAATCCTAGCGCTCGCCATAATTGATATTGCTTTAACGTGGTAATAAATACCCATTGAGTTAATGCATTAATTTGTCCAGTTTGTTCAGCAATATGAATAAAATTGTCAGGCGGTACCATGCCTAAACTTGGATGACGCCAACGTACAAGCGCTTCTACATGAGTAACTATACCTGTGCTTAAATCTAGTTTAGGTTGATAGTGCAACTCTAGTTGGTCACCAACAATGGCATCTTTTAAGTCATTAATCAGGTTTAAACGCTCAACACTATTTACATCAAGATCTTGATGGTAAGTTTGCACCAACTGATTAACTTTGTGGCTGTGATGTAAGGCAGTATCTGCCATTTGTAAAACTGACTTAGTACTTTGGCAATGCTCTGGAACTGCCGCAATGCCTATGCGCACTTGTAATTGCAGACTGATGCCTTGATATTCGCAATTTTCTTCTAAAGCCTGGTGAATTTTTTCGACCAAGGCATCTTTTGAAAATTCTAACGATGACCCAGGTGATATTTCTGCTAACAAAACGAATTCATCAGCACCGACATGACATAACAACTGAAACTCTTGCAAGGTAGCGAGTCTTTTCGCCGTTGTTTTAATTAGCCAGTCACCAACATCATGGCCAAGGGTTTCATTAACATCTTTTAAACGACTTAAATTTAAATGAAATACGGTAAATGCTTGTTTTTTATCAGCCAAAGTTTGCAACATTAGCTTTAATACACTGCGATTAGGTAAATCAGTTAATGGGTCATGATTTGCGCTATGAGTTATTGACTTCTCGCGCGATAAAACCGCTGATTGCATAGCATTAAATTCATTAGCCAATTGCCCGAGTTCACTTTTATCGTTTACCTTTACCGTTTGATTGTAATCGCCGCTAGCCACTATTTTAGCCTGCTTAACCAGCAATTTTATCGGTTTAGTAATTGAAGCGGCAATAATATAGGCCACAGTAAGTGACAGCAATAAGGTCACAATCGTTAAGATTAAAAACTGCCACCACTGCTTTTGCAACACCTCAACAATATCAGCACGTAAACCATACATAGCAAGAGCTAATTGCACATTATCTGTTTCATCAATAAGATGACCAACCGCAATATATTCTTCTGGTGTAGTATTTTTAACAACCTGTTTCGTTAATGCTAAATCGGCAGTTGAATTGGAGGAAGCGATTAAACGCCAACTTTCACCTTGTACAAGAGCAAAGTCAGTATGTAGCTGAGTAATATCAAAAAAGTGCTGAGCAAGTTCTTGATCAATTTCAAAACCAAAAGCTAGCCAGCCTATCGTTCGCGCGCCAACCGTCAAAGGTGAAAAGCTCACTTGATAAACAACATGATCAACAACATACAAATGTGATTGTTCTTGGTTTTCTAACCAATGTGGGAATCGAAATGTTTGATTACGTTCAATTCCTTGTTTTACTTTTAATTTTCCTGATGCGTCTTGCTCAACAACAAGCTGTGCGGTAATCACACCTGCTGCTGATACCGCCATCGCAATATCGGCATCAATACGCTTACGATGGTTATTCATCGCCACTAATAAACTGCGCACTTCATCTTCAAAAACTTGTTTAATACCGTAATCTTTCGCTGCGGTTTCCGCAAAGGCCGTCAGATAATCTCTTCGGCTATCAAACTGAGCATTAAAGATAGTTTTTGCCGTTGTCAAACGATTAGTTATTTCTTGTTTTTCTTGGCTTTTATTGCCAGCCATAATTGTCCAAAATGCAATAGCTTGCACTAAGAGCAACAACAGAACAAAAAATAGAAATATCTTAGTTTGTAAACTCTTCATTGAGAGAATCGTCCTTAATAATCAGATAAAAAATCGAAATCTTCTTCATTTTTTTGCTCTGAATTTTTTCCCATTTTATGAGGGATTTTTATCATTACTTGTGTACTTTCAGGCCATTGTACCTGCTGGCTGACACTGTGATTTTCAATTTCAAGATGTGGATGCCAAACAACCAGCTGATATTTTCCTTGTTGCTCTATCGCAATACTAACGCGACCTTGTGCATCAGTTTTTCCGAACAGTGGTGTATCAACAATATATAAATAACCACTCATCCAGTCATGTATATTGCAGCCCATAGCCACTTCACCTGATTGTTGAAAGTCATCTTTGCGCTGTGATTGGCCGGCCCGAATTTTAAATGAAAACTTATTTTCACCTACAGGGGAATAAATATGATGGGTAATATCATCTTTGTTTTGAAAGTTAGCACTGCTACCTAACTGCATAACATTAATATAGGGGGTAAACGCACGGTCTAGTTGACCTATTTCAACCGTTTTATTGCTAACAGGTAACACCATGCCATCTAACGGTTGAAAATAAACCACCATATCAGGCAGCGGGTCATTGTTACTATCAACAAGCGTTACCTTAAAGTTTCCAGCCATCACATGGCAAGAGCTGAAAAAAAAGAATAAAGAGGTAAAACAAAAAAATCGCACTTATTTGTCCAATATTTATTAAAGCTAGCTAACAATGACCTCGAAAAGTCCAATATTGTTTCAACAATCTACAATTATTCTCACAAGCTTTGTTTTGCTGTTGTGCTTTTAATACAACATTTAAGCACATCAGCATTCTTCGTAAAAAATAGCTTTATTACGCTATTTTCAAGTAATCTTTAACAATTTCCGCACCATTATCAGCTTGGATAGGTTTAAAAATAAAGCCGGATATTCCATGCCTTTCACATTCGCTAACTAACGCTTTATCCGTTACTGAACTCAGCATTACAACAGGCACATCACTACCGTTAGCGCGAATTATTGCTAACGCTTGGTTACCATTCATTTCGCCCATCACCACGTCCATGATCATAAAATCAGGTTGATGTTCAGCAACCATAGAAACCGCCGTTGAGCCATCATCAGCTTCAATCACGTTGTTATAACCTAATTGTGCTAGGTAACGTTTCAGTGCTTTACGAATCATACTACTGTCATCAACGAGTAATATTTTACTTTCAAGTGGCAAGTTCTTGGTATGAACATTCGCAATACCAGTACTAGCTTCTCGCTTAATACCAATGGATTGATATTCAACATTGCGAACTAACAGATTGAAATAATAGCGCCCAACACCGTTAACAGTAATTGGCACAGTAATAACTTCTTTAACGCCTGTTAAATATTTGTCCATATCATTCACATCGTGAACAAAGTACGGGCTAGAGAATTTATAATCTAAACTATAACGACCATGTAAATCGGTTGAGCGACCAACGATGGTATTACCCCACTCAGCTAATGCATTGCTCAAATCATCATTAATTTCAGTAAATTCATATGATTCTTCAAACATATTTTCACACACTGAATTACCAATGGCGATTGCGGTTTCTGGGTAGTGATGCATCATAATAACACCATCTAACCCGCCAGTGACTTCAGAGCAAACGGCATAACCTTTAAAACGAAAATCATCAACACTGTCGACAAAGGCTTCACCTGCTTCACCGGTTAACTTAGTCATAGCCTTTAAGCTGGCAAGCGATTCATTGATAAATGGATATAAAATAACTTTATATAAAGCTTCAACTGACATTACGATTCCTTGGTTTTTATTATTTTTTTATCGTTACTAAAAAATACCATACTAAGCTCAAACTACAATTACAAATTTAGCGAGTTAAATTAGTAAACGGCTATCAATAGGAAAAAATTCACTGGCTGAATTAATCAGCGCTTGTGCGGTTAGCTCAGTAACGCCATAGACATAGCTTTCAACGCCATCACGAGTCATCACTTTACGTAGCAACATCTCAAAATCGCCATCGCCTGAAAGTAAAACAATAATATCGGCGTCAACGGCAGCTTCCATAACATCAATGGTAATGCCAACATCCCAATCGCCTTTTGCTGAACCATCACGACGCTGAATGAATGGCTTTAATTTGACATTAAAACCTATATGTTTCAGTGCTTTTTGAAATTTGTGCTGTTGGTCATCACTGCGCTGTATCGCATACGCGTTAGCGATAATAATATCGCCTTCTTTACTTATCTGCTGCCAAAACTCTCGATAATTAAATTGTCGGGCAAAAGTGTCACGGGTGGTGTAATAAATGTTTTGTACATCAACAAAAATTGCGATTTTCTTGGCAGGTAACTCTTTTTGCATAAATAGCCTAAAACGGATTTAACCGATAAGTATTAACGTTATTGAAAAAATTCTTTAGTTTTCATTATGGTACTTTTGATTTAGCTAATTTGACAGGTAAATATAGAGCTTCACCCTTTTAGTTATAGCAAAAAACTTGCGCTGATCTTAGTGAAAAAGAGACAAGATTGCGGCTAAGTGATACAATAATGAGTCAAATAAAGTTGAGTAAAACAAGATGTTAGCCATTCGTAAATTATTCTATTTGTTACTTCGTTTACCGATAAAGTTATTGGTAAGTTGTAAAGCTGTTGCCGATAACTTAATAAATTCTGGTCAGTTCACGCCTGAACAACCAGTGTTTTATGTTTTACGCCATCAGTCTGCTAGCGATATTTTATCGCTACGCACCGCGTGTAAAAAAGCCAATTTACCCGATCCTTTAGAAAAAGTGTTGGTCAATGGTCAGGCATTGTCGCGATTATTATTTTTGGAAAAGCCAACAGCACTATTCCACTGGCGAAAACCAACAAAAACCACCGCCATTGCACAAGGTTTTGAACTATTAAACGCTCATGCGAAAGACGAAAACCTTGATGCACAACTAATTCCCGCCAATGTTATTTGGGGTCGTACGCCAACAAAAGAAAAAAACACCACAAATGTTGGTAACTTATTGGCAGATCAAGAATCCCCTACTTGGTTACGTAAATTTTTCATCGTATTGTTTCTAGGCCGCCATACTATGGTGCGCTTTAGTGAAGCTATTTCATTCCGCCATATGGCTGATAAACACGGTAGTGATGAGTCAAGTGCGCGTAAACTAATGCGTATTGCCCGTTTTCATTTTCACCGACAAATTATTGCAGCAACTGGCCCAAGGTTAATGCATCGTCAACAAATGTTTGAAACCCTATTGGTCAATCCGTCGATTAAACGATTGATCACTGACGAAGCACAAAACAAATCAGTTAGCGAAGCCGAAATTAAGAAACAAGCCTTGGCGATAATGGATGAAATTGCCGGTGATTATCGCGATGTTACCGTACGCTTTGGCGAACGAATTCTAGGCTGGTTATGGAATCGTTTATACAATGGCATTGAAGTCAGTAAAGCTGAGCGCTTGCGTAACTTAGCACAAGAAGGTCATGAAATTATTTATGTACCTTGTCATCGTAGCCACATGGATTATTTACTGCTTACCTATGTAATTTTCCAACAAGGATTAGTAACACCTCGTATCGCTGCTGGCATTAACTTAAATTTCTGGCCTGCCGGACCAATATTTAGAAAAGCAGGAGCATTTTTCATTCGACGTAGCTTTAAAGGTAATCGCTTATACTCCACTATTTTCCGTGAATATTTAGGGCTACTTTTTGAACGTGGTTATTCAGTAAAATATTATTCTGAAGGTGGCCGCAGCCGCACAGGTCGCTTACTGTCACCGAAAACTGGCATGCTTGCTATGACCATACAAAGCTTATTGCGTGGCATCGACAGACCATTAACCTTAGTGCCTGTTTACTTAGGCTATGAACATGTAATGGAAGTGGGAACCTACCATAAAGAACTAAGCGGCAGTCAAAAGAAAGGCGAATCCATCTTTGGTGTTTTCAAAGCCATTCGTAATTTAAGAAACTACGGCAAAGGCTATGTGAACTTTGGTGAGCCAATTAATATCAATCAGTTTTTAAACAAAGAAGTACCTGATTGGAAGCAAGCAATAGATCCAATTGATCCACAAAAGCCAAAATGGTTAACACCAAGTGTTAACACGCTAGCACATCAAGTAATGACTTCAATCAATCAATGTGCAGCATTAAATGGTGTCGCTTTGGTTTCGTTAATTTTACATGCCACTGACAACAAAGCGCTGACAAAAGCTGAGCTGATCACGCAATTAGACTTTTTCTTAACGCTACAGCGTGCTGCACCTTATCATGCAGAATTAACCATACCGCAAGAAACCGGTGCAGAGTTACTTGCACATGTTATTACCTTGAACAAAGTCACAATCAACCAAGACAGTTTTGGCGAAATTGTTTCATTAACTGACAGCGCAATTTTAGAACTACGCTACTATCGCAATAATATACTACACACATTTATTGTGCCGTCGTTGGTTTGTCGATTATTAGAGCGTAACGCCAAAATTAGCCAAGATGATTTAGTGGCTCAAGTACAACGTTTAGTAGAGCTGTTAAAAACTGATTTGTTTTTATGGCAAAGCGCAGATGATGTTAGTGCTCAGGTTGAAGATATTTGCCAATTCTTAACAAGCCAAGAGATTGCTAAACAAACTAAAGCAGGCTTCTGGTCGTTGAGTAGCGATAGCGAAACTCGCGCTAAAGTTCGCTTAATGGCCGAATGTGTTAATGAAACCATGCAAAGGTTCGCTATTATCACAACACTATTAGGTCGTTTAGCACCAGTAGCTAAATCAGAGTTAGACGACAAGGTTGTCGCCATTGCTCAGCGTTTATCAGTACTTAATAACATCAATGCGCCTGAGTTTATCGACAAAAAAGCGCAATCAACCTTAATTCTAGCGATGAAAGATAAAGGTTATATTGTTACTGATGAGGACGATAAACTAGTTGATAGTAGCACGCTAGGCTTGTTGAAAGGTTCGGTGAGTAACTTAGTCGATATAGAAGTTTTACAAAGTATCATGCGCTAGACATATAGCTAAAATAAGCATTTATTCGTATTGCTCAGAACGAATAAATGCTGATTGATTTACCTAGATGGTTACTTAAGCACTATAAGTATTCAACAGTAACGCCAATAAAAACCACCAAACCAACATAGTGATTGTTTAAAAATGCTTGAAAGCAACGTTCACGTTCACGCCCTGCAATTAATATTTGCTGATAAGAGAAGAATCCCGCAGCAACCACTAAAGACAATTGATAAGGCCAACCAAACGCTAATATATCACCAACAGTGAATAATATAGCTAAGGTCATTAACTGCAAAAATAAGATAATGCGCTTATCGTTGTTACCAAATATTATTGCCGTCGACTTAACACCAATTCGCAAGTCATCATCACGGTCAACCATGGCATACATAGTATCGTAAGCAACCGTCCATAAAACATTCGCGGTAAATAATAGCCAAGCAACAACCGGTATCTGTCCTTGTTCTTGAGCAAAAACCATAATCATTCCCCAACTAAATGCAGCGCCAAGCACCACTTGCGGAAAATGCGTAATACGCTTCATAAATGGGTAGCTGGCCGCCAAAAGTACCGCAACAAAAGAGAGCATAATGGTGTAGTTACTTAAGGTCAGTACTAAGCCAAGCGAGAATAGAATAAATGTTGCGAATAATTGTAACGCTTCACTACTGGACAATGCTCCAGTAACTAAAGGCCGGTTTTGCGTGCGCTTTACTGCACCGTCTATTTTACGATCGGCAAAGTCGTTAATCACACAACCAGCACTGCGCATCAAAAATACACCTAAAGTAAACACCAACAGCATATGCAAAGTTGGCCAGCCATCAGAGGCAATCCATAATGCCCAATACGTTGGCCACAATAACAAATAGGTCCCAATAGGTTTGTCCATGCGGGTAATTTGCTTAATTGCTGTTAATTTTTCCGTTAACTCACTCAATGTAATACCTTTCTATTCTTGATATGCAAAAGCACCAGGCAGGAAAACTTCCGCCACCATTAATGGTTTAGCGTCGAGTACAAATACTGAACGACGGCCCCACATTGGCTGTAACACTTTTAATGATAAGTGTTCAGCAATTTTCGCAACACTTGATTGCTGATCGAAAGCGGCCACTTCTATCTTTTTACGCACTAAGTCAGGATGATTAAAAAGTACTTGCCCTAATGACTGCGTGCCTAAATGGGCTAACTGTTGCTGCTCGCCAGTTAGCGAGCTAAGTGGTAATAAGCTACGAGCAAAAACTTGTGGTACCTCATCGCAATATAACAACACTTCACGCACTAACACTTGCTCGCCAGCTAAAATATCAGCATTGGCTTCAATATCACTACACGCTTCTATAGCTTGACCAAGTACTGCAACACGAAATTGCTCACTATGTTTTTTTAGCCTTGCCGTTAAAGATGCAGGGTCAAGCAACCAGTCGCGTAAGGTATTACTAACTATGACGCTACTTGGTTCTTGCCAAGTTGCTGTCATTTGTACAGGAAATAAAGAATGCTGTGCTGTCATACTCAGAAAAGATGCCTATAACTAAAGTTGCGAAAAACGACGTATGATAGCGTTTAGACAAGTAAAAATATAGCTTATTGACCGCCTCCTTCAGCAACAAATTTACCTTGCAGTTGTATTTTAGCTGTTAGCTATTGCGCGTTAAAAAAAATCAGCAAATAGTGCAGCACACAAATAAGATTCACGTTATTATTGAAAGCTATTACATTGTTTGCGTATGCTACTTAAGCAATTAACCAATTTTGATTTGAGTTCTCGTGTTATGAAAATGCCTTTTATTTTATTGCTAGCGCTACTAAGTGCAACATCAGCTAAAGCGGCTGACTATGCATACTTTGGCTTTGAACCATCTATTGTGACTAACTACGTCGCCGTAAAGAAAAAAATGGGCTATGTCCGTCTAACAGTAGAACTGATGATTGAAGATGCTTCTAACTACGAAGTTGTTGAACATCACTCGCCGTTACTTCGTGACGCAATTATCAATATTATTGGTCAGCAACCTGAATCAAAAGTTAAATCAATTAATGGCCGTCATGAAATTCAACGTTTATGCGAAGAAAAAGTGAAGCAATTACTGGAAAAAGAAACGGGTAAGCCATTAATTAAAAAATTATTATTTACTCAATGGTTAGATAATTAATTTCAGGTAATTAGAAGCAACAACTAGCTATTATTAGCGATGATATGACAGCAATAAAAAGCACATTTTAGCCTTAGCTAGTGTGCTTTTTTTCTTTTAGCACTTTGATATAAGCTAAACAACAACCACTGATCAAGCCTAATAGATGTGCGGTATTGGCAATATTAAACGGCAGTATAGTGGTATAGCCCAATAACAACCAAAACAGCATAAAGCCAATAATAGGTTTTGATAAGGTTAAGCCTTTTTCTGGCATTAACCAACCAAGCCACCACACATAGCCAACCAAGCCATAAACAACGCCAGATAAACCACCAAAATATGGCCCATCAACCAAAAACTGACCTATATTAGAAGCCAACGCGGTCGCTAAAAATATTTTGATTAAGCTGGCTTTACCAAATGCCTTTTCAATAGCCCCGCCCAGTTGCCACCACCACATGGTATTAAAAACTATATGTAGCCATGAAAAATGGAACAACGCAGGACCTAATAAACGATGCGGCGCTTGCGTAATTTGTTCAATCGTAAGCTGCGGATAAAACTGTAGTTGCTGAAAAATAACCGTAGCCCAACCTAGTTCGCTAGCAATAAACACTAACCAACATAAACTAAATATGGTTAACGTCACCAAGCCAGCGTGGGCAAAGAATTGTTCTTTAAAACTACTTAATAAGGCGGGAGAATGTGGCTCTACATCAGCTATGGTGCCATTTTGCCAAGCAGCCTGCTGATATTTAGCGTGATGAGGTTGTTCAATAAATTGCTTGAATTCAGTCAGGGCTAAATCATATTTATCCTGCGAGCAATAAATAACAAAGCCTTCACTTTCAGGGACTACCTGCGCCTTAACCCCAATAGTGCCAACATAATCACAAAACAGTAACGCGATATTGTGATGTTGAACACTAACCAGTGGGCGCAGATCTTCAGTCATCATTAACGTGCAACAGCTTCCGGATACTGTAATTGCCAATCAGTAAAGCCACCATCAAGTGAATACACTTCGGTGAAATCTTGACTGATCAGAAACTGCGCTGCTTGCTGACTTGAAATACCGTGGTAACAGCAAACCACAACAGGGGCATCAAAATCAGCATCACGTAAAAAGTCAGGTAAACTTTCATTACTCAAATGCAAAGCATTAGGAATATGGCCAGCTTGAAACGACGCTGGGTCGCGAATATCAACTACCACATGTGATTCATCAGCTAATACCTTATGCAGTTCACTGATTTGCATATGTTTAAAATTTTCTTCGCTACTTGCCATTATTCATTATTCCCAATTTAAGATAACTTTGCCTGATTGTCCTGAGCGCATGATATCAAAACCTTGCTGAAAATCATCAATATTAAAGTGATGAGTGATAATTGGTGATAAATCTAAGCCAGATTGAATCAAACTTGCCATTTTGTACCAAGTTTCAAACATTTCTCGACCGTAAATGCCTTTAATAGTTAAACCTTTAAAGATAATTTGGCTCCAATCAATCGCCATATCTTGTCCAGGAATACCTAGCATGGCAATTTTTCCGCCATTATTCATGTTGGCTAACATATCGGTAAATGCTGAAGGCACACCTGACATTTCCATACCCACATCAAAACCTTCGGTCATGCCTAATTCAACCATCACATCTGTTAACTTTTCTTTGCTAACATCAACCGCGCGCGTTGCGCCCATTTGGCGAGCAAGGTCTAAACGGTATTCATTAACATCAGTAATAACAACATGACGAGCACCAACGTGTTTCGCTACCGCTGCCGCCATAATACCAATAGGGCCTGCGCCAGTAATTAATACGTCTTCACCGACTAAATCAAACGATAAGGCGGTATGTACAGCGTTGCCAAATGGGTCAAAAATTGCGGCTAAATCATCAGAAATTTCATCGGGTAATTTAAAAGCATTAAATGCCGGAATGACTAAGTATTCAGCAAATGAACCTTCGCGGTTAACACCAACACCAACAGTATTACGACATAAATGCGTACGACCACCACGACAGTTACGACAATGGCCACAAGTAATGTGCCCTTCGCCTGAAACGCGATCGCCTAAAGAAAAACCACGTACTTCTTGGCCAATGCCCACTACTTCGCCAGCATATTCATGACCAACAACCATAGGTACTGGAATAGTTTTTTGCGACCATTCATCCCAGTTATAAATGTGGATATCAGTGCCACAAATAGCCGTTTTTTTAATTTTGATTAACAGGTCATTATGACCTAGCTCCGGCTTAGGTGAGTCGGTCATCCAAATGCCCGGTTCTGCCTTTAATTTTGCTAAAGCTTTCATTATTAACCCTCAATCACTTTCATTTCTTTGCCGATACGGATAAAGGCTTCAATTGCTTTATCTAATTCAGCTTTAGTATGCGCTGCAGAGATTTGTGTACGAATACGTGCTTGGCCTTTTGGTACAACTGGGAATGAGAAGCCAATAACATAAATACCTTCAGCTAATAAACGATCGGCCATAGCACTTGCCACTTTTGCGTCACCTAACATCACAGGAACAATAGCGTGGTCTGCACCAGCACAAGTAAAGCCAGCAGCTTCCATTTGCGTTCTAAAGTATGAAGCATTGTCTTTCAAGGTTTTACGTAACTCATCACCGTCGGCTAATAAATCAATCACTTTAATTGACGCATTAACAATTGCAGGAGCTAAAGAGTTTGAGAATAAGTAAGGACGTGAACGTTGACGTAACCATTCAACCACTTCTTTTTTAGCTGCAGTGTAACCGCCTGACGCGCCCCCCATTGCTTTACCTAATGTACCAGTAATAATGTCTACACGACCCATTACTTCACAGTACTCATGGCTACCACGGCCTTGTTCTCCAACAAAACCAACTGCGTGTGAATCATCAACCATTACCATAGCATTGTATTTATCAGCTAAATCACAAACGGCTTTCAAGTTGGCAATAACACCGTCCATTGAAAATACGCCATCAGTAGCAATTAACTTAAAACGAGCGCCAGCTTCATCAGCTTCTATTAAGCGTGCTTCTAGCTCTGCTGCGTCGTTGTTTGCGTAACGAAAACGTTTTGCTTTACATAAACGAACACCATCAATGATTGAAGCATGGTTTAAAGAATCAGAAATAATCGCGTCTTCAGGGCCTAATAATGTTTCAAATAAACCAGCATTAGCATCAAAACAAGAAGAATATAAAATGGTATCTTCCATGCCTAAGAAATTACTTAATTTTTGCTCTAAGGTTTTATGAATATCTTGCGTACCACAAATAAAGCGCACTGACGCCATACCAAAGCCGTGCTCGTCTAAACCTTCTTTAGCGGCAGCAATTAACGATGGATGATTGGCTAATCCTAAGTAGTTATTAGCACAAAAGTTCACAACATCTTCACCAGTGTTTACTGCTATTTGTGGTTGCTGTGCGGTAGTAATAACACGCTCAGCTTTGTATAAACCATCTTCTTTTACTTGCTCTATTTGTGCAGTTAAATGCGAGTAAAAACCTTTCGTTGATGCAGAATCAGTCACGTTAATTCCTTAAAATAATGTTGATGTATGTTTGTCGTTCAATAGCACTATTATCAGCCTTTAAGATAAGATAAAAAAGTGACACTAATTTGTTAATATGACCTTTCTTATAGTTAAATTGACATATACAGGTGTCAAAGTGTAAATTAATGGCTGTTTTATGAATTTATTGGCATATGGAGTGTAGTTTGCTAACTGAAAAAGATGAAGAATTATTGGCAATATTACGTGTGAATGCCAGAGCAAGTATTTCTGATATTGCTAGAGCAACAGGCGTTTCCAGAACCGCAATACAAAATCGTCTTAATAAACTTGAGAATAATAAAGTTATTGAAGCCTACAGCGTGGTATTGGGCAGTGAATATACTAGCGGATTGATTTCGTCGAATGTGTCATTAAAAGTAAATCCAAACTTAAGAAAAACCATTTGTGTCGCACTAAGAAAAGTACACCAAATTAGCCATATTTATTCTATTAGCGGTGAGTATGACTTGTTAGTCACCATACAAGCCAGCACCTTAGAAAAGCTTAGTGAGGTACTCAATATGGTGTGTTCAACAGAAGGTGTAGAAAGAACTAACTCCTCCATTATTTTAGATACCATATTTGAAAGATAAACCTTAACGCTGAGCAAGCAAATTAATTGCGTTATCAAAACATAAGAATTAATCCGCTTACTATCATCTTTAGGTATACTAGTGAGCATAGACAGTTGATTTTGAGTCCGTTTAAGTGCGAAATTTTTTAGCTTTATTCCTTTACCGTTTAGTGTTTTTATTATTAACGCCAATACTTTTAATCGTATTGTTTATCCGCTCAATTAATCACCCAGAATATCGCCTACGGCTTACCGAACGTTTAGGCTTACTATCAAAAAAATTAAAAACTGGCGGCATTGTTGTTCATGCGGCGAGTGTTGGCGAAGTTATCGCTCTTAAACCTTTTATTACTCAGCTAATTGCTCAACATCCGAATACTGCTATTACGGTAACGACCTTCACGCCAACGGGGTCAGCACAAGTCAGCAAACTTTTTGGTAAACAAGTACAACACTGCTACTTACCGCTCGATAATATAATTTCAACACAGCTGTTTTTACAACGCTTAAAGCCTCAAGCCATGGTTTTTATGGAAACTGAATTATGGCCAAATTTAATCGCCCAATGCCAAGCTAAAAACATCAAGCTACTGTTGGTTAACGGGCGTTTATCAGATAAATCAATGGGCAGTTATCAAAAGCTTCATTGGTTGATCACGCCAGCCATTCAGCGCTTTGACAGTATATTAACCCAAAGCCAAGTCAATCAAGATAATTACCTTGCCATGGGAGCAAGCACAGATCGATGCCAGTTATCAGGTAATTTAAAGTTTGATATTTCATTGAATGCTGATGTTGCAGCCAAACAAACAGAGCTAGCAAATCTAATAATCGAAAAGCGTAATACTTGGCTGATTGCCAGTACTCACCCCGGTGACGAAGCATTAGCGCTAAAAGCCTTTGAGCTAGTAAAACAACAAGATAACTCAGCATTGTTGATTATTGTGCCGCGCCACCCTGAACGATTTGAGCAAGTGGCTAAATTAGCAGAAGAGGCTGATAACCAAGTGCTTAAACGTAGCAAAAAACAAGCAGTAACACTCAGTACCAATGTGTGGATTATTGATACCTTAGGTGAACTGTTAGCGACTTGCGCATTAGCTGATGTGGTTACCATGGGGGGAAGTTTTAACGAAATAGGTGGTCACAACCCATTAGAGCCAGCATTATTTCACAAACCAGTCATCGTTGGCCCAAATATGAGTAATTTTAAGGAAATATTACTCCAACTCATCTCAGCACAAGCAATAGTACAAATTGCCGAAAATGACACTATGCCACAAACGTTAGCAACTGAAGTGCTACGATTATTATCAGATAACACTGCAGCACAATTACTAGGGAAAAATGCTTATCAAGTGGTACAGGCAAATCAAGGAGCGACTCAACGCTCATTAACTGCTTTGCAAAATTTACTTAACTAGTTGAGCATTTAGGCGAGCTATAAATAGGCGTTAAACCAAGCAACGATTTCCTGCGTTGCTTTCGCTTTATTTTGAACTAGTCCGTGATTATCGCCAGGATAAAGTACCAGCTTATGCGGCATATCAGCTTTTTCTAATGCTTCGGCTAACGTTATAGACTGCTCAACTGAAACACGTTCGTCAGACATACCATGAACTAATAAAATGGGCACATCTTGTGGAATTTTATCGAGCCATTTTAACACTGAACGTTTTTCAAGTTCTGCTTGCTTATTCTGTGCATAATTAGGAATACGCTTTTGATGCACTTTAGCCATTATGGGCCTTTCTTCCAAGCCAATAGTTAAATCTGAAACACCCGCAATAACCGCGACTGCTTTTACTTTATCCATTTGCTTTAATGTTAAATACGTTTGCATACCGCCACGACTGGCGCCAAACATACCGACTCTATTTTCATCCGCGCTAGATATATTTGGAATAAGCTTGAATAACGCGGTAACGTCATCGACATCTTTACCACCAAACTCATCATTATGTGTCTTATCTTTGTAGAAGGTACCACGATATTGACTGCCAATAACAACAAAGCCCTGCTCTGCAATTGGAAACAAATTACGTACCATGGAAGCAAATACAACGCGGCCAAAATCGCCATTACCACCACGGTTATAAATCACTACTGGTAATTTTTCAGTAATATTTTTTGGCTGGATAATAAAGCCTTTAACTTTATTACCATCAACTACATATTGAAAATTTCGACAGGAAAGTCCCGTTTTAAAACGGTTAAAGTCAGCAGCTGTGAATTTACGATCAAAGGCTGCTAATCTCTTAGCACGCATATCAACATTTTTAATTTTCTTCGCGAGCTTATTGCTAATAAACGTTCGCCAAGTGTCATAACTTGCAAAGTTACGTCCAAAACAGTCCCTTTCAGTGAGAACGCTTTTGTCTGCAATAAGTTCAGCCGTATGACCAAATAACGGTAATAGCAAAAAAAATAATGCAATGAAGGTTTTATTCATCTTAAATCCTTATAAATGAATGAAAATAGAGAGTTGGATGCCATAGCTCATTCATTGAGCCATACCGTTGACTTTACAATACAGGTTTATTTTCTAAGGTAAAGTCTAACACCTAAAATAGTTAATAAAATCAGTAAGATTAAACCCAGCACTCCTAACACTTGGTCTACCCCTTTATGTGGAGTCCACTGTAAATAATGCACCTTGTACAACAAGTTAATTAACTGAGTGTCTTGCCCCTTTTGGCTTAAGCGTAAGTTATTCCAATCCAACTTTATCTCAACGCCAGTATTGGTTTGAGCTGATAAACCATCTAGATTAATCACATCGCCATAACGTTCACTATTACCAGTAAAGGCGTCAAGCAATAAGGCTTTAAATTCTGCTTCAGAAGGTGTCGGTTTAAGCAACAACGAGTTAGGGTCTAAATGCTCGGTTTTATTATTGGATTTTACCAATAAATGATCACCCAAAATGCTAGTTACCAGCTTAATTTCTTGCCATTCGTTATTTGGTTGAACAACTATCGAATCGCTAAGCGGGTAGGTTTTAACTGATAGTTGTTCATAGGCACCTTGATAGCCTGGTTTGATAAAAAATATGATGCCTGTAATTGTCCAACCCAACATAGGTAAAACTAAAATTAGGCCAATAATTTTGTGCAGTTTTCTACTTTTTATCACGTTATATTTTCTTCTTTTGATGGTATTTAGCGTGGAGATTTAGGTTTTTATACCGCTGTACAACTAGGCGTTAACACGTTCTTCGGCAACTTCCTTTATTCGCACTGGTGTTGAAAAGTCTGCTTGAGCATCAAGTGCTAAGGGAATTAGCCATTGCAAGTTGGGAATAATATTTTGTGGTAGCTCATTTACTTTTAACGTATGTATTTCTTCTGCTTCAATGGTTTTAGCGCTAAAAGCGAGATCTGAATGAGCAAAGTACATATCAACATCATAACAATTAGCCCGAAATACATTAGCAAAGCAGGTCCAATCTTCAGGTCGGGTGGTTACACCCGTTTCTTCAGAGAACTCTCTCACCATAGCATCAATCGATGATTCATTGGCTTCCACTTTGCCACCAACGCCATTAAACAAGCCTCGCTGCCATGCTGGGTTTATTTTCTTAATTAGCACCACGTGGCTTGAGTCTTGGGAAAACAAAAAACCGGTAACATATTTTTTCACTACAACTTCCATTAGCTATTTACACACCGCATCAGGCTTATACCGTCTATATCTGTTGAGAAGCCAAAACTTTCATAAAACGCTACCATTTCAGGCAAACAATATAATTCAAAGTGTTTAACGCTATGTAAATCTTTATGCTGCTTAACTAAACTCATTAGTTGTTGACCTAACCCTGCTCCTTGATGTGATTTATCAACAACTACATCAAATATAATGGCCTTAAAAATGAAATCGGTGATCACACGAGTAAACGCTATTAGGTTGTCATTTTCATCCAATATACCAATACAAACTTGCGAGCCTTCAAGGCAACGTATAGTCTCCTCAACTGTACGGCCACTACTCCACCAAGCTTGTTTATGAAGCCAATAGACTTGTTCAATCTGTTTATCCGTAAAGCTATAAATGACTTTCATCTACTTCCCTGTAGTTAACTGAGCCAACTAACTAAGCCAATTCTGCATAGTTATCAGCAATCAATCGGTCGATAGTTTGATTCACTTGTGTGATGCTAATTTGCATCATTAGATCTTTGCCTTTAGCGCGGGTCCCCCAAGGTAGTTGTTTAACACTTTTACTATATTGCAATTGAATTGCCGCTTCATAGGCACTTACTACATATTGTGGATATAAATACGGCCCAGTACGCTTTGGATTACTGTGAGCGTATAAACCAACGACCGGCGTTCCCACGGTAACGGCCATGTGAGCTGGGCCAGTATCAGGTGCTATAACCAAGTGCGCAACTTTTAATACCGCTAGCAATTGCTTTAAACTGGTTTCGCCAACTAGATTAAGAATGTTGTTTTCACCAACACTAAATTCACTGCGACTAATAATAGCTTCAGCAAGCAGTTTTTCCATCGTTGTTGGGCCACCACAAATAACCACCTTAAAACCGCGAGCATTTAAGTGTTCTGCGGCTTGAGAATAGCCTTCTGCATGCCAATTGCGTTCTGCCTTACTGGCAGCAGGGCAAATAATAGCGATAGGTTTGTCTGTTTTATTATTAGCACTGAGTTTTTCACTCGCCCACAGTTGCTCTTCATCTGTAATCGGCATATGCCATATCGGCGCGCTAGCTTCTAATCCCAACGCCTCTGCAAAGCCCATAAAACCGTCTAATACATGCGGTTCAGCTTGTGCTGCGACTTTTTTGTTAGTAAATAGCCACTGTGCTTCTTTTGCCCGTTGGTTATCAAAGCCTATTTTAACTTTTGCCGGAATGCATAAACTAGCAAGGCTTGCGCGCAATGCCACTTGCATATGCAGCAAAACATCAAATTTTCGGCCTTTTAATTTTGCTCGTAAATCACGATAACCTTGCAAGCCAGCTAGCTTGTCGAAAATAACAAATTCAACTCCTGCCATACCTTGCAGCAAACTTGCTTCAATTTTACCAATCACCCAAGTGATTTTGCTCTCTGGCCACTGCCGTTGAATATTTTGCACCATTGCAACAGCGTGACAAACGTCACCAATAGCCGATAAACGTAATAAACATAAATTTTTTGGCACAGATAATTGACCCAGCATAAAGGAATCACCACAATAGGAGCAGAAATATAATATAGGTCTATTATCTTGAACCAGCCGGCAATTGTAAAACCCTGTCAGGAAAAATCTTTTCAACGAGGCAACATTTACTGCCGTTACGACAATATTGAAATTGATTCATTTGCACCAGAAATGCTCGACGGCGAATATTGGCAAGCAAAAAATGCCATTGCAGGCAGTGCACAAGGGCGTGGTACCACTTGGTTTATTGCGACTGAAAATTCAAAAAAAATTATGCGAAATTGGGTATTACGTCACTATTATCGCGGCGGCTTAATTGGCAAAGTTATCAACGACCAATATTTCTATACTGGCCGAGAAAAAACACGCGCTGCACGTGAATTTTCCTTATTGAAAACTATGCGTTCATTAGGATTACCTGCGCCAAAACCTGTTGCGTTTCGTGTGGAAAAAATTGGGCTGTTTTATCGCGCTGATCTACTGTCATCACGTATCGAAAACGCCAGTGACCTAGTCGGCATATTGAGCGATAAACAAATTGACGATACCTTGTGGTTTGCTATTGGCAAAGTCATCAAAGCATTTCATCAACAGGGTATTTATCATCATGATTTAAATGCTCACAACATATTAGTCGATGATAAAAATCAGGTTTTTTTAATAGATTTTGATCGTGGCGAACAGCGAACAACATTGGAAAAATGGCCTGAAGAGAATATGGCGAGATTATTACGATCATTTCGAAAAGAATGCCATCGAGTGGTTAACTTTCAATGGCAAGAAGAAAACTGGCAAGCCTTAATGAAAGGTTACCAGTCATAATTCAATACAATAGCAGTTTAGGCTGCGTCTAAACTGTCTTGGCAGCGTTGGCGATACATAGCACGAGCTTTCAAAAACTCGTCTTTGGCTGATTCACTAATGTACGGCTGAATGATAACTAAAATTTTCAAAACGCCTTGATAAAATACCGCGTCGTTAATTTCAGTATCATTGTTTTGCGTTTGGTAAAAGCTTAACCAAAAGGTATTCACTAAACGTAAAATGCTAACAATATCTGGTAAGTCTTCATCCAAAAACTCCATCATTTTAGCTTCACGTAAAGAAATTAATAATTCGCTTACACGTTGCGCAATAAAGCTTTGCACTTCTACGTACTTATCATGAAGCAATGGATTTTTTGCCAATAACACAGGTAAGTTACTGTAGAAAAAGCGGAATTTCATCATTGCTTGAAAAACAACATCCATATACAAAATAATGGCATCGAGCGGTTTTACGTCAGGGCTAACTTCAGGCATGGTCTCTATCAGCAAGTTACGCGCATACTCTTCGTAAATTGACAGAATAATGTCTTCTTTATTACGGAAGTGGTAATAGAGGTTACCTGGACTAATACCAAGATCGGCAGCAATATGATTAGTGGTAACATTACGTTCACCTTGTTCATTAAACAATACAATGCTGGCTTGGATTATTTTATCCCGAGTTTTCATGAATACTACTTCTTGTATTTGTCGACATAGATTTTTCTATCATACTATCAAAATTAGCCAAAATTAAAGCCTTTCGAGTAAATACTTTAAGCAGAACCAATATTGACACCTGTTAGATTTGAGTGCATGGTAGTTTTTCTAATCAAGAATAGGGAAATAAAATGATAAGTAATTGGCATGAAAGTATTAATAAACGGGATGCTTCAAAGTTAGGGTCCATGCTTAGTGACAATGCAGTGTTGCACTCACCGGTTATTCATACACCGATCCAAGGTAAAAAAATGGTTTCGATGTATCTACAAGCTGCTTTTCATACTTTTCTTACCGACGATTTTCGCTACGTTAAAGAGTTCGTTAATGGCCAAACCGCCGTACTTGAATTTCAATTGACGCTTAACGGTATAGAAGTAAATGGCATTGATATGATCACCTGGAATGATGACCAACAAATTACTGAGTTCAAAGTCATGATCAGACCATTCAAAGCACTAAATATGATTAATGACCAGATGACTGCCATGTTAGCAAAACTTCAACAACAAGTGCCGCAATACGCTCAGTAATAAAGATAGCTTTGAAATTCGGTAGTTTGCCATTTACAATAAGGTTTTTATGCCATTAAAAACCTTAAAACTATGCCAGTAAAAGCAATTTATCCGGGAACATTTGATCCGGTAACTAACGGCCATGCCGATTTAATCGAACGAGCCAGTCGTTTATTTAGTGAAGTAATTGTTGGCATCGCCGCTAGCCCAAGTAAAAAACCTCGCTTTGATTTAGCACAGCGCGTTGCTTTACTTGAAGCAGTAACAAGCCACTTACCCAATGTCAGTGTTGTCGGCTTTACCGGCTTATTAGTCGATTTTGCTAAAGACCATCAAGCTAATGTACTAATTCGTGGTTTACGCGCAGTTTCAGATTTTGAATACGAATTCCAACTAGCGAACATGAACCGCCGCTTGTCGCCAGATTTAGAGTCAGTGTTCTTAACGCCTGCGGAAGAAAATTCTTTTATATCTTCTACTTTAGTAAAGGAAGTTGCCTTACATAATGGTGATGTTAGCCAATTTGTTCATCCAGTTGTTAAGCAAGCGCTTGAGCAATCTTTACTAAAAGATAAGAAAAAATAAAAACTCACTCCAGTTTTTAGCAATAAAAAAGCAGCTCCAGGAGCTGCTTTATAATATCAATCGACTTTAATTTATCTCGCTCACAGCACTTGAAAAGCCTGAAACTAGTGTTTCAATAGCTCAGCCAAGCTCTGCTCTTTTGATAGTAAATCTTTAGCACCAGAGGTTAGTCTGTGGGTACCATGACAACGAGCACATGCCTGCACAGCCAACGCGCCTAAATCCATACCTTGGTCCCTAAGCGTTCCTGTTTTCAAGCTACTTTCTAGGCTTACTAAGGTATTACTCATTTCTTCACTTGGGTAAGTTTGCTTGTCTTGTTTATGACAGTCGGTACATACCTCACCCAGTTGTTGCATACCCTTTTTTAAATCGGTTAACGAAGATAAAGCAAGCTCCGTCATACCATCTTCTGATGCTATCTTGATCTGATTAACTTGCTTAATTAGGCTTTGCATATGGGTGTTAAATGGCAGTAAAGGTTCAACTTCAATTGCTGAAAAGTCTGGCGCTCGATATGTCAGGGCAGTAATTTCTCGGTAATCACTATGACAAGAGTCACAGTTTTTTTGCAAATTATCCACTTCAGTTAATACGCCAGTATAATTTTGCTGAGCAACGTGGTTTTTTAAGTTTTCAAGTGTTGATGTTGCAAGCTTTTTATCCCAACTAGGCACCATTTCAGCAATTTTAAAATAATGCTTATTCAATGAAGCAGCCCATTTATCAAGATGCTTTTGGTCTTTTTCTTGGGCATAAAATGCTACTGCCTGTATTTCACGGCGTAGCTTAAACATATTGTGCAACCAAACCTGACGTTTGTTTTCTGGCTTATACCATTGCGCCAATGCTGTTGGTGGCGTTTTAATAATAACGGCTTTGTCGTTATGTTTATAAACAAGCCCTGCTATCACTAAAGCAAGAATTGCTTGCAGTACAATAAAATAAATCCATCTCATAATGTTTACAATTCCTCAGCCAAGTATAAATTCTTGCGATATAGAGATAATTGTATACTAGGAATTTAAATAAGCAGTTGATCAGGCGCAAAAAATCACACTAAGTCATAGTAACCAACACTTTACTTCGTTATTTAGTGACTTAGCTCTTAAGTGATTTAATTTGTTGGCTTCTTCGCTGTTTTTTTCTTACTAGGCACTTTCCGCTTAGCTTTAGGCTTCGCTGTTTGCTTTACGCTTTGTTTAGGCAAAACTTGGCATTGCGGACAAAAAACTGAGCTGCGATTCGATTGACGAATTTCTTCTAACACACTTTGGCAACCATCGCATTTTTCACCTGCGCGACCATAAACAAACAGCTTTTGCGCAAAATAACCCGGTTTACCGTCAGCTTGAGTAAAATCTTTTAAGGTAGTGCCACCTTGCTCAATAGCGGCCGCTAATACTTGCTTGATAATATCGGTTAGCTCATTAAACTTTTCTTCACTAACGCTATTCACCAACGTCGCAGGATGAATACTGGCAATAAACAGTGCTTCATTGGCATAAATGTTACCGACACCAACTACCACATGATTATCCATCAAAAAGGTTTTAATCGGCACTTTGCGGTTACCGGCTTTAGCAAATAAATGCCCATAGCTAAAATCATCGGTTAGCGGCTCAGGTCCAAGCTTTGTTAATAGCCCTTGTTGATCTAAATGTTCTGGAAACCACAATACTGCGCCAAATCGACGTGGATCATTTAGACGCAATATTTTTTCATTATCAAACAGCATTTCAAAATGGTCATGCTTAACGGCTGGTGTGTCTTGCTCTAAAATTCGCACTGAGCCTGACATACCTAAATGCAGTAACAAAGTACCATTAGAGAACCGCAGTAATAAATACTTAGAACGGCGCTCTATTTTTTCTAAGGTTTTACCGACAACACTATGCACTTCTTCTGGAATAGGCCAACGAAGTTTGGCATTGCGCACCACAACATCTTCAACTTGCTTGCCGGCAATGTGTGGGGTAATACCTAAACGGCAAACTTCAACTTCTGGTAACTCTGGCATCTACAATCAGTCCTAGTTTTATTTAGTTTCTGCAGTCGCCATGCGGGCAACTAGCGCATCAGCAAAACGTTGTGGAGAAGCAGCATCCATATTGAAATATAGTGACGGCTCAATTAATTCCGCTTCCATCAAAGCAAAGGTATCTTGATGACGAACAAAATCAATACGGGCGTAAAGTAAATCACCGTGCAACTTGCTAATGGCTTGCATAGTTTTATTGGCTGCAGCTTCAAGTGCAGGCTCAGGAGTTACTGATAATAGTCCGCCACCATGCTCTTCTTGTACGCGAAAATCACCTTTTGCTGGTGTTTTTAATATCGCGTGACTAAATTCGCCATTGAAATAGAACAAAGAGAATTCACCTTCTTGGCAAATATCAGCCATAAAAGGTTGTACCATCAATTCTCGACTAGCAAATGCTGCGCTTAATTCGGCAATTTTACTTTGGTAGTTATCTTGAGTTAACCAAAAAGTATTATCAGCGTTAGCACTCACTCTTGGCTTTAAAACTATTTGCGCCGTGGAAAAATTCGTAAAATATCCAGCAAGATCATCAGCATTAAAGGCATCCGGCCACAGTGTTGGTACAATAGTGACATCGTCAGCTTCTAAGTGAGTTAGGTAAATTTTGTTAATATTCCACTGCACTACGTTTAAGCTATTTTCTAGACGAGCACTTGATTGCTCAATGTTGGTCAGCACTTTCACGAAGCTTTCCATATCATCTTGATAATCCCAAGGACTGCGGATAACCACCACTTCATAATCTGACCAGTTTACTGAGCTATTGCGCCATGAAACTACTTCAGTTTGCCAACCTAATGCCAACATTGGCTGATCAATTAAGTCATCATACGCTTCAAAGTCAGCCAAACTGTCCATTGATAAAATTGCACATTTTCTCATAATATTTCATTTTCTCTGCGATGTAGCTGTGAACGAACACAAACAAGGGTGAATTAATTAGCAAAAATTTCTTGTGGAAATAGCTGCCCGTAAATTTCTATTGGCAACGCTAGCCATTGTTGTTGCTGTGGGTTAAAAACCAGTAATTGTTGCTCGGTTGCATAAACATTTAATTGTAATGGCTCTGCAAGACCTGCAATATCAAGCTTAACGTCGAGGGAAAATTGTCGATCTATTTCTGGAGCTTGTGTCATCACTTCACCAGTGCTTTGCTGCCATGACATCATCATTTGCTCTAACGCTTGGCCTGAAATATTCGCTGGATTCGCACGCCAAGTACGACCTATTCGCTCGACTAAAACCACATTTTCTATCGTCAACGCCAATATCACTTGCTGCGGATCAATAATAGCAAGAGCTTGGCTAGCACTGCTATCAGAGCTTTCCCCTTCAGGTGAATAAACTTTTTTATTAACAACATTAATAAGCAGAATAAAGCCCATTACCGCAAAGATAATGACATTATTCCAGCCGGTTTTTGATAATTTAATCATGACACAACACTAAGCTTTTAAACTGATGATCATCATACGAAATAATTGAGCTTAATTGTACTTAGCTTTACACTAGTAAGCACGCATATTGTATCCAATTATAAAAATATCAAACCTAAAGCAAGGCTTTTCATATGAAACTAAAACAATTAAGTGCTGGCATGTTAATGCTCAGTGGCTTGTTCTGCGCATCAAGTACCTTTGCAAACCAAGCAAGCGAGCAATTTACACAGCTACTTGACGATCATTGGCAAACAGCGAATAAAGAACAAATATTCTTCCGTAAAGACCCTGATGCATTCCGTATGAATGGTAAATTGCCAGAAATGTCGGCAAATGGGCGTGAACGTCGGTCAAAATACAACAATGAATTGTTAGCTCGTATAGAAAATATTGACGTAACAAAGTTATCTACTGCCGATCAAGTCACTTACCGTCTATTCAAATATGAACGCGAAGCGGAAGCGAAAAGCTATCAGTTTCAAGACCATTTATACCCGCTAACTTATTACTCAGGGTTTCACAGCTACTTTGCTGGTGCACCAGCGAATATGTCGTTTTTAACGGAAAAAGACTACAGTAATTATTTAGTTAGCTTGGCTGACTACCCACGTTATAACCAAGAGCATATTGTTGATATGAAGCAGGCGATTGCTTTAGGTCATACCCACTACTGCGAAAGTTTTAAAGGTTACGAAAAATCAATTAGTAAGCACCTAGTTGATAATGTTGAAGACAGTGTTTTCTATGCACCTTTGTTGAATATGCCAAAAGCCATTTCAACTGCCCAGCAAACAAAATATCGCCAACAAGTAAAAACATTAATTACCGATACCGTTTTACCTGAATACCAAGCCTTCTACGACTTCTTTACGCAAGAATATATGGCTAACTGTCGCACAACCGCAGGTATTAGCAGTGTTAAAGGTGGTGATGACTACTACCAGTATTTGATTGAATACTACACCACCACCAACTTGTCAGCTGACGAAATACACCAAACCGGTTTAGATGAAGTAGCTCGTATTCGCAAAGAAATGCAGCAAATAATCAAAGAAGTTGGTTTTAAAGGTGAATTTAAAGACTTCATTCAATTTTTACGCACTGATGAGCAATTTTATACCGATAGCGCGTTAGATATGCTGGAAAAAGCCAGTTATATCACCCGTAAAATGGCAGCACAATTACCGAAATGGTTTTCAGTACTACCTCGTCAAACCTTTGATATTAAATCAAGCCCTAATGGCGGTGCTTACTACGTAGCTTCAGATGGCAGTGGCACCACATCGGGAACTTACTTTTTAGAAACTAAAAATTTAGCAAGTCAGCCGTTATATACACTTGAAGCGCTTACCTTCCATGAGGCAGAACCCGGTCATCACTTCCAAAGTGCTATCGCACAAGAAGTTGAAATGGCAGAATTCCGTAAAACGCTTTATCACGCTGCTTACGGGGAAGGCTGGGGTTTATATTCAGAGCGCTTAGGTAAGGAAATTGGTTTTTACCAAAACCCTTACAGTGACTTTGGTCGTTTAACTTATGAAGCATGGCGTGCCTGTCGCTTAGTAGTTGATACGGGTATTCATGCAAAAGGCTGGACTCGACAGCAAGCGATTGATTACTTAGCAGAAAATACCGCTTTAAGCATGGCAGACGTTATTGGTCAAATCGACCGTTACATTAGCTGGCCAGCACAAGCGTTATCATACAAAATTGGGGAAATTAAAATTCGTCAATTACGCGCTAAAGCTGAAAAAGCACTAGGTAATAAGTTCGATATTAGAGCCTTTCATGACCAAATGCTGAAAAACGGCAGCTTACCGATGGCATTGCTTGAAGAGTTAACAATGGATTGGGTAAAACAGCAACAATCGTAATTTCAAAGCATTAATAAAACAGTAAAAATAAAGGAGAAACCACGTTATGTGCTTTCTCCTTTTTTATTGCTATTAGCCAATACCAGACGAACTATTTATCGTTCTGTTCGTTAGATTTTAGCAGGTGAAATAATATCCGTTCATTATTAGCCGTTAACAATTCAGCTTTTACCACTTGTTCATCCGCTGTTAGCGTGATTAAGCCAATGCCACTTTGGTTGACTAAGGTATTTCGCTGTTCAGGGTTTGGCTTACGCACTTTTACTTTCATGCGGCGGCGTTTGGTAAACCAGTTAAGTGGTGAGTAACTGGCATATAAATAGCGATTTAGGCGCTCTAGCAGCCTTAAAAGTCCACTAGGAAATTGGTTTTTAATGCCACTCGCGGTTATTTGGAAAATACGCGAACTATTGCGTTTAAAGCGATGCGTAACTTCATAGAAAAATGAATAATGCACATCACCTGAGAGAATTATAAAATGCGGTGGCGTTTTATAATGACGAAAAATATTTAGCATCACATTAGCAGTGCCTGAGTGCGCCATCCAATTCTCTGCATCAACCACTAGCGGCAAGCCTAAAAAGGTAAAAATTCGTTGAATGGTTTCGATCATTTTCACACCATAAATCGGTGCTGGCGAAACTAATATCACCTCAGGTTGATTGATTAACTCTTGTTGTAATTCCGACAAGGCTTCCCAATCCATCAGCCCCGAAGGTTTCCCTGCATGGCTTTCTGAACGCCAACGCTGTGTTCGGGTATCTAAGACGATAATTTTAGGTGTTGTTGCTAAGCTATAATGCCATTGGTCCCATGCTAGGATTTTATCAACCAACTCGTCTTGCAACTGATAACTATCAGCGGAAAAATATTGTTCAACATCGTCATTAAGGTCAGTAAATTTATCAGGTTCATTACCCCAGCCCTGACAAAGCCAATAGCCAATGAGAGTATTGCCAATAATACGTTTAGAAAACGGATGCCCATATGCCGCTTCTTCCCAACCACGGGTTAAATTCCAATCATCGGTAATATCATGATCATCGAATATCATGTAGCTAGGTATATGGGCTAGTGCTCTTGAAACGGGTTGTAAGCCATTAATAAATCGATCAATGATTGTTGCTTCAGCTTGAAATTTTGCTAAAAACTCTCCTGCTACTTTATCAGCTTTTATATCTACAAAGCGCCACATAATAGGCGACCATGTTAATAAATACATGGCAAAAACTTCCGCTAAGGTAACCAAATGGTTTTTCGAATTAACTGAAGTGAATATTGGTTTTTTACTGGCAGCAAATATTTTGTCATAAACCGCTTTATTGGCTGAGTCATGTGGTAGCAGCTGGTCTCGTTGGTAATAACAAAATGGGCTAGCAAACAGTTCTTCACTTGAATTAACCAGTGTTCCTTGCCATTGCTCATCATACAAGCCGAGTAATTCAATAACCTGATGTATTGCCACTAACATTGGGCCAGCAACATCATCAGCGTATATTTGATCACCCGACATCATCAACATTGCCGGACGTGTGGTTACATTATTAACCGATTCTGCAATCACATGGTCAACCTGTACCAAGCCATCACCACTATCAAAATGAGGTTTTCGACACGAACCATGCAACATCTGCTTAATGTCTTTTTTTATCGCAAAATTTGGATACTTTTGCTCTGGATATAAAATTTCAGGCATACAGTCAACAAGCGAATGCTGTTGCTTGTCAGCAGTCAATATAAAGTTATAAGCGAGTAACGTATCAAGAGGTAAAGCATCAGAAAAGTCTATTGATATTAAGTTTACGAAAGCTTGCTTACCAATGCGCACTTGCTGGTTTTGTTTGCAATCTAGCGTTTTTTTTGCCAGCAGCGTACTTTCATCTTCAGCATATAACTGAAACTGCAGCTCATAAGCTTGGCTGGTGACTAACCAAAAGGTTAGTTGATGTTGGCTCACATGCCTAACAAGAGGCCCAGCTATAATTGCTGGAATAGATTGGCAAGTACTGATAATAACTCCGAAATAAACTTAAATTGGCTTCAGAACATCGCTATACATTGTCTAAAAGCTCTGTTTTCTTTGTTATTAGTTTATACCCGTATAACTTCAAAATGCAATTTCAGAGCTAAGCTAAGAAGTCAGATCAAGGCGTAATATGATGTTAATGGCTATTCCCTTATCAAATATTGCAACACCGAACTGATTTTCTAGTTTAGCTCCCTTTGGGCAAGCCGATAAAAATGTCATGGCAACTTTCGCCATAAAGAGAAAAGTAAGTAAATATGGGGAGAATGTGTCAATGGCCGCAAAGCAAAGCGCTAATTCATTTTCTTTAGGCAATAAAAAACCCGGTATAAACCGGGTTTTTAAATAAGAAGAAATCAATTACTTGATTTTAGCTTCTTTATACATAACATGCTGACGGATACGAGGATCAAACTTTTTGATCTCCATTTTTTCAGGCATAGTTTTTTTGTTTTTGTCAGTAGTGTAAAAATGGCCAGTGCCAGCACTAGAAACTAAACGAATTTTATCACGCATTGTAATTCCTTAAACTTTTTCGCCACGGGCACGGATATCAGTTAAAACTGCATCAATACCTTTTTTATCGATAATACGCATTCCTTTCGGAGTTAAACGTAATTTAACGAAACTATTTTCACTCTCAACCCAAAAACGGTGAGTTTGAAGGTTTGGTAAAAAACGACGACGAGTCGCGTTTCTTGCGTGCGAACGGTTGTTACCAACCATTGGCTTTTTGCCTGTTACTTGGCAGACTTTTGACATATTGAGTACTCCAAAATTAATTTCAGGTCGTGCTATATTTCCCCAAGACCGTCGCCTCGGGATCCTGAAAAAGGTGGCATATTATAGTGAAAGTGAAAAACGAATACCAGCATTAATAGCACTTTAAGTGCATAGTTTTTAAAATAGTTAAATTTCAAAAGCTTAAGTGGTAAATCGAGGTGAAAATAAGGGGTTTTATGCTATATTATCATCCGAGTAGCACGATAATTAAGCGCTATTAGTCTATTTTAGAGTCCAATAATTTAGATAATTTTTCATTTTGATCCTGATTACACAGTTCATCAATCAAAATTCGGATAATATGAGACTTAGCCAATTTAGTCTCTAAGGCCAATTCTTGCAATTGTTCTATTGTAGATTCACTTAAGGTAAAGGTAGCATGGCGGAAGCGTCGGCCACTTTCTCCCTTATTATTTTGTTTGTTTGCCGCTTTCTTTTTTGCTGCCAATATTGCTTTTTGTAATGTTAAATTCTTCTGCTCAGCACTGACTATTTTTGCCTTCCCCTGAGCATAATTGTCTGCATCAGCAATAAACTCATCAACCGTGAATTGCTTTTTCTTCTTTGGCGCATTTTTAGATTTTTTTAAATCAATTAAACTCATGAGAGTTGTCCGGTTTCATTGCCATTAGCTCTTCGGCTATCGCTATCATTTCTACTGCGGCTTTACCCTCCGGTTCTATTTCCAGCACTGAGGAGCCTAATTCTTCACTATCGTCATAAATATTGCGATTAAAGGTTACTGCATTTAAGACATTAATGCCAAACGAGCTACAAACTTCTTTCGCCTCTAAAATACGTCGAGCTTGGTTCGGTAGCGATGGACATTGAGTAATAACGAATGAGGCCAACATCTTAGGGTTAACCATTTTACATGTACTAAGCATATCTTCCATGTGCGGTACTGTTTTCAAATCTCGACGTTTCGGTCGCAATGGGATCACAACGTGATCAGCTACTGACATAGCAGCACGCAACGCTAAATTGTCTTGGCCACCACAATCAACAACAACATAGTCATAATGCTGATTAAGGCTTAGTAAATCATTACGAATTTTACCATAAAGTTGAATACAGTTTATTGCAGGTAGTGTTGGATCAGCATTTCGAGCTTGTATCCAATCAGATGTGGTACGTTGGGGATCACAATCAACCATTAAGACAATGGCTTTTTTTTCTCGGGCAAAATACACAGCTAAATTTTGTGCTAAGCAGCTTTTACCGCTGCCACCTTTTTCCCCGCCGACTAAAATCATCATTTTGCTAATTCCTTGTTTACTACATAAAACACAACAACCATTTCATTATAGTTCAATAATTAACGGTCAACTGATGCCTAACATATTAGGCAAGGTCTGTTAGTTGTATAGCAACTTCAAACCAACCATTGTCTTGTTTAATACATCGTAATACTTGCCCAAATAATTTTTGGCTATTAGGATTTTCCACTCTAAATATTATCGTTACAGGCGTTCTAGCGGCAATTTCACAATCACAATCTACTTTCAAACCACCACGAGAAAAATCCAAGCAGGCTATTTTTTTACTGCGATCATTGCCATTACCATCAATCCATACGATATCTACCAATTCTTTTTCCATATCAATACGAAAAGCTCGTCGTCGCTCGTTTTCTTCACTATCCAATGTATTGTCAATATCACTCATAGAGACTCCTGATCAGTGGTTTGAGGTTTTAAAAAATTTATCGCTTATTAATTAGACTATGTTCAGCATAGGAATAACATTGGCAACCCGCAACTATTATGTGATCGAGTACTTTAATATCAATTAAAGCAAGTGCTTGCTCTAAACGACTGGTGATTTGATTATCGGCAATACTCGGCTCTGCAATGCCTGAAGGGTGATTATGCGCAAGAATAACCGCACCGGCTTTATTTTTTAACGCAGCTTCAACGACAATACGTGGGTAAACCGCAGCCGCATTAATGGTGCCGTAAAATAACCGCTCAAATTTAATCACTTGGTGCTGAGTATTTAAAAACAATACTGCAAATATTTCTCGGCTTTCATTGCGAAGTTCTGCGGTTAAAAATTGTTGCGTTGCTAGCGACGACGTTAATGCTTGCCCTGTTTCCATTTGCTCGGCCAAATAGCGTTTAGACATTTCTAAACACGCTTGCAATTGCACATATTTCGCTGCGCCTAGCCCGTGATGTTGACAAAAACCATCTAAATCAGCTTGATATATTTGCGAAATACTACCGAAACTTTTTAATAGCTTTCTCGCTAAGTCAACGACGTGGCAGCCCTTAACACCTGTTCTTAGGAATATTGCTAACAATTCGGCATCACTTAAGCTTTTAGCACCATATTGCAGTAACTTCTCACGAGGCTTTTCATCGATAGGCCAGTCTTTTAACATAGTTGCATCCTTGCAAAGTGATTTTAAAAAAAGTGCGAATAATGCTATCTTATCGCCAATTGTCGTTATTAAGATTAGCAGTTTATGCAGATTCTTCAGGGTAAAAAAATCCTATTGGGTATTAGTGGTGGTATTGCTGCCTATAAAACACCGGAATTGGTACGTCGTTTGAAAGATAAAGGCGCAGATGTGCGCGTAGTAATGACCGAAGGCGCAAAAGCGTTTATTACGCCGTTAACCCTGCAAGCCGTTTCAGCTAATGCCGTTGCAGACAGCTTACTAGACACTCAAGCAGAATTGGCTATGGGGCATATTGAGCTAGCAAAGTGGGCTGATTTTATTTTAATTGCCCCTGCAACTGCCGATGTTATTGCTAAAATTTCCGCCGGCTTAGCTAATGACCTGTTAACCACGCTTTGTTTAGCTACTGCCGCGCCTGTAGCGATTGCTCCGGCGATGAATCAGCAAATGTGGCATAACCCTGCAACGCAAAATAATATCAACACATTATCGACTTGGGGCTATACATTTTTTGGCCCAGGCGCTGGCGAACAAGCCTGTGGTGATATTGGTTTAGGCCGCATGCTTGACGTAGATGAATTAGTAGATTTAACCTGTCAGCAAATATCAGCATTGCATAAGAACGAAACAAACACGCCGAAAGAACAACCTTTAGCTGGCCAAAAGTGGTTAATTACTGCTGGTCCAACACGGGAAGCGATTGATCCGGTGCGTTATATTTCCAATCATAGCTCAGGTAAAATGGGCTTTGCGATTGCTAGTGCCGCACAACAATTGGGCGCAGAGGTCACTATTATTTCTGGACCAGTTAGCTTAGCAACACCAACACATTGCCATAAAATTTCAGTAACAAGTGCCATTGATATGCACCAACAAGCAATGACATTAGCAACTGAAGCCAATGTGTTTGTTGCGTGTGCAGCGGTTGCTGATTACCGCATTGACACGATTGCCAATGAAAAAATTAAAAAGTCTCACGATACAATGCAACTCAATTTGGTGAAAAACCCTGATATTGTTGCTGATGTTGCCGCCTTAACTAATAAGCCATTTACTGTTGGCTTTGCCGCGGAAACGCAAGATGTTGAACATTATGCTCGCGGTAAATTAGCACGTAAAAACCTCGACATGATTGCGGCTAATAATGTTGCTGAATCTGGACAAGGCTTCAATAGTGATGACAATGCCTTAACGGTATTTACTGCTAACGATGAAAAAGTATTACCTTTAACCAGTAAAAGTGAATTGGCCAAGCAATTAGTGCAGCATATTCGACAGAAATTTGAAAACTCACTGAAAAGTTAATCTAGCATATGAAATGCTGAGTTCATTGTTGAAACTCAGCTGAATTACGCTATACAATTATGCCAACTTTTCGGTGCTAACACTGAAAATATAACAAAAATAAGAGAATCAGTTCTATGCCGGCAACTCAAAAAATCAATCGTAAACAACAAATTTTAGAATGCCTTGCACACATGTTGCAAACCAGCGCAGGGCAGCGAATTACTACCGCTAAGCTTGCTACTGCTGTTGGTGTTTCTGAAGCCGCACTTTATCGTCACTTTCCTTCTAAAGCGCGTATGTTTGAAGGATTAATCGAGTTTATTGAAGAGTCTATATTCTCTCGAGTGAACCTCATTTTAACCGATCACAAAGAAGCGCTTGTTCGTTGTCACCATATTTTGCATGTTTTGTTAATATTTGCCGAACGTAATCCAGGCATGTGTCGAATTCTTGCTGGTGACGCCTTAATGGGTGAAAACGAGCGTTTACGTGCACGTGTAAATCAGTTTTTTGAAAAGCTGGAATCACAATTTAAACAAGTGTTACGCGAACGAAAATTACGAGAAGGTAAAGGCTTTACTATTTCTGAGCAAGCGCTAGCAAATATTTTAATGGCGTTTGCTGAAGGTAAAATTAACCAATATGTTCGCTCTGACTTTTCTAAGAAACCCAGTAGCGATTTTAATGAACAATGGCAGTTTTTAATGGCTGATAAGTAGCCAAAATTGAAAGCATCGACTATACGCCAATCTGCATTGGCAACTGAAACATTTAAGGAAACATCGTGAGTAAGTTAGCACAGTTACAACCTAGCAAGTTATGGCAAATTTTCGAAAAAATTTGTAGCATTCCGCACCCTTCTAAACATGAACAAAAAATATCACTTTGGATCCAATCTTGGGCAACTGAGTTAGGTCTAAGTGTTAAAGAAGATGCTGTCGGAAACTTAATTATTAAAAAGCCTGCTACAGCGGGCATGGAAAATAGAAAAGGCGTTATTTTACAAGCCCATATGGATATGGTGCCGCAAAAGAATTCTGATACCGATCATGACTTCCTTGTTGACCCAATTAAACCTTATATTATTACCGAAGCTGATGGTGACTGGGTTACCGCTGAAGGCACAACTTTAGGGGCTGATAACGGCGTTGGTTTATCGTCAGCATTAGCCGTTTTAGCAAGTAATGACATTCCTCACGGACCATTAGAAGTTTTAGTAACTATTGATGAAGAAGCTGGCATGACAGGCGCTTTTGGCCTTGAAGCAGGTTGGTTAGAAGGTGATTTACTGATCAATACTGACTCTGAGCAAGAAGGTGAAGTGTACATGGGTTGTGCAGGTGGTATCGACGGTGAAGCAACATTCGCAATTACTAACGAAGACGCGCCTGCTGATGTTGAATCATTCAACCTATCAATTTCAGGTTTAAAAGGCGGCCATTCTGGTGTTGATATTCATACCGGTCGTGCCAATGCTAACAAGCTTTTAGTTAGATTCTTACTTGATGCCAGCAATGAATTTGATTTACGTTTAACAGAATTAAATGGCGGTAGTTTACGTAACGCTATTCCACGTGAAGCTGATGCAAGTTTTGTTATTGCTGCTACGCAAGTTGAAGCGTTCAAAGCTAAGTTGGCAGAATCTTTAGCCACAATGCGCCAATCTTTAGGTTCAATCGAAACTGATATCGAAATGTTGTTAATTTCGCCAGAAACTTTTGATGAATGTTGGACTGTCGAGACTCAAAGCACAATTTTACGTGCTCTTAACGCCTGCCCTAACGGTGTGTTGCGTATGAGTGATGATATTGAAGGTATCGTAGAAACTTCGTTAAACTTAGGTGTTATGCGCAGTAAAGGTAACAAGTTTGTTGCCATGACATTGATTCGCAGTTTACATGACGATGGTCGCTTAGATGCACAAACCATGGTGCAATCTGTATTTGATTTATCAGGTGCTAACATTGCCTTTTCAGGTGCATACCCAGGCTGGAAACCAGATACTAGTTCAGCACTAATGAAAACAGTGCGTGATACTTATCAATCTTTGTTTGATAAAGTACCAGAAATTATGGTTATCCATGCAGGTCTTGAATGTGGTTTATTTAAAACCGCTTACCCACACTGGGATATGGTGTCGTTTGGTCCAACAATCAAATTCCCACATTCTCCAGATGAAAAAATTCAAATTGCCACTGTTGAACAATATTGGCAGTTATTGGTCGCAGTATTAGCCAACATTCCAGAAAAAGTATAACTAACTCTTCGTTAGTAAATGCAATAAAGTAATTTCAGTGCGGTATTATTATTACCGCACTGTATTTTTCAAATTATCTCTTCCAAATAGCATTCTTCTATTTCCGTTAAAACAACTTCCGCTTAAAAAGTCGACTAGATCAATTTATTATCCGTTAGCCTAAAGTCTAATAAACAATTATGATTATACGTTCTACACTAAAGACGGGGTTTTTAAAGGAAACGATGACATGATTCAGCCAGAAAAAATTATAATAGCTGACGATCACCCATTATTTAGGCAAGCGTTGTTAGGCACATTAAAATTAAAACTAACGCAAACACAATGGTTGGAAGCACAAACAATTGCAGAACTAGAACAACAACTTAGTACTCATAACGACAGCGACTTAGTGTTGCTAGATTTACATATTCCCGGCGCACATGGCTTTAATACACTGATCCATGTACGTAATCATTTCCCACAAATACCCGTAGTAATCGTTTCAGCGCATGAAGATCACGAAACGATACATAAATCGATGGGTTATGGCGCTTCTGGATTTATTCCAAAATCAACACCAGTAGATGATATTTATAAAGCAATCCAGCATGTATTATTAGGTAATATTTGGACACCTGAGGCATATAGCGAATCAGCACCGATGCAGGACAATAATGATATTGCCGAACGTGTTGCTAGCCTTACTCAGCAGCAGTATCGCATTCTGATGATGTTTGCTCAGGGCATGCTCAATAAACAAATTGCCTATGATTTACATGTTTCAGAAGCAACCATTAAAGCTCATGCGACAGCCATTTTTCGTAAGCTTGACGTTCGTAACCGCACACAGGCGGTTATCGCTATCGCGCAACTTGATATTGCCGACGTACAACTTCAAGACAACTAATTTTAAAAGCTAAAACAAGCACAATTTATTCAAACTCCAAGTGACTATTCTAGATATTTAGCTTGGAGTTTTTTCGTTAGCATCGCACTCATCATTGCTCTTAACGCAGCAGGTTTAACTAACTTACGCATAAAACCAATGTCAGCAGCTAAGGTTTTTTCTTCCAAATCACTATCTGTTGTTGCCGTAATTAAAATAGCTGGCACGTACTGACGACTTAGTTTTCTCAACTCAGCTATCAGTGCAATACCGTTAAAGTCATGATCAAGCTGATAATCCACTAGCAAAATTTCAATATCATTTTTATGCTCTTCATAGAGCGATATCGCCTGTTTATATGAACCAGCCGCTAATACATTACAATCCCATGCCGATAGCAGCTCAATCATGCCGTTGAGTACGTCTGGGTCATTATCAATACACATTACGGTAACATCTTTCAAACCGATATTTGTCGCTGGCTTAATGACAGCTACTTCTTTTTGCGCTTGTGTTTGCTCGACGCCAACCGTAAATTTACAGCCCATACTCACTTCAGATTGTAATGCTAAAGAGTGACCAAGCAACTGCGCTAAACTTTGGGTGATATTAAGCCCTAAACCCAAGCCGCCGGCTGAAGCACTTTGTTGATTATCTAATTGGGTAAATTGCTCAAACACCATAGTTTGTTTATCTAATGGAATACCTGGCCCATTATCAAGCACTTGAATATAAACACATTCACCTTTAGTTCTAGCACCTAAAAGCACTTTTCCCGGGCTAGCATAACGAAAAGCATTACCAATTAAATTTTGTAGCATACGGCGTAGTAGGTTTCTATCTGAGCGTAACCAAAGCGAATTACAATGCACACGAAATTCAACATTAAGATCAATGGCATTAGCAGAAAACTCCTTGGCTAAATCCTCAAACAGCGACTTAACCGAAAAAGAGCTAATATTAGGTTTGATATTGCCACTTTCTATGCGGGCAATTTCAGCTAAATCTGCCACCAAATCATTAGCAACTTTTAAAGAGTGATCAATATTATCCACTTGCCGTTGCTGGCTATCAGTTAAGTTTCCTTGGCTGGCTAACGCTGAAGTAAATAATCGTGCGGCTTCTAATGGTTGCATTAAGTCATGGCTACAAGCTTTTAAATAAAGGCTTTTCTTCACATGCGCTTGTTCGGCCTTTTCTCTAGCTAACGCCAACGCATCATTAGTTTGTTCTAGCTTTTGTGTACGTTCTTGTACTCTTGTTTCTAAATCAACATTCGCTTCAATTAAGCCCCGTTCGGCTTGGCGGTATGCAGTAATATCTGAAAATAACATCACAAAGCCACCACCAGGCAGTGGATTACCTTCGATACGGATAACTCTGCCATCACTATGTTCGCGTTCTGAACTATGCGGGCTGCCGTTACGTAAATGCGTTAATCGTTTACTCACTTGTTCATCAATTTCGCCAATACCACATAAGCCTCTGCGAACGTTATATCTAATCAAGTCACAAACTGGGCTCCCCTGATATATCAGCTCGCTTGGGTATTCAAATAAGTCGACATACTTCTTATTCCAGGCTACTAAGTTAAGGTCGCTATCAACTATTGAAATCCCCTCACTGGCATTTTCAATAGCGCTTTGCAGTAAATCTTGACTGTATTGTTGACGTTGATTGGACGCTTCTTCGACCAACACGGCAATTTCGTCTAAGGCGATGTCTCTGCCTTCCAACGCGGAAGATAATACCAAACGTGCGGACGATGCCCCCATGACACTCGCTAAGGTGTTTTCGGTGTGCTGTAAAAGTCGTTGATTATAAGCAACATTGCTCATTTGATCTTTCACTGTGGCGCGCTGAAATTGTTCAAAGCTAACGTTTGCTTTTTCTTCGCCAACAAAGCGTGAAACGAGTAACTCAAGTTCTTGGTAGTTAATTTGTTTATTACGCTGTGATTGCAATGCTTTTGGCGCTTGATACTCCATAAATAACGAGGCTTGCATGCGTTCTTGCACACTTTGACGACTAACATGAGAAAGTAACCACATTGAAATAATATTGGCAGATAACGACAGTAAACTGGCGAGTGAGTTCGCAGGTAAAAAGCCATCACGAAATGGGTGTTCATAAAGACCAAACTGCGGAATGAAATTTAAAATTAGCCAAGCAGAAAAGCCGACCACAATGCCACCATAAACTGCGGTTAGCGTCGCTCTTCGCCAATAAAATGCGGCGACAAGTGCCGGAGATAATTGCGCGAAAGCACCAAAAGCAATTTCCCCTAAAGAACTTAATGTGTCTGGCGAGGCCATTAAAAATACGCCATAGCCAAGCATAATAACGAAAATAACTAAGAATTTTCGAATCGTTAATAATCTTAGGCGAAAATTATCATAGTCAGTATGCTGGTGCTTATTTGTGCGATAAAACCAAGGGAAAACAATTTCATTACTCAGCATAGTACTTAAGGCAATTGAGGAGATTATCACCATAGAACTCGCGGCAGAAATTGCCCCTAAAAAGGTTAATAAAGTTAGCCAAGGTTGTTGTTGATACCAAGGTAAAAACAACACATAGGCATCAGATGGCACTGAGTCACCGAGTAGTAAATGTCCCGCTAAACCTAAAGGTACAGCGAATATTGCAAACACTAATAAATAAAGTGGAAATATACGACGGCTTAGCCAAGTATCTTTTTCATCTTTTAGCTCTACCACCATCACCTGAAACTGACGTGGTAAAGACAAAAATGCCGCCATGGTGATCACCAACATGGCAAACATAGACATAATATTGGGAAAGTTAAGCTGTTCATCAAGTTGAATATTAGCCGACGAACGGCGCCATATTTCCATTGGCGAATCGAATAAAACATAGGTGACAAAAATACCAACGGCAAGGAAGGAAAATAACTTCACTAATGATTCAAACGCTATCGCCAGCATCACCCCAGGATGGCGCTCAGTAACATCAATATTACGGATACCAAAAACAATCGTAAAACCCGCTAAAACAATGCTGACAATCAAACCAAAATGCCAATTAGATAAGCTTTGTTCTGCCTGTAGTTGCTGAAACGAGTACACGATAGCCTTTAGCTGCAAGGCGATATACGGCATGGTGCCAATTAACGCCACTACTGTGACTAGAATGGCTAGGTTGTGAGATTTACCAAAGCGCGCTGCCAGTAAATCAGCAATTGAGGTTAAGTTTAGTTTTAAACTCACGCGAATAATACGTTGAATAAAAGGCCAAGCAAAAATAAAGAGTAAAATTGGGCCTAGGTATATCGGCAAGTGAGAAAGAAAATTGCTTGAAGCTTGGCCAGTGGTGCCTAAGAAACTCCACGAAGTACAATAAACCCCTAAAGTTAACGCGTAAATTACTGCTTGGCTTTTTCGCACTAACTTATGACGATATTTATCTCCCATATAAGCAATAAAAAACAGTAAGCCTATATAGGCAAAACTTAAGCCTGCTAACTGCCAATTTGGAAACATAAGAGCTCTCTATTTATTATACCAATTGAAATAAATAATAGGTCATTCTAAGGTGGCCTAAATATTCAATATCTGCGTTGCTTTCAATCCCAATAGCCCGCTATTGCTCAATCAAGCGCCTTGCCCTTAAATATTTATTCTCACTTATAATTGATCACTTACTTAATTCAATTGGTACTATTCTCAGTGAATTGTTATCACTATGGTCAATGCTACGATAGCAAGCTCGTTAGATGAATGAAACTTTCCCCGTTTATACTTTAGTCGTAGAAAGTTTCACCGTAACATGACTTAAAATAGCTGAAAATGATTTTCCTAAGGCCTGCTAGCTATGCTTACCTTTAAACTGAATAACCAAATTCTCTAAATTTTCTGCTAGTTGATTCAAGCTTTCAGCATTACCAACAATTTCCTCGACATTGCTCATGTTTTCTTTGGAGACGTGAGTAATATCTGTCATGTTGTTATTAATATCATTAATAGTCAGTGCTTGTTCTTCAGTTGCCGAAGCAACTAAATGGTTTGAATCTAAAATTTGGTTAGTCAGTTCCATGCTGGTTTGTAAAATACCTTCTGCTTTAGCAATCGACTGCGTGGTGTTTTCAGACTGTTCTATAATCTGCGTTATTTCTTTTGCAGCAGTCGCAGAAGTATCTTTTAAAGTTTTCATTATGGCTTGAATTTCAGCCGTTGATTCCACCGTTTTACTTGCTAAGGTTCTCACTTCATCCGCTACCACTGAAAAGCCGCGCCCATGCTCGCCTGCACGAGCAGCTTCAATAGCTGCGTTTAAGGCTAATAAATTAGTTTGATCTGAAATGGTTTGAATAACGCTTAATGCGCTAGCTATCGTTTCACTATTGGTAGCAAGGGTGTTAATAACATTAGAAACGTCATTGATTTTATGCCCTAGCTCTTCAACTTCTGATTTCGCTGAGTGAATAACATGGCTTATCGAGTCACTATTTTCTTTAATATTTCCTGCGATATCTGATGCTTGAATAGCATTTTTCGCTACATCAGCTACTGTTTCACTGATTTGACTCAGTGCATCAGAAATATGATGAGAGTTTTCATCATTGCTTACTGAGCTAGTTATTGTTTCACCAGCCTTAGTTTGTAAAGCATCAGCGGTTTCTCTCAACGCTAATGTTGTGTGAGATACTTGAGAAAACACACCTTCTAGTTTGGTAATAAATTGGTTGTAACCGAGTGCAACATTCACTAATTCTTGTTGGCCACTTTCGGGAATGCGGTACGATATATCAGCCTTACCTTGTCCAAGTTGTAAGAATAATTCAGCTAATAAATTAATTGGTCTAGTGATTGATTTAGCAATTAACAGTGCTACAAAAATGGCAATGCTTGTCACCACTAATGACCAAGTAATCATTTGCGCATTGGTCTCGTTAAGTGAGGCAAACACTTCTGCTTTTGGCACTTGCACAACAACATACCATTGCGCGCTAGGAATAAAGCTTGCCGCAACAAATATATCTTCTTTATTTTCTTGTGCTTCACTAAGACTAAATGCTGATTTATTAAGCATAGTATCCGCAATATTTTGTGAATAAATGCTATCAATAGAACGACCAACAAGAGATTTGTCTTTATGAAGTTGAATAACCCCCTGCTCATCAACTAAATAAACAAAGCCTGTTTGTTCTAATGTAAAGCTACTTAATAGATTAACAATATCTTCAAAAGACTTGGCAATACCGGCTAAGCCCTTGCCATTCACTTCTTGATAATTTACAAACAGATCTATTTGGTCTGAATCAGGGTAAGCGTAAATGCTTACTGAGCTATCTTTACCACTGTCACGGTAGGCATAAAACCAACCATCAACATTATCATTTTTTAATTGACGAAGGTAACCATTTTGATTCCAATAGTGTCCAGATTCGCGATCTGCAAAAGATGTTTTACTCAAATTATGACTACTGGCAATAGCCGATAATTTTTTTAGTAAATATTCTTCACCAAGCTTAGAACGGCCGTCAGCAAACCAATTTTGAATAAAGGGATCTGTGGCTATTTGTTCGGCAATCACTCGCATCATCGAAATTTCTTTATCTATCTCACCATTAATTTGTTTAATGGTGTTTGGCAGTTCGTGGTTAAGCATTCTGTCTTCAATAATGCTTCTTGCACTCCATTGGCTCAGCGCACCAACTAAAGTAGCCGTTAATAAAACAAAGAGGATTAATGCGAGTGTAACTTTCTGTTTAATAGATAAATTTGGCATGTCACGTAAAAACATAAAAGGATAGAACTTGTTATTTTAAATAAAATATTCAGTGATAGATAGAGAAGGTAAGCCACAAATGTTAATTAAAAGTTAATTAACATAGCTTTATGCAGCTAAATATCGCTTATTGGCATGCTATTTTAAAAATTTTGGATGGAGTATTAAATGTATTTTCTAGCGGAGAAATGACGCAGTTCTATCAATTTATAAGTGTCAGTAGAGCAAAATGTTTAATAACAAAGCTCATACTGACAAAATGGAAACTGATTAAGGCTACGGATATTACTTAGTCGTTTGAGTATAAAATTCAGCGATATATTGCCCGCCTTTAATATTAGCAATCACCCGTAATTTATATTTATCACCTTTCGTGCTAATTTCATTTCGCAAAGGCGTCGGGCTTTGCCAATAGTATGGGCTATCACTCATACCTAAAGGATAAGCATTGGCTTGATTTGCACCATCAACTAAAAAAAGCGTGGCACTATCAAGTGGAAAAGTTGAATTGACGGTTGTACTGCCATCATTGTCATAAATATTGATCTCAAAATCGCCCGATTTCAAAATGCACTTTTGATTAATGACATCACAGTGTCCAAACGGAACCATATTAAAAACACGTTGTTGCTCTGCTTCATGCTCAAGATAAAAATCTGACGCTATGTAGCCACCCAAGATAAGAAACGGTGCCACCATTAAGGCCATTTTTGTATGACGGTTCATAATCATCCTTAGTTTTCTGTTGTTTTCATTTTACTGCACAGCATTGCATCCAACAACGACTGCTACTACCAACTAAATTGGCAACTTTTAGCTTGCCTTACTCTTCATCAAGATGAAAAACTAAAGGCTCCACAAAGGGAGCCTTTCTTCCATGTGGTACAACATTGTCACAGTATACTAGTGATCGTGTGCTGCACCTGCGCCGTGAGGAATACGCATGTTATCAACCATTTGCTGAATATGAGCTGGCGCTGGACCTGTTGATTTCAATACAGTAAACGCTACTGCAAAGTTAACCAAAGCACCAACTGAACCAAAGGCATTTGGTGAAATACCGAAGAACCAGTTAGGACCCATATCACCTAGGAATGAAGTACCAGGAATAAACATAATACCTTTGTGTTGGAACACATACAGCATAGTTACACCGATACCTGAGATCATACCTGCAACTGCAGCTTTACCACTCATTTTCTTAGAGAATATACCCATCATTAGTGCTGGGAATATTGATGAAGCAGCTAAACCAAAGGCTAGCGCCACCGTCCCTGCGGCAAAGCCAGGCGGATTTAAACCAAGCCAACCTGCAACTATGATAGATAATGTCATCACGACTCGTCCTGCTAGCAATTCATTTTTCTCTGACATATCTGGCGTTAATATACCTTTCATCAAATCATGAGAAATAGAGGACGAGATTGCTAATAGTAAACCGGCTGCCGTTGACAACGCAGCAGCTAAACCACCCGCGGCAACAAGTGCAATTACCCAGTTAGGTAGGTTCGCAATCGCAGGGTTAGCTAGTACCATAATGTCGCGGTCAACTTTAACCATTTCATTGGTAGCTTTGTCTGCAGTGTATTGAACTTTGCCATCACCATTCTTTTCTTCATATTTCAATAAACCGGTTTTTTCCCAGTCTTTAAACCATTGTGGACGTTCAGCATAATCCATATTTTGACCCGCTGCCGGTTCAATCGTATTCATTAAGTTAAGACGTGCCATTGCACCAACTGCTGGAGCAACTGTGTATAACAATGCGATGAAAACTAACGCGTAACCTGCTGACTGACGTGCCGCTTTTACTGAAGGTACAGTGAAGAAGCGCATAATAACGTGTGGTAAACCTGCAGTACCAATCATCAGAGACATGGTATAAGCAAACATATTTACTGTGCCGCCCATGTTGTCAGTGGTGTACTCTTTAAAGCCAAGATCTGTTACTACCATGTCTAGCTTATCAAGCAAGTAAACACCGCTACCATCGGCTAATGTAGAGCCTAAGCCTAGTTGTGGAATTGGGTTACCCGTTAATTGTAGCGAGATAAACACCGCTGGAATTGTGTAAGCAAAAATCAATACACAATACTGAGCAATTTGCGTGTAAGTAATACCTTTCATACCGCCCAATACCGCATATACCCATACCACGAACATACCGATATAAAGGCCTAAATCATAATCAACTTCCAAGAAGCGAGAGAAGGCAACACCTACACCTTTCATTTGACCAATGATATAAGTTAATGACGCGATAATTAAACATACAACAGCAACAATACGGGCGGTTTTTGAATAATAACGGTCAAAAATGAATTCTGGTACGGTAAACTTACCGTGTTTACGCATGTAAGGTGCTAGCAGCATGGCAAGTAGGACATAACCACCTGTCCAACCCATTAAGAATACTGAGCCACCGTAACCTAAGAAGGAAATCATTCCGGCCATTGAAATAAATGACGCAGCACTCATCCAATCGGCACCAATCGCCATACCATTTTGCATTGGCGTAACGCCGCCACCCGCAACGTAGAAGTCACTTGTAGAACCAGCTCTTGCCCACCAGGCAATACCGAAGTAAACGGCAAAAGAACCAAATACCGCAATGTATGTATAGAGTTTTAACTCATCCATTATGATTCCTCCACGTCGTATTTTTGATCAAGTTCGTTCATCTTTTTGGTATACCAAAAAACTAAACCAACGAATGTATAAATTGAGCCTTGTTGTGCAAACCAGAAACCTAGTTTGTAGCCACCGAGACGTATCGCATTTAATGGTTCTACAAGCAGTAAACCAAATCCAAATGAAACCACGAACCAGATAGCAAGACATAATAATATTAGGCGCAGATTTTCTGACCAATATGTTGTATTACCTTCCATCATTCTCTCCTAGCAATTGTTCCTAATAAGCTTTTTGCTTAGTAGGCATAGCGTTTTATGATTTTTATACGCTTTCACCTGTTGTTTAAAGAGAGGTTGACTATTAATTCGACCAGCCAGTAAAACCAACTTCGAATAAACGAATACTTAACCTACTCTAGTTACCACACTAGCAACCTTTTTTCGGTGCTCCTATTGAACTTTAGTCTAGGACTTAGGTGAAACAGTTGACTTAAGCGCGACAATTGCCCTAAATACAATCAACAAGCCTCTATCATTTTAACCAATGAATTTACCTGAGATATTGCAATGGACTCAGCACTCACCGAAATTAGCGAATTTGTACAAGCGATACCGCCATTGGATTTATTGCCAAGTAAACTCATTGAACAAATCGTCAAAGAGATCAGCATTTGTTACGTACGAAGAGGAAAACAGTTACCACCACAAGGTATCAGCGATAAGAACATTTATATTCTACGCAAGGGTGCTTTAAGCTATGTCACCCAAGACAATGAATTATTAGGTAAATATGGCGAAGGCGATATATGCACGGTTTTTTGTCTCGATAATGATGAGAAAATTAATGTTTCGACTGATGAAGATACCTTGCTGTACAGCATTTGCTATAAAACCTTTGAACAGCTAGTAAGCGAATACCCTGATGTGATTGCTTTTTTTCATCAAACATCTGAGCAGCGTCTCAATAAAAAAATGTTGCAAGTTAATGAAGATGCCATTCTAAATTCTTCACTGTTAAACAGCTCTATCGCCAATTTTTATCATAGCCCAGTGGTGACTGTTGGGCCTAACACTAGCATTCAACAAGCAGCAATTTTGATGACCGAACGAGGGTTTTCTTGCTTAGTGATTGCCCAAGATACCAATCCGCTTGGCATTGTGACTGATAAAGACATTCGTCGTCGTTGCGTTGCACAAGGACTTGATATTCTGCAACCCGTCAGTGCAATCATGACCGATAACATGACGACTATCGACATTAAAAATACCGCCTATGACGCCCTAATGATGATGACTCAAAAACATATTCATCATTTACCCGTTACCGCAAACAACCAACTTAAAGGCATGGTAACCGTAACTGACTTAATGAATAACGAAGGACAAAATGCCGTTAATATTACCAGTGTCATTCATAAAGCAAAATCGGTTAGCGAGCTTACAGAAATCAGTAAAATGATACCTAAATTGCAAATTCGTATGGCTAAATTAGGTACTACTGCCGACCACGTCGGCAAAAGCATTAGCGCTATCACGATGGCTTTTACCATTCGACTAATTGAAATGGCAGAAAACCTGCTAGGGCCAGCACCTGTTCCCTATGCATGGTTAGCGGCAGGCTCACAAGCAAGACAGGAACAATTTGCTCACTCCGACCAAGACAATGCATTGATCATTTCTAATGACATGCAGCCACAACACAGCTATTGGTTTAAAGACTTAGCAACGTTTGTTTCTGATGGTTTAGCCGCTTGCGGCTTTATTTATTGTCCTGGTGAAGTTATGGCAACTAATGCAAAGTGGTGTCAAACCCAAGCACAATGGTCAAAATATTTTGCCAAATGGATCGACACTCCCGACCCAAAAGCGTTAATGCACTGCAGTGTTTTCTTCGATTTAACCACGGTTCATGGAGATAGTTGCTTACTTGATGAAGTGCGAATGAAAATGCTAAAAACAACACAACGAAGCACACTATTTATTGCTCACTTATCCCGTAACGCACTAAATTTAAGACCACCTTTGGGGTTTTTCCGTGATTTCGTGCTAATTCAAGACGGCGAAAACAAAGCCACTTTAGATTTAAAACACAACGGCATTGCCCCAATTGTCGATTTAGCAAGAATTTATGCACTGTCAGAAGGCATAGCATCAGTAAATACCATTGAGCGTTTGCAACAAGCAGCAGGCACACCATCTTTAACTAAGGCATCAGCGGCAAACCTTATCGACGCTTATGAATTTTTAAGTATGCTGCGCATGGAACATCAAGCAAAAAAACTGCAGCAAGGAGAGCAACCGAATAACTACTTACCGCCGAAAGAAATCTCTAAGCTTGAACGTGAACACCTAAAAGACGCCTTTAAAGTGATAAAAACCATGCAAGATAGCCGTCAGTCAACTTTGTAGCAATAGACCATAATTATGCTTAATCATCATCCCCTAACTCGCTGGATACTCGGCTACGAAGCACAACGCAAACGCATGTTAAAAAAGGCACCGCACGGCCCTTTACGTGATTTTCTTGCTGTGCCTTTTCCTGCACTCAATACACCATTTGAGCAAATACCTATTTTAGCCGTAGATTTTGAAACCACAGGGTTAGATGCAGTCGCCGATAAATTACTCAGCGTTGGCTGTGTCGATCTTTTTCATCATCAAATAAAGCTTGGCAGTAGTTACCATGAAATTATTAATTCAAAAGGTCGGTTAAAAGCAGATAACGTCACCATTCATCAAATCACTGATGATCAAAAAGACCAAGGCAAACCTTTAGCTGAAGTGGTAGAGCAGTTACTTAACCGCTTAGCTGGCAAAGTGATGTTAGTGCATTTTTCTCGTATCGAACGACAGTTTTTACGACAAGCTTGCCTAGAGCTTTATGGCATGGCACCACCATTACCGATAATCGATACGCTAGTTGTGGCGAAAAAAAGGCTCGATAAAAGAGATGTCGCTTATGATCCTTCCGAATTAAGGCTATCAGCATTAAGAGCCAACTACGGCTTTCCTGATCACTATGCTCACAATGCACTTAACGACGCCATTGCAACCGCTGAGTTATTACTAGCACAAGTAAATGAACGTGGCGAAAGCATGACATTACGACAACTAATTTTATAAATTAACCCTTTAACACATTATAAATACAGAGAAAAAATCAAGAACATTCATTTGCTTTTGCCGCTTTAAACACTTAAGTTACCTTGAAATTAAATTTTTTAATGTTATATCAAGCAATTAAAGTAAAGGTATATTGGCCATGTTAACTCGTTACAAAAGCTTTTTACTGGTCATTTCACTATTACTACTAACATCGTGCTCATCGGCAGAACATCAAGAAGCCCTGCGGTTATACGAAATAGCCAAAGCAAATAAAAACATTCATCAGTTAACTAGCGCATTAAGTACGCTAGCGAAATTAGCACCTGAAGAATATCAAGCCGAATTTACTAAAGTGGCAAAGGCCAAAAAGCAACTTGAGCAAGCACAAAACGCTCAAACTCAAGGCAATAATTATGCGGCTTACCTTGCTAGTCATGATTCTTATCGGAGCGTTTCTAGTAGCGATAGTCAAAAAATTCTCATTAGTTCTGGTAAAAGGTTATTACCAATACTAAAAACTCAGTTAGCCATCGATAAATCATTTCAGTATCGCCCTAAGAAGCTAACGACATTATTTGAAACCTATAGCCAGTTACCAATCACTCATTGGGATTTAATCAAGGTAAACAATACTGTGGAACAGCTAAGTAAAGCGGTTGCTGAGCTAGATAAGACACTTATTTTGATTGCAGGTGAGGTACCAAGTGCTGAAATACCTGAAATTTCACTATGGCAAAGCACCATAGAAAGCCAATTAATGATGGTTGTGCAAACCCGAAATTATTTTGCCAATTTAGCGCGTTATCGCAGCGCTAACGAGTTGACTAAATTAAACCAAACGCTTAGCGCTGAAAGCAAAAAGTTACTATCTCTCGTTCGGCCTAAATTGGCACAAGAGTCTATGAGTAAAGCTTTTCAACAAGCAAATAACCAATATGCTCCGTTTCAAAACCTAGTCGCCAATATTTCTTTAGCGGAAAACTTGAGTAAGAAAGACATACATATTATTTGGTATGAAAACTGGCAAAACATTGAAATAGCAACGTTAGCGCCAAAAGGCGAATTTGAACATTATCCTGCAGAAAGTAAAAAAAGAGCTAAGCAACTTGCTCGTTATTTAAACAAAAGCAACATCAGTATCCCTGCGATAACTGATAGCTTTGAAAATCAAACAACGTTTAGCCAAAAGCTGTCTGAACTTATGATACTTACCAACAAGTTAAAAGAAGACAAAGCATTACTGTTATAAATAACAAACACAAGTTGAACTATTAAAAAGGCTTGGCTAATTAAGTCAGGCTATTAGCTACTGCGGTTACACCAATAATAATCATTTGTGTACCTATAACCGCAAGAATAAGCCCCATTAAACGAGTCACAATGCTTAGCCCTGCTTTACCAATAACGTTTAAAATATTAGCGCTAAAAATAAAACAAAAAAAAGTGATAAAACATAGCAAGGCAAAAACAGAAATGGTGATTAATATACCGGACATTTCCCCTGAAGAAGAATAATTCATCGCCGTTGCAATAGTGCCTGGCCCTGCGAGTAAAGGTACGGCCAATGGCGAAACAGCAACATCAGAATCATCATGGCTTTCTGACGAGTGCAGCTTAGAACCCTGTCCGTTAAGCATGTGGTAACCAACTAAGAACACTAAAATACCGCCAGTAATTCTTAAAGCTGACAACGTAATACCAAACAATTGAAAAATAGCTTTACCGAGCACCGAAAAACATAGAATCACACAAAAAGTAATAACCAACGCTTTCGCAGCAATTTTAACTTGTTCTGCTTTAGTTTTATCACCAACTAAACCTGCAAAAACAGCAGTGTTAGCAATAGGGTTCATAATGGCAAAAAAACCTAAAAATACCGTCATTGCTTGCGTGTACAAGTCATTCATAAAATAAAAATTCCTAATATGAGGTTGATAAAGAGCGTGAAATCCAGCTGTTGTTAACTCAACTTAATAATTACGATACAGCTAATTTTCTACGTTATAGCGATAAAGCCACCATAAGTTATTTTAGTTAAATGCACAAAATTACTTTGTCTGCAGTAAATCTATGAGACAATTACAATCTGCAATCACACATTAATGGCGCCAACATGAAACTTTTAGCTCGTAACCTTTCACGCTCAACAACTGAACAAGAACTCCGTACTTTATTTTCGGAGCACGGCACTGTTAAGGAATGTACTTTAGTTTTAGATCAAGAAACGGGAAAATCAAAGGGCTTTGCATTCGTTGAAATGCCGGATGAAAAAGAAGCAAAATTAGCGTTATCTAAACTACATGAAACAAAAGTTTCTAATAATAAAATTCGCGTAAAAATAGCGCAGTAATTTTATTAAAACTATTGTAAAAGAAAAAGCCAACGTCATAAAAGCGTTGGCTTTTTTTTAAATGTTACGTTATTAATCAACGTTCAAGCTCATGCAGCAGCCAAAATTGATAACGCTACAACCTTTGTTCTATAAACGTACATAATGCCTTTTCATTTACCGGCTTACTCATAAAGTATCCTTGACCAATATGACAACCTTCAGCCGCTAATAAATTCATCTCTAATTCACTTTCAACACCTTCTGCTACAACCTCAACACCTAAATTAATCCCGACATCAATAATGCTTTTCACTATCGCGTGCGACTTTCGGTCTTGGTGAACATTTTGTACAAAACTTCTATCGATTTTCAGATAATCAATATCAATATCTCGTAAATAAGCAAACGATGAGAATCCAGTGCCAAAGTCATCAATTGATATCTTAATTTTTCGTGACTTCAGTGTAGCGATGGTTTGTTGCACTTGAACAATATCATCAAAGAAAATAGATTCTGTCAGTTCAAATTCGAGCAATGATGAATCAATTTGGTATTGATCAATCAGACTAGCTACTTGAGTAGTAAAGTTAAGATCAGAAAAGTCGAGCGCAGATATATTGAGTGAAATAGGTATATTAGCCATGGAAGTATTCTGCCAACTCACCATGGTTTTACAGGCTTTTTCTACCAACCAATAAGTAATATCTCTGATTAAACCATTTTTCTCCGCAGCCGGGATAAAATCATCAGGACATATCAACTGTTCAGGCGTTTTTTGCCATCGAATTAACGCTTCCACGCCACAGATATTACCGTTTTCTAACTCGAATTTAGGTTGAAAATGGAGAATAAATTCATCATTGTTAATTGCTTCACGCAGCTGGCTTTCAAGCAACACACTTTCAAGTGCTATTTTATCTAACTTATCATCAAAGAAGTGGTAGGTATTCTTGCCCGATTTTTTTGCTTGATACATTGCCATATCAGCTTTACGAATAAGTTCTTCTGCATCAACTGCGTCATCAGGAGAAATACCAACACCAACACTGCAAGACATGTAATATTTTTTATCTTTGATATAAAAAGGTTTTTCGCATAAAGCGAGGATGCGTTCGTTGATTTGAATAATGTCTAAAACATCGTTAATACCTTCAACTATCACGACAAACTCATCGCCGCCAAGTCGACCAATAATATCACCATTTTTAAGCGCAGATTTTACTCGCTGTGCAAACTCAATCAGGTATCGATCGCCCTCATGGTGCCCTGCTGTATCATTAATTTTTTTAAAGTCGTCAAGATCAATAAACAAAACACCAACTAGTGTGTTATGCCTATTTGAAAGGCTTATAGCATGGTTTAAGGCATCTAAAATCATCACCCGATTGGGCAAGTCGGTAAGTGCATCGTGATTGGCTTGGTGTTTCAATAAAGCTTCATTTTCACGAATATTGGTAATGTCTCTACAGCACCAAACCCTGCCAATAAAATCGCCATCAACAACCTCTGGTACTGAATAATACTCATAATGCTTACTATCAACGGTATCAAAAAAGCCATGAATACGAGCATCACTGTTATGTCTTATTTCGTCAATATCATGATTAAACTTATCAACATTGGCTATTCTTGCCATAAATAAATCACAGGTATGCACTTCATTTTCGTCATATTCATCAGGTGAAATATTTAAAAACTCTATTCCCGCCTGATTCATTTTTTCAATCACACTATCGTTAGAAAAACTAAAAACAGCTTCAGTACTAGCATCAAATAAGGCATTTTGTTTCGCGACTATTTTCTCTAACTTACGATGATTTTCTCTGTTTTCGGCAAGATTCTCTTTCAGGCTGGCATTGATTTGGTTTAACTCTTCAAAGGAAAGCGTCAATGTTCTTTCCATGAACTCCTTTTCTTCTTTTTGCTGTTTAAAAACATCTTCAATATCCGTAATGAAGTTCTTAACACCTTGATCGGCGCTTAACTTCGATAGATGCTTTTTTATCAGACGGTTTAAAATTCTAATCATCAAGTTCACATATTGCAGTAATGGTCATCGTTTGATTATGGAGTGCACATTCACTACTACCATTTAGCGGCGAAAGTTCACCGTAAGAATAAAAACCGGTATAAGCCCAATTATCTCCAATAACATCTTTGACAACTTCTAATTCATCTTCGGTATGTTTATCTAACACCAGCCGCCTACCAACACAGCTAATAAGCAGTGCCAGTCCAGATTCAGGTGTTATATTAAGGTTTTCCAATGCAGTTTCAGCCGCTATTTCAGCGCCGTCGATTAAATTACTGGTGTTTGCTCGCATTAACTGAACAACAGAGCCTTCGGGAACGTCACCAGCAAACACCATTGAACCGTCTGCTTCATTAATATTCAGAATCGTTCTGGTAATATATTTATCACCGTTTTTTAGCACTAATGGAAATAAAAGTGCTGATGAAGGCATTTGCTCTGCATAGGGGCCCAAATATTTTTTATAAAGCTCCAAAGCAGGCTGATTATCTAATTCATATAATACATTACTGGCTGATTTGGTAATTGTTCTATCAGGACCGAATGCACTCCAACCGCCAATGCAACCATGGCTAATTTTAAGCTGCTCGCCATAAAAACCAATGACAAGAATATTACCGGTATTGGAATTGTCGTTGTGCCAAACAACTGTTTCTGAGAAATTAGTACCGTCGCCGGCAAGTCCACCAGAAATAAGCACATTATCAGGTAAGTGAGCTTGTAGCCCATTCACTAGTTCAGTACCGTTTAATTGATGCCCATCGGCAAGCACAATGGCATACCGTAAACCTTGATGATCTAGTTGCAGTGCTAACTGCTGAGCAACCTCAGCTGTTGAGCTATTTTCAATATTGCCTGAAACAACCTCAAGTCTTGAATGCTCTAAACTAATAGCGGTAAGGCATAAACTATCATCGTAAATTTTAGTGTCGATAAGCTCACCTGACGTGGTGCAGCCAACAATTTGTGCGGAGGGAAAATGCTCACGAATTTCAGTGATAATTGCTTCATTTCTAGCGTAGTTTCTATTACCAAACAATAAAACTAGTTGTGCCTTTGCCATTGTTTCTAGGGGCTTCTTCCATTGTCCTTCTGAAAATACGTTTTGAAAGGTTTTCAATTACTTCTCCCGATATTAACTATCAACATAAGTAGAGAGTGCAATATTATGCGAACTTACTAGACAAATAAGACAAAGCACTCTGATTTTACTGATTATTTCTCATAGTGGATACTACTAACATACCAAATTTTTTCACCTGCGGGGGTTTTTACTACAACTTCATCATCAACTTCTTTTTTCAAACAGGCACGTGAAATAGGAGAATCAATTGATGAATAGTCATTGCGGCCATATATTTCTTCGGGACCAACAATACGAAATTTTAGGGTTTCATCGTCGTCATTTTCTAAACTAACCCAAGCACCGAAAAATACTTTACCTTCTTGTTGCGGGCCGTAATCAACAATTTTAAGATCTTCGAGTATTTTTCGTAAATAACGCACACGGCGGTCAATTTCACGCAAACGTTTTTTGTTGTATTGATAATCGGCATTTTCACTACGATCACCTAAACTGGCCGCCCACGACACTTTACGAGTAGTTTCAGGTCTATCCACTCGCCAAAGCTTATTTAATTCTTCTTGAAGTAAGACATAACCCGGTCGGGTAATTAATTTAGTTTTCATAGTAGGACAGTAATTTACATGAGTAAAATAGTAGGATGATAAAGCTGATAATATAGTGAAATGTAATGCTAAGCTAGTCTGTCAGCTCCAAACTAAAGCTAACACACAAGCCGCCTTGCTGACGATTATAGAGCCTAAGTTTACCTTGGTGACCAATAACTATTTCATTACATAAGGCTAAGCCAACTCCAGTGCCTGTTGGCTTAGTGGTAAAAAATGGCAGTAATGCTTGCTGTTGCTGTTTTGCGCTTAACCCTGTACCACGGTCAAAAACATTAAAAATTAATTGCCTGCTTTGCTGTTTCATTTCAAAACTAACATCCGTTAATTCGGAGCCTGATTCTTTAGCATTTTTCACTAAATTAATGATCACTTGTTCAATTTGGCCAGCATCGAATATTGCTTGCTCTCGCACCACGTCAAAACGGCAACTTACCCCAATTAAGGTTTTAATTTGTTGATAAAAAGTTTTTAATGTTACAGCGTTAAGATTGGGTTTTGGTAAGCGAGAAAAACTAGCATATTGCTCAATAAAGCCATGTAAATGACTGGCGCGATTACCAATGGTTTCCAATACATCATGAAGCATATGGCTATGTTCAGGTTGCGTAATAATTTTTTGAGCTGAACGTGTTAATGATGAAATAGGCGCTAACGAGTTGTTTAATTCATGGCTAATTAAACGTATAACTTGCTTCCACATATCAGTTTCTTTGCGAGATATTTCACTGGTCATATTTTTATATAAATATAATAAATGCTTTCGACCATTGAGCATAAACTGTTGGCAATTAATGTTATAAACCAAAGCTTGTTCGTCTTGTAAATCAGTAACTAAACCTTCATCGCGCGCCAGAGTTGCAGTTTGCAATACTGGTGTCAGGTTAGTCAAAAGTGCCGTAAAGTCTCCGCCCTCTAATTTTCTACTCTGACAAAACATTTCTTTTGCAGCTAAATTGCTATACACCACTTTATCATTACTATTCACCAATACCATTGCCACGGGGGTACTTTGAATAACAGTGTCGAGTAGCAGCTCACGTTGAAAAATATCCATACGCTCATTACGCAGTACAGTTGCTAACTCATTATAAATTTTTACGAGGCTCGATACTTCACTGTAATTTTGGTTATGAATAGTGAGACTAAAATCGTTATCTTTAAACGCATCAATGCCGTTATCAATTGCTGATAGTGTTTTCATTAATGGCGCTAAGCACCACTTAGATACCAGTAACAACGCCAACAAGAAGCCAGCACTAACCAGCATGACTTCAATACTGATAAAGCTAACTTCTTTGGGTAAAGCAAGTAGTACAACACCATAAAACAGCAACACTATGGCTGTGGCTGCATATAAGCGTAGGAATAAAGACCTTTTTAGCATTAACCTACTATCTCAAACTTTTTCATGCGGCGGTAAAGCGCAGAACGACTAAGGCCTAATAATTTTGCCGCTTCAGAAATAACACCACTGGCATCGCTAATCGCCTGCTGAATATCTTCTGCGGTGAGCTCTTCAGTATTAGCCGATGAAGAAGTTGACTCAGGCAACTGCACATTTAAGGCCAGTATTTTTTCATCAATAATTTTATCACGAGCGAGTAATGACGCTCTTTGCATGACATTTTTCAATTCTCGGATATTGCCAGGCCAAGCGTAATGTTTCAACGTCAAGCATGCTTGCTCTGTCAATTGAAAAGCTTCACCTAAAAAATGCTCTGCCAAAGGCAGAATATCGGCTTTTCGCTCATTTAATGGCAACAAAGGGAGTTCTATAACATTTAAACGATAATATAAATCTTCTCTAAAATCGCCTTTGGCTATTGCGCCTTTAATATCGGCATTGGTGGCACTAATAATACGTACATTAACTTTTATCGTTTCACTACCGCCAATGCGTTCAAATTCACCCGTCTCAAGCACTCGTAGTAGTTTTGCTTGTCCATCTAATGACAAGTTACCAATTTCATCAAGAAATAGCGTTCCGTTATCAGCTAATTCAAAACGACCAATGCGACGTTTCGTAATGCCAGTGTAAGAGCCTGCTTCAGCACCAAATAACTCGGCCGCCATCAACTCAGGTGAAAGTGCGCCAACATTTACTTTAATAAATGGGCCTTGGTGACAACTTGAATTGGCTTGTACAATTTCAGCAATTTTTTCTTTACCTGCCCCATTAGGGCCGGTAATTAATACCGAAACATCGGCGTGTGCAACTTGTGTGGTGATTTGCAATAAATTAAACATGGCATCACTTTGGTAGCGAATGCCACATAAATCATATTGTTGTGCCAGCTCTCGTTGTTGACGATTATGCTTTAAGGCACTCTTACGATGCGCTTGTTGTAACTCACTAAGCTCGATCAGGTTATTAACCGTGATGATAAGTTTGTCATCATCCCAAGGTTTTGAAATATAGTCACTGGCACCAGATTTTACTAAATCAACAGCGGTTTCTAAATGCGTCCATGCGGTCATCAAAATTATTGGTAAGTCCGAAAATCGGCGACGAATTTCGTTAAATAACGCAATACCTTCCTCACCAGAAGTCGTATCTTGTGTGAAATTCATGTCTTGAATTACTAGATCGTAGTGCGAGTTATCAAGCGCTAAAAGCCCTGCTTCTGGTGTTAAGCAATGATCACAATCCAGCTGATTAATGGTAAATAATACCTTTAGTGCGTGAGCAATATCTGGATTGTCGTCAATAACGAGTATTCGAGCTTTCATTAATCTTTATACCTTTATCCATGACATATATTTTCAGGAGTATTTGTAATATGTTAGTTGCATTTAATGTACAGGCTTATTTGCTCTCAAATCATCACGTGCATGAACTTTTCCACGTAATATAATTTTATCAATAGCGTCCCAAGCCTCAATAGTTTTCAACGGGTTTTCATTTAGTAACAATAAGTTCGCTACCTTACCATTTTCTACGCTGCCATAGTCATCTGCTAAATTAAATTGTTTCGCGTTATTAATAGTTGCCGCTGCCAATACCCCTTTTAGACTAATTCCAGCTTGCGCCAGCATTTGCATTTCCTGATATGTGGTTAACCCAGGTTGATTGGCATAGCTTGGGCTTCCTGGAAAATCAGACGCTATAAGCATTGGATGATGGACACTATCAAGATAAGTGATTACCTGCTGATTTTTCCTCGTACGGCCATAAAGAAATATTTCTGCTATTTTTTCTGACGATAAACCATCAAATCCTGTAATCAATTCCTTAGTAAACCATTGTGCCGCTGGTGTTTTATACCAGTTTAGTAATGCTTTAGGTGTAGTTTTTAAAAACGCTGAATTGTATTTAGTTTCAGGTAACATCACCTCCCCCAGTCCCGAAATAACTCGCTGAGTCGCCATAAACCCAATGCCTTTACTATTAACTTCATTCAGTAGCATCAGCATCTCATTGGGCAAGTACTGATTTCGACTATATTTACCCCAGTTCCATAATCCATGAGCAAGTACATCAGCCTTAGCATCAAGCGCCGCTTGATACATATCCACGGCGTTGGCGTGCGCTAAAATCATCAGGTTATTCTTTACTGCTGCGGCTTTAATTCGCTTGAGTGTTGCACGACTCAATAATGGCCACTGGTTACTGTCTCCATATCCATTTTCAAAATACAGTTTAATGCACACTGCACCTGATTCAGCTATTTTTATAATAAGATTTTCTGGTGAGTTTTTGTCATCTATGGCAGTATTTTCTTGCACTAAATACGAGAAAATTTTATCTGCAATATCTGACGTTTTTTCGATATAAGGAAAAGTCTCTTTTGAAGTGACCACTTCACAACGAAAATAGTCTGGATGTATTTCGCCGCTAACAAATTCTGACCAGTGCTTTCCAGGATTCGGATCAACAACATGCGTCACACCATGGTACAAAAAACTTTTTGGCTGTTGGGTAAAGTACTGCATTGCCAGTTCAGTGTTTTCAACTACATGCTTTTCTCCACCAAATCCCATGCCAGGTATAGAAGATACATGAACGTGGCTGTCCATGATGCCCGGCACGAGAAACTGGCCACTACCATCGATAACATGGCGGTATTTTTCTTCCTCCACAATCCGTACATTATTATCGATAATACGATCATCAACAATGAGTACATTGCGATTCTCCTGCGCCATTGCAAGCTCTGGCGATATTAAGGTGACATTTTTGACAAGTAAACCTTGCTTTGCCACGCTCAAAAAACTCATTACTGACAATAGTACGATACCTGAGACTTTCATTTGCTTCCTTTCCTAAATAAATTCAATCAGCATAATATTATGATTTTTTATAATATTATGCTGGTTTTTCGGTCAACTACGCACTACGTGTCACAATAGCAGGAGCAATATTAGCGGCACGCTTAGCCGGAAACCAAACAGCTAAAATATTCACGACCCAAAGTAAAAGTGCTGTCATTAGCAAGACACTGAGGTTGAAAAAGTTTTGACCTGCTTGCTCGGATAACTCAAAAGTTATAGATAAAGTTACCGCGACACCAATCACTAATCCAATCAAGGTTAAAATACTATTTTCAGTTAAAAAGTAACGCATAATGTCACTTTTCTTAGCACCTAATGCGCGACGTGTTCCTATTTGCTTACGCTTTTGTGTTACTTGAAAAGCGGTTAAGCCGGTAATACCTAGACCTGTAATTATCAGTAAAACAACACTTAACACTAAAAAGGTTAAGGCGCGGCTGCCACGACCATCATACATACGCTTTTGTGTACGCTTTAACAACTCACTGGAATTGATATAACGGCCACGCTCTAAATAGAATACGTCGATAATATCTTCTAGTAATGCAACCGCTGTACCTTGTTCCACACGCATTAAGTAATGCGGTTGTTGAGTTTGACTCCACTTAACTTGAGGGCGAATAATCGACTGATATGACTTACCGCGACCATTCAAACGCTCACCAGTCATAAAGTTACTATAAACACCAATGACTTTTACTGGATCAGCATTTTTTGCTAACCAGATAGTTTTGCCAATGGCAGAGTCATCGCCAAATAACACCTGCGCCATATCTTGACTGATCATTACTTCAGCGGCACTTTGTGGCGTCGACTCAATATCGCCTTTAACCACATCGCTAGCAGTGATTAACCGTCCATCAACCAATGACAGCTGTAAAACATCAATGATTTGTTCATCTGATTCAAATACAACGGTTTTAAAACCCTGTGCGTCTTCCTCTGTTGCCAAGTAGACATCAATCATATTCTCCGCAGTAAAAGGCACGGCATTTGATGGCGCAGCATTAATAACTGATGGAATCTCTTTAACACGTTTAAGGTCATTGAACATTGCTTGGCCAACATCTTGGCTATCGTCGAAAAACTCCGGTGAAATCCGCACAATATCCTCATGCGGAATGCCTGAAAGTTTATTCCACTCTTGTAATGTTGTGGTTGCAACCAGTACTGAACTGCTTAGCACGCCCATGGTAAATGCAATCTGAATAATCATCAGCATCGCCATAAATTTATTTTGCTTTAGGCCAAGAAAAATTGGTTTAATATCCATGTTTTTCTCCTTATTGTGATTTTAGTTGGCTAGCGGGAGGAATGTTACACAAACGCCAAATCGGATAAATACTGGCAACGATAGTACAAATAATGCCAGTGACAAATGCATTAGCTATCATCACCCAATTCAATTGAAATAGTGGCTGAATATCTTCAATGCGTACCGTGTAATCCGATGAATAAAGACGAATACTCATCATGCCTTGCAAGCCAAAATAAGAAATAACAATACCGAGTAAACCACCTAATAAACCAATAATAACCACTTCAAGTAAGTGCTGCATAATGATAGTTTTCTTTTTAGCTCCTAAGGCTCGACGTAAACTTACTTCCTTTTTTCGACGCATAAATTTGGCCAGTAAAATACCGACTGCATTTAGTAAACATACCGCAAAGAATAATGTTGCTAGTACTGAAAAGGTATTAAGAAACTGATTACGACCATTAACATAGTTATATTGGTCATTGAGGTTCGTTAAATACATTGCTAACTCACGAGGAAAGCGTCCTAGCGTTTGCTCACTTTCCATATAGCTCATTATTTGTTGACGATAGTCAGCAACTTTTGCTTCAGGCACTTCCGCCCAAAAAGTTACCCAGGCACATTCAGAGTTAATTAAGCGATCTTTATTCTCAGTACGAAATGAACGTGAGATATCAGCATTAGCAGCCCAACAGTCAAAGCCTGCACTGCGCGGTAGGTTGTTGTCCATTGCAAAGGTATAAGGAATAAAGAAGTTATCAGGATAACCCGGCCAAAAACTACGGTTATAAAATTTACTGCTTAAATACCAAGTATCTAATACGCCAATAATTTTCAACACATGGGTGTTGATACGCACACTTTCACCAACACTATTACGACCACCAAATAACTTATCATTCATTAACTTACTTATAATGATAACCGCTTCACCACTTTCTTCCGTCGTTTTGTCCCAACCATTGCCATAAAGGAACGGGGTTTCAAACATGGTAAAAAAGCTGCTATTCACAACCGCTGCTGTGGTTTGTAGTGGATTAATGTTTTCATCTTCAACATTCAAAATACCATAAGTTGACCAATTAAAGCTTTGCTTAACCCCTGGCATTTCCAGTTGCATTAGGTTCAAGGTATCTTTGTAAGTGGTATCAACCATACGCGCTTGATGCTCTACTGCATCTGCGGTGATTTCACGGTTATCCATTTGCAGTAAAAAAATATTTTTACTTTTATGGGCTAGCGGCACTTGGCTACTTTGGTAGCTCATGGTTTTTACCGTGGTGTATAAACCTAAACCTGTCGCGATCGCAAGAATGGTTAATAAGGTTAGCGCAGGGCGTTCTTTTAAACTCTTCAGCGCCAACTGAAAATTATAACTGAACATAATTAACTCCTATGCGCTACGAATAACATCATCAGCGACTGATTTTTCAATATCACTGACTTGGCCATCAAAAATTTGGATATTGCGATGAGCTCGGCGGGCTAATTGATCATCATGCGTCACCATAATAATGGTCGTACCCTTGCTATTAATATCTTCAAGTAATTCCATTACTTGCTGCGCCATTAATGAATCCAAATTACCGGTCGGTTCATCCGCTAATAAAAATAACGGATCACCCGCAATGGCACGGGCAATAGCAACACGTTGTTGTTGACCACCAGAAAGCTGGGTCGGCAAATGCTGCATACGTGATGCTAAACCGACAGTTTCTAGTGCATGTTCAATACGTTCTTTGCGTTCTTTTGCGCTCATCCCACGGTAACGTAGTGGAACATCAACATTGTCAAAGAGGGGTAAATCAGGCAAAAGATTAAAGCTTTGAAAAATAAATCCGATTTTTTGATTTCGAATTTCTGAGAGTTTGTCATCACTGAGTCCTTTTACGTTATGGCCATCTAGAAAGTAATCACCTTCTTCGAAGGTTTCTAATGCACCAGCCAAGTTCAAAAATGTAGTTTTCCCTGAGCCCGAAGGGCCAGTAACTGATACAAATTCACCACTCTTTATGTGTAAATCCACCTTACGTAAGGCATGCGTTTCTACTAAATCTGTACGATATATTTTGCTGACATTTTCCATTCTTAACATTTGCTTTTCTCCTAATTAGTCAGATAGATTTGTTCGCGATTATTGAAAACATCAATACTTGAGATAACAATTTCATCACCAGCTTTTAAGCCTGAAACCACTTCTATTTCGCCAATACTACGAGCACCTAAGGTAACTTTTTGACGTGTTGCATTGCTGTCATTTACTCGATAAATAATGCGCCCACCACCACTTTCAACGAAAGCGCCACGGCGAACTTTTAAAATATTTTCTTTTGATTCAATTAAGATGCGCGCGCTAACACGCTGGTTTTGACGCAAACTTGCTACAGTTTCCGCATTAAAGCGCAAACGTCCAACCACTTGCCCATTGGTGACTTCAGGTGAAATAGCCACTAATTGGCCATCATGCTTTTCACCGTTAAAACTAATTTCTGACGCTAAGCCAACACCAAGGTCATCGGCAAAACTTTCAGGAATATTCACTTCCACTTCAAAGGCGCTTAAATCGATAACGGTAATTAATGAGGTATTACTAGCGACACTGTCTTTTTCACGAATGTTGACGCTACCAATTATGCCGTCAGTTGGCGCAAACAAAGTAAGCTCGTTCACTTGTCGTTGTAGGTCATTAACAACAAACTGCTGGCGATTAAGTTGTGACTGGCGGGTTTTTAATTCAAATTCCATACTTTCTTTTTGCAAGTCAAAACTTTGTTTTGCATGTTCATGCGATAGACTCGCGCGTTTAAATTCAGCAACTTTCTCTTCGTATTCTTTTTTACTGATCAGTGAGTCTTTAATGCTGGTGACTGCACGATCTTTATTTACTTTTGCTGCTTCTAAATTAACCCCTGACATTTCTATCGTTTGCTGATTGTTTAACTGGGTTGTTTTCATTTCAATGCGCTGACGGCCAACGGCTAGTTCTAATTGCTCTAACGTTGCTAGTTCTTGTTCGTATTGGTTTTTTAATTGTGGGCTATCAACCTCAGCTAACTTCTGGTTTTCACTTACCGCATCACCTGCTTTAACAAACAAACTGACAATACCTGGCGCCGTTGCATAGAGTGTCGGACTATTAGCTGCAACAATGCGCCCTTGTACGCCAATATCACGTTGTAAGTTACCTTTTTCTACCACGGCAAAACGTAAGCGCTCTTTTGAAATCGCCATATCCGATGAAAACATGTTATTAAATTTCGGCACAACGAAAATGCCGATAGCCGCTATCAATAAAACAACTGCTGTCACTTTCATCATTAATGATTTTTTTTTGCCGGTTTGGCTGATCTGTACATCTTGACCAGAAGTATCTTTTAACATTTTCTTTTCCCTGAAACTTTTTAGCATATGGGTATTGATGTACTGGTGATATTGCACAAACGATGCCAAACTTTAATCTATTGATATTTATATATAAGTTTGTTTTTTATTTTGTGCGAACAGACATGTGTTCGCAAAGCGGGGTGTGCGAACAGTAAGTTTTGAATAGCTTAAAAGTATAATGAAAAGTTATTGTTAAAATAAAAATACCGCGACAGTGCGCGGTATTTCATTGCTATTAAGTAGCTAACGAAGGAATTATGCTTGATTAGGAATAATTTGAATTTCTACACGACGGTTAAGTGCTCGGCCATTAGCAGTCATATTATCTGCAACCGAGCGTGACTCCCCGTAACCAATTGTTTTAAGGCGGCTAGCAATAATATCTTTATTGGTTAAATATTGCTTCACGCTACCAGCACGTTGTTCAGACAAATTTTGGTTAAACTGTTCAGCACCTTGGCTATCAGTGTGGCCTTCAATGCTCAACAAGGTTTTTTCATACTTATTTAGCACTCGAGCGATATCATCTAAAGTATTGTAAAAGCCTGACGTAATATAAGCTTGGCCAGTTGCAAAGGTAATGTTAGCTGGCATGATCAAGCGTAAGTTATCGCCTTCACGCACAATTTCAATGCCTGAGCCGGCTAATTCATCACGAAACTCTTGTTCTTGCTTATCCATATAACCACCAATTGCTGCGCCAGCAATAGCACCAATGGCTGCGCCCCAAACGGCACGTTTATTTTTATGATTACTAGTCGACTTACCTAACACCGCACCAGTAATAGCGCCAATCGCAGCGCCTTTTTCTTGGTTAGTACTAGCACAACCGGTAAGTGCCAATGAAAGCGTAATTAGTGACACCATAAATGGCTTTTTAAGTGATAACGTGGATTTGTTTAACTGCATGATAAATATCCTAAAGAGAGTAGCTTTGTTGTCATCTTACCAACTCAAACTGAATAGTTGATGAACGGGAATTATAGATGACATCAAGTGATCGAAATTAACGGTTATTTTAGTACTTTAGATATAAAAACACCACGACTAGCGTGGTGTTTATACATTTTTTAAATTAACTATTCAAATACTGAATCAACCGCAATCACTTCAACGTTTTTAGTTGGTAATGTAAGTTTATAGCTTTCGATAATTTTATCGGTCGCTAATAATTCAGCGGGTTTCTCAGAGTTATATTTCAATGATGAAGTTTGTTCAGACAACAAACGTTTTTTCATATCTTCGCCGTCACCTGAAATAAACACATAGTGAATATCATCAGTTTGTAAGTTTTCTTTAATCACACGATTAACATCAGCCAACGTTAATTTAGCAAACTGTTCACGTACGTATTTAACAAACTCATCAGTTTGGTAGAACTCGCTGTCAAGTGCATAGCCTAATTGCTGGTCTTGGCTAGCAACCAATTGCGGTGCGTAGTTGGTTAGGTAATTACGCGTTGCTTGGAAGTCTTTTTCGCTCATGCCATTTGCAATCAGCTTGTCTAATTCATACAAGGCTGCACGTGTAGCGAAATGAGCATCATTGTTTGAACGTAATGGACGTAACCACACTTGGAAAATTTGGCTAGAACGACCTAAGTTAGCGTCTGGCTTGGTTTGGAACATGCCACGTGGGAAGTATTCAATATATGAATAATCACCGTAGTTCATGCCACGTGCTTGGCGTATTTGTTGGTACAAGTAGCTGTTTGAACTTCTGTGCTCACCAAAGTACGAACGTACTAACCAAAGTGCAGCCCAATCTTTATCATTACGAATAGTATCGATTGGGAAGCCAAATGAAACTGCCGTTGATTGAGCGTTCTTCTCAACAATAGTCGCATGATGGCCTTTTAGCACTGGCGCTTTAGCAACGGTTAAGCGTTTTTCATCACCGACAGGTAAAACAGTTAAATCTGTCATTAACTGTGCTTTTAGGTCACTTGACATAGCGCCAGTTATACCTAAATGCAACTTAGCCTGAGTCAACTGTGCTGCATAAAAGGCTTTAACATCTTCAATGGTAAGCGCTGCTAAGTCAGACAAATCACCGCTATTGAAGCTTTCATAAGCATGGCCTTGATAAAGTTCGCTATAAAGTACTTCTTTACCTAGTTCTTCATCATTAGAAGATTTAAGCCCAGCTTTAATGCCGTCAATAAGCTCTTTCTTCAAGCGCTTAAAGTCATCTTCACGCCAGCCAGGATTCAACAATTGGTCGCTGATCAATTCGTACCACTGTTCTGCATTGTCTTTATGAACACGGCCAGTAAACGACATCATCTCTTTATCAAGTTGAGAAGAAAATTGTCCAGCTAGTGGGTATAAGCCTTGTTGAATTTCTTTATAACTGCGAGTTTGTGAGCCACCTTGGGTTAACATACGCGCCATTAATGCCGCTACGCCTTTTTTACCGGCAGGATCTGCTGCAGCACCAGTGTAGAATAAAAAGTTAACGTCAATTAGTGGCGAATCATTAGTTTTATCTAATACCGTAAATTGTGCTTTGCGCGGCTCATTCGACTGCATATTTAATTTTGCTACTGCAGAGTTTAAGCTCACTTCCTGCTCAAAATTAGACACTTTATCGAGTGCTGACATGGTCACTGTTGTGCGATTTTCATCAATAAAATATTTATTAGCGATGCGCTGAATATCTTCGGCAGAAATATTATCAAAGCTATTGTAAAGGTGGTTAATCGTTTCAGGGTCACGATCAAAATGCATGTAGCTGGCAAGCGTTGCCGCGATTGATTCTGAAGAATCTAAGCTGTTAACAAAGCTATATTTTAAGTTTGATTTTAAGTTATCAAGTTTTTCTGTAGACACTAACTCAGTACGCGCTTGAGCGTATGTACGGTTGATTGCATCACGTACGGTCGCTAAGTCTTTTTCTTCGTTAACTTTAATAAATACGTGACGTAAGCCCGCATCTTTTGTTTCTGGATTGTAGTTAAACATTTGGCTAGCAAGCTGTTTATCTACCACTAGTTCTTGATATAACGCTGAATTATTTGAAAAGTATAATTCTGAAATCAAATCCAATGCCGCACGATCTTTTTGCTTCGGCTGCCAGTTGGCACCTTTATACGAAACTAATAACCAGTGACCTGGTAAGCCATCAAATTTTTCATGAACATATTTAGCGCTTTGCTGTTTTGGCTCTTGCGCGATTTCATTAACAAAGTCACCTTTTTGCCAACTACCCCAATGCTTCTCTACCATTGCCATAGTTTTTTCAGGTTCAACATCACCAACAATCACTAACGAAACATATTCTGGCTTATAAAACTGTTTAAAGAACTTTTCGCCGTAAGCAATTTGTTCTGGCATTGCTTCTACGTCTTCAAAAAAGCCCATCGTGGTATGTTTGTAAGTATGAGTATCAAAGGCTTCTTTACGCACAGCAGCAAGTAATTTACGTGTTGGACTAGCGTTGTTCTTTAAGTATTCACCCTTTACCGTTAGCGCTTCAGTTTTAAACTGTGCATCAGTGTATTTAAGGTTTTTAAAGTGATCAGCTTGAATCTCTAGCACTTTATCTAAATGGTCTTTAGAAAAATCTAAATGATAGTTAGTGTAATCATTGGTGGTGTAAGCACCGTTATCGACACCAGCATTTTTAAATAAGTCAGAGTAAACATCTTGTGGAAACTTTTCTGAGCCTTTAAACATCATATGTTCAAAGAAGTGAGCAAAACCTGTTCTACCGGCTTCGCTTTCATCACGAGAGCCTACCGATACTGGAATTTGTACAGAAACAAGATCTGGGTAATCAGTTTTTACAATCAATACCCGTAAGCCATTTTCTAGTTCTTTAAATACGTAGTTTTGGCTAAAAACTTTATTGCTATTAGTTTCAACTGCTGCACTTTGTGGTGTTGAATTTTGATTAGTTTGTGTTGCTACACATGCCGAGAGGGTTAAGCTGGCTACAATGGCCGCCGCTAAATATTTAATTTTCATTGTCGATCCCTTTATTGTTATGCTGATATCTTATGAAACTGACGATAATTTTTCACCATTTTATCGATTAATCTACCCAGTTTTCTGTAACAGAATACATACAACATTAGCTTTCACACTGACGAGATAGAGAAACTGACTTATGAGCAGCGATTTCAAAGGAAAAACGGTCATCATTACTGGCGCATCTGCTGGTGTGGGTGCAGCAACGGCAAGAACTTTTGCAAACTTAGGTGCCAATTTAGTTTTAGTGGCTCGTGGACAAACTGCACTGGATGTTATTACCGATGAATTAGCGAAAATAACCTCTGTTATCAATGTTGCAATGGATATTAATAATCCCGAGGCAAATGAAGCGTTATTAGAAACAGCAGCACAAGCATTCGGCTCGGTTGATGTGCTCGTTAATAATGCAGGTTTTCATCAACGTGGCGATGTGATGCGCAATCAGGCTACAGACTTGGCGCAAATGGTTGATGTAAATTTACGTGCGCCAATTCAATTATCTGCTTTAATGCTGCCTTATCTGCAAAAAGCAGGTGGCGGTGCTATCGTCAATGTTGGTTCGTTGGCCGGAAGAACACCATTACAGGGCGCTGCAACTTATGCCGCGACAAAAGCAGGTTTGCGAGCGTTTACTTACTCACTATCTGATGAATTAAAAGGCGATAACATTAATGTTGGTGTTGTTTCACCAGGACCAATTGATACTGGCTTTATTATGTCGGAAATCGATGAAGTAGAAGATATTGTTTTCTCGCAGCCGATGAGCAGCGCACAACAAGTTGCTGATGCTATTGTTAGTTGTGCTCGTGGCGAAGCAGTAGAAATATCACTACCACGTGCCAGTGGTTGGTTAACGACTGTTTCCTATTTATTTCCGAGTTTGAGAAAGGCATTACGACCGGCACTTTATCGCAAAGGCCGTAAAGCGAAAGAACAATACAAGCAGCGTAATGCTAGCTAGTCACCCTCAGTAAATAGTATTTAGCTTACGTAGAAATTACTTTTTTACTAAACGAGTCAGTACCGGTGTTTGACAAACATCAAGTACAGGTGGTGGCTTCTTAAAGAAAAAAGCATTGTCACGTTTAATGCGCTCAACTAATTTTGTAGCAAATAAGGCACTTTCGGTATTTTTAATTTCTAATTGAATTTGCTCTGCTTCTGGTACATCGGCCATCATTTTCATAGAAATTATCGGTGTATAAGCGCTTTTAGGCACTTCAGTATCACCGTCTATTGTTGCTGTTCGAGTGATTGCTTGCACATGGTTCATACCGTAAATAACGCGGCCAAATATAGTCATAATACGGTCTAAGTATCTTGGTGCTTGGCCGTTAGTTATATAAAAATGGCTAGATGCTGAGTTTGCGTCATTGCCACGTGCCATTGCAATAACGCCAGGACAATGTGTTAACCATGCACGTTTTTCACTGGCATTGGTTGCCAAAGCAAAACCGTCTTTAAAACCCGTTTGTTCGGCAAATAAGTCTTTGTTTTGCACTAAGGTAAATGACCAATTTTTGTCTGTTTGCCATTCTCCTTCAAGATCTAACTCTGCAACTGAGCGATCAGAGCTACTGCCGTCTTCTGGCCCTGCTTGCGCGACAAAACCATCAATAACACGGTAAAATTTATTACCATCATAGTGGGCTTCTTTTGTTAAACGCATAAATTGTTCAACATGCTTCGGTGAAAATTGTGGTGCTAACTCAATCACTACTTTACCGTGTGGCAAGGTCATCATCACCATATTTTCAATGGCTACTGCTCGCCATTCATCTTTATTTTTTAAGGCATTTTCAGCAGCAACACGTGCCATTATTTGTTCCTGAACACTTTGCTCTGCATTCGCCACTGAACTTAGCGATAAACTCAACGCACCAAAAACCATCACTAAACCTGAAAACAATTTATTAAATTTCATGAGCACCCTTTATTATAATTTTTATATTACGTAGTAAATCAGAACATGCTTTTTGGTGCTAGTTTTTGCGAAAAAAACGCCGAAAATAAATGAATTATTGGCGCAACTGCGGGCAATTGATAACATAGTCGCCATAAATCCAAATACCTACACTTATAGCTGCGAGCTATAAGACATTGCGGAGCTTTCGTGAATAAAAGTTTTATCACTAATTTCTTAGCATTCATCGCTGTTATTCTTGGCTATGCATTTGCAAATAATATTATTTTCACCATAGGTTTATTTGCCTTATCGGGCGCAATAACCAATTGGCTGGCAATACATATGCTGTTTGAACGTGTACCTTTTTTATATGGCTCAGGCGTTATTCCGGCACGTTTTGAAGACTTTAAGCTCGCTATTCGTAGTTTAATGATGGAACAATTTTTTACCGAAGAAAACATCGATCGATTTTTAGCTGGTAATGATAATCCAGCGACCACTATCGATTTAGCACCTGTGATCAACAAAGTGGATTTATCACCAGCATTTGACAATTTAGTTAGTGTTGTAGAGCAATCATCATTTGGCGGCATGTTGGCAATGGTCGGCGGCACCGAAGCGTTGCAGCCAATGCGCGAACCTTTTATTGAAAAAATGCGCACATCTGTTGTTGAGATCAGCCAAAGTGAAGAATTCAATACCATTTTACGTGAAGAGTTAGAGCAGCCAAGTGTAATGGCAGGTATGCGCGATAAAGTCAGCGACATTATTGAAAAACGCTTAAATGAACTAACACCACAACTCGTTAAAGAAATAGTGCAAAAAATGATTCACGAGCACTTAGGCTGGTTAGTCGTTTGGGGTGGTGTTTTTGGCGGTATCATTGGCTTAGTTGCCGCTATTTCAGGAAACTTCTAACTTTCTTGTCACGCAATTAATTTCAACTATTCAAACCTAAATCTAAAGCCAGTAGTTAAGCCCTAACTACTGACTTTTTCTTTCTGCTTTCTATTGCTTCCCTCTAGGTACATAAATTGAAACAGTAAAATAGTTTATATTTTAAACGATTAGCTTAAACTCAGTTTTAGTAAAAATAATAATACGCTAGGAATGCTTACCAATGACTAACTTTACGCTTCGTTTAATTCAATTTACTGCCGTAATTGCTATCGCAATAAATTCTACGACGGCCTTAGCACTTGATCTTGATTTAGCCAATAGAACAAAAAGTGATATCCAACTCGACTCTTCTCGTAAACCGGCAGAAATAATGAATTTTGTCGGTGTAAAGCATGGTGATAAAGTGCTCGACTTGTTGGCTGGTGGCGGTTATTACTCGGAGCTACTGTCACGCGTAGTTGGCAATGAAGGCGAAGTTGTTTTGCAAATACCTAAAGCGTATTTAGGGTTTGTTGGGAAAGAATTAGAACAGCGCCTAGCTAATGACCGACTTAAAAATGTTAATTATCTGCTAAGTGAAGCGCCAGATTTACAACTACAAAACAATCATTTTGACAGTGCTTTTTTAGTTTTGGGCTACCATGATATGTTTTTCAAAGACCAAGGTTGGGATTTTCCAGCTGACGTGGTGATGCCACAAGTACTAGCGTCATTGAAAGTTGGTGGTAAATTGTTAGTTGTCGATCACAGTGCTGCAAGCAAGCGCGGTGCACAGGACACGAAAACCTTACACAGGATTGAAGCTAAGTTTGTCATTAATGACTTAAAAAAATATGGTTTTACCTTAGTTAAACAAGCCACGTTTTTGGAAAATAAAAATGACACGCGCAACACATCTGTTTTCTCCCCCGAATTACGTCGTAAAACGGACCGCTTTGTTTTGCTATTTGAACGAACAAAGTAGCGCTGTTCTTCGCCAAAAATGTAGATAAAAAGACACTTTTCGGTGCTTTTAAAACATTTTAGTTAATTAGAGTTAGCGTTAAAATTAAAAAATAGTTTGTTTAAAGTAAAAGACAAATAACTGACAATTATCAGCTATATTTTTTTAGACTATTTTCTAACGCTTTTTTTAACCTTAATGCTTTAATTTTAGCCTTATTGCCGTTATGCTTGCCCTTTAATAACAGGGATTAATACAGCGTATTCAACATCGGTGTTAAATCGCTTAACTCCCTCTCTTCGTACAAGGTAAACCCAGAAATGTTTGGTAGCTTAACGGCGTTGCCTGCCGATCCTATTTTAGGCTTGTTGGCTAAATATCGTGAAGATTCAAATTCTCAAAAAATCGACTTAGGTGTTGGTGTTTATAAAAATGAAGCAGGCCATACCGCTGTTTTAGATTGTGTAAAAGCCGCAGAAAAATACCGACTCGATACCGAAGATACCAAAGTTTATATTGGCCCTACGGGTTCACCACTTTTTAACGAAGAAATGAGCAAATTAGTTTTCGGTCATCATAAAGTGTTGATTGAAAATCGTGCACGTACCGTTTCTACTCCTGGTGGCACAGGTGCATTACGCGTTGCTGCTGAATTTATTAATTCATGCAAAGCAGGCGCAACTATTTGGGTAAGTGATCCAACATGGGCAAACCACACTGGTTTATTTCAAGCTGCTGGCTTAGTCGTTAAAACTTATCCGTACTACGATCACGAAAACAAAAACCTTAATTTTGATGGCATGTTAGCCGCTTTAAAAGAAGTTAAGGCTGACGATGCTGTGCTACTACACGCATGTTGTCATAACCCAAGCGGCATGGATTTAAGTAAAGAGCAATGGCAACAAGTTGCTGAAGTTGCAAAAGACATTGGCTTCTTACCACTTGTTGATATGGCTTACCAAGGTTTTGGTGAAGGCTTAGACGACGACGCATACGGCTTACGCTTAATGGCTGACAGCGTTAAAGAAATGATTGTATGTAGCTCTTGTTCGAAAAACTTTGGCTTATATCGTGAGCGTATTGGCGCCTGTACCATCATAGGTGAAAGTTCGCATAGTGTTGATGTGGCAAACTCGGTATTACTAACGGTTATTCGTTGTATCTACTCAATGCCACCAGCACACGGTGCCGCGATTGTTGAAACAATTTTACATTCTGATGAGCTACGTACTCAATGGCATGCAGAACTTAAAGAAATGCGTGATCGCATTAATGGTAACCGTCAGTTGTTAGTTGATAAACTTATCGAAAACGGTGTTACTCGTGACTTTAGCTTTATTCCTCGTCAAAAAGGTATGTTCTCATTCTTAGGCATAACGCCAGAGCAAGTACAGCAGTTGCAAGACGAATACAGTATTTACATGGTAGGTTCAAGCCGCATGAGTATTGCTGGTATTGCTAACCGCAATGTTGATTACTTAGCGCAATCGATAGCTAAAGTACTATAGTTACTAGCTCTTGACGTGCATGGATGTACAAATGCTTTAAAAGACAGGATGTCTGGAAAAAGCCTAAATATAAGCCGCTATTAATAGCGGCTTTTTTATACTCAAAAATTAGAAAACCTAAATGGTTACTGCTTTCATCGGGTGGGTCGCCATACGTGCTTTTACCTTAGCTTTTATGACATTGTTTACCTGACTAAATACCTCATAAAAACTATAAAATAGTAAAAACAAAGCAATAATAATCAACATACTTTTACCCCCACTGATATCGACTAAAACATCTCGAAAAACAATGATAGGGTGATGAATTATATCGCTACTTTCTAAGCGTTGGAAACGTCCTAAATACACACCAATAGCTGCTAGTAGATGAATAATAGGCACAAATGCTTTACTTAGAAACCCTTGATTAAGATGTTTTAAATATTGATCAGCCCATTGAATTGAAATGGCATAAAACTCAAAATTGACCAATAAAAATATTATGTAAAACGGTACCAGCACTAGCAGCAAATATGCTGTTGAAATGTTAGGTGATTTCACCGCGGCAATAAAGTGAATAATGTCAGTCAACACGTAAGCACTATTAGGTAAAAACGCTATAAAAACCAAAGATAATAACCACCAAAGCACACTGCGATGATGACTAACTTTGAATAAGTAAAATGCCAAAATAAAGGGTATAAACGCCAATATAAAATTGATGACTACCGTGAAATGTACAGGTACTGAATTCATTTATTTTCCTTTGAAAAATTCTCATCGTGTTCAAAACTAAATATAGTTCGCCAATCATTTTTCATATCCACTACCTGCCAATTCTGCTCTTTAGCAAACTTTAATGTGCTTTTACCAAAGTAAAGGCGAGGATCAGGACCATATTTATATTCACGGACATCATCAGTATGGTGAATCAATACACATAGCGACTGCTGTGTGGTTCGTGCCCAGCGCAACATATCAACATCACCTAAGCTATTACCAAAAGCTGCAATAGGCCTTTTCGCAAGGCGGCGTTCAATACCTAAGACTTTGCCTGAACGATACTCAAATGAAAAAGGAATGGGTTCGAGCTTAACGGCTAGTTCATCTCCGCGCTGAGACAAGCGTGTTCTAGTGCTACTGCCAATAATACGACTTTCGGGGATATCATAAATGTCTTGGGCCCAAGGTCGAATAAAGTTAGCGCTACCACCAGAAACAATATAATTAGTGAAACCATGCTGAGCAAATAGCTGCATAACTTCCTGCATTGGTTGATAGACTAAATCAGTATATTTTCGTTGGTATCTTGGGTGCTTAGCTCGTGCTATCCATTGTGAAACTTTTGCGCGATATTCATCAGTAGTAAGACCTGAGCGAAAATAGCCAACTAACAGTTTCGTCAGTCCACCTACGTCTCGCACACTTTTCATGCTCCAATTGGCTACCCGCTTTAACTTCGAACCGTTTTCGAGAACATCAGCATCAAGCAACTCACGTTTATAGAACGCCATTTGCGCTAATAACGGTTTCTCCACCCATAAGGTGCCGTCATTATCAAAGGTAGCGATACGCTCATCTTCTGCAACATAATGCGCGGAATCAGGTGTGGTTACTTGCTCGATAAAATCAAGAATACGCTGCTTGACCTTACCTTCATGCCATGAAGGTAAGGGATCGTGGTTCATATCAGCCATATTGTTAAGTCGAAGTGGTGCTAGCGTCTTGCTCTGAGGCTTCTAGCGGTACTGGCTTAATAAAAATATCTGAATCAAAGCCCGCAAACTTACCACTCCAAATAAACACCTGCCAAACGAGGACACCAAATGGAATATAACCAAAATAACCTAACAGCGGCATTTCAGAAAAAATATGAATAACATTGACGTATGGAATATCATAAACCCAATAATTCGGATTGGTAGCTGGCAACGCGGCATTCACATTACTACCATAATTCCACATTTCCCAGAATATACCGGTGATAACTGAAGAAACACCAATCAGTACACCTGCAGTCCAGTTACCTTTTGCGATATCGGTAAACGGATTCCAAATATTCAACCGTATTAAAATACCACTTATAACAGCAAATGGGCCTATCCACACAGCCCAAAATAGTTCATAAGGCCAATAAACCATTGCCGCAATCAAAATTGAACCAATGATAAGCGTATAATTGCCATTAAGCATCATTTTAGGGCCGTTTTGATATCTGGCATTCAATTTGGGAAAAGTTTGTAATAAGTTAAACCATTGAAAGAATACCGGCGTTATTACTGAGTAAGTAATTAAAAACTCAATGGTAAGCACTGTTTTTGACCAGGGCATTTTATCTGCATTAGGGTAGTACCAATTACTCAATACAAAGTAGTCGTAATACTCAAAATACACCCAGCCTACAATAGAAACAATGGCACTAAGGAATAATGTCAACGGTTTCTTCGAAAACAAAGACGCACCATTATTTCGCTGATAAACAATACCATCTAAGAAAAAAATAAATCCCCACCACAACGGTGTAAAAGCCCAGTGCACTAAATTGCCAAAGGGGGTAATTCGGGTCCACATTAGCCACCAAGAAAACCCCGTCACAATCCCACCAACCCAGAACCACCAAGGCAGAGACTTGGTCGACTTGGGTCTAGGTTCTACTGGTGCGCCTTTAAAGCCAAAGTATTTTGGCATTAAGATCAAACCACCTATATACAGCACGCCTGCAAGCATGACCAAAAAATATGGCAAGCTAAAGCCGGGGGCATTAGCAACGAATTGCGGTGGAAATTCACCAAACTTTGGTGGTAAGTGACTTGGATAAATGAACCAAGCAACGACAAGTGGAATAAGTATGGTCAGTAACACTGGCCAGAGTAATTTCCATTTCATAATGAGTTCCCTCTTATTGTTATTGTTATTGTTATTGTTATTGTTAGGAGTGCCGCTAATAGGAATAAAATATCAAGCGTTTAGACCAATGTAAACCTACAATCATGCTTTATAGAAATTGTTAAAAAAATTAAGTAATAGAATAATTTAGCGAAATATTACATTAGTTCAATAATAGTATTTATTCTTAGTCAGCCTGGTTGACCATTAAAAGCGAGGTATAAAAAAAGCTGAGTTCAACTCAGCTTTTTTAACGACTAAATCTATATCAATTTCGTGACTAAAACTTATAGCTGGCTTCGATACCAATTTGTCGTGCTGCCGCTTTCAATTCAGTCACTGCGCCTAGCGCTGCAGTCGAGTTAAATCTTAGCTCACTATGTTCGGTATTGGTTAAGTTTTTACCCCATAATGTCATGGTAAGCGCACGGTTAATTTCGTAGCTGATATGACCATTAAAAACAATAAAATCAGTTTGCTCAGTGTAAGCATTTTCTTCTTGATCAAAGTAGAAATCAGACTGGTAATCGAAGCTTAGTTGAGCGGTTAAATCACGGCCCATAACAACGGCTTCATGAATAATGGCACCACTAATATTCCATTTTGAAGAAAACGGTAAACGATTATCTTCAACCACCACACCATGTTGGTTAAACTTCCCCATATTTGCTTCTGGCAAATAGCCAATATTTAACCTTAGTTCCCAGTCAACGTCAGGCGTTACTACAAGCTCAGACTCAAAGCCATAAATGGTCGAGTTTCCGGCATTTTTTAAAACGTGATCAACCGCTACACCTTGCGTTTGGTTAACAAAAACTTGTTGATCTTTATAGTCGTAATAAAAAGCAGCTAAATGTAAGCGGACATCTTGTTGCCAAAATTGAAAGTAGCCACCAATTTCATAAGCATCAAGCTTTTCTGGTGCATATTCTGACTCTGCCGCTTGTGTAGGGTTAGTAGAATAGCCAGCGTTATAACCACCACTTTTATAGCCACGCGAATAACTATAGTAAAGCGAAGAGTCTTCATTAAGCTTCTGGTTTAAAGCTAATTTTCCAGAAACCTCATCATCTTCCACTGCACCAGTTATATTCCAAAGATCAGGAACAAGGCCAGCAACGGTATCAAGATCAGCATTGGCGTGATAATCAGTTTTTTCATCGGTATAGCGCATGCCTGCTGTTACCGTGAATACATCATCAAGCTGATGTTCAATTTGTGAGTAAATAGCAAATGAGCGGTTGTTTAATTCATTATCATAAAAAAATTGTGCAGGTATCGCCGCTAATGCTGGAATCGCTCGAAAATCACGAAATAAATCAAAATCATTTTTTTGTTTAATATCTTCATCAACAAAAAATAACCCGGTGGTCCAGAAAGTTTCACCTAAATCTACCGCTAAATTAAGCTCCTGACTAAACAAGGTGTTGTCTGTGCCCATCGAGCCTTCAACAAGGTTGCCCGGTCCATCAGAATCCCAAGAATGAAAACGCTCTAATGAATGGTATCCGCTAATTGAGGTTAATAAAATATCGTCGTTATATTGCCATTCAACTTTAACGCTGGCGCCCCAACTATCTGTGTCATGTTTACGATCGGCAGTATCGGCATTAACATCCCAAAAATCATTACCGCCTACTTGATTACCAAAATTATCCATACATAAACTTGAGCCTGCTTGCGATGGCCCACATAAGCCGCTGCCATCAACACGATTAACACCTAAACTTGCAATTGGTTTTGGTTTGCCAGACCAATCTTCCATATGAAATTTGCTAGTAATTGTTAGCGTGTCAAATTCTGATAATACAATTAAACGCAGATTAGTTTGCTTCAAACCGCCATTAGGTTGACCAGACATTTGATTTTCGGTGGAAAAATTATAGTCTTGATGACTTAATGCAAAGCGCATTGCTGTGCTCTCAGACACAGGAATATTCACTGCCCCTTCAAGCGACAAAGTATCATACTCAGCAATGCCGGCATTAATATAGCCACCGAACTCATGTTCAGGCATTTTAGAACGTAATAGAATTGCACCACCGGTCGTGTTTCGCCCAAATAACGTTCCTTGCGGACCACGTAAAACTTCTATTTGCTCTAAATCGAATAAATTTATTGATAGGTTATTGGCACTACCGCTAACAATATCATCTGAATAGACCGCAATTGGCGAAATGGTTGATGTATTGTAGTCAATCATACCAACACCGCGAATATTAAACGCAGGCGGCGTACCTTCACCCGCATTATTTGTAATTTTTAAATTAGGTATAAGTGATGATAGTTGCGTGGTATCTTTGAGTTGCTGACGAGCAACCTCTTCCCCGTCAAGAACAGAAACAGCCAGTGTGACATCATTGATTTTTTGCTTACGTTTTTGCGCGTAAACTTCAATAACCTCAATATTTTCTTCGTTCGCTGACTGCTTAAGTTGCTGATTATTGACAGCAAGTGTTTCTGCCAAGACAGAAAACGGTAGCAAGGTAAAACATGCAGAGCTTATGACTGCAGAAAGATAGTTTGGCCTGAACATTTATTTCCCTTCAAGAATTTTATTTTTACCCATTGTTACCATGGCTTAAATATATTTTATTACTGCTGAGCTTTATAAGACGCAGCGTAGCTATCGCTATAGCTTCCTTTAAGAAATGTTCAAATCCGATTTGTTAGCGAAAAAGCTAAGTTATGATGGCATTATCTAAATAAAATGTACCAATAGCAACTATTGTAACAATTTGGACACTTTTTGGCTAAACAACAAAAAGCCAAGTGTGGCAACTTTGTTAAATCGATGTTATTTCATCTGTACATTGTCTCTAGTACTGCTAAGCTGTTCAGATAAATATCAGCTTAATATTTGGTTAAAAATCAAATACAATGGCAGATACTCTCGATTAGTTTATTGTGAAGTCCATCAGCAATTTACGGGGCTTAAATTCAGCAAGGTTGATGTTATAGAAATGGTACATTTTCACGGATATACGTTAATTAAGGAACAACAAAAAATTTCAAATTCGACACAGTTATTTCTTGTTGAAGATGAAAAAAAGCAAACTTACTTAATAAAAAGAATTAATAAAGATTCTAATAATCAAGTAACTAGCCGTTTCAAAAAAATTACAGAGTTACAATCGAAATTACCTATTAACCAACTCATTGCTCCTATTGAAATTTTTGATGAGCAACAGCATTGTTACGCCCTGTTTCCATTTTCCCCGCAAAGCCAATCACTTGCTGAACTTACTCAACAGCCGCTAACCTTAGCGAGAAAGTTGCAAATATCAGTCAGTATTTGCCAATTATTTTCTGAGCTGCATCAACTTGGGTTTATCGTCAATAATATTTCTCCTGACAATATTTACATTGACGAAAATTTTCAGGCGTTAATATATGATTTAAGCTTTGCGACTAAAATATCAGCGTTGCATAAGCGAGCATCAAATATCGGTGTCGATCGTCAATATTTATCAACACTGTCACCGGAAGCCTCTGGCCGAATGAGTCATGCTGTTGAAGTTTATTCTGACTTTTATTCAATTGGCGCATGCTTATACCAGCTATTTTCTGGTCGCTTACCATTTTTATATCAAGATGATATGGAACTTGTGCATGCACATATCGCAAAAAAACCTAAACTAGCAACTGAATATAATGCTGACCTGCCTGATCAAATAGCGGCAATATTAGCTAAACTATTGGCAAAAGATCCCAACCAACGTTACCAAACGGCATTGGGTATCAAAGAAGACTTTAATCGTTGTATAGATGAATATACTCAGCAAAAACATATTAATTATTTCCCATTAGGGGAGAAAGATTTTAGTAATAAATTGGTTTTTTCATCTGCCTTATATGGCCGTGCCAACGAACAACAAACATTACTCAATGCCTATAGCAAAGTTATTAGTCAAAAAAACACACAGGTTAGCATTATTAGCGGCTATTCTGGCGTTGGTAAATCACGATTAGTAAAGGAAATTCAACGACCGATTATCGAAAAACACGGTTATTGTGTTTCCGGTAAATATGAGCAATACAAAAAGCCAAGCGCTTACTTTTCTCTAGCTCAAGCCTTTACTGAACTTATTGAACAACTGCTAGGTGAAAGTGCTGAAAGTCTTGAGCAATGGCGACATATTTTTCAAAAGGCATTGCAGGACAACGGGCAATTATTAATAGAATTGGTGCCTGAGTTTGCGTTGATTATCGGCTTGCAACCTGCCTTAGCAGAATTGCCACCTGAAGAGACGCGTAATCGTTTCCACAACACCATTAGCCAATTTATTGAAGCATTAGGGCAACAAAACAAAGTTACCTCTATTTTCATTGATGATATGCAATGGGCAGACATAGCAACCGTGCAGTTGTTGGAACATATAGTAGAAAACAATAAAAGTCAGAACTTATTACTCATTCTTGCTTATCGCGACAATGAGGTGAGTAAAGCACACCCATTAAATCAGCTATTAATAGATATAAAGCATTCTCAAGCATTTCACAGTCATATAAATTTATTGCCTTTAGATGCTATGGCGATTAGTCAGTTTATTGCGACCTCGCTAGCATTAGATCTCAATAAAATTCAATCTTTGGTTGATGTCATCATTGCTAAAACAGCAGGTAATCCATTTTTTGTTAAAGAATTTATAAAGTCCTTAGCAGAACAAGGGATTTTGACTAAAAACAATAAAAACCAATGGCAATGGGATAAACAATTATCGCACTCTATCGCAGCTACTGACAATGTAATCGAGCTGATGGCACTGCGCTTAACACATGTATCAAAAGCAGGCCAAAGTATTCTGCATCACGCAGCCTGTATTGGTAGCCTTATTCCTATTGATTTATTATCTCAGGTGCTCGACATTGGTAGCAAAGATATTGAGCGTGAATTGCGACCATTGATAGCAGATGGATTATTGACTGCCTATTCGCACAATCAAAAAATTGATACCTTAGAAAAAATTAAATTTTCACATGACAAAATCCAACAAGCAGCCTATTTATTAACAAGCCCGACACCAAAAACACTGATCCACTATAAAGTCGCGCAATATTACTTAACATCAAATAATTTCAATAACGCAGATTTACAAAGTTCTGATGAAAGAATATTTGATTATATTGAACACTTAAATTTGGCCTCCTCACTATATCTTGAACAAGACAAACAAACATTATTAGCTAATTGCAATAATATTGCTGGCCAAAAAGCATTAGAAGTAAATGACTATAACAGCGCATTATATTATTTTGAACAGGCTGAAAATTATTTAATCAAGCAACATTGGCAAGATGAATATCAATTATGTTTTGAACTTGCACTAGGCAAGGCAAAAGTGCTGTATTTTACTCAAGATTATCGCCAAGGAAATTTACATTTCCAACGCTGTAAGCCATTACTAACTGAAGTTATTGAACAGGCAAAATTTGCAAAGATCCAAATACTCTCGCTCACTGCGCAAAACCAAATGCAATCTGCGTTCGATTTAGGTATTTCCATCATTGAAACTATAGGTATCCCGCTACCCGAGGCTTCGAACACCTTAAATTATTTAGCTATAGAGCAACATTATGATATCGAAAAAATCACTGATTTGTCGAAATTGTCTGCCATGGAAAACGAAAGCCAATTATTAGCATTGGAAATTCTTAATGCTATTTATACACCTGCCTACTTGTTAAGCCCAATAGCATTTATGCGCATTGTTTATACTTCACTTGAATTATGCTTAACCGCGGGCCTTTCTCCGTTAAGCGCTAAAGTTTTCATCACCCATGGTTTATTACTATGTGGTGCATTTAATCGCTTTGAAGAAGGAGTAGCTTTTGCGACACTGGCAAAAGTTGTTAATCAGCAATATCCTTCAGAATCTATTCACGTTGAAATTGAATTTACTCGTAATGCTTCCATAATTCATTGGACATCATCACTTAAAGATACTTTAAAACCACTAGAGCAAAATTTCTATCATGGTATTGAATGCGGCAGTATTGAATACGCCTTTCATTCAGCATTATTTAAAAGTTTGTATAGCTTATTTAGCGGCGAAAATTTAATCAGCTGCCATGCTAGCTTTTCACGTTACATGGCAATAATGAAAAGTAAAAAGCAAGATTATCAATTAATTATGATGCAAGCTTGGCAACAATTCATTGTTAATTTACAACAAGATAATTCTAATATAGAAAATTTACAAGGTAAGTATTTTGATGAAAAAACACAACTTAGTATTCTAAATGAAACCAATAATATAACGACACTATTTACTTATCACCTTGCTCGTATGATTCAAGCATACTTGTTTAATGATGACGTTCAAGCGTACGAGCAAATGCAATTAGCTCAGCAATATCAAAGTTCTGTAGTTTCTTTATATCATTTTGGCGAATTTCAATTTTACGCTAGTTTAATTAGTGCACAGCACCTACGTAACCTTGCACTAAAACAAGACGATGATGCTTTTCAAGTACAGATAGAAAAATTACAAGCAAATCTAGCATTGCTTGAACAATGGGCAACAACTGCACCAGAAAACTATGCTCACAAAGCTTATTTAATCAAGGCTGAGCTACAGTCACTATTACAAGATAATTCAGCATGGCAAAGCTATGATCAAGCCATAGTGTTAGCAAAAAAATATCGAATTAATAACATACTAGCAATCGCCAATGAACTTACAGGTAATTATTGGCTAACGGCTAATAAAAAAACCATGGCGACAGAATACTTCCAAAGTGCTTATAGCCATTACCAAATGTGGGGCGCAACACACAAAGCAGCACAATTAAATGAATTGCATGCGACACTACTAAATACCAAACAGTATAACAGCGACAATTTACCTAGCTACCAGCACGATAATAATGCCCAAGTACTTGATCTAGCTTCGGTGCTAAAAGCATCAGAAACCCTAAGCGGTGAAGCTGATTTAACGGCATTTTTACACCGTATGATGGTGATTATCATTGAAAACGCTGGTGCACAAAGTGGTGCACTATTATTACAAAGTAATGGTATTTTAAATGTAGAAATAGCACTGGCTAGTGATGGTATTGCAAACCAAAGCCAGCAATTACCTTATGCAATTATCAACTTAGTTTCTCGTACTTTAAAAGCACAAGTATTAGGTAAAGTTAGCGATCAAGCACAATTTTTATCTGACCCTTATTTTGACGCTCATCAGCCAAAATCCATCATTTGTATTCCTAGTATCGTCAAAGGAAATTTACAAGGTATTGTGTACCTTGAACACTATGATGTTGAAGGTGCATTTAGTGATGACCGGATCAACGTTTTGCAATTATTGGCTGATCAAACGGCAATTTCTTTTGATAATGCTAAGTTATACCAGCAAGTATTAAGTTATAACCGAAACTTAGAAAACCAAATCCATGAACGCACCAAAGAATTAGCCGCTGAAAAAATAAAAGCCGAACAAGCAAGTCAGGCGAAATCAAACTTTTTGGCTAATATGAGCCATGAAATTAGAACACCAATGAATGCGGTAATTGGCTTGAGTCAATTAGCCTTACGTACAAACTTGTCGACCAATCAACAAGATTATTTGGAAAAAATACAAGATTCTTCCAAATCATTACTTGGGCTAATTAATGACATTTTGGACTTCTCCAAAATAGAAGCGCAAAAATTAACCTTGGAAAACATTCGCTTTTCATTACAAGAGATCCTGCAACGCATCGTCAATGTTTGCACCTTTAAAGTGCACGAAAAAGGCTTAGAGTTTGTTATAGATGTCGCCCCAGATGTGCCTAAATATTTATTAGGCGATCCGCTACGTTTACAGCAAGTTATCATTAACTTAGCCAATAACGCGGTCAAGTTTACCCAATCTGGCGCAATTCATATCAGCATTGCTATTGCAACGCAGAATAACCAAACAACTACGCTAAAATTCTCTGTGCATGATACGGGAATTGGTATGAGCGAAGAGCAGCAACAAGGGTTATTTCAATCGTTTACACAGGCAGATGCGTCAGTCACCCGTAAATATGGAGGCACGGGGCTTGGTCTTGCCATTAGTAAGCAATTAACCGAGCTCATGGGTGGTGAAATTTCAGCAACCAGTAAATTAAATGTAGGTTCTACATTTAGCTTCACGGCTATCTTTGAACAGACAGAGCAAGAAGCGGAAATTGTTCAAACGGTTAATCGCCAAATGCTAACTAATTTGAAAGTTTTAGTGGCAGACGATATTGAAATCGCTAGAAAAGTTCTGATCGAAGCATTAGCCCATATTGACATTTTGGCTGATGGCGTAGAAAACGGTGAACAAGCACTGGAAGCCGTATTATCCGCCGAAAGAAATGGTGCTCCTTATGATTTAGTTTTAATGGATTGGAAAATGCCTGAAATGGATGGCATTGAAGCGGCAAAACAAATTCAAGTGCAGGCTCAAGGTAAACATCCTCATATTTTAATGGTTTCAGCCTATGATAAAGATGAAGCAAAAGAGCTAGCTAAATTTTCCGGCATCGACGAATTTCTTGAAAAGCCAATCAATCAATCCGTGCTTGTTGACGCTATTGTCGAATTATTAAGTAAAGAGAGTAAAAGAATAACAGTGGACAACCATCAACCACATATTGAACCGCCAAATTTAAGCGCCTATAAAGTACTATTGGTTGAAGATAACATGATCAATCAGCAGGTAGCGAAAGAGTTTCTTGCCGATACCAAGATTACCGTTGAGTGCGCCGAAAATGGCCTTATCGCACTGGAAAAAATTGCCACGCAAACATTTGATTTAGTCCTAATGGATATTCAAATGCCAGAAATGGACGGGCTTACCGCCGCAAAAGAAGTTCGTCAAACTCTACAATTACACGACTTACCTATTATCGCCATGACAGCTCACGCCATGGAAGGAGATATTGAGAAAAGTGTTATCGCTGGCATGAATCAGCACTTAACTAAACCAATAGAACCAGAATTATTGTATGAAACTTTAAATCAATATTTAGGTAAACAGGCTGGCAGTATTGATAGCAAAGTGACGCAATCTCCTCAAACAAGTGAGATTAAAGCTGTACTCGTAAAACTGCGTCAGCAAACCATTTTATCGGTCGATGAAGCTATTAAGAAAATTCAAGGTAAAGAAACACTTTACACTGAACTGATTCATGATTTCTGGTCAAAATATCAATTACTTGCGCAAGAAATGTTAGATTTGCATAAAGCTGAAAAAAATGAAGAACTCTATCGGGCAGCTCATTCGTTAAAATCAACCGCGCAATATATTGGTGCTTATGAACTAGCGTCCTCAGCAAGTTCATTAGAAAACGAATTGCATCGTAATGGTCAGTATGTGAAGTTAAGACTGACTGAAGTCACCACACATTTAGATTTTATTTTGGCGCAGCTAAACCGTATTTATAGCCACACCGATATTGCGAAAAATGATCAACACTTTAACCTTGCCGATGCTGAAAAAATTATAGCAGAATTAAAGCCTTGCTTAATGTCTGCTAATATTCAAGCTGAAGATATCACTAAAAATTTAATGAAGATTGGATATGAAACTCTCTACCATCAGCAAATAGATACTATTCAGAAACTGGTTAACGACTTTGACTTTGATGATGCTTTAACGGCATTATTGGCGCTAGAGCAAGAAATAGTTGACGCAAAATCATCGTTAGCGTCGTCGCTATAGAGGTAGTAAAAATGCATTCGTTCACCAAGGAAGAGCAACGCCGAGCTGGCGAACAAAATTACACGATTTTGTGTATTGACGATGAAAGCGTCAATTTAAAAGTGCTCGCATCGATCTTTAAAGATCACTACAACATTGTCGTGTGCAAAAGTGCCAAGCAAGGTTTTCAATTAGCATTGCATGAAAGTCCTGACATTATTTTACTTGATGTACTTATGCCTGAAGAAAATGGTTTTGAGCTGATGGAAAAGCTTAAGCAACACCCTAAACTTACCGATATTCCTGTTATTTTCATCACCGGTTTACAAGACGCTGAAGATGAAGAAAAAGGGTTAATGATGGGTGCCTGCGACTATATTCAAAAACCTTTTAATCACGGCATTGTCCGTGCTCGCGTAAACACCCATTTAGAAATTGTTCGTCAACGTAATCTATTACAAAAATTTGCCTTATTTGATAGCTTAACCGAATTGCCAAATCGACGTAAATGGCAGCAAGATAGTGTCGACTACTGGCTGTCATCTAAAAATGCTCAAAGCCCTATGGTGTATGGCATTATTGATGTTGACCATTTTAAAAAATATAACGATCACTATGGCCATCAACAAGGCGATGTTGTACTGCGAAAAATAGCCAACATTGTCAGAAGAACCTTATTTGAATTCGGTGGCGCAATTTTCCGCTGCGGTGGAGAAGAATTTTATTTCTACTTCCCAGCTAGCCAACAATGTGATGCCGAAAGCAAGTTAGCAACATGTTTAAAAAGTGTTGAACAGTTAGCGATCCCGCATCATGCCATTAGTGCCATTAGTGCCAGTAGCCATGTATCGATCAGTATTGGTGCAATACAAGTCATTCCTAACGAAAAAAACTCTGTCGAACAGGTAATGCAACAAGCCGACGAGAGACTTTATATCGTTAAAAACAGCACTCGTAATGCGGTCAGTTATCTCAACCTTAATGTTGATGAACAACAAATTTCACTCGATATTTCCTAGCCATTTTCTAAACTGAGAAAATATATCAAGTTTTCAGCCCACAAATTAATCGCTCAAACTATCGAATTTGAGTCGAAATTTGGGTATAGTGCGCGCAATTATTTTTCAGTACCACCAGTTGTAATTCAACAACGACCGAGGATAAATTTTGACGACCAAAGGCAATCTATTTATTTTATCGGCGCCAAGTGGCGCAGGTAAGTCGAGCTTAATCTCAGCTTTACTTAAACAAACTTCAGTTAGGCCGATGCAAGTTTCAGTTTCTCACACCACTCGCGATCCTCGTCCGGGCGAAACTAATGGTCAGCATTATCACTTTGTTAGTAAAGAGGTGTTTCAACAAGCCATCGCTGAAAATACCTTCTATGAACATGCAGAAGTTTTTGGTAATTATTACGGCACCAGCGAAATTGCCATTGATCAGCAGTTAGAACAAGGTATTGATGTATTTTTAGATATCGACTGGCAAGGCGCACAACAGGTTAGAATGAAGAAACCTGACGTGACGACTATCTTCATTAGCCCGCCGTCAAAGCAAGAATTAGAAAATAGATTACGTAGCCGTGGCCAAGACAGTGAAGAAGTCATTCAAAGCCGTATGGCACAGGCACAAGCTGAATGCTCTCACTATCAAGAGTTTGATTACATCATTATTAACGATGATTTCGAGCAAGCACAAATCGATTTAACCACCATTGTTAATAACCAGCGCCTTAAGCGCAGCCAACAAGCCCAGCAACATCAAAGCTTGTTTGAAGAATTATTAGCGTAGAGTGCTTGCTTACCTAGGTAAGGATCAAGTAAACTACGCCACTATTTTGTATTTAAATTTAATTGTTGGAGTGACCAAATGGCTCGCGTAACTGTTGAAGGTGCCGTAGAAAAAGTCGGTAACCGTTTTGACTTGGTGTTAATTGCATCTCGTCGTGCTCGTCAAATTGCTACGGGCGGAAAAGATCCATTGGTTGAAGTTGAAAATGACAAACCAACAGTATTGGCTTTACGTGAAATTGAAGCAGGTCTTATTACTACTGAAGTAATGGACAATTCAGAGCGTCACGAGCAAATACAGCAAGATTCTGCTGAATTAGCAGCTGTTGCAGCAATTGTTGGTGGCAACCAATAGTTAATACTAACGTTTAACGTTAGACGCAATACAAAAACGCGTAAATTATCCTTTGATAATTTACGCGTTTTTTATTATCTGTACGTTTTTTTAACATATTCACAACAAAAACCTGTGCTAGCATGCTAAAACATTGGCATCGCGGCAAAATAGTCGTATTCTAACTTTATCAACTAGACAGAGTCACTATTATCATTAAGGAATGACTAGATGTACCTTTTTGAACCACTAAAAGAACATGTATCGAGCTATCTGTCTAAAGTACAGATTGATCTATTAAAGCAAGCTTACATTGTTGCGCGTGAAGCACACGATGGTCAAATGCGCTCGAGTGGCGAACCTTATATCACTCATCCAGTTGCCGTTGCGCTTAATCTTGCCAAAATGAACTTAGATCACGAAACGTTAATGGCGGCACTTTTACATGACGTTATTGAAGATACGCCAGTAACTAAAGATGAATTAGCTGAGTTATTTGGTCATACCGTTGCTGAGCTTGTTGAAGGTGTCAGTAAGCTCGACAAACTGAAATTTGATAACAAAGAAGAAATGCAGGCGGAGAACTTCCGTAAAATGGTCTTGGCCATGGTGCAAGATATTCGTGTTATTTTAATTAAACTTGCCGATCGCACACACAACATGCGTACTTTGGAGTCATTGCGTCCAGATAAACGTCGCCGAATTGCCAGAGAAACGCTCGATATTTATGCGCCAATTGCCAATCGCCTTGGTATTCATGATGTAAAAAATGAACTCGAAGTGCTCGGCTTTGAAGCACTTTATCCCATGCGTTCTCGAGCGTTAAAGTCAGCAGTAAAACAAGCACGTGGTAACCGCAAAGAAATCATCAATAACATTCAAGATGCAGTCGCTAATCGCTTAGCTGAAAGTGGCATTAAAGCGCAGGTTATTGGCCGTGAAAAACACCTGTATTCTATTTATCGTAAAATGTTGAACAAAGAGCTGATGTTCAATGAAGTAATGGATATTTACGCTTTTAGAATTATTGTTGGTGATAATATTGACGACTGTTATCGTGCCTTAGGCGCCGCGCACAATTTATTTAAACCAATTGAATCACGCTTTAAAGATTACATCGCAATTCCAAAAACTAACGGTTATCAGTCGTTACACACTTCTCTTATTGGCCCTCATGGTATTCCCGTTGAAATTCAAATTCGAACCCATGATATGGACCAAATGGCAGATAAAGGTGTAGCGGCACATTGGCTATACAAACAAGATGGCGAAGACACAGGCACCACGGCACAAATGAAAGCTCGCCGTTGGATGCAAAGCTTATTGGAATTACAACAAAGTGCCGGCAGTTCATTCGAATTTATTGAAAATGTAAAATCTGATTTATTCCCAGAAGAAATTTACGTTTTTACCCCGGACGGACGTATTATTGAATTACCGATGGGCGCAACAGCCGTTGATTTTGCCTACGCGGTGCATACCGATGTTGGTAATTCTTGTGTTGGCGTAAAAGTCGATCGTAAACCTTACCCATTGAGCCAAGCACTAGATTCTGGTCAGACTATCGAAGTCATTACCTCTACAGCAGCAAGACCTAACGCCACATGGCTTAATTTTGTTGTTAGCTCGAAAGCACGCTTACAAATTCGCACCTATTTACGTTCGCAAGAACAAACCGAATCACTGGCACTTGGACGACGTTTACTTAGCCATGCCTTAGGAGCAACAAAGCTTGAGGATATTGCCGAAGATAAATTAACACAAGTGGTTAACGATTCAGGCAACGACAGTGTTGAAGACTTATTAATTAATATTGGTTTAGGTAACGCACTCAGTATTGGTATTGCCAAACGCTTGAAAGATGAATTTTCTGAAGAGTCTGACTTGCAACAACCATCATCCAAAGCCAAAATGCCGATAAAAGGCACTGAAGGCATGATGGTTAGCTATGGCAAATGTTGTCGTCCTATTCCCGGTGATACTATTGTTGCCTACTTAAGTCCTGGTAAAGGCTTAATGGTGCATCAACAAGGTTGTCGTAATCATAAAGGCCATGAACAAGGTAGCTTATTCCCTGTTAAGTGGGACACCGATATTGATCGTGATTTTATTGCAAAACTACGCATTGAAATAATGAATCATAAAGGTGCACTTGCGGCATTAACCAATGTCGTCGCACGTGCAGGAGCTAACGTTCATACATTAAACTCTGGCGAAAAAGATTCTGGCTTGTACTTAATCGATATGGAAATTACCTGTCGTGACCGAATACATCTTGCCGATATTATTAGACGAATTAAAGTTATGGTTGACGTTCAACGCGTTGTTCGTAACAAATAGACTATATTAGGAAAAATAATGAAAACTATCATCAATACAGACAAAGCGCCAAGTGCAATTGGCACATACAGCCAAGCGGTTAAAGTAAACAACACAGTTTATTTATCGGGACAAATTCCGTTGGTTCCAGCAACTATGGAAGTTATCTCTGAAGACTTTACCGAGCAAGCACAACAAGTATTTAAAAATTTAGTCGCCGTTTGTGAAGCCGCCGGTGGTAATATTAACGACATGGTGAAGGTAAATATCTTCTTACAGGATTTAAGCAATTTCGCCATCGTTAATGAAATTATGAGCCAATACTTTACCCAACCTTACCCTGCTCGTGCTGCCGTACAAGTAGCACGCTTACCGAAAGATGTTGCAATTGAAATTGATGGCGTGATGGAACTACCAAACTACAGCTAATTTGTAGTAACCAATGGTAAATTGTAAACCATTTATATCGGCAAGTTTTTGTAAAACATAGCTTGCCATTATTTAACTCAACTTTAGAACAAAACTATGAGCCCGGATAGACTACAACGAATTAACAGCATGTTAGACCAACGCCAACCAGATTTAACCGTATGTATGGAAGGCGTGCATAAAAGCCATAACCTAGCCGCAGTAGTTCGCACCGCAGACGCCATTGGCGTTAGCGATGTTCATGCCGTATGGAAAAACGAAAAAATGCGCGTATCAGGTGGCAGTGCTGCTGGTAGTCAAAACTGGATTGATGTTCATAATTACAGCGCCACAGAAGATGCAATTGCTGAATTGAAAAAGCAAGGCATGCAAGTACTAGTAACTAATTTGTCTGACAGCGCTGTTGATTTTCGAGAAATTGATTACACTAAACCTACAGCGATTATTCTTGGCCAGGAAAAATTTGGCGCCTCAGAAAAAGCCCTAGCATTAGCTGATCAAGATATTATTATTCCTATGGTTGGCATGGTGCAATCACTGAATGTATCTGTTGCCTGCTCAGTGGTACTTTACGAAGCACAACGTCAACGTCAAGCGGCAGGTTTATATAACAAGCCAACCATTAGTCATGAACGTCGCCAACGTACTTTATTTGAAGGTGGTCACCCTATTTTTGCGAAAGCTTGTCAACGTAAAGGCTTACCTTACCCTGAGATTGATGAAGATGGACAAATAGTTGCCTCTGAGCAATGGTGGCAGCAAATGCAAATGACCCAAGATGCTTGGCAAAATATCGACGACGAATAGTCTAAATTAACAAGGAAGTCTCGCCGTGCCTCGTCAAATGGAAGCTCTTACCAATTTAGCCCAAATTCCTGTTACTACATTAAAAGGCGTTGGGCCCGGCATGGCGGCTAAGCTAGAAAAAGTAGGTTTGAACAGCCTACAAGATTTACTCTTTCATCTTCCGTTGCGTTATGAAGATCGCACCCGAATAACCTCTATTCGTGACCTTATGCCCGGCATATTCACCAATATTATTGGCGAAGTCACCGAAAACCAAATAATACAGGGGAAGCGAAGAATGATGTTAGTCACCATCAATGATGGTACTGGCAGCATTAACCTTAGGTTTTTTCATTTTTCTGCTAGCCAAAAAAATAGCTTAACTGTTGGTTTAAGCATCCGTTGTTACGGCGAAATTAACCGCGGTATGCGCGGCTTTGAAATTGTTCATCCTGAATATAAACCTTTAGAGCAAGACCAGGCACTAACAGCGGTTGAAGAAACCTTAACACCGGTTTATTCAACAACCGATGGCTTACGGCAAATTTCATTACGCAATTTAACCGAACAAGCCCTGATACGCTTACAACGTGGTCATGTGGAAGAATTACTCCCGCAAGAAATTTGCCTTGAACAATATGGTTTATCAGACGCACTAGCGTTAATACATCGCCCGCCACCTGATACCTCAGTTACTTTGATAGAAGAAGGTAAGCACCCTGCCCAACTTAGGCTAATTAAAGAAGAATTATTAGCGCACAATCTAAGTATGCTTAAACTACGTGCCTCTAGCGATCAACATCCTGCGGTGGCGTTGCAACCAGATAAAGCGCTCAATGATAAGTTTCTTGATGCCCTGCCGTTTTCGCCCACTGGTGCTCAAACAAGAGTAACAAAAGAAATTCAGCAAGATTTGCAAAAAAATATGCCGATGATGCGCCTAGTACAAGGTGATGTCGGCTCAGGTAAAACCTTAGTGGCTGCACTGGCTGCGATAACGGCTATAGGTCAAGGCTTTCAGGTGGCATTAATGGCACCGACTGAAATTCTAGCCGAACAACATGCGATAAACTTTGGCAAATGGTTTGAGCCATTATCAATTACCGTCGGCTGGTTGGCTGGTAAAACTAAAGCGAAGGCTCGTCGACAGGCACTAGAGCATATCGCCAGCGGTAATATGCAAATGGTTATCGGCACCCATGCTCTGTTTCAGGAGCAAGTAGTCTTTAATAAATTGGCATTAATCATCATTGATGAGCAACATAAATTTGGTGTTCACCAACGGCTTTCTCTACGTGAAAAGGGTGCATGGCAAGGGAATTATCCTCACCAATTAATCATGACAGCAACACCGATTCCGCGCACATTAGCAATGACGGCCTATGCTGATCTTGATACCTCAGTCATTGATGAATTACCGCCAGGTCGTACACCAATAAAAACTATCGCTTTACCAGATAGTCGAAGAGATAATGTCGTAGAACGCATTCGCCAAGGTTGTATTAATGACAATCGCCAAGCTTATTGGGTTTGTACATTAATTGAAGAATCAGAAGTACTTCAATGCCAAGCGGCAGAAGATACCGCCGTTTATTTGCAAGCACAATTACCCGAGCTGAAAATTGGTCTTGTGCATGGCCGAATGAAAGCAGAAGAAAAACAAGCGGTAATGGAAGAGTTTAAACGTGCTGAATTAGATTTACTGGTCGCTACAACCGTTATTGAGGTTGGGGTTGATGTGCCAAACTCTAGCCTGATGGTAATCGAAAATCCAGAACGACTTGGCCTTGCTCAGTTACATCAATTACGCGGCCGAGTCGGGCGAGGTTCAATCGCCTCTCATTGTGTTTTAATGTATAAAGCACCTTTAACAAAAACAGCAACTAAACGATTAAAAGTTTTACGAGAAAGTAACGACGGTTTTGTTATTGCACAAAAAGATTTAGAAATTAGAGGCCCTGGTGAATTACTGGGTACCAAGCAAACTGGATTAGCTGATTTAAAGATAGCCGATTTACAACGCGATGCTCACTTAATCCCTGAAGTACAAAAAAGTGCTCATTTAATATGGAAAAAATATCCTGATGTTGCTGAAGCCCTAATTAATCGATGGTTAGCCAACCGTGAAAAATACTCTAATGCCTAATGTAACTCCCATGTAACGCTGGTACCACTTTTTACAAAGTAGTAACAATTATATAAAAAACACCAATACCAAATCGGTTATAATTTATGCTATCTAAAACTTCTTACATCAAAATTACATGCTTCGTCTTTTAGTCCTTTTCATTTCGATATCACTCTATTTACTATTCTCAGAAAACGTTTCCGCACGCAATGAGAGCTTAATGGTGGTTACTGAACACATGCCACCATTTCAAATTATTGATGACAACCCAAAGCGCCCCATTGAAGGTTATAGTGTTGATATTCTGCGCACAACTCTAAAACAGGCACATATCGACTATTCTATTATGCCGATGACATGGGAGCGTGCGTATAGCTTAGGGCAAAAAAAACCTAACACTATCATTCTTTCAATGGTGCGGAAGCCTGAACGTGAAAAGATGTTCCACTGGCTAATAAAATTAAGTAAAACTAAATCAAGTTTATGGGGTTATCAAAGCGATCAGCAACCATTAACCTCCCTTAACGAGATTACTGATGAAATAATTGCTGTATCACGCAATGATCATCACCAGCTTATGTTAAAAAAATATACAAATTTAACCGAAAAAAATTTCATCTACACCCGCTCAAAAGAGCAAGCTATCGCCTTGGTCACAAAGCATCGAGCTCAGTACTTTCTAGGTAATGAGCTTATTTTAAATTGGCGTTTAAAATTAGCGCAACTAGAGCGAACTGATATAGTTAAAATATTTGAATTTCCACAAGTTGAAAACGAAATATACATAGCCGCAAGTCTAGAAACATCGCCACGAATTCGTAACAAGATAAAAAAAGCGTACGCAAAACTGCAAGTTAATGGTGAAATAAAAACCATCGCTGATAAATGGTTTAAGCCCTAATCACATAGAAAAACATAGTTTTTGCCACTAATACCGATAATTTAAAACATCACCGCACTTAATAATTACCACCTTGATCTCAATGGTTAATTAATCAAAGAAAATACGGTAAACTATCGCTAATTTTAGTTAATAGTGAACTCATGATGTCAGCACACGATCAAAACCATCACAGCAATAACGCTAATAGCGATGAAAACACCACACATTTTGGTTTTCAAACCGTCGATAAAAATGAAAAAGAATCAAAAGTCGCCGGTGTATTTCATTCCGTAGCGCAACAATATGATGTAATGAATGATTTGATGTCTTTTGGAGTTCACCGTTTATGGAAACGCTTCACTATTGATGCCAGTGGCGTACGTCCAGGTAATAAAGTATTAGATTTAGCCGGTGGTACTGGCGATTTAACGGCAAAGTTCTCCCAATTAGTTGGTCGTGAAGGCAAAGTCATTCTAGCTGATATTAATAGCTCTATGCTTAATGTCGGTCGCGATAAGTTGCGTGACCGTGGTTTAGTGCAAAATATTGAATACGTGCAAGCAAATGCTCAGTACTTACCTTTTGAAGACAATACTTTTGACGTAATCACCATTGCCTTTGGTTTAAGAAACGTTACTGATAAAGATATGGCGTTACGCTCAATGTATCGTGTACTTAAACCTGGCGGCCGTTTATTGGTATTAGAGTTTTCTAAACCAGAACATGACATAGTTAATAAAGCCTACGACTTCTATTCATTCAATATCTTACCGAAAATGGGTGAACTGGTAGCAAATGACGGCGACAGCTATCAATATTTAGCGGAATCAATTCGCATGCATCCTGATCAAGAAACCTTAAAAAGCATGATGGACGATGCTGGCTTCGAGCAAACAAGCTACAAAGACTTAACTGGCGGCGTTGTAGCGCTGCATAAAGGCTATAAGTTCTAGCAATATGCAATCACCTCTTAGTCAGCAACTTATGTTTGCACAAGCACTTAGCGCTGTTGTTGAAGCATTAATTAACCAAGCGTTAGTGTATAACTTGCACGGTACTCGCGCGTTAATTGCCTTAAATGAAAAAACCTTAACAGTAAAATTGGCTGAACTGGGTTTTCCGTTGAATTTTTCGATTAATGCTGAAAAAATTCACCTCACCACAGGTATTGTGAAAAGCGACTGCACATTAACAACCAGTATTAAAACACTGATTGAGTTGAAAAATCAGCAAAAACTGACTGAGTTGATTAAGCAAGATAAGCTAGATATTGACGGTGATATTAAAATTGCTCAACGCTTTGCTGCAATTGCCGAAACACTAGATATTGATTGGCGCAGCGAGTTAGCAAAACGCATTGGTGATATTCCTACCTATAAAATAGGGCAACTAGGCAAAAGCTTAGCTAAAAAATTATCTTTTGCTTCAGAGCAAATTCAAGCTGACACCACAGAATGGCTAGTTCATGAGAAAAATATGGTTGTCGCTAGTGGTGAACTATCTAGCTTTGCTCAACAGGTTGAACAAGTTACTGAGCAAGTTAATGAAGTTAGCCAACGAATTGATAAGTTAATTACCCAACAAAATAATAAGGCAAACCGTGAGTAGCAAACGTTTATACAAAATAGTAAAAACATTTTTGCAGTTTGGCCTTGATGAACTCGTGCCGAAAAAATACCTACCATGGTATGTAAAAATTGCCCGATCATCATTATTTTGGTTGCGAAATAAACATCAAGATAAAAACAAAGCCGAACGTTTTCGTATCGCCATTGAATCACTGGGGCCTGTATTTGTTAAATTCGGTCAAATGCTGTCAACACGTCGTGACTTATTACCCGATGATTTTGCGATTGAACTAGCGTTACTGCAAGACAAAGTGCCGGCATTTTCTGGTGAAAGCGCAGAACAAATTATTATTGCGGCCATGGGCCAAGAAGTTTTTGACCAACACTTTAAAGACTTTGACTTAAACCCTTTAGCATCAGCGTCTATTGCGCAAGTTCATACCGCAACAATGCTTCATAATGATGAAGAACATGAAGTGGTATTAAAAGTACTGCGTCCAAACATTGAAAAAACCATCTTGGCTGATATTAAAGTCATGTCGCTATTTGCCGGTATTGTCGCTCGTTGGCTACCTGACGGAAAGCGGTTACGTCCAGTTGAAGTCGTCGGTGAATACAAAAAAACCATTTTAGAAGAACTGGATTTAAATCGCGAAGCAGCAAATGCTATTCAACTAAAGCGTAACTTTACCCAAGGTAGAGAAAGCGACAAAGTTCTTTATGTACCTGAGGTTTATAGTGAATATTGTTCAAGAAACGTCATGGTTATGGAACGTATTTACGGTGTTGGTGTTGGTGAAATTGAAAGCCTAGTTGCCCAAAACGTTAATATGAAATTGCTCGCTGAGCGCGGGGTTGAAGTATTTTTTACCCAAGTATTTCGCGACAGCTTTTTCCATGCTGACATGCATCCTGGCAATGTTTTTGTTAATGCGACTAACCCAGATGATCCCACTTGGATTGCCATCGACTGCGGTATTGTCGGCACATTGAATCGAGAAGATAAACGTTATTTGGCAGAAAATTTCGTCGCCTTTTTCAATCGAGATTACCGTAAAGTTGCACAATTGCACGTTGATTCAGGTTGGGTGCCAAGTGATACCAGTGTTGATGAATTTGAATTTGCCATTCGCACCGTTTGCGAACCAATATTTAACAAACCTTTATCTGAAATATCCTTCGGGCAAGTGTTAGTAAACCTATTTAATACTGCACGTCGCTTCAATATGGAAGTGCAGCCACAACTGGTATTACTACAAAAAACATTACTTTATATTGAGGGCTTAGGGCGTCAGTTATACCCGCAGCTCGATTTATGGCAAACCGCAAAGCCATTTTTAGAAAACTGGGTAAAAGAACAAATGGGCGTTAAAGCCGTGTACAAAAAAGTAAAAGATAACCTACCTTTTTGGAATGAAAAATTACCTGAGATCCCTGACTTAGTTTATGACTACTTAAAAACTAATCGGGAAGCTCAACGTCAACAATTGCTGATGCTGAAAAAGCTAGAGCAGCAACAAAATCAACATAGTAAGCAAGTAGTGACGTTAACGCTGATAGCAACATTAGCTATTTGCCTTACCATTGCCTTTACTTAACTCATACATAGTAAATATTTACTAATGCCTAGTGAAAAAAAACTGAGGTATTAAGTGAGTATTTTCAACAGGAATATACATGACTAACAACGAAGCTTTACAGCACATTCGTTATATTTTTGCTTTAAATAGCGAAAAAATATCGACCATATTTCAACATGCAGAATGTGCACAAACAGCAGAGCAAATTGAAAACTACCTACGTAAAAATGGTGAGAGTGAGTTTTCTCGCGTACAAGATAATACGCTTGCGAGCTTTCTTGATGGTTTAATCATCGAGCTTCGAGGTAAAAAAGAAGGCGCACAAGCGCAGCTAAATCAAGAAGTTAATAACAATATAATTTTTAATAAAATTAAAATAGCTTTAGCGTTAAAAGCCGATGACATCATTGCTTTACTAGCTGCTGGTGAACTTACGTTGAGTAAGCATGAACTTAGTGCTTTTTTTAGAAAGCCAGAACATAAGCACTTTCGTCCATGTCATGATGAAACCTTAATAAAATTCTTTAATGGCTTACACTTACAATACCGAGAAGTGGTAAAAGAAATTAAAGAATAGATGATACATCGCTAGGCTTATGCTCAAGCCTAGCTGTTTTCTCTTTTATTAAAGAGTTACATTACACCAGCATTAATACTGATTTACCTGTTCCATTGACTAGGTTATATTATCGACAATAACAGTTTGTTGTAGTTATCCTATGTACGCTTTTAATATATTAATTCCAAAGCTATTTATCTTGTTGTGTTGCATGTTTGCACAAACCTGCTCTGCTGTACAAAAACCTTTGATATTTACCGCTGAGGAGTTACCTCCATACCATTTTATTAATAGCAATGGACAAGCCGATGGCGCATTAGTCGAAATTGTTCAAGCAGTACTCGAGCAAGCAAAGTTACCTGGAATAATAGCAATACAACCTTTTGCGCGTGGTTACGCAGCGGCAAAAACACAACAAAATACCTTCTTATTCTCATTATTGAAAACACCAAGTCGTGATAAACAATTTAAATGGGTAGGTGAGACTTATCGAAGCTATGCGGTACTTTTAGGACTTAAAGATCGAAACGATATCAAGTTATCATCATTAGATGACGCAAAACCACTGATAGTAGGTACAATACGAGGTTATCATTCAGCACATTTTTTAGTTAATAATGGTTTTCATGAACATGAAAATTTATCATTAAGCGTGACCAGTAAGCATATGTGGGCAATGCTCTTTAACAACAGAATAGATTTAGTGCTAACGAATTATATGGCTTTAGATAGGGATATAAAAGATGCTGGCTTTGACGAGCAAGGTGTTACTCCCTACCTATCTATAAAGGATTTTCCTAACGAGCTAAATATCGCAACAGGGTTATCAACCTCTGATGATATGGTTAAGCAATTATCACAAGCATTAGCAGCAATAAAAAAATCGGGTACTTACCAAAAAATATTAACTAAATATGATTTATAAGCTTTAATTTAAAGCTCATACATTTTGAATAAATCACTCAACCTCTGTTTCTGCAACGACTCGATTACGACCTAAATCTTTAGCCGTATACAAAGCAGAGTCTGCACGATGAATCCATGATTCTGCGGTTTCACCAGCACGATACTCTGCCACACCAACCGAAACAGTTAACTTTATATGACTAGAAAATTTATGATTTTCGACTAATATTCGCAAATTTTCTGCCAGAGCCATCGCTTCAGCCAAATTAATTTTAAGTGGCATAATGATAAATTCCTCACCGCCATAACGGTACAGGGCGTCTAACGAGCGAGTATTTTCAGTGATTAAGGACGCTACCTCGACTAACGTTTGATCGCCAATCGCATGGCCATATTCATCATTAATTTTTTTAAATAGATCTAAATCTAGTAACAACAACGACACCGTTGACGGTTGTCGTGTTTGGTCAGCAATAACGTCCGAAAGCTTTCGGTCTAACGCGCGACGATTACCACTTAGTGTTAACGGATCAATGGTTGCTAACAACGTCAATTGCTCATGCGTTTTACGATAGTTACTAAATATCATAAACGAGAAAAGTGAAGTTAATACTAACGACATCACGATGGTCGCAAAGTCGACAAGGTTAACGTCAGGATATACTTGAATGGAAATAGTGCTAATGGCAATTAGACAAATAATGCCAGCTAGACGCTCAGGTAATATGTAATAAAAAGCAATAATGGCAGGATATAGCCAATACAAATGCCCTTCGCCTCGAATAATAACCACGGCGGTAATAGCAAATGCAAGGAAAGTGGCGAGAAGAAATTTTGCTTTATCAACCTGCCTTGTAATATAAACAAAAATAAAAAAAGCTAATAAAACCAATATAATTAGCGCATCAATAATGGCAACAAGAAAATCACCTGCCGAGTAACGAAGGTAGACGAACGGCGAAATCAATAGCGCTGATAAGGCACTTAAAACTAACAGCATAATTTCAGATGTCGTGCGTTTTGTTATCACCTTATTCCCATTACATTATTAAACAGTTGTTTAAAATACCTATCTAACGAATAACCGTCAACACTGAAAGCGATAACTAATGAAACAAAACGCTTAATATTTAAACATTTTAATTTTAGCTTTATGACTTTTTCTTCAGCATTTCTCGTAAGTTTGCTACACCCATTTTCGCAGTTGCTTGTTTCTTTTCAATACTTTGTTTGGTTTGTGTTAACTCCCAGCTTAAGTCATCTTGCGGCAATTCATGCAAGAATCGACTCGCTTCAGTTCGAGAAACTTCACCAAATTGACGGCGCTCTCTAGCGTAAGTAAATATTAACTCTTTTTGTGCACGGGTAATGCCCACATAAGCTAGACGGCGCTCTTCTTCAACATTACCTTCATCCATACTAGTTTGATGCGGCAATAAACCTTCTTCCATACCAATTAAGAATACATAGGGAAACTCCAAACCTTTGGATGCATGCAAGGTCATCAATTGCACTTGATCGGTATCTTCTTCGTCTTCATTACGCTCCATCATATCGCGTAAGGTTAATCGGGTAACAACCTGTGGCAAAGTCATCGGCTCTTCGTCATCATCACCTTCGAGCATTTGCGTGATCCAACTAAACAGTTGGGTGACATTTTTCATGCGCATTTCAGCCGCTTTTGCACTAGGAGAGGTATCATACAACCAATCTTCATAGTTGATTTCACGCACCATAGAGCGTAGCACCGTTGCAGTTTCACCACGTTCAGCATGATCAGCTGTTTCAACTAACCAACGGGTAAAGCGTTGTACACTTGCCAAACCACGGCCACTAAGATGCTGTTCTAAACCTAATTCAAAACTAGCAGCAAACATACTAATTTGTCGCATATTGGCATAGCTACCTAGTTTTTCTAAAGTTGTAGGCCCTATTTCTCGTCGTGGTACGTTAACAATACGAAGAAAGCCATTATCATCATCTGGGTTCACTAATACCCGTAAAAACGCCATCATGTCTTTGATTTCAGAACGGGAGAAAAATGATGTACCGCCATTAATCTTATAGGGAATACGGTTGGTCATTAAGGCTTTTTCAAGTAAACGTGATTGGTGATTTCCCCGATATAAAATCGCGTAATCTTTAAATTTACTTTTATTTAAAAAACGATGGCCGATTAATTCACCTACCACACGCTCAACTTCATGTTCTTCATTTTTAGTTTGCAGTACCCGCAGTTCAACACCGTAATTTAGTTCACTAAACAAGGCTTTATCATAAACATGTGGGTTGTTGGCAATGAGGATATTGGCACATTTTAGAATACGACCACTAGAGCGATAGTTTTGTTCAAGCTTTATCAGCTTAAGATTTGGATAATCTTGCCCTAATAACACTAAGTTTTGTGGTTTTGCACCACGCCAAGAGTATATCGACTGATCATCATCACCTACCACAGTCAACAAGCCTTTCTCACCCGTGATCAACTTAACAAGTTCATACTGACTAGCGTTGGTATCTTGATATTCATCCACCAGCATATACTGAATTTTTTGCTGCCAACGTGTGCGTACTTCAGGAAAGTTGCGTAATAGTAAAGTCGGAATGAGAATTAAATCATCAAAATCTAGCGCGTTATATGCTTTCATATGCTTTTGATACATAGCATAAAATTCGGCATAGAGAATAGTATCGGCATCACTAGCTTGTTTAATTGCGGCTTCAGGTAATAACAATTCATTCTTCCAATTCGAAATCATTGTCTGCAATTTATTTAGTAAGTCTTTGTCGCCATCAAGTTGTTCTTGAGTCAGCTCTTTCAATAGCGCTAAGGTGTCTTGATCATCAAACAATGTAAAACCAGGCTTATAACCTAAAGTTTTCAACTCTCGACGAATAATATCTAAGCCTAAAGAGTGAAAAGTACAAACAGTTAAGCCACGCGTTTGCGACTTATCCATCATTTTAATCACACGCTCTTTCATTTCACGTGCTGCTTTATTGGTAAAAGTTACCGCAGCAATATTCTTAGCTTTATAACCACAATTTTGAATTAAGTAGGCAATTTTCTGACAGATAACCCCAGTTTTACCGCTACCAGCGCCTGCTAATACTAAACATGGACCGCTAACATATTTTTTTGCTTCGTTTTGACCTGGGTTTAATTTCATTGCTACGTTGTAACTCAATTTCGTGAATAAGATGATCGGCCGCCAATTTTACCTGCTTTTAAGGCAAGACAACATCAACTTTCTGCAAGTTGGTTAATTTCTTACATTCTTTATTCGCGATCTTATTATCAAGTCCCGATATATTGGTTACAATAACGCCATAGCTTATCAATTAAGAAGATTGTAATGATTAACGCCAAGAAAATAGAAGATATTGCCAAGCAAGTAACTGATTCAATTCCTGCTGGCTTAAAAGATTTTGCTAATGAGATGGAAGATAAAACTAAGGTTGTTTTACAACGTAAACTATCTCAACTTGACGTAGTAACTCGTGAAGAATTTGACGTGCAAACGCAAGTATTAATCAAAACACGTGCTAAATTAACCGAACTTGAAGCTAAAGTGGCAGCGTTAGAAGAAAAATTTAGCGCTGAATAGATTTTAAAAGCCTTAGCTATACAACACAACTAAGGCTCTTCATTTCAAGGTATTAACTATTTTGTAAACGCATCGGCTGAAATTTTTTATAAGACAAACAACGCCATAACCATTCTAGCGGACCAAAAGCATAATTGTTTAACCACCAACGTGAAAACACTAATTGAAAGGCAATAATCGCAAATACTATTAACATTTGTGGTGCTCGAGATATTTCACCAAAATAACCGCCTGCATAACCATAAAATATACTTGTTAATATTACAGAATGGCTAATGTAGTTAGTTAATGCCATCCTGCCCATTGGCGAAAACACAGATAATCGCTTATGCCATTTATCATGAGTTAATAAGCACATTATTAAACCAAAATAACCAGCCGTCATAACATACTGTCCGATAAAAAATAACGTTTCACCCACGGCTTGTAATAACATCACTTGGCTAGCAACCGGATGCTGTGCAACTAAAAGTCCGCCAACCTCCATCACAGTGCCCGTAGAAATCCCAACCCAAGCCGTAATTTTGAATGCACGGCTATGCTGTCGATAATTTTTCATCATACCACTCGATATTAACCAATAGCCTAAAATAAATATTGGTAACAACATGGTAAAAGCAAAAGGCACACTAAACATCAACATTAATAAAGAAAAATCGAAACGAAACTCTGTTGCCTGCCAATAGTTATCTTGGGTGAATGCAGTTACTTCTTCAGCTTTATCAGCGGCCATTTCTTGTTGTTGAGTAATAATATCTTGGGCTTGCTGTTCAATTAACGTTTTAGCAGAAAACTCATGTAACTCGACATTTTCTTTCACACTATCGGTTGTTATTTGCTCTGAAAGCGGCATCAATTGTTCGGTAACAGCATTATCTTCAAGTTTGGTGATTTCTGGTGTGTCCGATTCCGTGCTCAACATATCAGCTTTATTTTCTAACTGAATTGACTTTACACGCTCAGCAACCAAAATTTCTTCATGCCACTGAGTGGTTAGTTCATTAGTATCTTGCAGCACGCCAAAGCCAATACCAGACATTACTGAGATAACAATAGGCACTGACAACCAAACAACGGCCAATTTGAAAAATGATTGAGGGTTGTCATATTTTTTAAAACGTTCTTTTTTAAGTAATGTTACCCAACCAAGAAGTAATAAGCCTGCAAAACCATAACTATGGAGAATATCGCCACCCCATAGAAAAACCATATGCAATATGCCAAATACAATTAAAATAAGCATCCGACGTAAGAACCAAGCACCAAAGGGACGATCTGCGGCTTTAGCCCTGAGCAACATAACGGCAAAGCCCATACCAAAGAGTAACGAAAATAACGTATAGAACTTCCCTTCAACAAAACATCTAATTAACCAACCAACTGCATGATCTAGTCCAGTTAAATTAGTATCTTGCGTCCCTAAACCTGCAATAGCACGGTTAAACCATTCAATATTCATTAATAGAATACCAACTAAAGCTAAGCCCCTGAGAATATCCATCGCATCAATACGTTCGCTTATAGCAATAGGTGCTAACTTTTCAGGTACAGATTGGTGTTCAATTAACTGTTCTGCTGTATCAGCTTGAGCGCCTGACATAAAACGTCCTTATTTATTGTTCTTATTTCATTTGCTACTGACTAATATAAATCATTTAGCCAAAAAAAAAGCAGCTATAAGCTACTTTTTTACAATATATTTACACCTGCAATTATCAAGTAAGAAATGCTTGATAAGCCTGATTATCAGTTTCTTCCTGCCATTCATAACCAAGTGCTTCCAGATGAGCAAAAAATTCATGTTCTTGACTACTTTGAACTTCAAAACCTGCCAATACTTGGCCAAAAGCAGCGCCATGATTTCGGTAGTGAAATAAAGTGATATTCCAGTGTTCACCTAATGTATCTAAGAATTTCTCTAGTGCTCCTGGGTACTCTGGAAATTGAAAGCGAAAAATTCGTTCTTGTGCCGACAAGGTATTTTGACCGCCAATCATGTAACGAACATGTAACTTTGCCAATTCATTATCGGTAAAGTCCGTCAGCTCATAGCCTTGCTCTTGCAAGTTTACAATCAGCTGTCCTCTATCATTAACGTCGCCGCCTAGTCGTGCTCCAACGAAGATATTCGCTTGTTGCGCTTGCTCAGATGCATTTGCCTTATCAACATAGCGATAATTGAATTCGGTGATCACTCTGCCAGCAAGTGCTTGGCAAAACTTTCTAAAACTGCCTTTTTCTTCTGGAATTTTAACCGAAAAAACAGCTTCTTTTTGTTCGCCTAATTCACAACGCTCTGAAATATAGCGTAAGGTATGAAAGTTCATGTTAGCACCCGAAAGAATAGCGACTAACGACTCATTTCCTGAGTTACTTTGACTATACTTTTTTAGCCCTGCTAATGATAAAGCGCCAGCGGGCTCAGCAATTACGCGGGTTTGTTCAAAAACATCTTTAATGGCAGCACAAATTTCGTCCGTAGAAACAGTAATAACGCCATCACAATAATGTTTGATCAAATCAAAAGTGTGTTCACCAATACGTTTAACTGCAACGCCATCGGCGAATAGTCCTACTTGCTCTAAATCAACAGGCTTACCTGCATTTAACGCTGCTTTTAAACAAGCAGAATCTTCTGCTTCAACGCCAATTACTTTAATATTGGGTTGTACTTGTTTCAAATAAACCGCCATACCAGCTAATAGTCCGCCACCACCAACCGGTACAAATACCACATCAGTATTGGGTTGTTGTTGCAATAACTCTTTAGCGACAGTTCCCTGACCCGCAATAACATCGGGATCATCAAAAGGGTGAATCAAGGTTTTATCTTCAGCTTTAGCATATTCAACAGATGCTTGCTGTGCCTCATTAAAGCTTTTACCAACTAAGCGCACTTCTGCGCCAAAACGTCTAACATTATCGACTTTAATATCAGGCGTTGTGATCGGCATAACAATTGTCGCTTTAATACCAAGCTTGTGTGCTGCTAATGCGAGTCCTTGAGCATGGTTCCCCGCAGAGGCCGCCATTACACCATGTATACACTGCTGCTCAGACAAGTTAACTAATTTATTATAAGCACCACGTAATTTAAAAGAGTGCACAGGCTGTTGGTCTTCACGCTTAAGAAAAATTTGATTGCCCAAACGAGATGACAATTTAGTCAACGGTGTTAAAGCAGACTCAATAGCAACATCATACACGGGTGCTAGTAATATTCTTCGCAGGTAGTCTAACGCTTGCTCTTGCGTTGCTTTAGCAAGCACTAAGGCTTGCTGCTCAACTTCTGTCATTATTGTTCTCCATTACTTAACAGTATCAACGATGCCATCAAGTAAGGCTCTATTGCGAACTTCGCCTTTATCTGCACTGGTTGCTTTAACTGGATTGAGTGCGTAATTTTTCAATTTATGCTGCGACATTATTATTTTTCCACCAAGCCATCAAGCAAGGCTCTATTGCGGACTGCGCCTTTATCAGCACTGGTTGCTTTAACTGGATTGAATGCGTAATTTTTCAATTTATGCTGCGACATTATTATTTTTCCACCAAGCCATCAA
>CAJXQI010000011.1 GCA_913058395.1 uncultured Colwellia sp. | reverse complement strand
AGTACCTGGCTACGAACCAGGCGGTCGCAGGTTCGACTCCTGCCGCGTCCGCCACATAGAGAAACCAGCCTTATGGCTGGTTTTTTTTCGCCTATAAAATATCAACACTTCTCTTCACTATTCTTCGAATATCAAAAGCCATGCTTATCGCTATTTTATTTGCTTGGTATTAAAATTTTAAATTAAAAAATATCTACTCTACTACCGATCATTCTCAATTTTTGATAAGTAATTTTAGATCAATAACTTATTGTCTAATTTCCTCCTGATGTAGATGCTAAGGCGCTGATAATTAGCCCGCTTTTTATAGGGCGATACCTTGGTGAAGGAATGAAAATTAGTGTTAACCAAGCGCAAAGTGTCATTATTTTGTTGTCGCTTTTGCGCAACTACCTACATTATTGGGCGCATTTCAACATTAGGTATTCACAACTTGTGATAGGGTGAGTTAATCGAGAGTTTTACTATTTTGTAATATAACTGTAATTATGCGCTTTTGAACTTTCATATATGCGTGTTTTAGTGTGATCTTTTCTCTTCTTTTGTTGGCTTTTTAAACAGGTTAAACTGACTGCTTGGTTAAGTTATTTAATATTGGATATTGTATATTATTTGTGGTTTTCGTGTTGTGATACCCGCTATTCATGGCTTTGATATTGTATACAATAATGCTTGTATATCATTATTGTATATAATAAACATGAAAAAACATTAAAAACAGCCTGTTTTACGTACGATTTGGTCTTGACATTATTTTTTTTAGCCAAAATGTTAAAATTTGTTTGCTTTTTACATATTGGAGTGATTATTCTAATTATATAAAAATTACTTGAGAGTGAAATAATGGAAAATCTTCAAGCTTTATTCATTGAAGCGGGTACGTTAATGCTTGCCGGAATGGTTTTTGTTTTTGCCTTTTTAGGTTTATTGATTATTTTTATCAACACGGTTTTAGTGCGACTAGCAAAAAAATATCCAGATGCCATTGTCGAAAATAAAGCTCAAAGTAAAAAGAATAATAAAAAGCAAGACGGTAAAGGTGTTTCACCGGCTGTCGTCGCAGCAATCTCATCTGCGGTTACGCAATATCGTCAACAACACTCTGCACAGAAATAGGACATGACCATGACCAAGCCTCTAGGAATAACTGAAGTCGTATTACGCGACGGCCATCAATCATTGCTTGCCACACGTTTACGTTTAGAAGATATGCTACCCATTGCAGCTAAAATGGATGATATCGGCTATTGGTCAATCGAATCATGGGGTGGGGCAACGTTTGATTCTTGTATCCGTTATTTAGGTGAAGATCCTTGGGAACGTATTAGAGCACTGAAAAAAGCAATGCCAAAAACTAAGCAACAAATGTTGTTTCGTGGTCAAAATATTTTAGGCTACCGTCATTATGCAGATGATGTGGTAGAAAAGTTTGTTGAACGTGCGCACGTTAATGGTATTGATGTATTTAGAATTTTTGATGCAATGAACGATGTACGCAACTTGGAAACAGCAATAAAATCGGCGGTAAAAGTTGGTGCTCACGCTCAAGGAACATTGAGTTATACCGAAAGCCCAGTGCATACACTCGAAGGCTGGTTAACAATGGCCAAGCAGCTTGAAGACATGGGCGCGCATTCTTTATGTATTAAAGATATGGCTGGTTTATTAAAGCCTTACGATGCTGCTGAGCTTATTGGTCGATTGAAAGAAACTGTCGCCTTGCCTATTGCCTTGCATTGTCATGCAACAACCGGTTTAAGCGTTGCAACGCACATGAAAGCCATTGATGCGGACATCGATGTTATTGATACCGCTATTTCTTCAATGAGTATGACTTATGGTCATTCACCAACAGAGACTATTGTTTCTATTGTTGAAGGCACGCAACGTGATACTGGTTTAGATATGGTTAAGTTAGCGGAAGTTGCGACTTACTTTCGTGAGGTTCGTGAAAAATATGCGCAATTTGAAGGTAGTTTACGTGGCATTGACGCCCGTATATTGTTAGCTCAAGTGCCAGGTGGCATGTTAACTAATATGGAAAGCCAGCTTAAGGAGCAAGGTGCTGCTGATAAGCTTGATGAAGTTTTAACTGAAATTCCAAAAGTGCGTAAAGACCTAGGATATATTCCTTTAGTCACGCCAACATCACAAATTGTTGGTACGCAAGCAGTACTTAACGTATTAACTGGCGAACGTTATAAAACCATTACTAAAGAAACCGCAGGTGTTCTCAAAGGCGAATACGGTACAACAGCAGCTGAGGTTAATGCTGAGCTACAAGAAAGAGTATTGGATGGTAAAGACGCTATTACCTGTCGTCCTGCTGATTTGCTTGACCCAGAAATGGACAAGCTTTCAGTTGAATTACAAGAAATTGCTGCAGAGAAAAGCATTTCTTTGGCTGACGATACCATTGACGACGTATTAACCTATGCTTTGTTTCCACAAATAGGTTTGAAGTTCTTAGAAAATCGCAATAACCCTGACGCTTTTGAGCCTGCGCCTTGTAAACCGTCTACCAATAAAACTGTTGCCAATAGTGCTCCTGTTGCAAGTTCAGTTAATACTGCACCTGAAAGTTATGCGGTAAGTGTTGATGGCAAAGTTTATGATGTTGTTGTCGCACCAGGTGGTTCAATTGAGAACATTCAAGCATCTACAAGTGCACCAGTTGCTGCAAGCTCAGCAGGTGGAGAGCCTTTAAATGCACCACTAGCGGGTAACATTTTTAAAGTGCTAGTGAATGAAGGTGATGAAGTTGAAGAAGGCGATGTTGTTATCATCATGGAAGCGATGAAAATGGAAACTGAGATCCGTGCAACCAAAGCAGGTGAAATATCGACGGTAAACATCAGAGAAGGTGATTCAGTTGCCGTTGGTGATACCTTGTTAAGCTTGGTATAGGATAACTCATGGAATCATTAAAAGTATTATGGATGTCTACAGGCTTAGCAAACTTTGAGTTAGGCCAAGTCATCATGATGTTAGTTGGCAGTGGTTTACTTTACCTTGCTATCGCACGTAATTTTGAACCATTATTACTTGTGCCTATGGGTTTTGGTGCTATTTTAACCAACATCCCAGTCGCTGGCTTTTCAGAAGTTGGCGGTTTACTGCATTACATTTACTATGCAGGTATTGATACTGGCATATTCCCATTATTAATATTTATGGGTGTTGGCGCGATGACTGATTTTGGCGCTTTGATCGCCAACCCTAAAACCTTATTATTAGGCGCCGCCGCACAGTTCGGTATTTTTGCTACCTTATTTGGTGCTATAGCGTTGAATTATGTCGGTTTAGACTTCTCAATGAAAGATGCTTCAGCAATAGCAATTATCGGTGGTGCTGATGGTCCAACAGCAATCTTTTTAGCTTCAAAGTTAGCACCTGATTTACTTGGTGCAATAGCGGTCGCCGCATATTCTTATATGGCATTAGTACCAATTATTCAACCGCCGATTATGCGAGCATTAACTACTGAAGATGAACGTAAAATTGAAATGGCACAATTGCGTCATGTGACACGTGTTGAGAAAATCATCTTCCCACTTGCTGTGCTACTGATGACGATATTCTTTTTGCCTGCTGCAACGCCATTAGTTGGCATGTTTTGCTTAGGTAATTTGATGCGTGAATGTGGTGTTGTAGACCGCTTAAGCTCTACCGCACAGAACGAGTTGATTAACATTGTTACTATATTCTTAGGTTTAGGTGTAGGTTCTAAACTTAGTGCAGAGCAATTTTTGAATGCAAAAACATTGGGTATACTAGCGCTTGGAGCGGTAGCATTTTCTATTGGTACAGCTACTGGTGTACTTATGGCGAAGCTAATGAATAAATTATCAAAAGATAAAGTTAACCCACTTATTGGTGCCGCTGGTGTTTCTGCAGTACCTATGGCTGCACGTGTTGCTAATAAGGTTGGCTTAGAGGCTAATCCGCATAATTTCTTACTGATGCACGCAATGGGACCAAATGTTGCTGGTGTATTAGGCTCTGCTGTTGCAGCAGGTATATTGTTAGCTTTAGTTGGCTGATGATACCAGCGAGAGCAAACTGAGTTTAGAAAGATATAAGTATAGAAAAGGGAAGCAGTAGCTTCCCTTTTTTGAATCATAGATTTAGCCAAATTTACGGCTGTAACTTAAAGTTTTCCCAAGTAGCAGCTGATTTTTCAAAGCAAACACGGTCATGCAATCGACTCGCTCTTCCTTGCCAAAATTCAATGTAGTTTGGCTTTACGCGCCATCCGCCCCAAAACTCAGGTAACGGTACGTCTTTACCAGCGAATTTTTTCGTGTAGTAATCAACACTTTCAGCTAATTCATTCTCTGTTTGAATTTTACTACTTTGCTTCGATGCCCATGCGCCAATTTGACTGCCTCGGTCACGACTGTGAAAGTATTTTGCCGATTGTTCAGCACTGACTCTTTCAACACAACCTTCGATGCGAATTTGACGTTGTAAAACATTCCAATGAAATAACAACGCTACTTTATCATTTGCGCTCAGTTCATTACTTTTTCGGCTAGCGTAATTGGTATAAAACACAAAACCATCAGTATCAAATTCTTTTAATAATACCATGCGCGAGCTAGGTTGACCGCTCTTACTTACACTACTAACCGATACCGCTTCAGGTAGCAAAATACCGGATTTATTGGCATCGTCGAACCAAAGCTCGAATAGTGAAAAAGGATCTGTATTTTGATCAATGGTTGGCAAAGGCAGGGCAACACCTTGCCCAAAGGTAAACAAGCAACGCAGTTTTTCAAATAAGGTCATAGAAGGGTTGTTAGGCTAATGGTTAGTTAAGCTCATGATATCAGTTTTGTGTTAAAAACAAATCGTTGCAACTGAAATAATACAGATAAATTGACTTCTACAGTGCAGTTTAATGTCATGAGTTTAAAAGTTAATTCAATAGCGTTTTACGCTGCTAATGAAATGCTTAAATATCCCAATCATCGGAGTCATCTAAAAGTTCTTTCAGACGCTTTCGCTCTAAAAGATCATCAATACGTTTTCGTACTTCAGTGTTATGTGCTGCCTGTTCTCCTTTGGGCAAGTCTTTGTCATAACCTTTCTGTTCGACGGGCGGTGTCATATTATCTGTAAAGTTGTTGTTCATTGATTGTACCTAGGGTTTTTACAGCGCTTGCTGTAATTACAATAAATAACGTTGCTATGATGAATGTAATTGTTATTAATCTATTTTGAATAACAAAAAAACATCTTAAATTGAACATAGGCAACAAGCAGAAAATATTCAAATAATAATTTTTCATATTTAATTCAAATTTAATTTAATTCGCTACAGAATATTTAGTCGAGGCAATTATTAGACTTTTCATGAAAACAAATAATTATGCGAAATAGCATTACGCTCTGATAGACTTATACCTTAGTGGCTTAGGTATAAGTTTCAAATTTTTAAGGTTAACTTGATTGATGTCGATAGAAAAATTTGCTCATTGGTATTGCCAATTACAACAATTATCACAGTATAATCGTTGGCGTAACCTTGTCGTTTTGGAAGGTGATTTTAATTGGATACAGCAAACTGTTGAGTCAATACTTGTTCAAATAGCTGCAGCTTCACATAGCGCTAATGGCAATGATTTTTTTGGGCTAGTTTACCAACCAACAACTAGTGAACATGATTATTCATATCCCAAATACCAGCAAAATATTACAGTCGTTAATCGTAAAAACTATGCTCAGCAGTTAGGTACAGAGCAACAAATCGTTATTTTTCCGTTTGCCGACTTTGATAATAAGACTGAGACTAGTGAATATAGTTTCGATGTTGATGCCTTTGCTGCACTTTCCGGTACATTGGTGGCAGGTGGCACGTTTATACTCACTATTAATAGTAGCGAGTACAACAATGTTGATGACTTAGCATTACCCGTAGCAGACTACTTTTTACAGCGCTTTTATCAAAGGTTAAAGGCGAGCAATAGTCAGATCATTCGACAAAATGATTATCAAGCAGCAATATTTCCTGAATTAATTAAGCAAGATTCCCCCTTTATTGCTGAGCAAACCGAGCAAGCTTCAGCACTGCCATATGCTTGTGTAACACAAGAACAAGTAACGGCTGTTGATGGTATGTTAAAAGTGATGTCTGGCCATCGAGACAGACCTTTTGTCTTAACCGCTGATCGTGGGCGTGGGAAATCGTCAGCAATGGCGTTAGCTGCTTGTCAATTATTGACCAATGCCAAACAGCGCATCAATATCATCATTACTGCAGCAAGTCGGCAGTCACTGAACGTTTTTTTTCAACAAATTGAACAGCACTTGCCTAATGCAATAATGAAAACCAATAGTGTCGAGCATGCTAATGGTGAAGTAACCTTTCTACCGATTGATCAACTTTTAAAAGAGCAACCACAAGCCGGTTTAGTAATGGTTGATGAAGCGGCGGCATTGCCGGTTTATTTATTACAACAGTTATTGGTTAATTATCATCGTTTGATTTTTGCTAGCACAGTGCATGGCTATGAAGGAGCAGGGCGTGGCTTTAGTATTAAGTTTCGCATGATCCTTAATAAGTTAAAGCCGCAGTGGCGTAAAATGCACATTAATGAGCCTATTCGTTGGGCTAAAAATGATCCGCTTGAGGCTTTCGTTTTTTCCAGCTGTTTACTCAATGCTAGTTTGCCTAAGTACCCTGAAAGTAAACTGATAACAGCCCAAGAGCAACTAACCAGTTATTTCGGTTATCTTGTTGAAAAAGTTAGCGCTTTACAGTTATTAGAAAACGAAGCGTTATTACAGCAAGTGTTTGCGGTTTTAGTAACTGCGCATTACCAAACCTCACCAAGTGATTTAAAGTTTTTGCTAAACAGTGCCACCGTTTCATTATTTATTGTTAAGCACCATGACAATATTTTAGGCGTCGCGATGTTAATGCAGGAAGGGAAAATGGCCAGTGACTTGGTTGAGCTGGTAAAAGATAACCAACGTCGAATGCGCGATCAGTTTCTACCGCAATCACTATTAACTCATTGCGGTATTAACGACAGTTTTGAATACAGTTATCAACGGGTGATGCGTATTGCTATACATCCACAATTTCAAGGACAAGGGCTTGGAAAGTACTTTCTTGGTGAAATTGAACAGCAAGTGCAAGCACAAGGCATTGATTTTATAGGTTCGAGTTTTGCTGGCAATGCTAACTTACTAAACTTCTGGCAAGAAAGCGGTTTTGAATTAGCACGTATAGGATTTAATAAAGATAAAGCCAGTGGTGAACATTCTTGTTTAGTCATTAAACCATTAAAGGTTAAGGTAATTAAAAAGCAGCAAGAAATATCGCAGCGTTTTTATCAGCAGTTTGATTACTGGCTAACCGATGAGTTTAACCAGTTACCGGCGAAAATGGTTTGGCAAGTGCTGCATCACAATTCCCCTCTGAAGAATAAGACTAGCATCAATGAGCTTGATGATATGCATGACCAAGGGGTGGCTGATTTTATAAGTGGTCAGCGACAATTTAGCAGCTGCGTACTTGGCTTGCACCATTGGCTACTGCTGCATTGTTGTGAACATTTTGATAGTGAAATTCTTCCGCTAATCGCTCGGATACTGCAAAAGCAAAGTATTGAAGATGTTTGCACTAACTATAACTTCACCGGTAAGAAAGCCTTAAATCAGCATTTGTTTAGTTACATCAATAAGTATTATCTAGCAGTTATTACATAACCTGATACTTAGCGAATATCAGCGTTAGGCAATTTGATAGCGCCACAGCCAATAATTCTTCATTTTGTAGTAGCTACAGTGGCGATCGGCAAGTTGGTCAAAATCATCATGTTGCATAATCGCATTGACGCCAAGGCATATTTTAGCGAGTAATTGTTTATTTGATGATTGACTATAGCTGCTAATAAAGCTTTCGAGCCAAGCTTCTAAATAACTAATTTCAGCAACGGGTAATTCAGTGGTCATGGTATTATTCTCCAATACTTAAGTTAAGCAATGATTGCCAAAGCGTCTTTCTTGCATTGTTGTCTAGACATATGCATTCATTGCCAGCGAGTGCGCCAGAGCTGATTAATTCGGCTAATAATACTGTTGATATTTCAACACGAGCTGTGTTGTTGCAGCCCTCGCTTACTTGTCTAATGCCCATGGTTATCTCCTATCGTCACTAAGTTTTTTTAAACAATAGTAGAATTACCAAATAAATGCAAATGATAATTATTATCATCTGTAAAATATTGTCTTTGTTGTATTAATATTTTTTCCTAGCCGTTAAAATGCGAGAAAGCGAATTATTAAGGTGTGTTATGCAAGAAGTTATTCGAGTGGAAAATCTCACCAAAAGCTATAAAGATGTTGTTGCGGTTGACCATATTAATTTTTCGATTAAAAAAGGTGTTTGCTTTGGCTTACTTGGGCCAAATGGAGCTGGGAAAACTACGACCATCGAAATAATGGAAGGCATTATTAAGGCGACGAAAGGCCAAGTTTTTTATTACGATAAACCTGTTGATGAGTCGATGTCGCAGCAAATAGGTATTCAATTTCAACATACCGCGCTACAAGACTTTTTAACGGTTAAAGAAACCTTAAATCTATTTACTTCCTTTTATAAACACACCGTAGCGCACGAAGAATTAATTGAGTTGTGTGATTTAAGTGAGTTTTTAGACCGCGATAACCGCTTACTGTCTGGCGGGCAGCGCCAACGACTTTTATTGGCGCTAGCATTAATTAATGACCCTGAAATCGTTTTTCTTGATGAACCCACAACGGGTTTAGACCCGCAAGCTAGACGCAATTTTTGGCAGCTTATTAAAAATATTAAAGCGCGCAATAAAACGGTTGTGTTAACTACACATTACATGGATGAAGCACAACAACTTTGTGACGATGTTTTGATCATGGACCACGGCAAAGTCATTGAGCGTGGCACGCCACGAGAGTTACTGAACAAGCACTTTGAAGAAGTGTTTATTTACTTACCTGCTGAGCAGGTGCCTGCTGAACTTTGTCAGCAACTAAACTGGCAAGTACAAGACCAACAAGTTGAAATTACCACAACGGATGTTGAAGCAACTATTGCATTATTGCTTGCCAAAAATGTTTCACTGTCAGGGCTACACGTAAAATCTCCGAATTTAGATGATTTATTTTTAAAGCTTACCGGTCACACCATAAGGGATTAATAAGATGAATTTTTCACGTTTTTTTGCGGTAGTTAAGGCTCGAAATATTGAATTTTTTCGTGATCGCTCATCCCTTGGTTGGAATTTGTTTTTTCCTATTTTAATGCTGGTTGGTCTGTCATTTGTATTTTCTGGTGACGGCCGAACAGTATATAAAGTTGGTGTGATGAATTTGGCGCAAAGCCAATCAAGCTTTTTAGATACTAAGCATGTTGGCTTTATTGACTATCAAGAAACCGCTTTGGCTAAAGTAAAGCTTGAGCAGCATAGTATTGATTTACTAATTGATTTTAATACTCAGCAATACTGGGTAAATCAAGGCGCGCCAAATAGTTATTTAGTAGAGAAAATATTTTTAGGTGACCATAAAAACTTTCAACGTATAGAAACTCAAGGTAAAAAAATACGCTACGTCGATTGGGTGCTACCAGGTATTCTTGGTATGAATATGATGTTTAGCTGCTTGTTTGGTGTTGGTTACGTTATTGTTCGTTATCGAAAAAATGCGGTACTAAAACGTTTAAAGGCAACACCATTGTCGGCGTTAGAATTTGTTTCAGCGCAGTTAGTTTCACGGCTATTTATTGTGATTTTCATGTCATCAGTCGTTTATATTGGCTGCAATGTGTTTTTTGATTTCTACATGTTAGGTAGCTATTTTGATTTGCTCGTCATTGCCATATTAGGTGCCTTTAGTTTGATAACGTTAGGTTTATTAGTGGCAAGTCGTAGTAAAAGTGAAGAGTTAATTGGTGGCTTATTAAATTTAAGCTCATGGCCGATGATGTTGTTATCAGGCGTTTGGTTTAGCTTAGAAGGCGCACCTAATGCGGTGAAAGTGTTTGCTGATTTTTTACCGTTAACGCATTTAGTGGCTGGCGCTCGTAAAATTATTACCGAAGGGGCAACCTTAGCTGATATTAGCTATCACGTGTCCATTTTGATAGGGATGAGTGTGCTCTTCTTAGCATTAGGTGCCTATTTTTTCAGCTGGAATACTGAACGTTAACAATTTAACCATTTTTAGAAAAGGAAGTTACTCAACAATGTTGTTTTCCATATTTCGCTGGCCTTTGATCACAGTATTCTTTCTATTCTCGCTTAATGGGCAAGTTAGCGCGTTTGAGGATAACAAATTCGACTATAGCGATGGGCCATATGTTACATGGGAAAATAGTCAATTACGTTTTGACTGGATTTGCAAAAATGAACATAAAAGTCGCTTTTTCTCAGCAGAAGTCTTACCAATTAATTTTGACGAATGTGGGTTAAATGTAGCGCTTGATCGAACAAGTTTTCGAGCAGAAGAACTTGTTTTTACTACGGATGAAAATATTGCCGCGATCAGCGACTTTCATGGCCAACTTGAGCTTATGAGTAAAATATTTATCAATAATGGCATTGTTGATAAAGAAAAGAATTGGTCTTATGGCAAAGGACACTTAGTGATCACCGGTGATGTTTTCGACCGAGGAGATAAAGTTACTGAAATTCTTTGGTGGTTATTTTCTCTAGAGAAACAAGCAGAGCAAGCTGGCGGTAAAGTGCACTTTCTTTTGGGTAATCATGAAGTGATGGTGCTTAATGGTGATTTACGTTATATCCATGAGAAATACCAATATACGGCTAGTGAGCTTAATCAACCCTTTGAGCAGCTGTATGGAAAAAACACGCTGCTAGGGCAATGGTTGAGAAGCAAGTCTGTATTGGTAAAAATTAATGATATGTTATTTGCACATGGTGGTTTTCATCCTGAACTTGCAACTGAGAAACGTACGTTAACCGATATTAATCAAGTGTTTAAAGCTAACTTAGTTAAGGCTGAATTAGATAAAGCCCGCAGTGGTTGGGGAAAGTACTTACATAAGCGAAACGGACCTATTTGGTATCGAGGCTATTTTAATGTACTTGGGGCTAGTGAACAAGAAATCGACTTGTTATTAAAACACTTTGATATTAACTATCTAGTGGTTGGCCATACCTCACAGGTAAAATTGGAAACCCGCTATAACGGCCGAGTGATCGCTATCGATTCCAGCATCAAAAATGGTCAGTACGGAGAAGTACTGTTAATCGAACATGGCAAACAATACCGCGGCTTACCTGTTGGCAATAAACAACCGTTTTTAGTTGCAGAGTAATCACTTAATTTAGGAATATATTGTAGAAAATGTTATTAAAAATAGCTGGATTGTTTTTTGTTGCGTTGGCTTTTATTGGAGCATTTTTACCTTTGCTACCAACCACGCCATTTTTATTAGTTGCCGCCGCATGTTTTGCAAAATCGTCACCACGCATGCACAAAATGTTGTTAGCAAATAAAGTATTTGGACCAATGATTTATCACTGGGAACAGTCTCGCAGTATTCCTAAACGAGCAAAAATAGTCTCGTTAAGCTCTATTGTTATTGCAACACTTTGGTCGTGCTACATTCTGCCTTCATTAGCACTTAAGTTGTTAGTGGTTGGTTTGGTTGCTTGGCCGTTTGTATTTTTATGGCGCTTACCACTTTCTGATGGCAATAAAGAGATGATAACGGGTAAAGCGCCTGAACAAAGCAAATCTGACCAAGGTCAATCCGATCTTGGTAAACCAGACCTTGGTAAATCCGACCAAGACAAACCTGCGAAAAGGCCGTCTGCCGAAGAGAAGTAAGTTAGGGCTAAGCCAATGCTTTGCCAACTAACTGAGCTAAATGAGGCGGTAAAGTTAATGATAAGGCTATTTCTTGGCCTTGTGCTGACATTTTACGCCATGTCAGTTGTACAATACGAATAATCTTATCTTCTTTATGTTTTGCGGCAAACTCATCAAAGTAATATTGTAAAAACACTAAGCAAGCAACATCTTCTAAAGTTTGACTATCGTTGTTTGATTTTAGCTTTTCTTTGCGAATAATAGCGGCTGTTGTTTCGGCTGCTTCTTCACTGTAGCCATGCTCAAGCATTAAAGCTTTGGCTGTTGCTGCATGAAAAATACCTAACTCTTTACGCCAAGTTAAGTAACCTTGTTTGCCAATAGCGAAATCAGCGCGTTTTAAATGCCAACGTTTTACATGTTGAGCACGAACAGAAATTTGTAATTTTTCATCAGCATTTGGCCAATATTTCTCAAGGCAGGTGGTCATATACTGGCCGTACAATAACTCTTTTGGATAACTAACACCGTCAACAACAGTGGTATTGATATCATTTTTATTAATCTCGTCGATGGCGTCTAAAACGTTTTGCAATTGAGTCATAGTATTTATTTTGATTCGTGAAGGAAAAGTAAAACGCCAGTTTACCCCGTTTTTAAATCGTTGCACTATCGCTTTCTGACAAATCATCGAAATTTAATTAAAATTTGTGCAACAAGATGGCCTGATCATATTGTCGTGAACGTGGCTTTTAAGTATAATGCTTTCCCGTCCTACTAAATTCATTTGTTTGCCAAAAACCAAATCAATTTAGTGCAAAATTTCTGTTTTTCCTGACTCTGGGTATCGCATGACAACTAGATATATTTTTGTTACTGGCGGCGTTGTATCGTCTCTTGGTAAAGGTATTGCTGCAGCTTCACTTGCCGCAATTCTCGAAGCACGTGGTTTAAAAGTTACCATGTTAAAACTTGACCCTTACATTAATGTTGATCCGGGCACGATGAGCCCAATTCAGCATGGTGAAGTTTTTGTTACTGAAGATGGTGCAGAGACAGATCTAGATTTAGGTCATTACGAACGTTTTATTCGTACCAAAATGACCAAACGCAATAACTTTACTACGGGCCGTATCTATCAAGATATTCTAGCGCGTGAACGTAAAGGTGAATTTTTAGGTGCCACTATTCAGGTTATTCCTCATATTACTAACGATATTAAACGTCGAGTAATTGAAGGGGCTGAAGGCTACGATATCGCTATGGTTGAAATTGGCGGTACGGTAGGTGATATTGAATCACAACCATTCTTAGAAGCTATTCGTCAATTAGGCGTAGAGTTAGGCCGTGAACGCGCAATGTTCATGCACTTAACACTTGTACCTTACATTGCTGCTGCCGGCGAAATTAAAACTAAACCAACACAGCATTCTGTTAAAGAATTACGCTCAATTGGTATTTTCCCAGATATTTTAGTTTGTCGTAGTGAGCGCGCTATTCCTGCCAACGAACGCGCAAAAATTTCATTGTTTACTAACGTTGAAGCAAAAGCTGTTGTTTCAATGCGTGATGTTGATTCAATTTATAAAGTGCCAGCCTTACTTAAAGCCCAAGGTACTGATGAATTAGTAGTTAAGCGTTTTGGTTTAGACGTACCTGAAGCTGATTTATCTGATTGGGAACAAGTACTTTATAAAGAAGCTAACCCATCGGGCGAAGTCGTTATTGGTATGGTGGGTAAGTACACTGAATTACCTGATGCTTATAAATCAGTAAACGAAGCATTAAAACATGCCGGTATTAAAAACCAAGTTAAAGTAAAAATTCAATATGTTGACTCGCAAGACGTTGAAGCTAAAGGTGTTGAAGTATTAAAAGACTTAGACGCGATATTAGTTCCAGGTGGTTTTGGCGAACGTGGCGTTGAAGGTAAAATATTAACTGCACAATATGCTCGTGAAAACAAAGTACCTTACTTAGGTATTTGTCTAGGCATGCAAGTGGCACTAATTGACTATGCACGTAATGTAGCTGGTTTGACTGATGCACACAGTACTGAATTTGATCCTGAAACACCAAATCCTGTCATTGGTTTAATCAACGAATGGTTAGACGAAGAAGGTAAAGTAGAATACCGCAATGCTGATTCTGACTTAGGCGGCACTATGCGTTTAGGCTCACAATTGTGTCACATTGTGAAAGGTACCAAGACGTATGACGTATATGGCAGTGAAACAATTTATGAAAGACACCGTCACCGTTTTGAGGTAAATAATAACTACCGTGAACAATTAAGCAAAGCTGGTTTAGTGTTCTCGGGATTATCTACGGATAAAACCTTAGTTGAAGTGATTGAAAATCCAAATCACCCATGGTTTATTGCTGGGCAGTTCCATCCTGAGTTTAATTCAACTCCGCGTGATGGCCACCCACTTTTTGAAGGCTTTATTGCTGCTTCATTTGAGCATCAAAAACAGCAATCAAGTTAAATCAAACTAATTAAAACCGTAGCTTATTGCTGCGGTTTTGTTTTTAGCGACTTAATTTTTTATGGCTAAAAACTGACTACGAATTCAAATTTAATTTATCGTTTATAACCTGCCATGCGCAGTTAGTAAGGAATAGGGAACATAATGTCGAATATCAGTAAAATTATCGCTCGCGAAATCATGGATTCTCGTGGTAACCCAACAGTTGAAGCTGACGTATATTTAGAATCTGGTGCTTGGGGTCGAGCTGCTGCTCCTTCTGGCGCATCAACAGGTTCTCGTGAAGCTTTAGAATTACGTGACGGCGACAAAGCGCGTTACTTAGGTAAAGGCGTATTAAAAGCCGTTGCTGCTGTAAACAATGACATTGCTAATGCACTTAAAGGCAAAAATGCTTTAGAGCAAGCAAACATTGACCAAATCATGATTGATTTAGATGGCACTGAAAACAAAGAAACTTTCGGCGCTAACGCTATTCTAGCAGTATCTTTAGCGAACGCTAAAGCGGCTGCAATGGAAAAGAAAGTTCAATTATTTGAACACATTGCTGATCTTAACGGCACGCCAGGCCAATATTCTTTACCATTACCTATGATGAACATCATCAATGGTGGCGAACATGCTGACAACAACGTTGATATTCAAGAGTTTATGGTACAGCCGGTTGGCGCAAAAAGCTTCAAAGAAGCATTGCGTATGGGCGCTGAAATTTTCCATGCCTTGAAGAAAGTACTTTCTTCAAAAGGTATGAGTACAGCGGTTGGTGATGAAGGTGGTTTTGCGCCAAACCTAGAGTCAAATGCTGACGCATTAGCAGTAATTAAAGAAGCAACAGCAGCAGCAGGTTACGAACTAGGTAAAGACGTAACATTAGCACTTGATTGTGCTGCTTCTGAATTCTACAACAGTGACAAAGGTATTTACGACCTTACTGGTGAAGGCAAGCAATTTACAGCGAATGAGTTCTCTGACTTCTTAGCAACACTTTGTGAAGAATACCCAATTGTTTCAATTGAAGATGGCTTAGACGAGTCAGATTGGGATGGTTTCAAATACCAAACTGATTTACTTGGCGATAAAGTGCAAATCGTTGGTGATGATTTATTCGTGACAAACACTAAGATTTTAACTCGTGGTATTGAGCAAGGTATTGGTAACTCAATCCTGATCAAATTTAACCAGATTGGTTCATTAACGGAAACATTAGCAGCGATTAAAATGGCGAAAGATGCAGGCTTTACTGCTGTTATTTCACATCGTTCAGGTGAAACTGAAGATGCAACCATTGCTGACTTAGCTGTTGGTACTGCTGCAGGCCAAATTAAAACTGGTTCACTATGTCGCTCAGACCGTGTTTCTAAGTACAACCAATTACTACGTATTGAAGAGTTCTTAGGCGATAAAGCGGTATTTAACGGTTTGTCTGAAGTTAAAGGTCAATAATCAAAACCTTTTTGCTAATTTAGCTCTGCAGATGTTATGACAGGGCTTTGGTTATACCCACTGATATGTGTCAGTTCCATGTAACCGCATTGTTTTTGAACTAATTAGCGACAAGTTTACTGATTACTTAGCAACAATATTATTTTAAAAGCCACTCAAATGAGTGGCTTTTGTCTATTGAAATTAGCATGTTTTTTTGGAAATAGCCTTTGTCTAGTTTACTAGTTTGTCGTTTATGTGATTCTCAATGTAAGTTACAAGATTCTCACATTATTCCTCGTTCGTACTTTAAAAGTATGAAAGGAAAAAGTGGGCAATTAATGCTAGTAAGCATTGATGAATCAGTTGACCCTGCTCTATCTAATGCCGATCCCAAAGAAAAATTGTTATGTCGTGATTGTGAGCAGCATATCAATACTTGTTATGAAATGTACGGCACTAGATTTTTTAAACAACATCAAAAGGTAACTAAAACTAAAGAGAGGGTTGTATTTAATCAGTTTCGCTATAAAGAGTTTTATTTATATCTCATTTCTATTCTTTGGCGAGTATCCGTTTCTAGCTTACGTCGATATAAACATATTGAACTTGGTGAAGGCTTAAATAACTACCTTAAGTATTGTTTGAAAGAGAACACCCTTAATATTAACTCTCATTTCAAAATAGATGATTACTTTAAAATATCAGTCATTCGAGTAGTAGATAAGAAAAATCAATTGGATGATACGCTGATCAAAAGTATATTTTTTGACTATAATTGTGAATATGCTGACACGATAGAAGAAGGTCTTATTTACTATTTTATGGTGGATGGCTTTGTAATCGTTTATCATTTTAATCCTGAAGAAAGTATTGACTCACTAAAAACAAAACGAAAATATGCACAGATAGTAAATGGGAAAAAATTGGTTGTTCCTGTTTCTGATATTAGAAACTTTAAACAATTTGCGGATGGCATTTCTATGATTATAAATAAAGCAATAAACCATGGTAAATTGTAATTGTAAAATTTGCGATTCCCGTACGGAGTAAACTGTTGAATCAGAAAAACTGTCTAGTCATTTTCTTAACACTAATTTCTTTTAATGTTTTTGCATCTACACAAGATGAAATTGCTCACCTTTTGAAGTTTGTCGAAACGACCGAGTGTAAATATGAACGAAATGGCACACTGCATAATGGCGCGGAAGCGGTAAAACATATAAATAAAAAATATCAGTATTACGCTGATGATATTAAGTCGGCTGAAGACTTTATTAAATACTCTGCGACTAAAAGTAAAATGTCAGGTAAATATTATAAAATTCATTGTGCTAATAAAGCGATAGTCAAAAGCCAAGAGTGGCTGCTTACTGAGCTGAAAAAATTTCGAATTAGGCAGCAATAACTGTGGAGAGAAAGCGTGTATAAATTTTTACTACTGATATCTATATTATTTTCGGTTTCAAGTTACGCCGACGAAACTGAAGCGTTAACTGTTGATAGGGTTATCGCAAATAACCTTGAGTTAGCTTTTCCCAACGATAAAAACGTCAAACCTAAAGCAAGTGACTTTGAATTAATTAACTATGTTGTAATGAGTAACGATTTAGGTGAGCGCTGGGCAGTCATTACATTAACTAACACATCGTCTGGCCGTCGCATTCTTGAACACGATCACTTAATGGCGCTATTTGCTGACGGAAAACGAAAAAGTCCGCCAGCGTTTAACGTGAGCTTTGAAGGGCAAGAAACACAGTCAATTACTGTTTCATTTGGTGAGAATAAGTTTCCTATTTTGTCTATTACTTCGGACGCGTCTCTCTAATAGCAACTTACGGTGTCAGTAGATAATTGAAGTGAACTAAATGACCTTTTATTCGTCATAAATAGCGAACTTAATTGTTATTTATTGACCATTTTCACTTAAGGCATATTATGAAAAATTTTATATTTTTTACGTTTGTTTCACTTACATTAACCGCTTGTAGCAATAAGCAACTTTATCAAGCTGGGCAAGACTATCAAAAAAGTGAATGTATTAAAGAGTCTGGTACCGCGCCAGAATATAATGACTGTGTAAGTGCCGACAAAAAATCATTTGAAGAATATGAAAAAGAACGCAAAGCACTCGCGAAATAATAATACTTCTCTATTCTTATTGAAGGTCGATTGTGCTTAAATATTGCAAGAAAGCCAAACATTAAGTTTGGCTTTTTCATTTAATTATTACTGTCTATAACGTCGTTATAGTGAGGCGTGCGGGCCAAACACTTCATAATGAATGTTACTTTCTCCGACACCTAGTTTTAGCAATTGCTGTTTAGCAAATTGCATAAAACCAATAGGGCCACATAAATAGAAATTACCTTTTTCGGTAGGTAAGTCAACTGAAGCTAGATTCATCATGCCATTACTAATATGAGCTTGCTCTGCCTCTTCATTTCTATACCAGATATTTTGTTGCCAGTTGTTACTATTAATTAACTCGCTAGTACGTTGTGAAAATGAATGTTGCTCGCTACCTTCACAGGCATGTAAAAAATGCACGGGCTGATTATGGTTATTATCAGCTAATGTTTCTAACATACCTTGCATTGGCGTGATACCAACACCAGCGGATATGAGTACGGTAGGTGTTTGGCGATCAACGAAGAAAAAATCACCTGCTGGTGCGTATAACTGTACTTCGTCGCCAACGTTTACCGCATCATGTAAGTAATTAGAAACTTTACCTGGAACGCCTAGTTGCTCTCGTTTTACTGAAATACGGTATGTTTTGCCGTTAGCTTTGTCTGATAATGAATATTGACGAATTTCTTTATAGTCGTTACCTGTTGGGTGAACTTCAAGTCCCAAATATTGCCCGGGTGTAAAGCCAATAACTGCTTGCTGGTCGACTGGAGCAAAGATAAAACTTTTAACCAGTTCTGACTCGGTAACTTTATCAATAACTTTAAATGCTCTAGCGCCTTTCCAACCGCCAATCTCTGCTGCTCGTTGTTGATATAAATCTGATTCACGGTTAATAAAAATAGTGGCTAAAAACTGGTATGCTTGAGTCCAAGCTTCTTCAACTTCTGTGGTGAACGCTTCAGTGGCAAGTTCTCGAAGTGTTTCAATTAAATGATGGCCAACAATAGCGTAATGAGCAGCCTGAATGTTAAAACTGGTATGTTTTTGCGCGATACGTTCTACGGCAGTGGTTAATACGCTCAAGTTTTCGATATTTTTAGCATAGGCAGCTATTGCTTCAAATAATGCTACCTGCTGGCGGCCTGTATGTTGATTCGACATATTGAAAATGTCTTGCAGTTCAGGGTTATGGGCGAATAACCGCTGATAAAAGTGTGCCGTCATTGCTGAACCAGCGTTCTCTAATAGTGGAATAGTGCTTTTAATTATGTCGATGTGCTTATCAGTTAGCATTGTTGCTCCTAAATTAACTGAATGAGTAAAGCCTATGATGTTGATTATTTAATGTTCATAGGTTGTATGGAAATAGGTTAAGTTCTCTGTTGATATTGTTACTAAATACGGTTGCGTTTGGACTTAGTTAATACCGGAATATAAATGATTAAAAACAGACTTGCTGCGACTAACCAAGCCGATAGACTGATATTCCATCCAAGTAGCGAGTGCTGAAACATTGGCATTAATACACGAGTGATTGCACTGATAAAAATTAACAAGAATATCCAGCTTACTAATTTATGTGGTAATAAAGCTCTTCCTGTATGACCTAGTGATACTCGCGACATCATGGCAAATATCATTAAACCCATTGCAGCAATAGTGATGACATGAATTGCATCCGAGAAGCTTATATAAAATGGGCTTCCCATAACGAATAAGTAACTTGAACCAAGTAATATCAGCCCTAGGCCAAGTGAGAAATAAGATAAATGCAAAGACCAAAGCAATGAAATTTTTAACGTTGATGTTGTGCGCCAATAGCTGAGGCGGATCAAATGTGCTAAACCTGCACTGATCATTAACGTGGCAGGTGTAAAGGGTAGTTGAATAAAATAGCCACTGAAGAAGACTAGTATTCCCAACAATGATAATGTGGTAATTAATATGGTAAGCCAATTAGGCGTTTGTATTGCTGACGTTTTTGCGCCTGAAACGGTGAAAAATGGAATAACACGGCCACCAAGCACGCCCATGAGTAAACAAAACAGTAAAACTGCCGTTCTTGCAACGTGCAAACTAAGCGCTTTATCGCCATTAACATCTAAGATTAATAAGCTAATATTCGTTAGCATTAAGGCAATGAGCAAAGGGATGAAAATGTAGTTACGTTTGTTTTTACTGCTAAGCACTAATTTAGCAAACACTAAAATTGAACCAAGCCACCAAATTAACTGCAAGGCAATCGCCGTATATAAAAATAATGACTGATTGATTTCATTTTCGGCAACTAAGCTCATTGCCAAACACACTCTCACTATTAGCCAAAGCGTGATAAAACTTAATACTGCTAAGCCTTTAATGCTTGCTTTACCTGTCCATGTTTGTGCTGCCGTTAAAATAAAACCGACGGCAACTGTTGCTGCAAAGCCAAATAGCATTTCATGAATGTGCCAAGTGGTTGGGGAAAGCTGGCTTAAACCTATATTCATATAGCCATTGAGAAAAGCGCCCCAAATTGTCAGAGCGAAAATAGAGCATAAAACTGCTGAGAGAAAATAGCTTCTAAAAGGTAAGTCTAGCACTGCATGGTGATGAACTTTATTTAGTGGGCTTTGGTGTTGCTGATGATTGAGTTGTATAAGTTCAGTGTCTTGAATCGTAAACATCTTAAAAGTCTCTTTTTCCAAACGCATGTAAAGCCACGCAGCGTATGACGTAGCCAAGCTTTAATGCGCCAGCAGAAATAATAGTAGCGATATGTCCAGAAATTTGTATTGCCATGCCAAAGTGGTCATCGAATACAAAAGTAATTGCAATGCTTAGTGAAATGATGACGAGTGATATCAGCATCATGTAGTTACCTACAATCAGACACTTTTGAAAATTAAGCGCGTTATCAATCTCTGGTAGCTGATTGGCAATAGAAAACTGCGAGTACATCACTAACTCCTGAATTAACGTATCAACGTTGTCATTAATATTGTTATGTACTCATTTAGCAATACTGATGCCATTAATTAATTGTGTTTTTAATCAGTTATTTAGGTTGTGTTGTGTCATTTTGGTAGTCATATTGACTCTTTATTTTTGTGGTCAATATGACTCGCACGTGTTACTTTGTTGTTAACTAGGTTTTTATGTGCGGTAAAAATTAAAATGAGCCAAATATCATCAACAGCCATTATTGAGTTGGCGTTAGACTTAGCCAGTAGTCTTAACAGTAAAGATAGGTTTGATCGCTTGCTTGATACTGTGCGAAAAGCGATAAGTTGTGATGCTGTAGCATTGCTGTCGTTTCATGGTGATATTTTAACGCCAATTGCACTGCAAGGCTTAAGCCGAGATACCTTAGGTCGACGCTTCTATGTTGCAGAACACCCACGCTTTGCCACGCTATGCCAATCAAGCCAACCAATTCGCTTTGCTGCTGATTCAACATTGCCTGATCCGTACGATGGCTTACTAATCGACCGTGAAGGTGACTTACCTGTGCATTCATGTATGGGCTTACCGTTATATTATGATGATAAATTACTCGGCTTATTGACCATAGATAGCTTAACGCCACATGAATTTGAAGATATTCCGGAACGTACATTAGTCGTGATTTCAGCAATGGCGGCTGCAACTCTGAATACTGCCTTTTTAATTGAACAACTAGAGTCTCGTGCCGATCACTCACAAAAAGTTGTCGCAGAGTTAACTGAAGAAGCTTGGAAGCGTGATGGCGGTGAATTAATTGGTGAAAGTCCGATTATGTATCAGCTTAAAGAAGAATTAAATATTGTCGCAAATTCAGATTTCAATATCTTAATTTATGGTGAAACCGGGGTAGGTAAAGAGTTAGTTGCTCGTACATTGCACCATAAATCGTTACGTCAGCATGGCCCAATGGTTTATGTTAACTGTGCTGCTTTGCCAGAAAACTTAATTGAAAGTGAGTTATTTGGTCACGTTAAGGGCGCGTTTACTGGCGCTGATAAAGACCGAGCAGGTAAGTTTTCATTAGCAAACGGCGGTACCTTATTTCTCGATGAAATTGGTGAACTTCCACTGGCCGCACAAAGTAAAATTTTACGTGCTATTCAAAGTAATGAAATTCAACCTGTAGGGCAGGACGAGGTTGAGCAGGTTGATGTACGTATTGTTGCAGCAACGAATAGGGACTTAAAAGAAGAAGCAGAAGATGGCCGTTTTCGGGCTGATTTATATCATCGATTAAGTGTGTATCCAATTCGAGTACCTAGATTGCAAGAGCGCGTTGGTGATGTGCAAGTATTAAGTGGCTATTTTGTTGAGCAAACAAGACGGAAGTTGGGGTTAGGGCAATTGAAAATAACGGCTGAGGCAGTCTCTCATCTTGAACAATACAACTGGCCCGGCAATGTACGTGAGTTAGAGCATGTGATCAGCCGAGCAGCTTTAAAAGCACGAGCTCGACAACAAGATAAAGCCATTATTGCGATAGAAAAACAAGATTGTGGTTCATTAGTAAATTTACAACTTAATGAGTTGAGTAATCAACATACAGTGGAGGTAAGTTCTGATAAAAACATTGAAAAAGTTACTGAAGCTAGATTTTTTAATCTTCGCGATGAAACCGAGCAATTTCAACGACAACTGATCAGAAATGTTTTAACCGAGGAACATGGCAATTGGGCTGCAACCGCAAGAAGATTATCTACAGATAGAGCAAACTTAAATCGTATTGCGAAAAGGTTAGATATTAAAGTCGTTAAAAGTATCATTTAGTCATCAAAAAAATTAGTTAGTAAAATTAATATCTATATAGCGAGTAAAAGCTATAGCTAACAAAAATGCCTAATTACAACAGTAGTTAGGCATTTTTTTTTTACTTTAGGCTTACTTAAAGTACTTAGGCTTTAGCTTCTTCCTTCGGTAAAATTAAATTTAAACCAATGGCAACCAGTGCACACAAGCTAATGCCTTGAATACTGTAGCCACCTAAATTTAATGCCATTCCGCCAATGCCAAATACTAATACAATCGCGAAAATAATGAAGTTTCTCGGTTGGTCAAAATCAACTTTAGCTTTTACCATACTGCCTAGGCCAACACTTGCTATTAAACCGAACAGTAACATCATAATGCCACCCATTACAGCGCCAGGTATGGTTTGCAATAATGCGCCTAACTTACCAACAAAGGCCATAATAATGGCGGCACAGGCGGCCCAAGTCATAATTCTTGGGTTAAAGGCTTTAGTTAACATTACCGCACCAGTTACTTCAGAATAAGTTGTGTTTGGCGGCCCACCTAGCATTGAAGCTGCTGTTGTTGCGATACCATCACCTAATAATGTACGGTGTAATCCAGGCTTTTTAATGTAGTCTTTACCCGTTGCTGAGCTTATCGCTAATACATCACCAATGTGCTCAATTGCCGGAGCTATGGCGATAGGTAGCATGTAAATAATGGCTTGCCAGTTAAATTCAGGGGCTGTGAACTTTGGCATTGCAAACCATGCGGCATTTTGCACTGGCGTAAAATCAATAATGCCGTGGTAAAGCGATAATAAATAACCGACAACAATCCCAGATAATATCGGCATTAAGCGCATAAAACCTTTGCTAAATGCTGACACTAGCAATGTAGTGAGTAATGCGGGTAATGAAATACTTAAAGCAAGCGACTGGTCAATAAGTTGTGCTGAACCATCACCTGTGCGGCCTAAAGCCATATGTACAGCAACTGGGGCAAGTGATAAACCTATCACCATAATAATTGGGCCAGTTACTATCGGCGGTAAGTATTTACTAATAAAACCAACACCGCGTAGGCGAATAAAGCCACTAAAACATGCGTACACAACACCAACAACAGCGAGAGCGCCCATAGTTGCAGGAATCCCCCAAGTTTGTGTGCCGTACATAATTGGTGCAATAAAAACAAAAGAAGAGGCTAAAAATACCGGTACTTGGCGTTTAGTTACCAGTTGAAACAACAAAGTACCAATACCTGCGGTACATAGGGCAACATTAGGATCTAGACCGGTAAGTAGGGGCATTAATACTAATGCGCCAAAAGCGACAAAGAGCATTTGAGTACCAGTTAGTACTTCCTTAAAGAGCGATTGGTTGTTATTGAAATTGTCAGTTGAGTTATTTTCTGAATTCATATTTTACTCAATAAAACTGCCAGCAAGCTGGCAGTAAAGTGATTTGATTTTTTGCTATAAACAAAGAATATTGGTGTTATTTAGTACCGAAAATCTTATCACCAGCGTCACCTAATCCCGGTAATATGTAACCAGCTTCATTTAGGCAATCATCAATAGATGCGGTATAAAGTTCAACATCAGGGTGTGCTTTTTCTAAAGCAGCAATACCTTCTGGGGCAGCAACTAGCACTAGTGCTTTAATGTTTTTACAACCACGCGCTTTTAAAAGGTTAATTGTTTCCACCATTGAGCCACCTGTAGCAAGCATAGGATCAATAACTAATGCTAAGCGCTCATCAATTTGGCCGGCTAATTTTTCAAAATAAAATACTGGTTCTAAAGTTTCTTCGTTACGGTACATGCCTACAACTGAAATACGAGCGCTTGGAATAAGTTCTAAAACGCCATCCATCATGCCTAAGCCAGCGCGTAAAATTGGTACAACGGTAACTTTTTTCCCTTTAATCTGTTCAACTTGAATTTCGCCATTCCAGCTATTAATAGTTTTAACTTCAAGTTCAAAGTCTTTTGAAGCTTCATAGGTTAGCAAGCTACCAACTTCAGCAGCTAGTTCACGAAAACGTTTAGTGCTGATATCACCTTCGCGCATTAGGCCAAGTTTATGTTTGATTAGGGGATGGTTTACTTCAATTACGCTCATCGTTTGCTCCAAAACTGGATGAAAAATATTTGTCATATTATATGTCATCTATCAACTTATGTACTTAAAAGTGATATGAAAATTACAAATTCATACACTTAACGTCGTTGATGATTAAGATATAATGTCATTATTTTCATTTTATTATTTATTGTGAATGCCGGTTTTGTCGTTGATCAATAAATGGTTCAAGTTCTGAAATTTACTTACCTGATTAATTGTTGCTAATTCAACAACAATAAAGCCAATAAATTTTCTACTAAATAGCAGATACTTGCTTTCTTATTGAGGTAGTTAAAATAAAGTTTGAAGATTTTATCTTTACACAACAATCGAGTATGCTTGAATTATCAACAGTGAACTATAGCAGCAGTTAATTTATGGTTACTCAATCATTATTATGGCAATCAGAGCAGCAGTCTTCCGACTTTGCTGAACTGTGTAATGCCTTATATGAACGAGAGTTGCGTATTTTGGCAACGAATGAAATTGCATCTGTTGCAGGTTTACAGGGACGAATAAAAAGTCTGCCTCATTATGTTAAAAGTGCAGCGCACGCCTTATTAAGTGCTGATACACCATTAGATTTAGATATTCAAAATGCTAGTTGGTCTGCGAAACAAACGGTGACGATGCCATCAACAAACCAGTTGCTGGATTATCAAGGAAATGTGATTGCTTGGTATAAAGCCCAACAACTTGCTCATGGTTTAGTGGTTCCTATTGCAACCGAAAACAGCATTATCTTAGATTGCATTGATAGGGTTGATGCTGAAAAACAACGATTTCGTACTAATGTTTATGGTTGGTTCTACTTAACTGAATCAGACAACAAACGTGCGGAAAAAACAAAAGTGACAGCCTTTAATCTGCTCAAGCCTACTAAAAAAGTGATGACTGCTGCTTGTGCTGGACATTGTTGGCAAAATAGTCGAAAAGTACAACCTGTTATCCCTTCATTACGCGAGCTTTTACTGTCTTGTTCTATTAATTGGCGCAACTTTAAACAACCTATTGCAACAAACAATTAATATTAAATTGGCTTGGGTGTTTACAGCAGACGGTACGCACTTATAATAGCTATTCATTATGTGTTTTTGATATCAAATATAGATAGTTTATGCGGCTGATCACGGTAATTTTAGTTATTTTTTTAGTGCTACTGCAATACCGACTCTGGTTCGGTAAGAATAGTGTGCCTGATTATTTAGCGTTAGAAGATGAAGTTACCCGCCAACAAAGTAATAATAATAAATTAAAACAACGCAATAAGTTACTTTATGCTGATACTGACGATTTAAAGTCGGGAACTGAAGCTATAGAAGAACGTGCTCGTCATGAATTAGGTATGATCAAGGAAGGGGAAACATTTTTTCGTGTTATCCCAAGTGACTCTGACGCCAAGAAGAAGGAACGATTGCGATAATGAACAACTCACTAGGGCAGTATACCGTGGTAGTGCCCGCCGCAGGTGTTGGAAAACGTATGCGCGCATCTTGTCCTAAGCAATATTTGACCATAAACGATAAAACCATTTTAGAACATACTGTTCAACGCTTATTAAACCATGAAGCTATTTGTCATGTGGTTATTGCGTTGGGCGAATTCGATGAATACTTTCCTACCACCTCATTAGCGAATAATAACAATGTGACGCGCGTTGTCGGCGGCAAAGAGCGCGTTGATTCAGTGCTTGCAGGCTTAAAAATCTTAAATACAGAGCAAGAACAATGGGTACTCGTGCATGATGCGGCCAGACCTTGCGTGCAACATAAAGATTTAACTGAACTGATAACATATTGCGTTGAAAATAATCATGGTGGCATTTTAGCTGCGCCGGTACGCGACACCATGAAGCAGGCAACATCAACAGGTATCATCGATAAAACTTTAGATCGTAGTCAAATGTGGCATGCATTGACGCCACAAATGTATAAAACAGCCGAATTAACTTCTGCCATTGGTGATGCGTTAGCAAAAGATATTATCATTACTGATGAGTCTTCAGCGATGGAAGCATTTGGTTATGCTAGCGGGTTGGTGAATGGTAGCAGCGATAATATAAAAATTACTCAGCCAGAAGATTTATGTTTGGCTGAATTTATCTTGCAGCAGCAAGAAAAAGAATTTCATTTAGAGGCATTATGAGAATAGGTCACGGTTTTGATGTACATAAGTTTGGTGGCGAAGGGCCACTGGTTTTAGCCGGTGTTGCTATTCCTTATGAATTTGGTTTTGTTGCTCATTCTGATGGTGATGTTGCGATTCACGCCTTATGTGACGCGATATTAGGCGCACTATGTTTAGCTGATATCGGTAATCACTTTCCTGATACTGACGGACAATATGAGAATATTTCTAGTCGAATATTATTGCGTCATGTCGTTGGGCTAATGCAGGAAAAAGGTTATTGCTTAGGTAATGCTGATATTACGATTTGCGCTCAAGCGCCGAAAGTTGCTCCTCATTTAATGCCAATGCGAACTTGTCTAGCTGAAGACTTACAAGCTGATATAGAGCAAGTCAATGTCAAAGCGACAACGACTGAAAAGTTAGGTTACGTTGGTCGTAAAGAGGGCGTTTCGGTACATGCGGTAGTACTATTGATGAAAGCTGAGGAATCAGGTGAGTCAGTACCTAGCAAAGGGGCAAATATAGAATCGAGCAAAGAACCTAAAGTAGAGGCTGAGAAAAAAGTTACTTTAAAAGAGAAGAATGGCGCGCAAAGTGCGATTACAAAACAGTCTGAAAAAGTTGTAGAAAAAACGCTTGAACAGACAGTTGAAAATAAGCCAGAGCCTGTTGAAAGCGCATTGCCTGCGTTTGCCTATTTATATGGTAAACCTGCTTCTAGTGGTTTGTTACGCAGTCAAAAGTCTGACTTTAAGGTGTTTGAGCGCATTCCTTTTGTGCCTTGTGGCGAAGGTGAGCACCTTTTTATTCATATTCGTAAAACCGGCGCTAATACTGCGTTTGTCGCTAAACAGTTAGCTCAATATTTTTCCGTCAAAGAATCATTAGTTTCTTATGCCGGTTTAAAAGACCGCTTTGCCGTTACTGAACAGTGGTTCGGTGTGCATGTGCCAGGTAAACAAGTTTATGATCTAAGTGATCTCAACATTGAAGGTGTTGAAGTGCTGTCTTCGAAGCGTCATAACAAAAAATTGCGTATTGGTAGTTTAGAGGGTAATCGTTTTGAAATTACTTTACGTAATGTTTCACAAATTGATGAACTTGTTAGACGCTGGCATGTGGTGAGTAATTTTGGTGTGCCAAATTATTTTGGTGAACAACGTTTTGGCATTAATGGCGGCAATATAGAAAAAGCGAAACACTTATTTTCTGGTGGTAAAGTTAATGATAAGAAAAAGCGTGGCATGTATTTATCAACTGCTCGCTCACTAATATTCAATAACGTCATCAGTCAACGCATTGAAAAAGAAAGTTTCGATACTTTAATGAATGGTGATGTACTCATGCTGGCAAATACTCAGTCAGTATTTTTAGCAAAAACCATAGATGAAAGTTTAGAAGAGAGACATTTAAATCATGACGTTGATATAACTGCGCCTATGTGGGGAGCAGGAGAGTTGATGACAACAACTGACGCTTTAGCGTTTGAACAAAGTGTGGCAACGCAACAACCAGTATTTTGTGAAGGCCTACCGCGTTTTGGTTTAAAACAAGAGCGTCGTCGAATTCGCTTAGTAATGAAAGAGCCGAAAATTGAGGTTGATAACGATACGGTGACGTTATCGTTTTTCTTACCTGCTGGTGCATATGCCACCACCATTATGCGCGAGTTAATTAATTATACTGATATGACCGAGCGTGTTGATGCCTCTTCTAATGGGCAAGTTAACACTAAGCCAGTCTCAAAAACGTCCTCTGAGAACAATGTAGCGAAAAATAAAGCATCAAAAAATAAAGGTCAGTCATGAGAATACTATTAAGCAATGATGACGGCGTTCACGCGACAGGCATAAAAGTGCTTTATGATGAGTTAGCTAAAACGTTTGATGTCACGGTTATCGCGCCCGACAGAAACTGCAGTGGTGCTAGTCATTCATTAACCTTGATTAACCCGTTACGCGCACAAGTGATGGAAAATGGCTTTACCGCGGTAAATGGCACGCCTACTGATTCAGTGCATTTAGGGGCAACGCAATTAATGCAGCCAGTACCTGATTTAGTTGTTGCTGGTATTAACCATGGCGCTAACTTGGGGGATGATACAATCTACTCAGGCACAGTGGCAGCAGCAACTGAAGGTCGTCATTTGGGTATGCCAGCTATTGCTGTTTCCTTAGTGGCTAAGAGTCCAGAAAACTTTCAAACCGCAGCAGTAGTAACAGCTAGGTTTATTGAACGCTTGAAGTTACACCCATTGCCGAGCGACCAAATAATCAATATTAATGTTCCTGATTTGCCTTTGAATGAATTAAAAGGTATTAAAGTGACTCGCTTAGGGCATCGGCATAAAGCAGAAACAATGAAAAAGATGAAAGACCCTTGGCAACGTGACATATATTGGTATGGACCGTTAGGGGAAGAACTTGACGCTGGTGAAGGCACTGATTTTTATGCCGTGGCCAATGGTTATGCTTCAATAACACCGTTAACTATCGATATGACGGCATATAAAAGCCTGACACAAATGACTGAATGGATTAATGAACTTTCAATATGAATCTACGTAATATCAATGCCAGAGTAGGCAGTAGTATCGGCGGAAAGTCGAGTCGAAGTGGTGAGTTGCTGGCACAAAAGTTACTTGTTGAAGGTATTCAAAATCAACAAGTACTACAAGCTATCGCGCGCTCACCGCGTCATATTTTTGTACCAGAGATATTGGCACACAAAGCTTATGACAATACAGCATTACCTATAGGGCAAGGACAAACCATTTCTCAGCCTTATATTGTCGCCAAAATGTCAGAGCTATTGTTGGCTGATGGTGTGCCTGAAAGTATTCTAGAAATAGGCACTGGCTCAGGTTACCAAACGTCGATTTTGGCCCAGCTCATTCCTAAAGTGTTTTCTGTTGAGCGAATTAAATCGCTACAATGGCAAGCAAAAAGGCGATTACGAGCCATGGATTTGCACAATGTTTCGATGAAGCATGGTGACGGCTGGCAAGGCTGGCATAGCAAAGCGCCATTTCAGGCCATTATAGTGACGGCTGCACCTACTGAAGTGCCTACTGCTTTATTAGAACAGTTAGCTGATGGTGGTCGATTAATTATACCTGTTGGTGGGCAAAGCCAAATATTGAAGTTGATCACTCGTCATGGTGATGACTTTAAAGAACAACAAATAGAAGCGGTTCGTTTTGTACCTCTAGTTCCCGGCGCGTTAGGATAGTTTGTGAAAATATTTTCTGCATTATATGAATGGACATTAAAATGGGCTGAGCATAAGTTTGCCCCAAGAATTCTCGCGTTATTGACTTTTGCTGAGTCAGTATTTTTCCCGATACCGCCAGACGTATTACTTGCACCCATGGTGTTGGCACAAAGAGAAAAAGCCTGGCGCTTTGCCACCTTAACCACAGTAGCCTCTGTTATCGGCGGTGTTGTTGGTTATGGCTTAGGTTATATGATGTTTGAACCTTGGATTCAGCCATTAATTACTGAGTTTGGCTATCAAGCACGATTCGATAAAGCGATGTCATGGTTTAGTGAATGGGGCGTGTGGGTAGTATTTATCGCAGGTTTCTCACCTATCCCTTATAAACTCTTCACTGTCAGCGCCGGATTTTTACAGATGGCTTTCGTGCCATTTTTGCTAGCATCTGCAATTGGCAGAGGCATGCGTTTCTTTCTCGTTGCTGGTGTTATTCGTTGGGGCGGAGCGCCAATGGAGAAAAAAATTAGACAATGGGTTGATGTGTTAGGTTGGCTTGTTGTTGCAGCGATTGTTGTTGCTTATATAGCAACACGTTAAAGGCTGCACTAATTGTGATGGCGAAAAGGATGAGATTCGATTTATTGAACATTAATAATCTACTGGTGTTGATTATGGTGTTAGCAATAAATGGTTGCTCTAGTCGCACAAAACCAGCCCCTGTTGTTGATGTTCAAGGCTCACTGCCATTGAGTCAACGCATTAAAAATAGCGTGACTGGAAGTGAATATATAGTCAAAAAAGGTGAAACTTTATATTCTATAGCATGGCGTGCAGATATCGATATTCGCACGCTTGCAAATATAAATAATATTAAAGCTCCTTATAATATCTACCCAAATCAAAAATTATTTTTAAGTAAAAAATCTAGCCAGCCAAGTAAAAATAAAGCGAAGAGTAAAAGCTTTAACTCATCAAAACAAAAAGTTATAAAAAAACCTATTGCGCAGAAGAAAAAGCAGGAGTATGGTGGAAATGTAACTGAGCAAAAAGTAAGCAAAAAAGTTCAGCAACCAAAAACTGCATTTTCACAAAAAATAAGAAAATGGCGGTGGCCTGCGAAGGGAAAAGTTATTCATAAATTTTCCACCGCAAAACAAGGAAATAAAGGAATCGACATTGCGGGGCAACGCGGTGATTCGGTAAAAGCAACTGCAGACGGCAAGGTAGTTTATGCCGGTGATGCGTTACAAGGATATGGCCAGCTAGTCATAGTTAAACATAACGACGATTATCTTAGTGCTTATGCCCATAACGATCGCATTCTAGTTAAAGAACAGCAAGTTGTAAAAGCCGGTCAAGTGATTGCCAAAATGGGAGATACTGATGCTGAAAGAGTCATGCTTCATTTTGAAGTTCGCTTTCGCGGGAAGTCAGTAAATCCAATGAAGTATTTGCCGAAATAATAATAAAAATTTATAAAGAAATAGATTGGAGCCAACGTGAATATTTAGTCAGTTAATTTAGCTATTGCTAAGAGCGGGAGATATAACATGGGCATAAAAAAAACAATCGAGTGTTCTGATGTTGCAGAGAAGGAAAAGCCAAGTACTACTAAGGCCGAAGAGAGTCCTTCGAATTTAGACGCGACGCAAATTTATTTAAGTGAAATCGGTTTCTCTCCGTTACTAACTGCTGAAGAAGAAGTTTACTATTCACGCCTTTCTCTTAAAGGTGATGAACCCTCTCGTAAACGAATGATAGAAAGTAACCTTCGTTTAGTTGTTAAAATAGCTCGTCGTTACAATAATCGTGGCTTACCCTTATTAGACCTTATTGAAGAAGGCAACTTAGGCTTAATTCGAGCGGTTGAAAAATTTGACCCTGAACGCGGCTTTAGATTTTCTACTTATGCGACATGGTGGATTCGACAAACTATCGAACGTGCCATTATGAACCAAACCCGCACCATTCGATTACCTATTCATGTAGTTAAAGAGCTTAACATTTACCTACGTACCGCCCGTGAATTAGTACAAAAACTTGACCATGAACCTACTGCTGAAGATATTGCCATTGAACTTGATGTTCCGGTAGAAAGTGTGAGTAAAATGCTACGTTTAAACGAGCGTATTGCCTCAGTTGACTCGCCATTTGGCGGTGAAGGTGAAAAAGTTTTACTTGATGTTATTCCAGATGAAAAATCAGGTGGCCCAGAAACAAAACTACAAACTAATGATATTAAACACAATATAGTGCATTGGTTGAATGAACTTAATTCTAAGCAACGTGAAGTATTAGCCAGACGTTTTGGTTTGTTAGGCTACGAAGCGGCAACATTAGAAGACGTTGGTGTTGAAATTGGCTTAACACGTGAACGTGTTCGTCAAATCCAGGTCGAAGCGTTGAAACGACTACGTGATATCTTGAGTCAACAAGACTTATCAATTGAAGCATTATTTCAAGTTTAGTTTAGACAATTAGTAATGCTAAAGAGTGTTAAGTATTAGGTTATAAACTTAACTCGATAGCTTCATAAATAAAAAACCAGCAAGTGCTGGTTTTTTTGTGTTTAATATTTGTATTTTTATTCAATAAAAAAATTAGGTTATTTATAAATTGAACCTAAACTAACTCTTTCAATTTATATAATAAATCTAAGGCCATTTTAGGGCTTAATTCATTTACATCTGTAGCACTCAACGCTTCTACAACAGGGTGGCTAGTATCCATTAATGACAGTTGTTCAAATGCTTGTGGAGCATTATTCATAATAGAAGGTGCTTCCATTTTTTCTAGTTCAGACAAGCGTTGTTTTGCCCGTTGAATAACTGGCTTTGGTACACCTGCAAGCTGTGCTACTTGTAAGCCAAAACTTTTACTCGCTGCGCCTTCTTGTACCGCATGCATAAAAACAATGCTGTCGCCATGCTCAACCGCATCAAGGTGCACATTTGCTAAATTATCAACTTGGTCAGCTAATAAGGTTAACTCAAAATAGTGGCTGGCGAATAAGGTAAAAGCTTTAGTTTTTATGGCTAGCATTTCTGCACATGCCCAAGCGAGTGATAAACCATCATAGGTGCTAGTGCCACGACCAATTTCATCAAGTAGCACTAAGCTTTTGTTGGTGGCATTGTGTAAAATATTGGCAGTTTCTGTCATTTCTACCATAAAGGTTGAGCGACCACTGGCTAAATCATCCGAAGCGCCGATACGGGTAAATATTCTATCAACCATTCCTATATCTGCAGCACCTGCAGGCACGTAGCAACCGATATGAGCAAGTAAAACGATTAATGCTGTTTGGCGCATGTAAGTTGATTTACCGCCCATGTTTGGACCAGTAATGATTAGCATTTTACGGCTGTCAGTCAGCACAACAGGATTGGCGATAAAAGGATCGACAGTCATTTGCTCAACAACGGCGTGACGACCTGCTTCAATATTAATACCGCTCTCTTCTTGCAGCTTTGGCTTTACATAATTTAATGTTTCAGCGCGTTCTGCAAAAGTATTTAACACATCTATTTCTGATAATGACTGCGCAAGCAATTGTAGATTTTCTAATTCAGGTAATACTTTATCAAATAGCTCTTCGTATAAACGCTTTTCAAGCGCGAGGAATTTACTTTGCGCTGATAATACCTTTTCTTCATGCTGCTTTAGCTCATTGGTAATAAAGCGTTCATTGTTTTTTAATGTTTGGCGGCGAATATAATCATCCGGTACATCCATTGCAGATGTACGGCTCATTTCAATGTAGAAACCGTGCACTTTGTTGTAGCCAACTTTGAGCGATTGAATGCCAGTACGGGCTTTTTCACGTTCTTCAAGTTGTGCTAAAAACTCGGTGGCACCGTCACTTAGATCTCTCAGTACATCTAATTCAGCATGATAACCAGGGGCAATTACACCACCGTCACGAATGAGCACGGGTGGATTATCAACAATGGCACTTTCCAATAATGTTTGAACTTCAGGCAAAGGCTGACACTGAGAAACGAGCGAGTTCAAATGAACTTGTGAACTGCTCTGCATTAATGTTTGTAGTTCAGGTAACAAAACAAGTGCATTACGTAAACGGGCAAAATCTCTAGGGCGAGCTGATCGCAAAGCAACACGAGAAACAATACGCTCGATATCGCCAAACTGCTTTAAGTTGCCATTAAGTTCAAACGTAAGATCTTGCTGTAGCAATTCTTCAATAGCATTTTGTCGGTTATTAAGGATAGTTAGTTCACGTAATGGAAAATGTAACCAACGCTTAAGTAATCTAGAGCCCATTGGCGTAGCAGCTTTATCAAGAATGGCAGCTAATGTGTTTTCACTACCACCTTGAAGGTTTTGAGTAAGCTCTAAATTGCGTCTGGTTGCGGCATCAAGAATAACAGCACTTGCAGCACTTTCAGCGATAATAGCTCTAATATGCGGCAAAGCAGTTCGTTGACTATCCTTAACATACTGAAATAAACAACCCGCTGCCGCAATACCTAATGGCTTATTGTCAACGCCAAAGCCGGATAATGACTTGGTACCAAATTGCTTATTGAGTAATGTTTTACTAGTTTCTAAATCAAATTCCCAATCAGGACGTCGACGTAAGCCTTTACGTCCGGCAATAATACTCGTAGCAGTTAATGATTCTGGGTATAGCAATTCAGCTGGTGCTAAACGCTGCAGCTCAGCTTGTACTTGCTCTTCAGTATTTGGTTCAACTAAAACAAAGCGACCACTGGTCATATCTAAATAAGCAAGGCCAAAACCTTGTGGGGTTTGATGAACAGCAACAATTAAATTATCTTGTCGATCAGTCAATAATGCTTCATCACTAACTGTACCTGGGGTTACCACACGAACAACTTTTCGCTCTACTGGGCCTTTGCTGGTAGCAGGGTCACCAATTTGTTCACAAATTGCAACAGACTCGCCTAGCTTTACAAGTTTAGCTAAGTAGCCTTCAACAGCATGATAAGGAACTCCGGCCATTGGGATCGCGTTACCACCGGTTTTACCACGTGCAGTTAATGAAATATCTAATAAATCAGATGCATTTTTCGCATCATCGAAAAATAATTCATAGAAATCTCCCATACGATAAAAAATTAAAATATGAGGGAATTCTGCTTTAATGGTCAGATATTGACGCATCATTGGGGTGTGGCTTGAAAGGTCTGCTGTTATTGTTGTCATTGAAGTGCTGCAACTCGTAAATTTATTAATATGTTATACCAAGACTGTTTATTTGAGATTTGGTATTAAGTAAGTAGATTATGCCATAAGCCACGTATTTAGATCTTTCTATTTTTCATAATAATTAGTACTGAGGCAGATAAATAAAAACACCTGTATAACAGCAAGAAACTGTATTAGTAACTTTTTAAGGCGAAATTCTTAAAAGTTACTAATGCGGATAAAGTTGTTGTTTATCAATTGGTAATAAGTATCATTTATTTTATTTTAGCAATAAAATAAAATAAATTGATAAAAACCTTGATACTGTACGACTATACAGTATACTTTACTTCATCAAAACGAATTAACCACCTAAACCATCGTGGAGCAACAAATGAACGATAACAAAGAAAAAGCATTATCAGCTGCCTTAAGCCAAATCGAACGTCAATTCGGTAAAGGTTCAATCATGAAGTTAGGTGACAATAACACAATGGATGTAGAAACAATTTCTACTGGTTCATTAGGATTAGATATCGCCCTAGGTGCAGGTGGTTTACCTCTTGGCCGTGTTGTTGAAATTTATGGTCCTGAATCAAGCGGTAAAACCACCTTAACGCTTGAAGTTATTGCTGAAGCACAACGTAACGGTAAGGTTTGTGCTTTCGTTGATGCCGAGCATGCACTTGACCCAATTTACGCTGAAAAGCTTGGTGTAAACATTAATGACCTTTTAGTTTCTCAACCAGATACTGGTGAACAAGCATTAGAAATTTGTGACATGTTAACTCGCTCTGGTGCAATTGACGTCATTGTTGTCGACTCTGTTGCCGCACTGACACCAAAAGCTGAAATTGAAGGCGACATGGGTGACTCACACATGGGTTTACAAGCTCGTATGTTATCGCAAGCTATGCGTAAATTAACTGGTAACTTGAAAAAATCAAACACCATGATGATTTTCATTAACCAAATTCGTATGAAAATTGGTGTGATGTTTGGCTCGCCAGAAACAACAACCGGTGGTAATGCACTAAAATTTTACGCTTCAGTACGTTTAGATATCCGTCGTATCGGCGCTGTTAAAAACGGTGATGAAATTGTTGGTAACGAAACGCGCGTAAAAGTAGTTAAAAATAAAATTGCTCCGCCATTTAAACAAGCTGAATTCCAAATTTTATATGGAGAAGGTATCAATAACTTAGGTGAGTTAGTGGACCTTGGTGTTAAAAATGAAATGGTTGAAAAAGCGGGCGCTTGGTATAGCTACAAAGGTGATAAAATTGGTCAAGGTAAGGCTAATGCTGCTAAATACTTGAAAGAAAATCCTGAAATAGCACAAGAAATTGATACGCGTTTACGTGATGCATTATTAGCTAAAAGTAAGCCAGTTGATGAAGCTGAAGAGGCAGTTAAAGAAACCGTTAAATAAACCTTAACTCGTTTTACTTTTTATTAAAGCCACTGAAAAGTGGCTTTTTTGTAGTATTTTTTTACATATATAGTCTAAAACTGCAATCGTTAACACGTTTTTCATAATGTGAAACTACCTTGAACTTGTTATGATGATTTAGAGATAACGCCCTTGGCATTCGTTACTAAAAAGAGGTTTTTCATTGCTAAATAACCACGCCCACTTTGCTCTACTTGAACATTACTTTAATCAAAGTGAAGAACTTGATTGGGTAATGGCAACAATTGTGAATAAAGAAGGGTCTAGCTACCGATCGCCTGGCGCTATTATGCTTATCAACAGCGTTGGCCAGTCGTTTGGCTTAGTCAGTGGTGGTTGTCTTGAAGCGAACATTATCCTTCACGCGAAAAAAGTGTTTGATAGTAAACAAGCCTATTATATTGAATATGACATGCGTGAAGAAGATGACTATGCCGCTGAGTTGGGCGTAGGGTGCAAAGGGAAAATAGGGGTGTTATTGCAGTACTTAACAGCTGAACATAAATCATTATTGGCTCAGCTGTTACAGCGTATGCAAAGTGGAGTTTCAAGTTATTTACAGCAAAGCTACCTAGCGGAAAATAAAAATCAAGCGCAGTCAAATACCCTGACAATGCTTGATAGCAAAGGTCAGATTTTAGTCAGTACTCATCCGCAAAGTGACAAGTTTCATTATGAAAAAATAACTAAAGCAATAGCCTTAGATAAATCACACATTAATACAGTTCTTGATAAGTATGAGTTATCACTGACCAAAATTTCCGCACCATTCAATTTATGGGTTTTTGGTGGCGGCTCAGATGTTATTCCATTGGTGTCTATGGCGGCTCAGCTGGGCTGGCGTGTAACCGTTGTAGATCATCGTTCAAGTTATGCACGTAACAGCATTTTCAAACAGGCAGCAGATATTTTTAGAGTTCATCCTGATGACTTTTTTAAGTCAGAAAATAGCGAGCAGGTGAAATTATTTCAGCAGCTTGATGCGGCAGTACTCATGACACATAACTTAACTTTAGACGCTGCTTGGTTGCAATTATTACATTCGACTAATCAAGCTAAATATATTGGTTTACTTGGCCCGCTTGAAAGACGAAGTAATGTTGAAACCTTAAGTGGCATTGCTGATAGAGCTTGGTTAGCCCGTGTTGTCAATGGCCCTGTTGGCTTTGATATAGGTGGTGAGTTACCTGAATCAATCGCTTTATCTATTCTTGCGCAGTGCCATAGTATATTGCATAACCGCAGTGGTTTAGCGTTATCTGGTAAGTTTATTAATAGCTAATTAGCACTGATAAATTTCCGAACTATCACTATTCATAAAATCTAATGTCATAGGCTTAGTCCTTTAGTCTAGTTAGTAACAATTGTCGTTGACGTTTTTTAAAAAATTGTTACGTTATTGGATTAAAATCAATTAATTTACGTTTGTTTACTTGGTTAATATTAAAAGATCATTAATCTAAATATTAGGTTATAAAATAAAATGACATCAAATACCAAAATCATCATTGCTGATGATCACCCATTATTTAGACAAGCATTGTCGTTGATGCTCAAGTCTAGCTTTGTTTGTTTCCGTTTACTTGAAGCTGAAACAATCCCGCAGTTGGAAGAGAAGTTAGCAACAATAACTGATATTGATTTGATCCTTTTGGATCTCGATATTCCAGGGGCAGAGGGGTTTAATACCTTACACAGTATCCGAAATTTATATCCTGAAATTGCTGTTGTTATTATTTCAGGTTTTGAAGAAGCAGATACTATTCGTAAAGCCATGAGTTTAGGTGCGGCTGGTTTTATTCCAAAATCAACACCAGTACCTGAAATGATCAAAGCGATCAATGACGTTATCCAAGGAAAATTATGGGTACCTGATGGTGAATTTAACCCTGAAGAGCAAGTCGTAGAGCAGGAAGATAAATTAGCATCACTAACCCCACAGCAACATAAAATATTACTGATGTTTGCTGAAGGTCTACTCAATAAGCAAATTGCCTATGAGCTATCACTGTCAGAATCAACGATTAAAAGTCATGCGAGTACGATATTCTTAAAGTTAGGCGTTAAAAGCCGTACTCAAGCCGTTATTATGCTAAATGAGCGTAAAATGGCTAATGCTTCATTTACCTCCTAGCCAACATGCTGAATTGACTGGAATTGCTATTAATGAAAACTGTCTGGAATATAATTTTGTTCCAATTGCTTAGTCAGCAAGGAGCTCATTAAGGCCCGCAATGCTAAAGGCTTTATTATTTTTCTTAAATATCCAATATCTGCATGCTGCGCTTGCACTTGTACCGACTCATCTGTTGTTGCTGTAATGAGAATGGCGGGTATTGGGTAACAGCTTTTACTCCGTATGCTTTTGATGAGTTCAATACCGTTGAATGCCATTTCATTTTTTAGGCTTGTATTACTTGTTTGTTCTGACAAAAATTGTGAACTAGATTCTGATTGTGCGCGTTTTTCTTCTATTAGCTGATAATCAACCAATAAAATATCTATATCTTCTTCATGTGCTTGATATATTTCTAATGCCTGTTTAGCGTTAGTTGCAGTAAAAACTCGGCATTTCCAAGCCGATAAAAGTTCACTCATACCTGAAATAACGTCAATTTCATTATCAATGCATAATACGCCGACGCCTTGTAAGCTTGCACTAGCTCTTATGGGGTTAGCTTGTTCTTGTTTCGGAGCATTGGCAATTGGCACTTTAACACTAAATAGGCAGCCATGACCCGATTTTGAGGTCAGGCCAAGGTCATGCTGTAAAATGTTAGCTAAGCTTTGTGCGATGTTTAATCCTAAACCTAATCCTTTTGGGCCGACTAACTTTGTTGAAAGCTGGGTAAATTGTTCAAAAACTTGTTGTTGCTTATCTTCTGGAATGCCAGGGCCGTTATCTAATACTTGAATACATAAGTGCTGGCCTTTACGACGACAGCCAAGTAACACTTTTCCATGATTAGCATAACGAAAGGCATTGCTGAGAAAGTTTTGTATGACTCTTAATAATAAGGTTAAATCACTTTTGATGTAGAGTTTGCTTGAGTGGCAATGAAAATCAATTTTATAGTCTTTTGTCAGTGCCGAAAACTCTGACTGCAACATGGAGAATAATTGTTGCACTGAAAAAATTGCAATATCAGGGCTGATATTTCCACTTTCAATACGGGCAATTTCATTTAAATCTAGCAGTAAGTTGTTGGCTAATTCCAGTGAGTTATCGATTTGTTTTATTTGCATTCGCTCTTGCTGAGAAACTTTTGAGCTCAAACTTACCGCTGAAGAAAACAAACGAGCGGCGGAAAGAGGTTGCAATAAATCATGGCTACATGCGCGTAAGTATTGACTCTTTTTTAAATGTGCTTGTTCCGCTTTAAGTTGTGCACTTGCAAGTTCTTGGTTAGCTTTTTCTAGTTCTAAATTCGCTTTTTCTAGCTCTTGGGTGCGGGCAAGAACACGGCTTTCTAAGTCGGTATTCTCTTCCTTTAAGTGACTTTCTGCGCGGCGAAACTCGGTAATATCAGAAAAAATCATCACAAAGCCACCACCGGGTATTGGGTTTCCTTCGATATGGATGATTTTACCATTTGGTAATGGTCGTTCAGTTTTATGTTTGCTACCCGCTCTAATGAACTTTAAACGTTTTTGAACTTGTACTTCAACATCATGAATATAACGCTTTTGATTACTTAAGTTATAGCGAATAAGTTGGCTTATAGGGCAACCGATATAGATGAAATCTTTAGGGTAATTAAAAATATCTAAATACTGTTTATTCCAAGCCACTAAGTTTAAATTGCCATCAATAACGGATATACCTTCACTGGTATTTTCAATTGCCCCTTGCAGCACTGAGCGACTAAACTCAAGCTGTTGAGTTGAATTATCCTCAACAATTTTAGCCACTTGATCAAATGCTATATCCCGACCGCCTAACGCAAAAGAAATGACTAATTTTGCTGATGCAGACCCCATAACACTCGCGAGAGTATTTTCCGCGTGGAGCAATAAAGCCTCATTATAGGTTTTGTGCTTTTTATTTTTATATGTCTTATTAAACGTGACAAAACACTCAGTTGCCTTTTCTTGGCCGATAAAGCGTGCGACTAAGTACTCTAGTTCGCGAAAATCAATTTTGGGTTGCTTGGGTAAATGTGATTGTGGATGTTGAACTTCTGTATAAAAGAATTTACTTTGCATCTGTTCTCGAATGTTTTGCCGTGTGAGCAAAGAAACAACATACAACACTAAAATATTAATACAGAGTCCGAATAATGTTACTAACGTTGTTTCAGGCCAACCAGTGTTAGCTAAAGGATGTTGGTAGAAACCTAATTGTGGTAATAAGTTGAATAACGCCCAAATAGAAAAGCCACTCGCTATCCCCCAAAGTACGCCTTTTTGAGTCGCTCTGCGCCAGAAAAAAGCGGCGATTAAAGCGGGGCCTATTTGCGCTATCGCACCAAAAGCAACTTCACCTAATGAAGCCAAAGTATCAGGAGGGGATAATAGTAACATGCCGTAGCTTAGGGTAATGACGGCGATGACTAAGCCTTTTCTGATCAGCAATAGTCGTGATTGAAAATGCAAAAAGTCATGGTGTTTTCTAGGTGCAAGCTTAAACATTAGTGGAAAGACAATTTCGTTACTGAGCATAGTACTTAACGCTATGGTCGAAACAATTACCATGGAGCTGGCGGCCGAAACAGCGCCGAGAAAAGCAAAAAGCGAAAGCCACACTTGGCCATTATAAGCAGGCAGGAATAACACATAAGCGTCAGGCTCTAATGACAGACCATAATTTAACGTACCAGCAAGGCCAATAGGGCCAGCAAAAAAAGCGAATACTAAAATATAAAGTGGTAATAACCATCGCGCTAAATTACTGGTTTTTTGTTCTTTAATTTCGACAAACATCACTTGAAATTGACGCGGTAAGCACAAGAATGCTGACATGACGATGATCAGTAAACCAACCATACCTAATAAGTTTTCGCTTTCAAATTGCTGCGCTATAGTGAACTTATTTTGTGATTGCTGCCAGATGTCCATCGGTGAATCATAAATAATAAAGGAGACGAAAACGCCCACCAACAAGAAGGCGATAAGCTTAACCATTGACTCAAAAGCAATGGCAATCATCACACCGGGGTGACGCTCGGTAACATCTATGGTTCTAATACCAAAAATAATGGTAAAGCCAGCCAAAATACAACTGACAATTAAGCCTAATTGCCAAATAGGAAGGTCTTGATTTTGCTGTAATATTTTATACGAATAAACAATCGCTTTAAGCTGTAAGGCGATATAAGGCAAGGTGCCGATCAACACCACCAAGGTTACAATTAGCGCTAAACTTTGTGATTTACCAAAACGTGAAGAGAGTAAATCGGCAATGGAGGTGATTTTTAATTTTAAACTAGTTTTTATAATCCGTTGAATAAAAGGCCATGCAAAGACAAACAGCAAAATGGGAGCTAAATATACCGAAATGTAAGTGAAAGAATTATTAGCGGCTTGCGCTGATGTGCCTAAAAACCCCCAAGAAGTACAGTAGACCCCTAATGAAAGAGCATAGATAATAGCATTTTGTTTTTCTAATAATTTATGGCGATATTTGCCCCCCAAATAAGCAATTAGAAACAGTAAGCTAATATAGCCAATGCTGACAGTTACCAATAACCAATTTGAAAACATAGCACTCTTCTTTTACTTCGTAATTTCATCACGAACTTTATAATTTTCATCATCTTAACTCTGACTATTTTTGTTCACAAGTTCAATTAGATGCTATTGGACTAAAGGACTAAGCGCATGGTGCTAAGTCTTATTGCTAATTGTTGATTTTTTCGACTTGCTTAGTATTGATTGCACACAACACACAGGGGAAATAGCTAGATGTTCAATTCAAATTATAAAAAACTACTACTTGCATCTTCATTTTTAGCAACCACTACTTCGGCGTTTGCTGGCTATGAAATTGACTTAACTGATAACGACAAACTTACTTTCGGTGGCTATATAAAAATTGATGCCCGCTATGTTGATGGTGATGTGGCTTATCGAGATTTTTGGGTTGGCGATGGTGCTCCATTGGCGGAAGATGCTTCGCAATTTAAAATTTTTGCTAATGAAACTCGTTTTAATACTAAGTATGTTCACGGCGATGTTACTGGTTTTATTGAAATGGACTTCTGGGGTGGTGGTGGTAATGAGGTGATATCTAATTCAGCCCATCCTCGTATTCGTCATGCCTTTGTAAAATATAAAGACTTAACTGTTGGTCAAACCTGGTCAACCTTTATGAACACCAGCGCAATTCCTGAATCTGCCGATTTTGCCGGAGCGACAACAGGCTTAGTGTTCATTCGTCAAGGACAAGTACGCTACAACGTTGGTAACTTGCAAGTGGCATTGGAAAACCCTGAAAGCTGGGGCGGAGATACCTCTAACGACAGCGTACCTGATGTAGTTGCACGTTATAACTTTAAAGGCGACTGGGGCAGCATTTCTGTTTCTGGTCTTGCTCGTCAATTAAATACCACACTGGGCAACAGCGAATCTGCATTCGGTGCATCAATTGCTGGTCGCATTAAAGCGGGTGGTAAAGATGATATTCGCTTTCAAATTCATAAAGGTGAGTTAGGTCGCTATGTTGGTGTGGCTGCCGTCAAAGACCTTTATGGTGAAGAAGTTGAAGATTTGACTTCGGTACTTGTCTCTTATCGCCATTTTTGGAATGAAACATTACGTTCAACCGTATTGTACGGGAAAGTTGAAGGTGATGTTTCTGACCGTGAACGCACGCAGTGGGGCGTTAACGTGTTTCAAGACTTAACTAAAGAATTAGCTGTCGGTATAGAAGTAGGTAACTTTTCACTTGATGAGTTAGATAAAGACTCTACTTACGTACAGGCAACCATGAGATACATGCTGTAACCCCTTAAGGACCTTTTAATGTTTGAAACTTTCGTAACTTTCCCAATCGTTGTTACGTTTTTAGGAGGGGGCTTGTCCCCCTCTATTTTTTTGAGATATTAAATTTTCGGAATTTTTATCCCCATTTGAATTTAGGAGGTTGAGTATGACCACGTCGATACTCAATATTGAGCAAATATCACTGGCTTTTGGCGGCGTTAAAGCCTTAACCGACGTTAGCTTTTCAGTTAAACAAGGTTCCGTTTTTTCCATTATCGGCCCAAATGGTGCAGGTAAAACCTCGATGCTGAATTGTATTTCAGGTCGTTACCGCCCTAATAGCGGCAAAATAACTTTCGACGGTAAAGAGGTAACTCACTTACGTCCGAATGACCGTGCGGATCTTGGTATGGGGCGTACTTTTCAAAATTTAGCCTTATTTGGTCATATGTCGGTATTAGACAACATCATGGTTGGTCGACATCATTTACTAAAAAATAATTGGCTTACAGGGCCTTTATATTGGACATCTGGCGCGCAAAAAGAAGAATTAGCTCACCGAAGAAAAGTGGAAGAGGTTATCGACTTTCTTGAAATTTCTCATATTCGTAAATCGGTTGCTGGCACCTTGTCATACGGTTTACGTAAACGTGTTGAATTAGCGCGTGCAATGGCGTTAAACCCCAAACTCATTTTACTTGATGAACCTATGGCAGGCATGAACCTTGAAGAAAAAGAGGACATGGCTAGATACATACTCGATCTAAATGAAGAGTTCGGTATTACCGTGGTGATGATCGAGCATGACATGGGCGTGGTAATGGATATCTCACACGAAGTTATGGTGCTCGACTTTGGTAAGAAGCTTATTTCTGGCTTACCTGATGAAGTGATGGCAGACCCTTATGTAAAACGCGCTTATTTAGGGCTTGAAGAAGATGCTGAAGATACGGTGCAAGCTGATGTGAAATTAGAGGAGGTGAGCTAATGTCATCAATTAATCAACACCAGAACGACTTTGAAATGGGCGAGTTAAATACTTTTCCTAAAATTTTACAAAACAACGCCCAGCTCTGGCCTAACGATGTTGCCATGCGAGAAAAAGAGTTTGGTATTTGGAATGAGTTCACTTGGACTGATTATAACGATCGAGTGAAATGGCTATCACTAGCGTTATTAGATATGGGCGTAAGCCAAGGTGATGCGATTGCTTTACTGGGTGATAACCGCCCTGAGTGGGTGTGGGGAGAAGTTGCTGCTCACGCGATGCGCTGTTATTCCATAGGAATTTACCAAGACTCGATGCACGAAGAAGTGGTGTACTTGCTTGATAGCAGTGGCGCGACGGTAGTAATTGCTGAAAATGAAGAGCAATGTGATAAGTTACTTGAACTTGGTGATGATATTCCACAAGTTAAGTTTATTGTTTATTGCGACCCAAGAGGTATGCGTAAATATAACGACTCACGCCTGATTGATGTCAACGTGCTTTATAAGCTAGGTCAGGAAATTGATAAGGCAAAACCAAAGCACTATCAAGAATTACTTGCTGCCACTACGCCTGATGATATCTCTATTTATTGTACGACCTCAGGCACAACCTCTAAACCCAAAATTGCACTACTTAATGGCGGCAATTTTGTTAAGCATTGCAGTTCATATCTTCGAGCAGATCCGCGTAATGCCGGTGATAACTATGTTTCTGTTTTGCCATTGCCTTGGATCATGGAACAGGTTTATGCCGTAGGACAAGCGCTGATTGCCCGCCAAATAGTTAACTTTGTTGAAGAGCAAGAAACCTTAATGTCAGACCTACGTGAAATAGGACCAAGTTTTGTCTTATTAGCACCAAGAGTCTGGGAAGGAATTTTGGCTGATGTACAGGCCAGAATGATGGACTCAACGCCATTAAAAAGAAAACTATTTAATTACGCAATGAAGCTGGCAGAAGCGAGTCAAGCACAAGGTAAAAAGTCTTGGTTAGCTGACGTGTTATTGATGAAAGCACTGCGTGATCGCTTAGGTTTTTCATTTCTAAAATCGGCGGCAACAGGTGGTGCAGCAATGGGGCCAGATACCTTTAGATTTTTCCAAACCATTGGTGTGCCTTTACGTCAGCTTTATGGCCAAACTGAAATGTGTGGTGCTTATACCATTCACCAGGAAGATGATGTTGATTACGACAGTGTTGGTGTCGCTTTTGATAATGCGCAAGTGAAAGTGATTAATACTGACGAAGCTGGCGTTGGCGAAATTATTTCTAAAACCGTCGGTATGTTTACTGGCTATTTGAACAATCAACAAGCCTATGACGAAGATGTTGTTGATGGTTGGATGCAAACAGGAGACGCCGGTTATTTTAAGCCTTCGGGTCACTTGGTGGTGATTGATCGAATCAAAGATCTGGCTTGTACTAGCAATGGTGCACAGTACTCGCCGCAATACATTGAAAACAAATTGAAGTTCTCTTCATTTATCGGTGAAGCGGTCATTCTAGGAAAAGATAAACCTTACTTGTCAGCCATTATCTGTATTCGCTTTAGCATTGTGGCGAAATGGGCTGAGCAAAATGGCTATTCATTTACTAACTATACCAACCTATCTACCTTGCCTGAGGTTTATCAAAAGCTTAGTGAAGAAATATCACGGGTAAATGAGTCACTTCCTGAGGCACAAAAAATTCATAAATTCTTATTACTTTATAAAGAGCTTGATGCTGATGATGGTGAGCTAACCCGCACCCGTAAGGTTCGTCGTGGCGTTATTGCTGAAAAGTACGGTGACATTATTTCTGCAATCTATGACGACAAAGATGTTGTTGATATTGACACAACAGTGGTTTTTCAAGATGGCACAAAAACCCGTATTCAAACTCAGCTTAGAGTTAAGTCCTTACTGTCAAATGGCTTGTCAGATACACAGTCAAACACCGGCACTGTTGAGCAAGAAATTATAGAACGGAGAGCATCATGAACTTTGAATTACTAACTCAATTAATCGTCAACGGCTTAATTGTTGGCTTATTGTATGGCGTCGTGGGCATGTGTTTTGTCTTGGTTTATAAATCAACACAAATTGTTAACTTTGCTCAAGGTGAATTCTTATTGATCGGTGCCTGGATTTGTTGGGCACTACTGATTTATTTGGAGCTGCCCTTTATTGTCGGGTTTTTACTGACCATGGTATTTATGGCGGTGTTTGGCATTTTGCTGCAAATGATTGTTCTACGCCCGATGATTGGCGAGCCTATTATTTCAGTCATCATGGTGACTATTGGTTTATCGATATTTTTCCAAGCCTTGATGAAATGGATATTTGGTGTTTCTGCACAAAGCTTTCCAAAAGTGTTTGAAACCGAAAGTATTCAAATACTAGGTTTAAATATCGAAGTTGCTTACTTAATGAGTACGGTGATCGCGCTAATTATTATGGTGGCGTTCTATTTATTCTTCAAATATTCCAAATATGGTTTAGCCATGCGAGCTACCGCTTTTGACCAACAAATCGCGCAAAGTTTAGGTATTTCCGTTAAGCAGGTATTTGCTATGAGCTGGGGCATAGCCGCAACAGTATCAGCAACAGCAGGTGTCGTTATTGCTATGGTCAGTGGCGTTTCAAGTTCGCTTTCAATGATGGGCATTAAAGTGTTTCCAGCGGTTATTTTAGGCGGATTAGACTCTATTGTTGGTGCCATTGTTGGTGGTTTGATCATCGGGGTTTTAGAGAATGTTGCTGAGTTCTTTGATAGCCAGTATCTGCAAATTGGCAACATGTATGACATTGCACCATTTTATGTCTTGCTGATCATCCTTTGGTTCAAGCCATACGGTTTATTTGGCACTAAAGATATCGAACGAATTTAAAGGTTCGCCATTTTATCAATTCATAAGGCGCTGAGTACTTAACGCAGCGCCAATTTACAGCGAACAATATTGAATTTTAGGAGTTTACTATGTCGAGTTTAACGATGCGTCCGTGCGGAGATTTTCGCACTAGCTATAAACAAGATAATACTATTTTTGAAACAAAAAACATTAAGCATGTAGCCATTATTGCTATTGCCTTCTTATGTGCAGCACCATATTTGGTTGATGCATATTACCTGACTTTATTTATTCAAATATCGTATTTAGGCATTGCAGCGTTAGGCTTAAATATTTTGGTCGGTTATACCGGACAAATATCCTTAGGCCATGGCGCATTCTTTGGTTTTGGCGCGTTTGCGTCAGCTTGGTTAAATATTTCATTTGGCATACCGGTATTACTTTGTATTCCACTAGCGGGATTTTTAACCATGGGAGTGGGCATGGTATTTGGTTTGCCGGCATCGCGCATTAAAGGCCTGTACCTAGCAATTGCAACACTGGCGGCGCAATTTATTTTAGAAGATTTTTTTGCCCGAGCAGATTGGTTTTCAGGTGGCTCAGCAGGGTCGTCAGCTGATCCTATTAACCTATTTGGTTTCGCTTTTGATACCGACGAAAGCTTCTTTTACGTAGCCTTGTTTGCCCTAGTGTTTATGTATATTTGGGGCTGTAACTTAATGCGTAGCCGAGAAGGACGTGCGTTTATCGCTGTACGTGACCATTACCTTTCCGCTGAAATAATGGGCATTAAACTAAACAAGTATCGTTTGTTATCGTTTGGTGTTTCGTCATTTTATGCCGGTATTGGCGGCGCTTTATATGCTCATTACTTGGGTTACGTCTCAGCGGAAGGATTCACACTTTTCATGTCAATACAGTTTCTCGCCATGATCATTATCGGCGGCTTGGGCTCAATTAAAGGCACTTTAATGGGCGTGGTGTTTATGGTGTTTTTGCCTGAAGCACTAGAAGGTGGCGTTGGTCTAATGAAAATGACCGAGTGGGGCAACATTCCTATGGTAGTTGACGGTTTAGCTTATATAAAAGAAATGGCGATAGGCTTAGTGATTATTTTATTCCTTATTTTTGAACCCGAAGGCATGGCACATCGTTGGGGACAAATTAAAAACTATTGGAAGTTCTACCCATTTTCTTACTAAGAGATTGAATAACAAGTAAAAAAATAAAGATGAAAAATTAATGCAACAACTAGTACAACGATTAATACAACAAGTCATTGGCAATATAGCCATTTAAAAGAAGAAGGAAATAGTCATGCAACATAAAGCAAAATTAAGTTCTCTATTCGTATGCTGTGCTTTGGGGATGAGCAGTCAAGTTTTCGCACAAGATTCAGTATTTGTTGGCCATTTGGCTGATATGTCTGGTCCGACAGCATTTGTTGGTAAAAATTACGCTGATGGAGTTCGAGACTCTTTAGCTTATATAAATGCCAATGGCGGTATTAAAGGCACAAAACTAGAATATGAAACAATTGACTATGCCTACAAAGTACCACAAGCGATTGCTTCTTATAAAAAATGGCATTCACGCAAAAAAATGGTCGCGATGCAAGGCTGGGGAACAGCAGATACAGAAGCATTAATATCTTTTGTTGCTAGAGATAAAACGCCTGTATTTTCAGCCTCATATTCAGGACATTTAACTGATCCAACCGGTAAAAATCCACATACTAAAAAGCCAGCACCTTATAACTTTTTTTACGGCGCATCGTATTCAGACGCCTGTCGTGGCTTAGTGCAGTGGGCGGCAAAAGACTGGCAAGAAAAAGGAAGCAAAGGCAAGCCTAAATTTACCCATATTGGCGCTAACCATCCTTTTCCTAATGCGCCAAAAGCCGCCTGTGCTGAGTATGCAAGTGAACTAGGTTTCGATGTTCAACCATCAGTGGTTATTTCGATGAAGCCTGGAGATTTTAAAGCGCAATGTTTGAGCTTGAAAAGTTCAGGCTCAAATTATGGCTATATCGGCAACTTAGGTGGCTCGGTGCTTTCATTAGTTAAGTCTTGTAACACTGTTGGCACTGATATTCAGTTTATGTCGAATATCTGGGGTGGTGATAAGAAAATATTCAGCGCTGCAGGTGAGGGGATTAAAGATTATGTTTTCCCTACCATGACACCATTTTGGACTGACCAAGTACCGGGTATGAAACTGGTGCGCGAAATATCTAAACAGTCAGATAAGTCAGGACAAGAACAACGAGTTCATCATTATATTCGCGGTGTTTGTTCAACTTTCTTTATGAAAGAAGCGATGGAATGGGCGAAAGACAACGGTGGTATTACCGGTGAAAACATCAAGAAAGGTATGTACGCCCGTGATAATTGGGTTCCGGAGGGGCTTGAAGGTGTTTGTTTAGCGGCTAACTGGAGCAATGAAGATCATCGTGGCATTAACCAAGTGAATATTTACAAAGGTAACTATAACGGTGGTGATATTGCGGTAGAGAAAGTTTCGCAAGTAACCCTTGATCGCCGAGAAGACTGGCTAGGCTACTAATTCACTCTTTTCGTTAATGTTAGGTTGTTGAGCAAAGTAATAACTTCGGTCAACAACCACTTTCTTGTATGAACTAAATAGCATGAATTTAGCAGTAAAAATTCATCACTAAAAATATTATTACGGAGTATGTATGTCACAAGCGGCTACAAAACTACAACCTGCATCACCAATATTGACAGTGAACAATATTGAAGTCGTATACGACGAAGTTATACAAGTACTTCGAGGTGTTAGTTTAGACGTTCCTGAAGGTGAAGTTGTCACCCTTTTAGGGCCAAATGGCGCAGGAAAGTCGACCACCTTAAAAGCTATATCGGGTTTATTGAAAACTGAAAATGGTGAAGTAACTAAAGGTGATATTACTTTTATGGGCGAACGTATCGACAGTAAAAATGCTGAAGATGTAGTACGAAGCGGCTTATTTCAAGTCATGGAAGGGCGCCGTATTGTCGAAGATATGACCTCGTTAGAAAACCTTAAGTTGGGCGCATTTACTCGTAAAGACTCGCAAATAAATCAAGATATTGAGATGGTTTATCACTACTTTCCTCGTTTAAAAGAACGCACGGGCTTAGCGGGTTACTTATCAGGTGGTGAGCAGCAAATGTTAGCCATTGGCCGTGCATTAATGGCACGACCGAAAATGATTTGTCTTGATGAACCTTCAATGGGCCTATCACCACTTTTGGTAAAAGAAGTATTTGGCATAATTAAAAAAATTAATGTCGACCAAGGGATCACCATGCTGCTGGTTGAGCAAAATGCTAACTACGCATTAAGGGCAGCTAATTATGGTTACATTATGGAGTCAGGGAAAATCGTTCTAGATGGTACCCAAGAACAGTTAATGAGTAATGAAGACGTTAAAGAGTTTTATTTAGGTGGTGGCAATGAAGAACGGAAAAGCTTTAAGGGCTTGAAGTCTTATAAACGTCGTAAGCGATGGTTGTAATAAAGCACTATCTAATCGTCGTTAAAACTATTTTATAACTATTTTAAAACCACATTTTTTGTAACGTTGTTGAGCCATTATGACTGATTTTTATCATCAAAAAGAAAATACAGCGGCAGATGTTCGTGAACAAACTTTGTTTTCACGTTTGCCTGAGTTTGTTTCACTTGCCAAGCAGCAGTCTAGTTATTATCAAGCGCTATTAGCTGATATTAATGCAGACAATGTTGACTCTCGAGCGCAATTAGCAAAACTACCCATAACGCGAAAGTCGAACTTACTGCGTTTACAAAAGTTAAGTCCGCCGTTGGCTGGGCTAAATACTAAAAATGGCAATGTTAGTCGAATATTTCAATCGCCGGGGCCTATTTATGAGCTAGAGAATTGCCAGCAAGATTGGTGGCGTATGGGACAAGCTTTTTATGCCGCAGGCTTTAGAGAGGGCGATCTGGTACAAAACTGTTTGTCGTATCACTTAACGCCGGGTGGTTTTATTCTTGATTCAGGTGCACGTGCTTGCGGTTGTGTGGTTATTCCCGCAGGTCCTGGACAAACAGAACAACAACTTGAACTTATAGAAGATTTAAAACCACAGGGCTATTGCGGCACGCCATCTTTTCTTAATATTTTACTTAATAAGGCGAAAGTGCAAAGTCGAGATATTACTAGTATTAAAAAAGCGTTAGTCACAGGAGAAGCGTTACCAAAAGCACTACGAGCGGAATTTACTCATGCAGGCATTGATGTTTTACAAGCTTATGCAACAGCTGATATCGGCTTAATCGCTTATGAAAGTATTGCTGATGATGGCTTAATTATCGCTGAAGATCTTATTGTCGAAATTGTTCGCCCCGGCAGTTTAGAGCCCGTAGCCGATGGCGAAGTAGGAGAGGTGGTGGTGACAAGTTTCAATACCGATTATCCATTAATTCGTTTTGCTACTGGTGATTTATCGGCGGTAAAGCCTGGTAAAAGTGCTTGTGGCAGAAGCAATATGCGTATTAAGGGTTGGTTAGGGCGTGCTGACCAAACGACTAAAGTAAAAGGTATGTTTGTTCACCCTGAACAAATTGAACGTGTGCGATTAACAACAGACGACTTTCCCAAGGCGCGCTTGACGATAACTCAGCAAAACCATCAAGACAAAATGCACTTACAATGTGAGTTTAACCATATAAACAAACCAGATGTAAATACCGAAACGTTACTTTTTCAACTTACCAGTGACTTGAAAAAGTTTACTAAACTTAATGGCAGCGTTGAGTTTGTACAAGTTGGTAGCTTACTAGATGATGGCAAGGTAATTGATGATAAAAGGATTATTTCATAAGTACGTTCTATTTCACGTAAACTCTTGGCATGTTTGGTTGAAATTTAGCCTATTTATTGGTTTTACTTATGTACAATAATTTTAATATTTGCACTTGAAAAATAAATATTCTTAACATAGATTTAACACATGTGTTGATTTTACTTATGTGCAATAAGCTTACAAGGAGGTGCTAAATGAACCTAGTCGCTTTTCAAAATTGTTACCCGGATGATCTGAGTCATTGCTATGGCTGTGGTAAAAATAACATTGATGGTCATCAGCTGAAAAGTTATTGGCATACTCATAAGGGAAATATTAGTGAATTAGCTGCAGAGCAAACTATCGCGCACTTTGTGCCTGACCAATGTCATATAGCTATTCCTGGTTTTGTTTATGGTGGTTTATTGGCTTCTCTTATAGATTGCCATGGTACCGGTAGTGCTGCAGCAATGGCGTATCGACAAGAATCTCGCACAATGGGAACTGGCCACGCAATGCGCTTTGTTACAGCAGCACTGGATATCAGTTATTTAGCTCCAACTCCAATGGGTATTGAACTTGAATTGATAGGGACTTTTACCGAAGTAAAAGAAAATAAAATAGTGATTGAAATAACGGTATCTGCAAATAATGGGGTCTGTGCCAAAGGCACTGTAGTAGCCGTGAGAATGCCTGACTCTATGGTGCAGAGTCACTAGTGACATTTTCGTAAAGTAGAGCGATTTTACCGAGATATTTATCAGCTATAAATCGCTCATTAGCTTTAGTTATAAATCGTGGTAAAGCATTAATAAATGCGCAGCGCTCCAGCTAAAGTTCGTTGCCCCTTGCATAACACCCGTCTCGGGATTGTAGTTTTCACGAATAGTGGCACTTTCTGCTAAACCTTCTGCGTTCAAATAAAGTTTATCGCTAAGCTGCTTAGCTTGCTCAGTATAACCATAATTTTTTAGTGCCATGATGCCGAAGTAGTGCTGATCTAGCCAAACACGACCACGCCAATAAATATCTGCATCATAGGCTGGATTTGATTTGGCGGCGGTGCCCAACGGAATGGTACTATTAAACTCTCTTTCATCAAGCATGGTATTTTTAACTTGCTCTGCTTTGTTTTTATCAGCAATACCGGCCCAAAGCGGGCTCCAGCCTTCAGGGCCACGCCCTCGATATGTTAGTAATTTGCCAGAGCAAGAATCTAGATTAACGTTTTTGTTTATCGACATAGTTACGGCAATGGCTCTATCATAATAAAACCCCGATTCTTCATCATAAAAGCAGTGATTAATCCGTTTTGATAGCTGCTTTGAAGCGAGTTTAAATTGCTGAGCTTGCTTAGGCATGTTTAAAAGGTTTGCCATTTGGCTAAGTAATGCTTTTTCTTGAGCAAGGTAGGTGTTCAGTTCTACAGACTCTTGGTTAATTGAAAAACCGAGCAATTCATTGGTTGTTGATCTATTTTCAAAAAAACGCACTTGCCAATCAATGCGAGCTTTTTGTAAGTTTCCTGCATAGGTAATATTGGCATAATTTTGTAATTGTTCAGCAGTGATAAAACCAAAGCGGGCAGCATTGTCCATGCCTGACTCCCAAGCACTGCCATGTTGAGCGCCAATATCAATTGCGTGATATTGGCCATCAGCTAATACGGCTTCATAGTTTCTTATACCACTACAATGCTGCCAGTTGTCTTCTGCTAACTGACATTTACTTAATACTTTTTGTAAACCATTGCCAAGCATTTGGTTTGCTACTTTGTACTGCACACTAAAGCGTATATTACCCTTATCATCATTATGGTGCCTATGCTTAGTGGCACCATATTCAATTAAACCATTTCTATTATGATCACGATTGCGATACCACCACTGGTGGTAAGCTTTCAGCTTAGGGTACATTTCGGCAATAAAATCACGGTCATTTGTTGCTTGGTAAACTTGCCATACTGCCCAACTGGCAAGAGGTGGTTTGGTATTTCTTTCATTCCAGTTACCCCCATCGCCACCTCTAGCAGAGTCTTTATTATAAAAAACTGCATCGACAACCATGCCATGATCTTGTGGACGTAAAGGATCATCGGTTGATATTTGATAATCAAACATTGCGCGAATATTATCTTTCGCCAAGTTTGGGTTTATTGCCGACATTGCAACTGCATGTTTCCAACTGTCCCAAGCCCATGTGCCGTTGAACCAACGTGCGGTAACCGAGGGTGTAATACTGTCATGCAATAAACTGCCAGCAGCACTTCGCCAATTGCCAATTAATGTTTCTAATGCTTTGACAGCAACTCGTTCTCGCAGTTGTGTTTTTACCGGTAAAAGTCGGTCATTATTCAATGATTTACTAAGGGTATTATTCAGGTAACCTTGCCAACGACTTTGGCTGTTTTGGATTAAATTCTCAGAGTTTTCTATGGCTTTGTTAAGATCAGTTGCTGCAAGATTTATTTCAGCATCATTATGGAAATAGCTTTGTAGTGTGTATATTTTTTTAACTTTCTGGCTCGGAATGTCAATATTTGCGCTGCTTAGGTATTGATGCTTCTTTTGCATGACTTGCGTGTTGGTAGAGATAGATCGGCGAATATCATATTGTGAAGAATTACTGGTTAATATATGCCAAGGAGAGCGCTGTTTCGAAAACGATATGTTAATACCTTTATCGGTATTTTTAATATGACGCTGCCAATTAGGTAAAGCTTGGGCGACTGTTTTTTTATCATCCCACTGCGATAATAATTTGCCCGACCATTGTAATGCTAAATTAAGTTCGTCATTTGATTGATTGATTAACGTTGTGCGAATAACTGCACTGCGATTTGAAATGAAATGCAATGATAACTCAACAGTAAGTTTCTTGAACTCATAACGTTGTACTAATGCGCCCGGCTGAGAATAAAGCGTTCGTTGAGCATTTTCCCAGTCAAATTTATGATTACTATGTCGATTTTTTATCGTTAATTGCTCTAAATTTTTTGCAATAAATAAACCGTATTCTTGCGCAATTACCATTGGCCCCGTAAAGCCGCCTAAACTTTGCTCACTTGCCGGAAGTAAAAAGCCGTGCCAAGCACCTAAGTCAAAAAGCGGATTAAATTTTTGGTTTTTATAACTATCATAATCTTTGTGTTGCTTCGGTTCTCCCGTACGAACAATGAGGTTTTGAAAGTTCTTATCACTAACGTCCTTAAATGCTGAGACTGTTGTTAGGGGATTTGCTAACGAGCCAAAAGCGGCTAAAAAACTAGTGATGATAACGAATATTAATGGCGTTAAATTTATCAATTTATCTACTTTCAAAATGCCCAGCTTATGATTTTTATTGTTTTGCTAACTTTAACTTTTTTATTGTATATTTTATACCTTGTTTTGATGGGGCAGTTACTAAAAAGTTACTAAAAAGTTACTAAAAAGTTACTTTGGGATAACTCAATAACAATGAAGTTACTTTGACAGTAAGCGTATTAGTTATTATTGTGTTGAAAAAATAGAGAAATTTTGAATTAAATGGAATTTAGTCATCAAACCGAATGCCTTAATTGCGGCCAAACACTTAACACTGAGTTTTGCGGTCATTGCGGACAGAAAAAAGCACAGCGCATTACCTTTAAAAATTTATTGTTGCTCATTCAACGCGGTACTTTAGAGCTGCGTTCTCCGTTATTAAAAACGTTTATCGGCTTAACATTAAGGCCTGCGGTGACCTGTCGAGAATACCTTGATGGCAAACGTGTTAACTATTTCAACCCTGCGAAGTATGCTTTTTGGCTAGTTACTTTTTCTATGGTGCTAGCGTCATTTTTGAATGTGAATATGGTTGAAGCGAGCATGGAAAGCTTTACGTCGGGCGAACTCGGCTCAGAGAACTTTGATGCGATTAAAGGCATTTTGCAAAATAGTTTAGTGTATTTCTTTTTTATTACTGCGTTTTTAATGGCTGTAGCATCAAAACTAGCTTTTAGAAAAGCAAAATATAATACCTTTGAGCTTTATGTGGCGTATTTATTATTAAATGGCCATTTAACGGTTTTGTCTATCGTTTTACTCGCGGTTGGTCAATACAACAACCTTTACTGCCAAATTGGCTTATTAACTCTATCAGTTATATATCCAGCTATTGTTATTGCGCGCATATACCTGCCACATAGGCCATTGGCTTATGTTAAGTCGTTTGCTGCAGCTATTTTAGGTTTCTTTTTCGCCAGTACCATGTTTGGTTTTGTTGGTGGCTTTACGGCGGGTTATTTAGGGTTGTAACGCCATACGGCTTTCAATATGAGTTTGTTGTTCTGATCTTAATGGTTATTTCTTGAATTAATCCAAGACTATTGGCACGAAAAACACGATAATTAGCAACATTGAATTATTTTGCCGTAGTGGCAGTTATACGTGGACCCCGTTAATGGAAATCAAAGTTAATTTTCTCGACAACTTAAAAGTTGAAGCTAAGTTTGACGACTTTACTGTCGTTGCCGATCAACCTATTCGCTATAAAGGTGATGGCTCTGCTCCTGGCCCATTTGATTACTTTCTAGCTTCTTCAGCTATGTGTGCCGCATACTTTGTTAAGGTCTATTGTAACTCTCGCGATATTCCAACAGAAAATATTCGCTTATCACAAAATAATATTGTTGACCCTGAAAATCGCTACAACCAGATTTTTCAAATTCAAGTTGAATTACCAGAAAGCGTTTCTGAAAAAGACCGTTTAGGCATTATGCGCTCTATTGACCGTTGTACAGTGAAAAAAGTTGTGCAAACGGGCCCTGAGTTTAAAGTTGATATTGTTGAAAACTTAGAAGAAGACGCGCAAGCCATGTTAATGGGTCACACTGAAAGTGACGCCAGCACCTTTATTTTAGGTAAAGATTTACCACTAGAAGAAACCATTGCCAACATGACTGCGCTTTTGGCTGATCTTGGTATGAAAATCGAAATAGCTTCTTGGCGTAATATTGTACCTAACGTGTGGTCACTGCATATTCGTGATGCAGCGTCACCTATGTGTTTTACTAACGGTAAAGGTGCAACCAAAGAAAGCGCATTATGTTCAGCATTAGGCGAGTTTATTGAACGTTTAAATTGTAACTTTTTCTATAATGATCAATTTTTAGGACAAGAAATTGCCAATAGCGATTTTGTTCATTACCCAAGTGAAAAGTGGTTTAAGCCGAATGAAAATGACGAGCTACCAGTAGGTATTTTAGATGACTACTGTTTAGATATTTATAATCCAGACGATGAACTTTGTGGCTCTCATTTAATTGACACCAACTCAGGTATGGCAGAGCGCGGTATTTGTGCTATTCCTTATACACGCCACTCAGACGGTGAAACGGTTTACTTTCCGTCGAATCTCATTGAAAACTTATTCTTAAGTAACGGCATGAGTGCTGGTAATAATTTAGCTGAAGCGCAAGTGCAGTGTTTGTCTGAAATATTCGAACGTGCAGTTAAACGTCAAATTATCGAACAAGAAATTGTACTGCCTGATGTACCGAAAAGCGTGTTAGAAAAATACCCAAGCATTCTAGCCGGTATTGAAGCGTTAGAAGAGCAAGGTTTCCCGGTAGTCGTTAAAGATGCATCATTAGGCGGTCAATTCCCTGTCATGTGTGTAACTTTGATGAACCCAAGAACTGGTGGTGTATTCGCTTCGTTTGGTGCACACCCAAGTTTTGAAGTAGCGCTAGAGCGCAGCTTAACTGAATTGTTACAAGGCCGCAGTTTTGAAGGCTTAAATGACGTTCCTCGTCCTACGTTTAATAGCATGGCGGTTACTGAGCCTGAAAACTTTGTTGAACACTTTATTGATTCAACAGGTGTAATTTCTTGGCGCTTCTTTAGTTCACAACATGACTTTGAGTTTGTTGAATGGGACTTTTCTGGCACCAGTGAAGAAGAAAATACTGCCTTGTTCGCCATTATGGAAAGCTTAGGAAAAGAAGTTTATGTTGCTGTTTTTGATGAGCTAGGTGCTACCGCTTGTCGCATGTTAGTACCTGACTATTCAGAAGTTTACCCTGTAGAAGATTTAATTTGGGACAACACCAATAAGGCACTAAATTACCGTGCAGACATTCTAAATTTACATATTCTTGATGACGATGCTTTAGAAAGTTTAGTAACACGCTTAGAAGACAGCCAGTTAGATAACTACATTGATATTAGAACTTTAATTGGCATTGAATTTGATGAAAACACCGTTTGGGGCCAACTGACAATTCTTGAATTAAAAATTCTAATTTACTTAGCTTTAGGCGCATTAGAAGATGCCAATGAGTTAGTCGCTGAGTTTTTACAATTTAACGATAATACGGTAGCACGTGGCTTGTTCTACCAAGCGATGCAGGCAGTACTTGAAGTTGAACTAGACGATGATATGGAGTTTGAACATTTTATCGAAAGCTTCAATAGAATGTTTGGTAAAGAAGTTATGGAAAATGTTGTTGGTTCAATTATCGGCGAAGTTAAGTTCCATGGTTTAACGAAAACCAGTATGAACCTTGAAGGCTTAGACAAACATCAGCGTTTAATTGAAAGCTATAAAAAGCTGCATCAGGCGCGCGCAGTTGCAGCTAAATAGCATAAGCAAATACTACGCAGTTTAATTTTGAAAACCGCTTATTTTATTAAAGTAAGCGGTTTTTTATTTCCTCAAGCTACTACGCCTAATTTTCATTGTTAGGCTGAATTAACGCTTGATAATTGCTTCGTGCTTCAGAAGGCAATTCGCCAAAAAATAAACGAAATTGTTTGCTGAAATAACTGTGGTCAGTAAAGCCCGTTTCATAGCCCACTTGTGAAATAGGGATATGACTTTCAATTAGTAAGCGACGTGCGTTTTCTAAACGCACCTCATTGATAAATTGCTTAGGGGTTTTCGTGAGGTATTTTTTAAAACGTCTTTCTAACGCGCTAACTGATAAATGCGCGATTTCTGCTAGTTCTTCAATGAGTAAGGGCTGTTGATAATTTGCTCTAACATAATCTACGGGCACTTTGATTGCTTCAACACCAGTCAAAGCCATAGCTTGCTTTTGTAAATGTCGAGTAATGCCGTAAGAGCCTATTATCTCTCCTGTTTTATTTGACAGCGATCGCTTCGATGTCGCATACCATGCGGTATCACCAGTTTGTGTCATGTTTACTTCTAAACGTTCAGTAACTGATTGTCCTGAAAGTATTTTTTTGTCGTCACGGATAAACTGTTTTGCAATATGGGCTGGTGAGAAGTCGTGATCGGTTTTACCTACTATTTGACTTAATCCCTTCACTTTTTTGTGTTCAATAAAAGCCTGATTTGCATGAAGAAAAACATGATTTCTATCTTTTATCCAGAACAACACGCCCGGTAGTAAATCAAACATATTGATAATTTGTTCAATTTCAACTTGGTTAAGAAAGTTGTGATCTATCTGTGTTGGCATTAATGAATCCTTATTGAAAACTACCTTTAAGCTAAATACGTAAACGCCGAATTTATTGCATCATCAAACGATTTATTAATAACACATTTTTTCCTCTAACTTCTATAGTAGAGCTATATTTTTCAACAGTATTTTTAATATTGGTAAGCTATGAAGAAGATTAGAATGGGGATGGTAGGTGGTGGTAAAGGCGCCTTTATTGGTGCAATACACCGCATCGCCGCTTTTATGGATGGTGATATTGAGCTGATATGTGGTGCGTTTAATTCTAATCATCAACATTGTATTGAGTCGGGAAAATCACTTTATATAGCTGAACAGCGTTGTTATGCCACCTATCAAGATATGTTTAAAGCCGAAGCCGCGCTTCCTGAAGGCCAGCGTATGGAGTTTGTTGTTATTGTCACTCCTAATCATTTACATTTTCCTGTTGCTAAAATGGCAATGGAATATGGCTTTCATGTTTTGTCTGAGAAACCCGCCACGATCAACTTAAATGAAGCACTGAAACTCAAAAAAATAATAGCGCAACAGAATACGCTCTACGCGCTGACCCATACGTACACCGGTTACCCGCTTATTAAGCAGGCAAGGCATTTAGTTGCGCAAGGTGAGTTGGGCAATATAACTAAAATAGTCGTTGAGTATAGCCAAGGTTGGTTGGCGTTAAAAGCCGATGAAAATAGTAAACAAGCGAGTTGGCGCTTAGATGAAAGTAAATCAGGATTAAGCTGTTGTATGGGCGATATTGGTGTGCATGCATCAAATTTAGCCGAGTACGTCTCAGGCATGACTATTACTGAATTATGCGCGGATCTAACGTCCACAGTAAACGGGCGAACATTGGATGACGATGGCACAGTACTTCTAAAATTCTCAAATGGTGCGAAAGGGGTTTTATTAGCAAGTCAAATATCACTTGGCGATGAGAACAATCTTAAGCTAAGAATTTATGGAGATAAAAAAAGTCTTGAATGGTCACAATTAGAGCCGAATACCTTGTGGTTAAAATCTCAGAACCAAGCAAGTGAAATGATCAGAGCTGGGATTGGAGAAATGTGTGTGGCTGCCCAACAAGCTATGCGAACTCCTGCGGGGCACCCAGAAGGATATCTTGAAGCATTTGCTAATATCTACGCTAATTTTGTTCAACAAATCAGAGCTAAAAAAACACAGTTACCTTGTGATAACCAGTATTTTGATTTGCCTGGAATAGAAGAAGCGGTTAGGGGCATGGCATTTATCGAAAATGTCGTAAAAGCGAGTATTTCTGAGGAAAAATGGTGGCCTTTTATTATCGATAATGAACTTTCTGCAGGGGAAAAATAACATGTCTCAGATTAAAGGGCCTGGCATTTTCCTCGCACAATTTTGTCAAGACGATGCACCATTTAATAACTTAAAGAGTATTTGTCATTGGGTGGCAAACTTGGGCTATAAGGCAGTACAAATTCCTACGTGGGATAAACGATTATTTGACTTAACACTTGCCTATCAAAGTGAAACCTATTGTGATGAAGTTAAAGGAATTGTTAGTGATGCAGGCTTAAGTATCAGTGAATTGTCGACCCACCTTCAAGGTCAATTGATTGCGGTTCATCCCTGTTATGATAAACAGTTTGATGGTTTTTCGCCTGATGAATTTAAAAATAAGCCTCTGACGCGAACGCAATGGGCAATTGAACAAGTTTCAATGGCAGCAAAAGTTAGTCAATCACTGGGGCTAAATGCTCATGCTACTTTTTCAGGAGCTTTGTTATGGCAAACCGTATACCCGTGGCCACAACGACCGCCTGGCTTAGTGGAGGATGGTTTTTCGGAGTTAGCGAAACGCTGGCTACCCTTGCTGAATAAATTTGAAGATGTGGGCGTTGATGTTTGCTATGAACTTCATCCCGGGGAAGATTTACATGACGGCATTACTTTTGAGCGATTTTTAGCGGCAACGGGCAATCACGAACGCGTTAATATTCTTTATGATCCAAGTCACTTCTTATTACAGCAGCTTGATTACTTGGCATTTATAGATATTTATCATGAGCGAATTAAGGCGTTTCATGTCAAGGACGCTGAATTCAGACCTAATGGTCGTAGTGGTGTCTACGGTGGTTATCAAAATTGGCAACAACGTCCGGGGCGTTTTAGATCACTTGGCGATGGACAAATCGATTTTAAACAAATTTTCAGTAAGCTAACGCAATATGGCTACAACGGATGGGCGGTATTGGAATGGGAGTGTTGCCTTAAGCATCCAACTGATGGCGCTAGAGAAGGGGCAAGCTTTATTGAAAAACACTTAATACGCACTCCTGATTATGCCTTTGACGACTTTGCTTCAAGCGGTACTGATCAATCTTTAAATCGCAGTATTTTGGGACTTTAGGAGGACGTATGTCAGATCAAACTAGTCACGACAGGTTATTTGTCGCCAGTTGTATTGCGTTAACTGTAACCGCAATGACCTTTGCCATTCGCGCCGGAATTTTAGGCCAACTTAGCCAAGACTTTGGTTTATCTGATAGTGAGTTAGGTTGGATCAATGCGATGGCATTCCTAGGCTTTCCTGTTGCTACGATGTTTGGGGGCTTGCTCTATAATTTTTTAGGTGCAAAAAAACTGGTTATTATTGCGTTTATTGGTCATCTACTTGGTTTGTTGTTAACAATTTCAGCGGATGGCTTTTGGCTGCTTTTACTGTCGAGTTTTTGTATTGGTTTTGCTAATGGCGCCGTTGAAGCCGGTTGTAATCCACTTATTGCTGATTTGTATCACAAAAAACAAACCACAATGTTAAATCGTTTTCATGTTTGGTTTCCTGGTGGCATTGTTATTGGAGCATTGATCTCAAAATATATGACGGACATGAGTTTTGGCTGGCAAGCACAAATTGCTGTGATGTTAATCCCTACTTTAATATATGGTTATTTTATCATTAGCCAGAAATTCCCTCAAACGAGCCATATTGATACTTCTACTGTTAATAATATTAAAGGGCTCTTTTCGCCACTGTTTTTATTTATGGCTTTGTGTATGACTCTAACCGCGACAAGTGAGTTGGGCACGCAACAATGGATTGAGCGAATTTTAGGTTCTTCAGGCGCTTCACCAATGCTAATTATGGCAATGGTTACTGGTGTAATGGCCGTTGGTCGATACTTTGCTGGACCATTAGTGCATAGGTTTAATCCTGCTGGAGTACTACTTTATTCAGCAATAATGACCTCTATTGGTATCTTCACCATGAGTATAGCGTCAGGTAACATGGTCTACATTTCTGCTTTGATATTTGCGCTTGGTGTTACTTATTTTTGGCCAACGATGATTGGATTTGTTGCTGAATATATTCCCCAATCTGGAGCGTTAGGCATGTCGATAATGGGCGGTGTCGGTATGTTTGCTGTCAGTTTATGGAACCCTGTTATTGGTCAATGGATTGATGAAGCTAGAGAGAAAGCGTTAGCTGAAAACTCTACCATCGCCATAGCAGAACAGGTGGCAGGACAAACCACATTAGCAAATTTAAGTATCTTTCCTATGGTACTTGTTGTTGTATTTAGCGGTTTGGCCATATACATGAAAAGGCAACAATCAAAATGAAATGAACGACGCAGTAATAACAATAAAAAGAGAAATAATAATGAAGAAACTTATGCTAAGCATGATGTTGTTAGCGTTATTGCTATCAACAAACAATTACGCAAATGAAGGTAAGGAGATGCAATTACCAAAATTAAGTGTGCAATTGTGGTCTGTTAGAGATGATTTAAAACGTGACTTTAAAGGCACATTGAAACAACTGGCAGATATGGGGTTTGAAGGCGTTGAGTTTGCAGGTTATTTTGGTCCATATAAAAATAATGGCAAGGGTCTAAAAAAATTTCTCAGTGAACTAGGCCTAAAAGCCAGTGGAGCACATGTTAATTTTAAGCAATTTAATGATAAAAACTATGCTAAATCAATGGCCTTTTACCAAGACTTAGATGCGAAGTTACTGATTGTTGGGTCTGATAAAAGAGCTTTTCACCCGCAAGGTATTAAAGCGGTAGTTAATGAACTTAATCAATTGTCAGCTAAGCTAGCCCCTTTAGGCTTTAAATTTGGTTTTCATAATCATGACGACGAGTTTAATGACTTTAAAGGTAGTACTTACTGGGACTATTTGGCAAAAAACACTATTCAAGATGTTGTACTACAACAAGATGTTGGTTGGACGACTTACGCCGGAAAAAATCCGATTGAATACGTAGAACGTTACCCTGGCAGAACCTTGACCACCCACTATAAAGCAAGCTTACCAAAAGGTACCCAAGGCAAACTGCCTATTATAGGAGAAGACACTATTGACTGGTTAAATCTTATAAAAAGTAATATGTCAGTGGGCGGTACGTTATGGCTGGTTGTAGAGCAGGAAGAATATCCTAATGGCTTAACGCCTTTACAAGCGGTAAGAAAGTCTAAACAAGGTTTAGATAAAATACTTAAACAAGTGCAACCTAGAACATAAAGCATTGAGGTGAGATAAGTGAAAAATTTGCATTTACGATTAATCAACAACAGTGGACGAAAATTGCTTTTGAGTATAGTGCTTTGTGCATTCGTCAGCGCTTGTGTTGCAGGTGAAAATACCTTGTCGGTCGAGGAGCGAAGATCGGGTTGGCAATTACTTTTTAATGGCAAAGACATGTCGCAATGGCGTAATTTTAAAGGTGATGATATTAACGCTAAATGGGTTGTTGATCAGAATGCTATGCATTTATCTGCAGGCGGTGGCGGCGATTTGTTGAGTAAAAATCGCTATGAAAATTTTGAATTGAAATTACAGTGGAAAATATCAGAAGCTGGCAATAGCGGTATTTTTATTCGTGCAGATGAGCAAGGTAAACAAATATATTCACATGCTATCGAAGTGCAGATACTCGACAACGAACGGCATGCGGATAATAAAATTAGCTCACATTTGTCTGGTTCAATCTATGACATATTAGCGTCTCCGAAGGCGTCTCATAAGCCAGCAGGGCAGTGGAACCAAGTGCGTATTCGGCTCAGCAATAATGCTTTAACGGTATGGCAAAATGGTATAAAAACAGCCGATACGGTCATTGCGAGCAGAGAGTGGCAGCAGCGTGTGTCGAAGAGCAAATTTAGTACATGGCAAGGTTTTGCAGAAACGACAACGGGCCATATCGGTTTGCAAGATCACAGTGATGCTGTTTGGTTTAAAAATATAAAAATAAAAGAGCTAAAATAATGGCTACATTTGACTATCAAGTAATTATCGTTGGCTCAGGTGCTGGCGGTGCGATGGCAGCATATACGCTTACCAAGCAAGGGTACAAAGTGCTGATGTTAGAAGCAGGGCGCGATTATAACCCAAAAACAGAAACCCCCATGTTTAAGACTAATGCTCAAGCGCCATTAATGGGCTCAGGCAATGTTGATAAAGATTTTGGCTTTTATGATGCGACTGTAGACGGAGGTTGGACTGTCCCTGGTGAGCCCTACACAACGGGTGAAGGTTCAGACTTTCTTTGGTGGCGTTCTCGCATGTTAGGCGGTAGAACCAATCATTGGGGTCGTTATGCCTTGCGCTTTAGCCCTCATGATTTTAAAGGATTTACACGTGACGGTTTAGGCGCTGACTGGCCGTTTGAGTATGAAGAGTTAGCCCCTTGGTATGATAAAACCGAAGAATTAGTTGGTATTTGTGGTACAAACACCGGTTTAGACGATATGCCAGATTCCGCTGAAGGAATTTTACAGCCGCCCCCTAAACCTCGAATACCTGAGTTGTTGGTGTCAGCCGCAGCTAAAAAACTAGGTATTGCCACTGCTCCTATGCATCGAGCCGTACTCACTCGTCCTAAAGATGATCGTCAAGCATGTTTCTATGCCACACCTTGTGGGCACGGTTGTTCAATTGGCGCTGCATTTCAAACGACAACATCACTTATTCCAATGGCCAAAGCCACCGGGCTATTAACGGTGATCACTAACGCAATGGCCAAAGAAGTAAATGTTGATGAACATGGTAAAGTCAATGCCATTACCTACATCGACAAAATGACAAAGCAGAGTCATAGCCTTGAAGCTAAAGTCATCATATTGGCTGCAAGTGCCTGTGAATCAGCACGAATATTGTTAAATTCTAAGAGTGAGCATCACCCTAATGGTTTAGCTAATTCTAGCGGTCATGTGGGGAAAAATATTATGGATTCAACCGGAGTTGGCTATGGTGCTTTAATTCCCGCGCTAGCTGGTCGACCAAAATATAACGAAGATGGCCACACAGCGAACCATTTATTCATTCCTTGGTGGGGGCACCAACTTCACAAAGAAAAGCTGTTAGATTTTCCACGCGGTTACCATTTTGAAATAGGCTCTGGATTTCGTGCTCCAGGTGCTGGCGTAAGTGGCAACTTAGACGGTTATGGTCAACCCTTAAAAAATATTGCTAAGCAGGCTTATGGTTCGTATGTCAGTTTGTCATTACGTGGTGAAATGCTACCAAATGAACATTGTTATATGGAAATTGACCAGAATGTAAAAGATCAATGGGGCATACCTGTTGTTAAGTTTCATTGGCAGTGGTCAGAGCATGAACTTAAACAAGTTGAGCATGGTTTGAAAACTGCTCGTAGAATTTTAGAAACCATGGGGGCTAGTTTTACTAAACCTTTGCCTAAAGCAGAAGATGCCATTCTCAAAGGTGGACAAATTATTCATGAAGTTGGAAGCACTCGAATGGGCGACTCGTCTAAAAATTCTGTTACCAACCAATGGGGGCAAACTTGGGATTGTAAAAATGTTTTTGTCATGGACGCTGGTGTTTTTGCCTCTAACCCCCATAAAAATTGCACGTTAACTATTATGACCTTAGCGATGAGAAATGCGACTTGGTTAGCATCACAACTTGATAAAGGGGCATTGTAAGATGGCTGATAAGAAAAACAAATACTCTAGCTCTAAGCCTTATCAAAGTTCTTTAACACGCCGTGGTGCATTGAAGTGGCTTGGAGCTATTTCTACCGCGGCTGCTTTTCCAGCACTAATAGGTTGTCAAAGCTCGAGCAAAAAGCTAAATACAAGTAAAGGGCATTGGCCAAATCTTAGTCTTTCTCCAGTCAGCGCGAATGGCTATGGTAAAGATCCAAACCTTATTATTGCACCAAAAAATGTTTGGCCAAGAATATTAACCACAGAGCAACTGACATTAGTAGCGGTACTCGCAGATATCATAGTCCCTCGAGAGGGCAATGTACCATCGGCGAGTGAGGTAAAAGTACCTGATGTGGTCGATGAATGGGTCAGCGCACCATATTCACGACAACAAGCTGATAAGGAATACATTCTCAATATACTCACGTGGCTTGATGATGAATCAATATTGCGTTTTAATGCTTTATTTATTGATGTTAGTCCAGCTAAGCAACTGATGATTGTCGATGATATTGCCTATAATAAAGCAGATTTATCTGCGGAGTTTGCTAAGCCAATGCTAGCCTTTGCTCGTATACGCAGGTTAGTGTTAGCAGCATTTTTTTGTAGCCCAGAAGGGACAAAAGATATTGGTTATCTTGGTAACGTACCAATAGCTGGCGATTATCCAGGACCTACCGACGAGGCCATTCAGCACTTAAATCAAGTATTAGATAACTTGGGCTTATCGTTATAAATATTAAAATTTGCACTTATTGCAAAGATAATTGAAGCGGTGCTTATAATGCTAGTTTTCAATAGAAGCTAGCATTATAGATTTGATTCGATATTTTTATGCATTGTCTATTTAAAAATAAAAACTTCATAATTTTTTCTATTCTAATTCACTATTATCGTTTTTTTCGAACATAAAAACAGCCGAGCAAATTTGTAGTGTTATCAAGTTATTTAATTTCTGTATCTAAATTTAATAAATCTCACCATTGCTTGATTTTTGCTATTAAAATGGCAAAAAGTGTTGCTTTTGAAGGATAAAAACATACTTTTTATAGTATGATGCCAATATTAAGTGAAGACTATTTTGGCTGCTGTAGTAGCCGAAACTATAGTGAATAAAGGTTTTAATATGACATATGCAGCAATTACTGGTTGGGGAAAGTGTTTACCACCAGCAACTTTAACAAATGATGACTTAGCGACATTTCTTGAAACGGATGATGAGTGGATAACTAGCCGTACGGGCATGAAGGAAAGAAGAATTTCTCATGTTACCGTCAGCGAGCTTGCTTATGTTGCTTGCGCTAGAGCGTTAGCCGCTGCAGGAAAAACAGCCGAAGATGTTGATTTAATTGTTTTTGGTAGTACAACTTTTGATGAACTTTGCCCTAATGCTGCCTCTAATGTCCAGCGGTTATTAGGTGCTAAAAATGCTGCTTGTATGGACGTCAGTACAGCATGTACTGGTGGTATGTATAGTTTAAGTGTTGCTACCTCAATGATAAAAAGTGGTGTTGTTAAATCAGCATTAGTGATTGGCGCTGAAACTATTTCACCGATTATGGATTGGGAAAATAGGGATGTGGCGGTACTATTTGGTGACGGCTCTGCTGCGCTTTATCTTGAACAAAGTGATGAAGAATCAGGTGTTATTACTGAAGCTTTAGGCTGCTATGGCGAGTCTCGAGATATTTTATCTGTTGAAGGTTGGGGTATGAAGTACGCTAACAAAGGACGCGTACTTGGTCAAACTAACTGGGCATTTTTAGGTCAAGAAATATTTAAAAAAGCCGTCGCAGGTATGGCACAGGCTTGTGATAAAGCATTGGCGAAAGCTGAATTAAGTGCCGAGCAAATAACCAGTGTTGTGCCACACCAGGCTAATTTACGCATCATTGATACTTTAGTTAAGCGCTTGAAAATGGACAAAGAAAAAGTTTTTGTCAATATTCATAAATATGGCAATATGTCGGCAGCCACTACTCTCGTTGCATTTGTTGAAGCTATTGAAGAAAGTTTTATTGCTAAAGACTCATATGTATTATTACCTGCTTTTGGTGGCGGTTTAACATGGAGTGCGCATGTTGTTAAATGGGGCAATAGAAACCATGCACTAGCAACAACCGATGTTAAATTACCTGAATGTGATAAATCAGGTTTAGAGTTGGTCACTGATATTATCAATGCTAAGAAAAGCGTCACTAACTAATCTGAATCAACTACACAATATATAATCATGGGCTAACATATTTATTGTTGGCTCACAGCTCTTTTTCAATGCAAGGACAACTATGCGATTTCTTTCTCGTCGGTTAATTTTACCTAATGATTTAAACTACGCAAACTCACTATTTGGTGGACGAGCACTGGCTTGGATTGATGAAGAGGCCGCTATTTATGCCATTTGCCAGCTTGAAACTAATTGTTTAGTAACTAAACATATTGGTGCTATTAACTTTGAATCGCCAGCGCAGCAAGGTGATGTAGTTGAGTTTGGTTTGTCGACCAAAGCGGTGGGGCGTAGTTCAATTACCATTACGTGTGTGATGCGTAATAAAGCCACTAAAAAAACAATTTGTTTAGCGGATGATATTGTTTTTGTACAAGTTGACCCAGAAACCAAGCAACCGATACCACACGGAAAAACTTTAGCGTCTTTAGGCGACCCGTTTGAAGGTTAGTTGTTGTTTACTTTTCTATAGAAGTTAACGAAGCTAAACAAAGAACTTAATTTTTAAATATTAAGTTCTTTGATATTCATAATATGGGACTAAGTAGCTGAATAGCGATTGTTTTGCGGTGAAATTGCCGTTAACAGTTTCTGCTTAATGCGTACTCGAATATCTTTTGACAGCCCTAAGGTAAACAGTAAAGCCGATAAGGTAAACACAATAGCAATAGTTTTAAATAACTTAACGCCAGTAAATAACATTAAAATTAACATCAAAATAGTATAAGCCAACCCTAGTGCTGCTATACAAAGAAACAAACCTTGAAGTTCTTTATTCATTCTATGACTCCTTTATTTAGTTTTAGCTTAGCAAACCTTTTTACAAGGCACTAGCCTTGATGTTTCTCTAAGTGTTACCAAACTTTTCATTATTAAAGATTCGTCATACTGTTAACTGTAGCTAGGGGCATACGCAAACTTCTATCAATTAATACAGCTTATGCCATTGCCTTGACCATTCACGCCAAGAACTTTATTAGCGCCGTCGATCATAAAAGTGAGTTGGCAATAATTACCTGCTAATTTTGCCGAAGTACTGTAATCATACTGAATTACTTTATTACCGTCTTCAAGTCTGAGAAAACTTGCAGGTGTGCCATATTCCAAGATTAAGTTACCTAATGACTCGCCCTGCCAGTTTGCAATTTGAGGCTTTGATGAACATGAACATAATAGAATTACAGCAAAAAAACTTACAACAATGTTTTTCATCGGTTTACCTCAAAATTTACGCATAGCGTCAGAATGAGTTGATTATAAAATAAACAATGTGCAAATGTAAATTATGTGTCTAGATGTAAAACGTTTGAAATATAAGGCCAGTGTGCAGTTATATGAACAAGGAATTGATAGGTGTTTGTTATTAATCAGTTTCGTCAGTAAGGAATTGTTGGTAGCCATTGGCACCAAAATAGCGGATAGATTTTTTTAACGTCACTTTTTTGGCAATAAGTTCATCACCATGAAAAATTTTCACCACTTGCTTTGCACCATTTACATCACTTTCATAGCTATGCAGAGGGTTTTTTCGCAAGTTATTAAACTCGCTTCTCATGATCAGTTTCACAGTAAATTTGAGCTATTTATTGTCATGTTATTAATACGGTCTACAGTTTATTAATTTCTTTTTGTACGTTGTAGCCTTCGTCAGTGACAATTTTTTCTAGTACTTGCACACGTTCTTCAAGTGCTTCAACTTGTTTTCGCGTGGCAATGGCTTTTTCGTCACTTTCGCTACTGTGATTTAGTGTTCGCTCTTTAAATTCTAAGTGCTTTTTGTACATATCGTACATAACGCCAAAACCAACAGAGATAAAGACAATTGCTACAACCATCGCAGTACCAGACATAAAATTTTCCTTTTGAAACATTAAACTAAATGATTTTTCAAACACTTTATTGCCTTAAAGCATAGCTGATCTTTAAGGCAAATTAAATGGCTAATTAAACTGCATTAAGACTGCTGAGTTCTTGTTTCGCTAAATAATTATCCATGGTTGAACGTAATAATTTATAGAGCAATATTGATCCATCAATTTCTTCTTTACGGTTAGTTAAGCTTTCAATGTTCAAACCAAGTGGCAAATTGTATGGCAATACTGCATCTAATATTTGCACCAAAGTATTGCTACAAATTCGAATGGATTCATATAAAGGCTTTTTAGCATTTAAAATACGCAAGCTTGTTGCTTCTGGCACACTTACACCAAGCCATTCGATAAACTCTAAGGTTTTTTCACTGCCACAAGGAGAGAATGTTAAAATAATACGCTGTGGTTTTAATCCTTGTTGCTGACATTCAATGGCGTATCGAGTCAACATGTCAATAGTGGCTTGAGCATTGTAAATAGCTTGAGAAATAAAGAAGTCACAACCTTGTTGATGCTTTTCAATAAGCTTTGCGTGTTCATTACCTTTAGAGGCATGACGCTCAGCAATGGTGATACCACCAATAAAAAAATCATTCTCATTAGCAACTAGGGCTTTATAAGCATCACCTAAAGGAAGACTGACATTATTGCGCTGCGATGGGCTGCCAACTAATACAATGTCGCGAATTCCATAATCTTGCCACGCTTCATTTGCCCATTGATTAAAATCATTGCGGCTTGATTGCACTACACTTTTATAGGTGATGACAGGTCTGTTAGACTTTTGATTTAAAAGCGAAGCGTAAAGCCTTGGGTCATGTGTTGATTTAAATGGAAATGGCCGAGGTTGTGAAGTGCGGGAATCTTCGTTTTGAATGTCATAAACAATTAAGCCGTCAAAGTCGATGTCACTAACACGTTCAAGCAATTTATCGGCAATTGCTGACACTTGCTCAATAGGAGTATCGTTTTTCGGTGGCGTTGTTCCAATAAAATATACACCACGATTTACGTCATTATATCTTGCTCTTAACTCTGAACCGTTATTCACTTTAGCTACTTCTTCTCTAAGTTAAATTCATTGTATTTGTTAACAAATATCTTACCCTGTTGTTTAATAAAAAGCTGCGTCTGCCTAATAATAAATTTCTCTACATTATTCCTCTATGACAGCGACAAATATATAAAGTGTTAGGTATTTTCTACTAAGTCAATTTGGTAGAGGATCTCATCTTTATTTTTTAATACTTTAATCGCATTGAACAGGGTATTTGCCTGAGGATATTGCAGTTTTAAATAACGTAACCATTGTTTTAAACGACTTGAAAAGTAGTAGCTTTTATCGCCTTGTAATTCTAAGTCACTATACTGTTTTAATAGTGAACTTAACTCGTGCCAAGGCATCGGTGCTTCATCTAGCTTAATCACATTGGCTAAATTGGGCATTGCAAGCGCCCCACGACCTAACATTAAGTTGGGTGTTTGACTTTGAGACATACAGCTATACGCATCTTCTTTATTCCAAATTTCGCCATTGGCAAATATTTCAATATCGTATTTTGCTTTTATCTCTGCAATAAAGTGCCAATAAGCAGGGGGGCGGTAACCATCTTGTTTTGTCCTAGCATGAATGGTTAACTGATTGGCATTTGCAGACTCCACCGCACTAACAATTTCATCCAATTTTGATGCATCAGTAAAACCTAACCTTATTTTGGCAGATAGAATATCATCCGTACCGACGGCTGAGCGTATGCTACTGAGAATTTGATAAATTTTTTCTGGCTCATTTAAAAGAACTGCGCCACCTTTACTTTTATTGACCGCTTTTGCTGGGCAACCAAAGTTAATATCAATTCCGTGTGAGCCCATTTCTATCGCTCTAACGGCGTTCTCTGCCATCCATTCTGGCTCTTGACCAAGTAGCTGCATACGAAGAGGCGTGCCACTTTTTGTTTTGCAGCCATTATCTAGTTCTGGGCATATTCTTTGAAAAACATGCTTAGGTAATAAAGCATCAACAATACGAACAAATTCGGTAATACAAAAATCATAGTTGTTTAGCGAGGTTAATAAATGACGCATGAGTTCATCAGCTACACCTTCCATAGGTGCCAGTATGATTTTTTTTACTTGAGGTTTCATGGAGATAAAGATAGGCTCTTTTAGTTGTAGAACGAATTTCTACTTATTTATGCAGTAAATTTTACAACGTTTGAAATTTAATTACACCGTGTATGGTCTTTGTAATTAGCTATACTTATAGATGTAGTGTCAAATTGAAATATTAAAAGGAAAACATAATGAAATTAATCAAAAAATCTTCAATTGCGGCTTTATTAGGCTTATTTACATTGGCAGTCGCGGTAACTATGCCAGCAAAAGCTGAAGTTAACCCGTTTGCTACACAAGAAGTAATGACTATTGTCTCTGCTGATGACCACGAAAAAGGCAAATGTGGTGAAGGCAAGTGTGGCGAAGGTAAAATGAAAGCCAAAGCCAAAGGTAAGTGTGGCGAAGGCAAATGTGGCGAATCAAAAGCTAAAGCCAAAGGTAAGTGCGGCGAAGGCAAATGTGGCGAAAGTAAAATGAAAGCTAAAGCCAAAGGTAAGTGTGGTGAAGGCAAATGTGGTGAAAGTAAAATGAAAGCTAAAGCCAAAGGTAAGTGCGGCGAAGGCAAATGTGGCGAAGGTAAAGCTAAAAAAGAAGGTAAATGTGGCGAATAAGGCATCAGCCTTGTAAGCACTTTTATTAGTATTGCCATAAAAAAACCACTTCTTTGAAGTGGTTTTTTTAGTTTTAGTACTCTTAATAAAAATTTGGATTTAAAGGAGCGTTAATGAATAAGAATATTGTTATTACAGGCGCTAACCGTGGTATTGGTTTAGCTATGACTAAACACTTTCAAGCCCAAGGCGATAACGTTTTTGCACTTTGCCGTCAAACCTCTGATGAATTGAATACCCTGCAGGTAAATGTGATTGAACATGTCGACGTAGCTACCGAGCTAGGTATTAAACATATGGCTACCGCTTTAGCGAAAGTTAATATTGATGTTTTAGTTTGTAATGCCGGTATTTTACGTGATGAAAGTTTAAATGATTTAAACCTCGACACCATACGAGAACAATTTGAAATTAATGCCTTGGCGCCGCTAAATGTTGTAGCCAGTTTACAGCAGCAACTACAACAAGGTGCAAAAATAGCGCTTATTACATCGAGAATGGGTTCTATTGCTGATAATAGTTCTGGTGGACGTTACGGATACAGAATGTCGAAAGCGGCTTTAAACGCGGCAGCAATGTCTTTGTCGCATGATCTTGCCAGTCAAGAAATAGCAGTTGGTATTTATCATCCCGGTTATGTACAAACTGATATGGTTAATTATGGTGGTGATATCAGTGCTAGTGAATCTGCACAGCGATTGGTAAAGTTAATTAATCAACTTAACCTTAATGAAAGTGGCGTATTCAGACACTCTAATGGTGAAGTGTTACCTTGGTAGGTTAATTTACGGTATCTTCTCTGGCTAACTAAAATAAATAAAACATTACTCACGCTGAGTTTAAGATGACAGTGACAAAAATTAAAGCTCCCGCAAATCCAAAGCATATAAAAATATGGCAAACCGTGCAGGCCATTCCTGTTGGGAAAATAGCATGTTACGGCCAAATAGCCGATCTTGCTGGTTTACCTGGAAGGGCAAGACTGGTTGGTAAAGCATTGGGTTCAGTCCCTAACGAAGGCTGGCGAGGGCAAGTAGTACCTTGGTATAGAGTGTTAAATTCACAAGGGAAAATTTCATTTCCGATAGGCAGTGAAAATTTTGAACGGCAAAAAAATTTATTACAAGATGAGCAAGTGGTTGTTATTGGAGCACGGGTTAAACTAAAAGAGTTTCAATGGTTGCCTGATTTAGCTGAATTATTGTTTGTTTTAGAGCATTAATATTTTTGTTAATATAAAGCACCAAAACCAATTAGCTAGAGGTGCTTATATCACAGGAATCACAGCAAATTATAAGTGTGTTCTAACTTCAAAAAGCTCTGGGAAAAAGCTGACATCCAGAGCTTTTTTCAAAAAGCCTACCCCAGATGAGCCACCTGTTCCTTGTTTATAACCAATAATACGTTGCACGGTATACATATGCTTGAAGCGCCACTGCTGAAAGGCATCTTCAATATCAACCAACTTTTCTGCTAACTCATATAATTCAAAATAAGTTTCAGGTTGTTGATAAACATTTAGCCATGCGGCAAGCACAGAATCGTTACGCTGATAAGGTTGTGTAATATCGCGTTGCTTCACGTTATCATCAATATCAAAGCCTGCATTTGCTAATGCAATGATGACTTCATCGTAAAGGCTGTTCGAGTTTAATAGCTGGCTTAGTTCTTGGTGTGCAGGGTCGTTAGCTTTGTGAACACTGAGCATATCAGCATTCTTATTACCTAATAAAAACTCCAGCTTACGGTAGCCATAGGATTGAAAACCTGACGAACGCCCTAAATCGTCACGAAACTTTAAGTAGTCACTTGGCGTTAGCGTAGATAATATATTCCAAGATTGTGTTAATTGCAGGAATATTTGCTTAACTCGCGCGATAACTTTAAATGCGGGGCCAAAGTTAGCTGACTTTATATGCTCTACAGCGCGCTGTAATTCATGCCCAGCTAGCTTTAACCACAATTCACTACTTTGATGAATGACAATAAACAGCATTTCGTCATGTTCATTACTGATAGGCTTTTGAGCCGACAATATTTGCTCTAACTGTAAGTAATCGCTGTACGACATTTCATCGTTAAAGTCTTGATGAATACCGTCTTCTAGTGCTCGGTAGTTTTCTTTTTCATTACTAGGTTGTGCATGAAAAGGGCAACCCGTGTTTTTGCTTTCCTGACTTTTTTCTTGCGTTTTTTTAGTCATTTTAATTACCCTCATTTATTTTCACCTCTAGCGTGTATTACAGCTTCATTATTTACCCCTTTAAATACTGCTTCTGCTAGTTTCTGCAATTTTTGATATACAAAGTCTTCTTGCCAGCAATGTTCGATATCAGGTATTCGCATGATTTGTTGCATTATTTTTTGTTGAATGTCACCAATTGCTAGGGCTTCTGAATAGGGCAATAAAGGTGAAAAGGTCACCATAGAGTAAAGTGGTGTCCAAAGCTTTGGTTGGCGTTGATGAAACTCTGCTTCTATTTTCTTTTGTAATAAAAATGATGCCTGCCCTGAATACTCACTCATTTCGATAAAGTTGCGTTTGGCTAACTCTGTGATGGCATCGGCATTAATTTTTCTAGCGCCTTGGTAAGCAGGGAAAATTTGCGACCAGTCATTGTTATATTGGCTAATTAATTCACCGAGTACGCGACAATCTTCAAAACCACAATTCATACCTTGGCCAAAAAATGGCACCATGGCATGTGCTGCATCACCAATTAAAGCAACTTTGTTATTAATCACCCAAGGGGCAACACTAACCAATGATAAAGGATTAGCTGTTTTCTCCATAAATTCATCAACAGGGTTTTCAAGTAATGACATGGCATCGGCAAAGTTTTGTTGGAAAAATTCACTGACATCACTGCGTCGTGTTAAAGACGAAAATGAAACTTCACCTTGGAAGTCGAGAAATAAAGTACAAGTAAATGTTCCGTCAGGATTAGGAAGTGCAATCAGCATAAAGTCTTTACGAGGCCAAATATGCAGTGCGTCCTTGTCCATTTTAAAAGAACCGTCTGCATTGGCAGGAATATGCAATTCAATATAGCTTTGCGGCATATATGACTGACTATAACTAAAGCGCGGGGTTTCTTGTGCTAAACGGCGAACCTTAGAGTAAGCGCCGTCAGCACCAAACAGAATATCACCACTGACTTTATTTATTGCATGCTCATGGCTAAAGCTTGCAGATGCGCTGTTAAAGTCAACATCTATAAGACGTTGTTCAAACTCAATATTAATAAGTGATTCTTTTTCGGCTAAATCAAGTAACTGTTCGTTAATGCCTGCACGGGAAACTGACCATATTGCTTGGCCTTCTTTACCATAAGCTTGTTCGGTAATTGTGCCATCTACAGCATGCATAACACGTTTTTTCATCGCGATAGCATTTTGTTTAACTTGTTCGGCAATACCAACCGCTTCTAAGGCTAACCATCCTCTATCTGACAACGCTATATTGATTGATTTACCTTGATAAACACTATGTTTTCTTGAGTCTGGGCGCGACTCGCATAAGTTAACAGGGTGGCCATGTCGGGCTAATATCACTGCCAGTAATGCACCGACTGGACCTGCACCAGCTATGGTTATTTTTTCTTTCGCGGTATTTTTTTTCAACTGTGTATTAGCCATTAAATACACTCCTTCAAAATTCTGACAAAATGATAAACATCTTGAAAGCTATTATATAAAGGTACGGGAGCGACACGGATAACATTTGGCTCTCGCCAATCCGTAGTTACGCCGTTTTCTTCTAGGGCGTTGTACATAGCTTTGCCATCTAAACCTGTAACATTAACCATTAGAGATAATTGACAGCCACGTTGAGAGTTTTCTAACGGTGTAATAATACGAATTTTACTGCCGAGCTCTGCGGCGATTAAGTCAATTAAGTACTGGCTAAGCTTTAAGGATTTTTCCCGTAAAGGCTTCATGCCGCCCGCAAGCTTGATGGTATCAAAAGAGCCCCTAACAGCGGCCAGTGACAATACTGGCGGATTTGATAATTGCCAACCTTCGGCGCTTGGAATCGGTTTGAAAGTATTTTCCATTTTAAAGCGGCTAGATTTATCATGTCCCCACCAACCAGCAAGACGATTCAATTCAGTATTTTCTACATGCTTTTGATGAACAAAGCAGCCAGCAATTGAGCCTGCGCCACTGTTTAAATATTTGTAACTACACCAACAAGCAAAATCGACTTGCCAGTCATGTAAAGATAGCTCGATATTTCCAGCGGCATGGGCGAGATCAAACCCGACCTTAATTCCTTTGGCTTGAGCCACCTCTGTAATGCGCTTCATATCGAGCACTTGCCCTGTGTAATATTGCACACCAGGCAGTAAAATTAGCGCAATTTCGTCGCCATGTTGCTCAATGATTTGCCATAAATCGTCATAATTCAGTAGCTCTTCGCCTGCACGAGGTGTCCACAGTAACAGGTTGTCATCAACGTTTTTATTGTGATGTTTAAGTTGTGATTCAACCGCGTAATGATCTGACGGAAAAGCGTGGTCTTCAATCAATATTTTACTGCGTTGTTGAGTTGGCTGATAAAAACTAGCCATCATAAAATGCAAATTGGCAGTTAACGAATTCATCATCACCACCTCTTTTGGTAATGCGCCAACAATTTCAGCGGCTTGCTCAGTCAGGAATTCATGGTAAGGCATCCAAGGGTAATCACCTTCAAAATGCCCTTTAACGCCACGTTGTTGCCAAGCATCAAGCAATTCGATGACAGCTTCACGGGCAAGTTTGGGTTGTAAACCGAGAGAGTTACCGGTGAAGTAGTATTCATTCTCGCCTGATGCTTGCTTGGGAATAGAAAAGTGCTCACGCATATTCGCGATTGGATCCGCTGCATCTAATGCTTTTGCAAAAGCTAAAGTGGTAATGTTTTTATCTAGCGTTGTTTCGTTAGTCATTGTTGTACCTATTCTTGTGCTTATTTTTATTATTGTGTTGTTCGATAAATCGACATTAAGCTTTTTATTATTTTACTTTGGTAAACTTAATACCGTTCACGTAACGCTGTACCTTAGGTTTAGGCCTTTAATCGGGTAGTGCTTCAGCCTGATACAACATGGGTCTACTCGGCGCTGCGTCATTAACAAACGCAGGTGTTTGTATATTGGCGAAATAGAAACCGTCTGGTATCGAGTTATCGATATAAGCCATTTCAGTAATGGTTTTGTTGAGCAAGCTATTTGTACTTGGCTGATGTGCTCCTTCAGCAACTTGCCAAAAAATATGATGACAAGTTAATAGTCCGTCATCATCCAATCTGTCTAACGACGGAATATCTAGAATTAAGTGCTCAACGCCAAGCTCATTGAGATATAAAATAGCTTCTCGACTAAAAAAGGCAGGTTGATTACTCGCGCTATAATTTTCCTGACATTTACTCGGTGTATTTGGCAATGTTCTTACAGCGACAGATTGCAATTGTTCAATGCTATAGCTTGATAAGTGTTGCTCAAGTTGTTGTCGGTCGATAATAAAATCGTCGGGATTAAAGCCAGGGCTATATTCATCGTGACAGCCCATGGCGGGAATGGGAGTAACTGATATTAGAGCGCACGGCATTAGTGGTGGTATTTTAAGCGCTGATACTTTTAATGCTAGTGCATTACTTGTATCGCAAATATGAGCGATAGTTTCAGTGTGTGTGCCATTGCAATGTGGGTTGAGGGTGAGCTCATTGACATTGCAGCTACCGCCTTGCTCGGTATCACCAATAAAACCATTTGCTTGCATAGGAATGGCGGTAGCGGGTGTTGCTCCAAAGTGATTTGGCTGCTGTTCAGCATTGTTAAAACAAACGGCAATCGCTAAAGAATGAGCAAAATCAGTATTGATATTATAATGTTGGTTGCCAAGTGAAATTGTGGTTAGCATAGCGCGTCCTCAATACTTAACGTTACGGTCATTATGTGATGGTGCGGTGAAGGTAACATCATAAGAATTGCTCCTTAGTTAATCCTAACCAGTTCAACGCACTGCCATGCAATAACTTAGCTTTTATATCATCACTAAAATTACTGGATTCTATTAATTTTCCAGGGCTAAGTTCACCTAATGGAAATGGGTAGTCTGTACCAAGAGCAATATTGTCTGGCCCCATCAAATCGACCAAGTATTTCAAAGCTAATGGGTCGTGCACTAATGAATCTAAATAGATTTGCGGAAGAAAATCACGCGGGTTAATAGGGCAGTCAACTGCGCAAAGATCAGGTCGAACATTAAAGCCATGTTCAATTCGTCCTATGGTTGCTGGAAATGAACCACCGCCGTGGGCAAAGGCAATTTTCAACTTAGGTAAACGCTGCAATACACCGCCAAATATCATTGAACACATCGCTAAACTTGACTCTGCTGGCATACCTACTAACCACGGTAACCAATACTTCGGCATTTTCTCTTTTGCCATCATGTCCCACGGGTGTACGAATACGGCGGCGCCAAGGTCTTGTGCGGCTTCAAATATTGGGAACAACTGTTCGTGATCTAAGTTCATATCATTGATATGAGAGCCAATTTGAATACCGGCTAAGCCTATATCTTTCACGCAACGCTCTAACTCTTTAATCGCTAAGTCTGGTGCTTGCATCGGCACGGTACCTAAACCAACAAAGCGTTTTGGATGCTCAGCAACAATGCCGGCGATATGATCATTTAAGTATTTCGCTAGGTCTAAGGTATCGTTGGGTTTTGCCCAATAGTTAAACATTACTGGAACGGTAGAAAGTACTTGTACATCGACATTATGTTGCTGACAGTCTTGCAGTCGTACTTTAGGGTCCCAGCAGTTGTGCTCAATTTCACGAAAAAATTTGTCGTCAACCATCATACGGGCACAGCCGCATTTGTGATGATCTAAGCTAACAAAGCCACCGTAGCCATATTTTTCTCGTAAATTTGGCCAAGTTTTCGGTAAAATATGGGTGTGGATATCAATTTTTAACATATGTTTACTTCCTTTTATCCACTATGATTTTGTTGTTGTGAAACCACATTTTTTGCACTGACAGTTTTCGGTTTTGCGATAAAAATTATCAAATATAATAGGCAAGTCTGTTTCGATATTGTCTAGGCAAAACTGCTCGTTGTATAACGGGGCTTTACATTGCGGGCAAAACCAAAATAATGCATCTTGCTGGCCTTGAGTTCTTTTTTGTTCAACCACTAGTCCGACGCTATTTTCAAAGCGCTGCGGTGAATGCAATACTTTTGGTGGCAGTAGAAATATTTCTCCGGCTTTAATTGGAATATCAGTAAACTCAACCGTTTTTTCTGACTTTTTCGCTGTGTCATTACATAACGTGGGGTAGCAGTCTTGTTCTTCACTATTAACAATGCTGAGAACCATTTCGCCTTCTAGTTGAAAAAATAGCTCCGGTGTTTCGTTGTAGTGAAAGTCGCTGCGATTATTAGGGCCACCAACGACCATAACAATGTAGTCATCTTGTTCGAATATTTGTTTATTACATACCGGAGGCTTTAGCTGTTCGCGGTGATCATCAATCCACTGTTGAAGGTTAAAGGGCATGGCAAAGTTAGGCATTACTTACACCTCTTTCTTTATTTTAGCTGCTGGCAGCGCAGCAATACATTTCAATTCAATTGCAATAGGGGTTGGTAGTTTATTAATTTCTACCGTGGTTCGACATGGCATATTTTCTGAAAAATATTCAGCATAAATTCGATTATAAGTAGCAAAATCATCTTTCATGTTAGTGAGAAAAACAGTGACATCAACCAAATCCATCCAATCTGCATTTGCCGCAGCTAAAATGGTACTTATATTTTGAAAAACACTGTGGCATTGTGCTGCAATGTCATAACTGATGATTTCGCCATTTTGATTTAATTCAACGCCAGGAATATCAGAGCTGCCAGCTTGACGAGGGCCAACACCAGATAAGAATAGTAAGTTCCCCACTTGACGGGCGTGCGGGTATAAACCAACGGGTTTAGGTGCTTGATCAGCGTTAAATAATTCAGACATAGTTTTTTCCATTTTAGTTATTGTTTTTATATGTGTTTGTTCTGTTTATGCTGTGTATACGTGGCTGCTCAAATATAAAGCGTTATTTCATGCTGTAATTCACTTTTTGCGTTATCGCCATGAGATGACCTAGATGAGTCTTTAAAGACTGAGCTCTCAAAAAATTTAAAACACAAAAGTTGCAAGCATAAAAGCATAAACGGTAATTATTACAGTCTAGTTCAAGAAGCGGAGGGAAGGGTCAGATCAACGTCCATTTGCAGCCTAATACACTGGCAAATATCGCTCCTGATGATTTAAATTTACAACAACTTTGATTCATTTTTAGTTAGTTATCTCGGTTAGTATTTGACACAAACATTTTTGCTTTCGGTAAAGAATCGCATCGCTTCATGGCCACCTTCACGGCCTAGCCCTGAATGGTTCATGCCGCCAAAAGGGGTGCGTAAATCTCGTAATAACCAACAATTGATCCAAACGATGCCGGTATTTAGTGTTTCGGCCAATTGGTGTGCTCGCCCTAGATGGTTAGTCCAAATAGTTGCCGCTAAGCCATAATTACTGTCATTAGCTAATGTTAACGCTTCTTCATCAGTATCGAATGGCTGTAAGGTTATTACTGGGCCAAAGATCTCTTCTTGATTACACTGTGCTTGATTGTCTAAGTTTTCAATAATCGTAGGTTGTAAAAAATAACCCTTTTGACAACGACCAGCTAAGTTAACTTGTTTGCCTCCGGCTAATACTTTTCCACCTTCTGCTTTCGCAAGTTCAATATAACCTAGTACTTTTTCAAGGTGACTTTTGGAAACTAAAGCCCCCATTTGACTATCATCGAGTAAAGGATCGTTCGGCTGTAATGCTTTTGCTTTATCCACCAATGCTTGTTTAAATTTCTCGTAGATAGGGCGCTCAATATAAAGGCGTGAAGCACATAAACAAATTTGCCCTTGATTGGCAAAGCTCGCTCGAAAAACTTGTTCAATAGTATTATCAAAATCACAGTCAGCAAAGATCAACGCGGGATTTTTTCCACCAAGTTCAAGTGATATTTTTTTAAATGTCGGCGCTAATAGTTGCGCAATTTGGGCACCTGTAGTTGTGCCGCCCGTAAATGAAATAGCTTTGATTTCTTGGTGTTGGCAAATGGCTTGGCCAACCTTTGCACCGCTACCATGCAGAATGTTTAACACTCCAGCAGGTAAACCCGCTTTCTGGCATATTTCGCCTAATAATGCTGCCGTTTTTGGTGTGACTTCAGATGGCTTGGCAATAACACAATTTCCAGCTGCTAATGCTGGCGCTATTTTCCAAGTAAATAGATACAAGGGTAAATTCCACGGAGAAATACAGCCAACAATACCAACGGGTTGGCGCAAGGTGTAATTAATTGCTGTGCCGGCTATGGCGTGAGATTCACTAGCAAATTGCGAACAGGCATGGGCAAAAAATTTAAAATTACTCGCGGCACGTGGGATATCAACAATACGCGCCAACGCAACCGGTTTACCATTATCAATGGCTTCAGCCATGGCTAATTCATCATTGCGTGCTTCAATTTCTTGAGCAATAGCGCTGAGCATATCCGCACGTTGCTCAAGTGGCATCGCTTGCCATGCCGGTAGCGCTTTTTTAGCTGCCGCTACGGCAAGTTCAACATCTGCCTTTTCACTATCGGGAATTTTCCCATAAACCAAGCCGGTTGCAGGCTCTATGTTATCTAGATAGTTTTCTCCTAGTGGTGCGTGATATTGACCGTTAATAAAATTTGCAATGATATCCATATTAATGCCCTTATAAACAGCTTGTACGACCGCCATCCACAGGTAAATTAATACCAGTAATATAGCCTGCTGCCGGTGATGCTAAAAATGCCGCAACAGCGGCAAACTCTTCTGGTGCTGCAAATCGGCGCATCGGAATTTGTGCTTTTTCATTAATGGTTGCTTGTTCGATTGATATACCCTGTTTTTTGGCTTTGCCTGCAATGATGGCATCTAACCTGGCTGTTGCTGTTGCTCCGGGTAGTACATTGTTAACAGTAATGCCGTATGGGCCTAATTCATTTGCCAACGTTTTTGCCCAACTTGCGACAGCGCCACGTATAGTATTTGATACGCCTAAGCCAGGGATCGGTTGCTTAACTGAAGTGGAAATAACATTAATAATTCTACCGAATTGATTTTCTTTCATGGCCGGTAAAAGTGCTTGTACTAAATGGTGATTAGTCACAAGGTGTAAATTAAAAGCGTCGATGAAGGCATTTACATCGCTAGTACTAGCAGGACCTGGAGCAGGGCCGCCGGTGTTATTGATTAAAATATCATAACCGCCATTTTTAGCGATATCAGCAATAATTACTTGATTAACTTGTTCGGAGTTGGAGAAGTCCGCGATGAGCGTTCGATGACTTTGCCCTTGAGCAGTACAAAGCTCTTGTTGTACTGCTGTGAGTTTTTCTTGGTTGCGCGAGAATAAGGTAACGCTGGCGCCTAAACTCGCAAGTTCCAATGCACATGCACGACCAATACCTTGACTACTTCCGCATACCAAAGCGCGTTTAGAGGCTAAATTAATATCCATTTCTGACCTTTTTTATTATCATTATTTAGTACTTAATTTGTTCACGAATTAGTATTAAAACAGTGAGTAAATTACTCAATAGATTTACTTTACTTTAATCAACAAATTTAAGTCGTCATTTTTTTACTAGACTTTTTTAGCACAATAAAAAATTTAATGTCAGTAAAATATTGACAAAAATTGTGCAAATTTGTTGGTCTAGTGTCATGTTAAATTGCCGATGATTAATTAATCTTAAAGTGTTGATAAAAAAATCTTATCCCCGAGTTTCATAAATCAATAAATAAACAAATAGTATGTGGTTTTGTATGTTAGCTATGCAGGTAGGTGCTTATATGCTCTTTTTGATGGTGATTTGAACCGATGTTGATTGAGTGTTTATTTGACACCTATTAGCTAAAAATCAATCAACTAATAGTTGGCTAATTATCGCTAACTAACGCTGAATTATGCGCCATATCGAAAATAGCAAGACTTTGATAAGTAGCCTAGGTACAGTAAGTTAATAAAATAATAATTAATTAGGCCCTAATAATTTGGCAGCTCATTGTCTATTTGGGGCAATAAGTGGAGCCGAAAAATGAACCGTAAACCTCTTTCAGTTTTGATCGCAACAGCGTTGACCTTAGGGTCGTTATCTATGTCGAATGCGTTTGCTTTTGAAAAACAAACAGCAAACTATATTGCTAAAGATTACCAACAGCATTTAGCGCCATTGTGGGATCATTTTCATCAAAATCCTGAGCTATCGCTAATGGAGATAAAGACAGCAAAACGTCTAGCAAAAGAATTACGCGCTGTAGGTTTTGAGGTGACGGAAAAAGTTGGTGGCACAGGTATTGTGGCATTAATGAAAAATGGTGACGGCCCTATGGTGATGGTGCGTGCCGATATGGACGGCTTACCTGTCGTAGAGCAGTCAGGTTTAACAAATGCCTCAAAAATAAAGATGAAAGACTGGAACGGTGAAACAGTGGGGGTGATGCATGCTTGTGGTCACGATGTTCATATTACGAGCTTAGTCGGAACCGCTCGTTATATGGCTGCCAATAAGGATAAATGGTCGGGTACTTTGATGTTAATAGGCCAGCCTGCAGAAGAAAAGGGCCCTGGAGCATCAGCAATGATGGCTGATAATTTATGGCAACGTTTTGGTAAGCCAGATTACGCTTTTGCTTTTCATGTTAGTGCAAACGCGGAAGCGGGGAAAGTTATTGTTGATGAAGGTTCGCCATATGCCGGTGCTGATACGGTTGATATAACCGTTCATGGCATTGGTGCTCACGGTGCATCGCCGCATCAAGGGAAGGACCCTATCGTGATCGGCGCGCAAATTGTCAATAATCTGCAAACAATTATTAGCCGTGAATTAGCGCCACGCTACGCTGGTGTTATCACTGTTGGTGCTTTTCATGCTGGCACTAAGCATAACATTATTTCTGATGAAGCTAAGCTACAACTTACTGTACGCAGCTTAACTCCTGAAGTACGCGAACAGCTTTTATCAGCCATTAAGCGCATTGCTATTGGTACAGCGCGTACTGCTGGAATGCCAGAAGACAAGCTACCAGAAGTGGTTGTTAGTGAGTTTTCTTTTCCGCCAACTTTTAACGATCAAAAGCTCGCTAAGCGCTTAAAAGGAGTGTTGAGTGAGGCAATGGGCAATGATGCCTTGTTAGAGCCTTCAGAAACCGGCATGGGTGCAGAAGATTTTGGTTTCTTCACCAGTAAACCTTATATTCCAAGTGTTTATTTTAAGGTGGGTGGTACGCCAAAAGCTGACTTTGAGCGTGCGGCTGCAGGCGGTGCACAGGTACCAAGCCATCACAGCCCACAATTTAAAATTACGCCTGAGCCAGCAATTAAGTCAGGTGTTGAAGCAACTGTTCACGCTTTATTAGATGTGATGAAAAAGTAAATGTTTTTTTATTTTAACGAGCACGAGAATTAACTTTTCGTGCTTTTTTTATTCATTTTTTAAAATACTAATTCAGCTCAATTAAGCTAACCATTTGCTGTTGCCACTTTTTTTTGATGGCAGAGTTGATGCCTTGCTGTTCCATTTTACCCATAGCTTTTTTCAGCGTATCCACAATCGCTTTATCAGTGTTTAAACTGCAGGCAAAATAAAAGTCTAGTGTTAGTTCTTTCAACATAAACACGCCTTTATATTTCTTAGCTTCTGCAGAGTTCTGCACTCTGTTAGCGATAAGGTCATCATTGAGCACCACTAAATCAATTTGACGGCTAGGTATTTCAAGTAATTTGAGTAAAGAGTCGTAATTATTCATCACGTATAGGTTTTTATTCTCTACAAAACCTTTTGATATTAAAAAGTGATGAGTAACATCATCTTTTATCACGGCAATTCTATAATTTTTAGCTTGTGCTAAATTTTCTATCACAATTGGCTTTTTGCTTAATGCATAGAGTGAAATGGTACTTTTGGTGATATGACCTACCCATTGAAATTTGGGTTTGCGCTCAGGAATATATGCTAATGAGTATATGCAGGTGTTGGCTACGTGTAATGCTCTATTGTATGAGTGTGACCAAGGGTGTGCTTCCAGAGCGTAATCAAGTTTAGATGCTTGTAATGTAGCGGTAACAATTTCAGTTGATAAACCACCAATAGATTTTTCAGTGACAATTTGAAAAGGGGCTAGGTGCTCTGTAACGATACTTAATTTCGCAGCGGAAACCTGACTATTAAAAGCAAACGAAGTAATGATTAGCCCAATAACGAGTTTACTGATGAATTGCATTATTTTGCATTAATCCTGTTGCACATAGCCATAATACCTTTATGGCTATTATGATACTAGAAAAGGCGAGTGGCAAGGCTATGGTTTTCGAACTAGGGGTTAATGTGAAATATGATATTATTTTAAAACTTTATTAGTCTTAAAAATCAAAGGTATGAACAAAAAAAGCCCAGTCAATGACTGGGCAAAAAAACATAAGGGAGAAACTAGTCAAATATTTGAGGTTAACTTACTACCTCGTTGTCGCTTTGTTGTAATAAGCTTTTGCCATTAATCGCTATTTTTCTTGGCTTTAAGGCTTCTGGTATTTCTCTTTCTAAATCTATATGCAACAGACCGTGTTCCATAAAGGCACCAATTACTTTTACATGGTCACCTAATTGAAATTTACGTTCAAAGTTACGTTCGGCAATACCTTGATGTAAAAATTTACGTTCTGTTTTATCGGCATTGCCAGCTTTAGTGCCAGTAACGACTAAGGTATTTTGTTTTGATTCGATGTCTAATTCTTCTTCGGCAAAACCGGCTATTGCCATGGTAATGCGGTATCTATCTTCCGCCAATAATTCAACGTTGTACGGAGGGTAAGAAGATTGTTTGTCTGCTCTTGAGGCTTTATCTATTAAACCAGCTAAGTGATCAAATCCGATAAATGAGCGGTAAAGTGGGCTGAAATCTGTAGATGTACGCATAATTCATATCCTAATGTTAAGTTAAGCAATATGTTGTCTCTGCAAATATATTTCTGATGCTAATACCAGCTTATGCTGCGAATTATTACATCTGAAACTTTCTATTCTCAGAGTTTAATTGTGCCTTTCAATATTGAACAGGCGGTTATTGTAGACCCTATCGGCGACTACAATAATAAAGATGGGATTGATGGAATTGTTTTCAAGAGGAAATTGAAATTAATTTAATTTTTATTTTTGATGTTTGACTTAGTAGGCTGATATATATGGTTTTTATTGTAAAAAAAAGCTAACGTTAATTGTTAGCTTTTTCATAGCGCAGTGTAATAAGTATTACTCTGATGGCTTAGTTACTACTTTTTGAATTGAGCTAGTCGTCTGACTAAAAGATTTTAATTTCGCTAAAGCTGCATCATAATCAGGATGCTGAGATATATTGCCAACTAACTCTTTATAGGCAATTTTACCATCGGCATTGATGATGAAAATTGCACGAGTTAATAGCCCCATATCTTTAATCAACAAGCCATATTTCTGGCCAAAATCACGCCAAACGGCATCAGATAAAACTTTGATGCTTTCGACTTTTTCAGTTTTACAAAAACGTTTTTGTGCAAAAGGTAAATCATTGCTTATCGTTAACATAACGACGTTTTCAGGTAAGTTAGCTACTTCGTCATTAAAACGTTTAGTTTGTATTGAACAAACGCCAGTATCTAGGCTTGGTACCACTGAAATCAATACATTTTTATCTTTAAATTCATCAAGTGTAATAGGTGAAAATGACTCATTTACCACTTTGAAGTTTGGCGCGCTATCACCCAAATTGACTTGATTACCAAGCAAGGTGACATACTTTTTACCTGCCATTACTAAGTTAGTGGTTTCTGTTAAATTAGTCGGCACAATTTCAGCCGTTGCAGAAAACATAATTAATGCACTAAGCGTGGAAATTAAAGGTAATTTTAAAATATTCATCATTTGGTCATTTAACTCAGGTAAAATATTGATCAAGCTTACCTTTGCGTAAGAAAAAATGCGAATAAAAGCTGTTTTATTTTCAAAAGCTAACTATTGTTTATTATAATGTAACTAGCATATGTATTAGTGAATATATCTTGCCGAATAATTTGATTTAGCTGAATTTTTTATTTTGTTAAATTTTGATAACGCAACCTAGGGTTTTTTCCTTTATGCCAACAACTTTGTTAATTTGTGATGATTCCAATATGGCGCGCAAGCAAGTAGCGCGCTCGCTTCCCGATGGATGGGATGTCGAAATAACCTTCGCCACCAACGGAGCTGAAGGAATAGCCGCAATAAAAGAAGGCAAAGGCGATGTACTCTTACTTGATTTAAATATGCCTGTAATGGATGGCTATCAAGTATTAGAGACAATTTTAAAAGAAGACTTACCAACGCTTACCGTAGTTATTTCTGGTGATATTCAACCTGAAGCGCACCAACGAGTTAAAAGCCTTGGTGCGTTAGATTTCATTAAAAAACCTGTCGATAAAAATAAGCTGACTGAAATATTGCAAGCTTATGGTGTTTTTAATACCGATGATCTGATTTGTAATGAAGCCATTGATACTACGCCGGAGCCTTTGGCTAGTTCACCTATTCCAGCTGAACTACCGCCTATTGCGGAGCATGATTCGGCAACCCCGGATACTTTTGAAAAACCTCTTGAATCTACCATTGAGCTTGATAGTGAAATGCGTGATTGTTATCAAGAAATTGCTAATGTTGCGATGGGACAAGCAGGTGACTTATTAGCGCGATTACTCGATGTGTTTGTTCTATTACCAATTCCCAACGTTAACTTAATTGAAGTTAGTGAGTTAACAATGGCACTTTCCGATGTAGAGTCGAAAGAGAAAACATCAGGTATTTGCCAGGGCTTTATTGGAGCAGGTATTTCAGGTGAAGCTCTACTTATTTTAAACGACTCTAGTTTCAAAGATGTCGCGTCATTGATGAACTATCATCATGAGCTTGATAATAATATTGAGCTAGAATTGCTAATGGATATGGCCAACTTGCTTATAGGTGCTTGTTTAAGTGGAATATCAACGCAGCTTGATATGTCTTTTAGTCAAGGGCACCCTGTTGTTTTAGGTCAACATAGAAAAATCTCAGAATTGATAGCAACTAACACCAATAAGTGGAAAAAAACTCTGGCGATAGAGATTAGTTATAGTATTGAAAACTACCCGATTAAGTGTGATTTACTGCTGCTTTTTACTGAAGAGTCAGTAAAGACACTTAATAATAAAATAGCCTACTTGTTGGATTAATCATGTCAGTACATACAGAGCAGTTAAATGAATTACATTGGTTGATGGAAATGTTGCATACCATTGATGTAGGATTAGTGGTACTTGATCGAGATTACAATATTCAAATTTGGAATGGTTTTATGGAAAACCATAGTGGTTTATTGCCACGTGAAGCCAAGGGACAGGTATTGTTTGATCTTTTCGATGAAATACCTGAAGACTGGTTTCGTCGTAAAGCCGAATCGGTGTTTTTGTTAAAAAATAAGGCTTTTACCATTTGGGAACAAAGGCCTTATGTGTTTAAGTTTAATAACTACCGGCCGATCACTGGTACCGCAGATTTTATGTATCAAAATACGACATTTATCCCCTTAATGTCGACGACTGGTGAGGTCTCACATCTGTGTTTACTGGTGTACGATGTCACTGATAATGCAGTTCATAAAAAAGAATTAGAACAAGTGAATGCTGATTTGGCAGTGCTTAGTCAAACTGATGGTTTAACTCAGCTGTTTAACCGTAATCACTGGCAACATTGCATTGAAGCAGAGTTTAAGCGTTATACCCGTAGCCAAAATACTAGTAGCTTAGTAATGCTAGATATCGATCACTTTAAAGCAGTTAATGATAGTTATGGTCATTTAGTTGGAGATGACGTAATAAGGCATTTAGCGAAGTTAATTCGAGAACAAGTAAGAGAAACAGATGTTACTGGCCGTTATGGTGGTGAAGAGTTTGTTATTTTATTGGCAGACACCCATATTGATGATGCTATGGTTTTTGCCGAGCGCTTGCGAAAAACAGTAGAAGAATCAGTGGTTATTTATAATGATATAGAAATTAAATACACTGTAAGTTTAGGCATAGCGGAAGTGGGCTCATCAATTAAATCGGTGTCGCATTGGCTTGAAAATGTTGATAATGCTTTATATAAGTCAAAAGAGAGTGGTCGAAATAAAGTGACTATTCATCAATAATAATATTTATTGATTGAATATAAAAAAAGCCCGTAAGGGCTTTTTTTGGGGTTAAATATTAATTTTGAAGAGAGATATGATCCAAAAATTAGAAATTAACCTTGTCATTGAATAGTTTTAACTATTACGCCTTTTGCTGTGCAATATACCAATGAATAGCTTGTGCAATAACTATCGCTAAAATAACGCCTCCCATATTTGCTAGCATATCTAGCCACTCGCCATAACGGTTTACGTAAGGCTGAATTAGTTCGATTAAACCACTCCAAACTATGAAGAAAATAGCCAATGCGAACCAATATTTAGGTTTCCTAATAGCCGCAGGGAACATTAACGCACAATAAGAAATAAAATGATGCGTTTTATCTGTACCTGGTACTTCGGGTAAATGTTCAGCTGGAAACAGTGAAGCTACCGTTATAAGCGTTAAAACTATTAAGGTAATGCTCTGCCAAAATCGGCTAATAAGGTTGATTAAAGTTGTCATTTAATTTTTTTGATATACCAATTTGCCATTCACCCACGTTTTTTCGACCGTCATTTGCCAAATATCTTGTTCTGGCATTTCAAATAGATTTTGCTCAAGTAAAACAAAATCTGCCTTTTTCCCTGTTGCTAGGCTGCCAATGATTTCTTCTTGATGGCCTGAATAAGCGGCATCAACGGTAAAGCTTCTAAATGCTTCAAGTGGAGTCATTTTTTCTTCAGCAAACCAGCCACCTTGCGGGCTATTGTTATGATCTTGTCGTGTTATTGAAGCATGTAGGCCGTAAAAAGGGTTTGGCGATTCAACAGGAAAATCTGAGCCAGCAGCAATTACAGCATTAGCATTAAGTAATTTTCTCCAAGCATAGGCGCCAAGTATTCTTTCTTTGCCCAACCTGCCTTGCGCCATGTTTTTATCACTGGTTGCATGAGTTGCTTGCATGGACGCGATAATATCTAATTCTGCAAAGCGTGGAATGTCTGCTAAACGTAACACTTGTGCATGTTCAACACGGTGACGCAGTTGTTTGCTTTTACTAGCTTTAATTTGTTTCTCATAAGTATCTAACACCAATTTATTGGCATTGTCGCCAATAGCGTGACTATTGACCTGAAAACCTTGCTGCATTGCTGTTTTGACTAAGTATTCAAATTCTTTAGGGGTATTCAGTAATAAGCCTTTATGGCCAGGGTGGTCAGAGTAATCTTCAATTAACGCCGCGCCTCTGCTACCTAAGGCGCCATCGGCTTGTATCTTGACACTATTAAAAGTAAACATGTCATCATTACTTTGGTATTGTCCTGCGGCCAACGTTTGTTGCCAATTATTCGAAGGCAAGTACAGCATGGCATTGATACGAATGCTCATTTCTCCTGCTTGGCTAAGTTCTTTAAAAGCAGTAATATTATTACTGTCGATACCGGCATCATGAACGCTGGTTAGCCCGTAGCTTGCAAGTGAGTCCATTGCCTTTACTAATACTTGTTTTTGCTGCTTCATGGTTAGTGGTGCAATACCGTTATCGATAAGCGCCATAGCATTATCGATAAAAACACCCGTTGGCTCGCCATTTTCATCTCTAATTATGTCACCACCTTCAGGTGATAATGTTGCTTTGGTGATACCTGCTAGTGCCATCGCTTTTGAGTTTGCCCAACCCGCATGACCGTCAACACGCTTAAGCCAAACGGGTTGATCAGGGAATGCTTTATCTAGGCTTTTTGCACTTGGAAAGGCATTGCTTGGCCATTGTGTTTGATTCCAGCCACGGCCTTGTATCCATGTTAGCCCAGCATTTGCTTTAGCGTATGCTAAGGTTTTGTTGATCGCGTCTTGCTCTGATGAACTATTGACTAAGTCAGCACGTAATAAGCTTAATCCGTAACTTAATATGTGACCATGAGCGTCTATTAAACCAGGAATTAAAGTCTTTCCTTGGCCGTCGATGATTGTTAATTCTTTTGCGCTTGGCAGTGGCTCGGTTGCCAAATACAGTTTATCAATTTTATCATCAGTGAATTGAATTGCAGCAAATTGCGCTAACTTATCGCCTGCAATGGTATAACCTTGGACGTTTTTAATTAAGGTGGTTTTTGCAAACACGAGTGCTGGACTTAATGTTGCTAAAAGCAGTGCGGTTTTGATTGATAATGCTAGGCTAGCCATTAGAATTCCTTTTAATATTTCTTTTTATTATTGACAAATACTAGCATGAAAAATAATGAGTTTTTTATCTTTTTCATAAGTAAAAATAAAAGTTAAAAGGAAAAAAAAGGGTCCGAAGACCCTAGTTAAAATGACGGGGGAATTGTTAAATGGTTCTTGTTGCGGTGGCTGGTGCAATCATTGCTGCTTTTCTAGCAGGATAAAGTACGGCAAGCTGGCCAACAATAAACAATGCAACAACACCAAAAGTAATTAATTCGAAGCTTATCGGCGATAAGTTAAAGGTACTGACTAACCACATATTAAGCCCGACAGCGCCAATGCAGCCGATAACATTTCCAATGGCGGAAATAATAAAATTCTCCATCATAAAGTAACTCATGATTTGCCTTTTAGTCGCACCAAGTGCACGTCGAGTACCTATTTGCTTAGTACGTCGATTGATACTAAATATAGCAAGACCGACAATACCAAAGCCAGTGATCAAGGTTAATGTGATAACGACGGTGGTCAATGTTTTATTGGTGGCGTTGTGCTGACGGTAGCTGCGTTTGCGTGTGTCTTCAACGGTGGTTACGCGACGAATAATTCGCTCTTTATCGCTTTCTGCTAAGGCTTTTTCAATAATTGGCATTAGCGCATCACGACGGCCTTCTTCTGTGCGAATAAAGTAGTAGCTACCTTTAGATTCACGGTGAAATGGCACTAACATGCTGCGTTCAACTCCATTCCAGCCATTCCATGGTGCTTGTAGGGCTTTGACGATACCAATAATTTGCATGGGTTGAGTTTGTGAAATATAAACTGTTTTACCAACCGCTGACTGCCAATCATCAGGGTATAAGTTTTCTGCAAACGCTTTAGTGATAATGGTTTTTGCTGGCCAAGTTGACTGACCATCTTTACGAAGTTCAATATCTTCTTGAGTAAAATTAATACCCGCAATAAGTTCTAGTCCCATACTGTTTATTGCGTGCTCATCAACCATATATATCGCTGAGCCAACCGCGTCTTTATCTTCACCTGGCTCATGCTGAAGCGCCATTGACCAACCACTACTACTCAGCGGAACAGCATTAATTTGGATTGCATCAATTACGCCGGGTGTGTTGCGAATCATGTGTAAATCAGTTTGTAGGTGAGCTTGAATATTATAGTCTTGACCAAACACGGTATTGGTTAAATAAAAAGTATTGGCTTCGTCAAGGCCGCTGTCTCGCTGCATTTGCTGTTGACGGTCTTGGATCATAAAAATGGCGTTGACCATAATGGTCATCGTTAATGCAATTTGTAGTGCAATAAGTAAGGCACCAATTTTATTACGCGCTAAAGCGCGGAGAATAAGTCCTGTTTCTAACATAATTATTTCCTACTTTAGTTGAACTTTATTGGCTTTTTAATTGCTGTGCAGGCTGAATATTACAAGCGCGCCACGTTGGGTATAAACCAGCTAAAATGGTTGATATTAGCGCAAGTCCAACGGCTAATATTGCCATGTTAGTGTCTAAGCTCGCTAAGCCCTGCATATAGTCACCATAAAGGCCTTCAACGCCTTTTAAACCTAAATAAGCCAGTAATAATCCAAGTATTCCACCGAGAATGCCAATGCAGGCTGATTCAATAATATATTGACTAAACAAGGTTGCTTTACTTGCACCTAAAGCTTGTCGTAAACCAATTTCAGGCGCTTTACCAAGAAATTTTGCCAGTAATAGACCAACGGTATTTAGCAAACAAACAATTAAGAACATAAATGACATCGCCATCATCATTTGAGCGTCGTCAGCAACGACTTCTTGCACTTCTAACCATTCCATTACATTACTTAATCGGTTATCCACTGGACGTTGAAAACGACCAAATTGTTTTTGTTCTTCAACATAGGCATTGAGAAACTGTAAATAGTCTTCTTTTTCTTGTTCAGTTTTAAGTTCGACCCAAAATTGTGTCCAAATACACTCTGAAGCAAGGAAAGCTTTAAAGCCATCGCCGGTCGGTTTCCAACAATTGGTATTACCCGAACGTGATATTTTTTCATCTGCAATTAAATGAAAAGGTACAAAGATATCTTCTGATTCGTTAAAGGCACCGGTTGTGATGTCGTAAAAGCGCGGTTTAGGCTGCCAAGTATCAACTACGCCAACAACGCGAAACATATTGCCTTCAAGCTTAATGGATTTACCTACAGAGTCTTCACCACCAAAAAGTTTATCGTTAGTTTCTTTGCTAAGTACCACGACAAACTCTTTGCTTTCGTCACTTTGATTAGACCAACCACTACCGTAAATAAATGGCACATTAAACATGGTGAAGAAGTCTGCAGAATTTGCTCTACCGTTAACAATAAGCGGCAGCATTTCAGGATCTTCAGGTTCTATAACGCCGAACGCTTGGGCTTGTACATTTTGGCGAAAAGCTTTTTGTGCGCGCATTAAGTTACTTGAGTCGGTAAACGTTAATTGGTCGGGTGGATTCAAGCCATCGTCAAATGGGTCATTAACATCCCAACTATCAAGTTGCACATAATATAATTGTTCACTTTTTTCAGGAATAGGGTTAGCAGACATTAGGTAGTTAACGGTAACTGTGGTCATTGCCGCGCCAATACCTAAACCAATAGCGCAAACCATTAGTAAGCTTAAGCCCCAATGCCGTACTATGCTGATCCAAGCAAGTCGTAAATAATAGCTAAACATAAATGTATCCTTTGTCTGTTTTTAAGCAATCGCTTGGTTCATTTGCGGGCTGACAATTTCTAGTTCGCTTACGCGGCCATCTTTAACTTGAATAGTGCGCTTGGCACGTTGAGCTAATTCTGCATCATGCGTGACCATAATAATGGTGGTGCCTTGCTGGTTAATTTCTTCTAGTAAAGTTAAAACACCTTTTGCCATTTCTGAATCGAGGTTTCCGGTTGGTTCATCGGCTAATAAAAACCTAGGATCGGTAGCAAGTGCTCGAGCGATGGCGACACGTTGCTGCTGACCACCCGATAATTGACTTGGTAAATGCTTCATTCGTGAAGCCAAACCAACGCGCTCAAGGTTCTCTTCAATACGGCGTTTTCTTTCTTTGGCATTAAAGCCGCGGTAACGCAGTGGTACGTCAACATTGTCGTAGAGGTTTAAGTCAGGAATTAAATTAAAGCCTTGAAAGATAAAACCAATTTTTTGATTACGCATCCGTGAACGACCGTTGTCATTGAGCTTGCCAACATCTTCACCATCAAGTAAAAACTCACCATCGGTATAAGTTTCAAGTAAGCCAGCAATATTTAAAAAGGTGGTTTTTCCTGAGCCTGACGGGCCGGTGACACTAACAAAGTCACCTTCATTTACTTGTAAGCAAAAATCGCGTAGCGCGTGGGTTTGAATGTCAGCGGTTTGAAATATTTTATTGATGTTTTTCATTACTAGCATGTGAATTCCCTTGTATCTTATGAACAGTTAACTGTTTTATCGTTATGGCTTCAATGTGTGCATGAAGCGGCGTTAATTTGTGATTTATAAATGGCTGACTAATTGCTGAGTAATACTTGTTCAGCGGCATTGAAGGTATCGGTACCAGAGATAATAATTTGGTCGCCAGCGCTTAAGCCCTGTAATATTTCAACGTGACTTAAGCTGCGTGCACCTGTTGTGATGGCCGTTTTTTCAGCTAAGCCGTTATTGACTTTGTAAGCAAACCGGCCACCGCTGCTATCTAAGAATTGACCACGTTGAACTTGTAATACGTTTTCTTTGTACTCAAGAATGATTTGGGTGTTTAAACGTTGGTTTTGGCGTAGTTTTTTGGGAATTTCTTTAGTGAAACGCACTCGCCCAGTAACCTGATTATTCAGTATTTCGGGGGAAATTGTTACTAGGCGAGCACGAAAGGGTTGCTGTTCAAATTGAATATTTACTTCCATACCTATGGCCAAATCATCGGCGTAGCTTTCAGGTATTTCAATTTCAACTTCAAACTGCGATAGGTCAACTATGGTTAAAATAGCTTGGTTTTTACTTAAAAACGTTTTGTTATCGGTACTTAGATTGCCAACAATACCATTGACAGGAGATGCGATATTTAGCCCATCTACTTGGCGTTGTAATTCTTTTACTAATAAATTCTGGCGTCTAATGTCTAGTTGTAATGATTGGCTGTCAAAGTCTAAACTTTCGATATTGAGCGCCGCGTCTTGTACTGCATGCTTATGTTGCAAGTTTGCTTGCTCTAATTCGTCTTGTGCTTTTTCAAAATCAATTTGGCTAATAGCGCTTTTTTTGAAGCCTAAATCAGCGCGGCGTTTTTCTCTTTTCGCGGTAACAAGTTTTACATTGGCTAAATCAACGGCTTTTTGATCGATCAATCTTTGCTTTTTCGCTTGAATTTTTTGACGGTCAAAAGTTGACTGAAGACTTTCTAAAGATGCTTGCTGCTGAAAAAGTCGGCTGTTTAATTCTGGACTTTCAAGCTTTGCGATAACTTGTCCTTGCTCAACTTCATGGCCAGCTTCAATCATTAACGTAATAGTGCCATCAGCAGGGCTATAAACGGTTGGACTCACTGCCGCGACTACGCGTCCAAGTACTGAAATATCACGCGTGAAATCACCTTGAGTAATTGTGGCAAGCCTGACACGTTCAAGTGAAACCGACTGTTGAGCTTTGCTCCAACGTGAAGCGGCAGGCGCAACTTGCCAAACAATACTGGCAACAACAATGGCGGATACGGTAATAATTGCCCAACGTTTTTTAGGTGATGTGTTTTTTACTATTTGGCTATCTTGTTCACTGGTATCTTTAATCGACATGACTTCCCCCGAATGTCAACGTCAGTGCGTTATCTTTAGCAAGATCATTTGCTAAAAGGGCACCAACATAAACTTAAGTCGTGGCTAAAGTGAAAAAGGTTTAAAAATAATGCGATTAATTCTTATTACTTTATCAGTGATGAATACAGTGAAAAAGAACTTATCAGACTTTTAGCGCCCTACAGAGTATTTTTAGTGAAAAATAAAAGGTAAAAAAGTTGTAATGAATAACAGGTTAAAGAATAGGTAGGTTGTCTAATGTGATAAAGCGCTGTCAATTAGCGCTTTATCTTCATTGCTAGAAGTCATTAGGAGTAATTTGAAATGGTTAGGTGTATTTTGGAGTAGCTACGATTTAAACTTCCATCGACGCACGCCTGCCAACAATAAAAAGAATAATGGTATGGCGAAGTCGATCAGTCTGGTATTGCTTGCATATGGAGTAATACCTTTAACAAGTGATACTTCAGTACTAAGTACTGCTTCTTCAAACTGAGGGATTTGCTTTATTATCTCACCCTGATGATTAACAACGGCAGTGATACCGTTATTCGTTGCGCGAAGAAATGGTCGACCAAACTCAAGCGCTCGCATACGCACTATTTCTAAATGCTGGTGTGGGCCATGAGAGTCGCCAAACCAAGCGTCGTTACTGACGGTGAGTAAAAGGTCGGTTTGGTCAGAAAAGTTAGCGCTAAGCTGCTCTGCAAAGGCAACTTCAAAACAAATTAATGGCAGCAAGTGGTAACCATTGGCGACTAGATTACTTTGCACATAATCACCGCGACTAAATGACGACATCGGTAAATTAAATAGCGGCGCTATGGGCCTTAGTAAATCGGCAAAAGGGATAAACTCACCAATTGGTAATAAGTGGTGTTTGGCGTAACGATTACTATTGTTATATTGATAGCCTCCGAGCTTGTCGTCTTGGCTATATTTCCCCATTACCACTAAATTATTGTAGTAGTGTCGATTATTTAAGTCGTAATCAATAATGCCTGAAATTATCGCACTGTTATTAAGTAACGCTGAGCTTTGGGCAATGTCTAGAAAGTCTTGTGCTTGCGTGCTTGGTTCAACTGCAGTAATGGCGGATTCAGGCCAAATAATTATATCAGCAGGGTAATTTTTTCGGGTTAGGTCTAAATACTTTAGCATGGTTGGCCAAGCTTGCTCTGGCGACCACTTTAGATCTTGTTCAATATTACCTTGAACAATGGCTGTTGTTACTGTTTTTCCTGTTGGCGCTACCCAGCTTGCTTTATTCAATATTAATGCTGACATAGCGACAATGACAATTAAGGTGCTATGTAAATAGCATTGCTTGTTTTTGACGATATATACCAGTGAGATACTCAGTAAAATAACTAGCGCACTAAGACCCTTTTCACCAATAACTGGGGCAAAAGCAGCTAATGGACTATCAATTTGGCTGTAACCTAAAGTTAGCCAAGGAAAACCAGTTAAAAATACTCCGCGTAAAAATTCAGCAAGCAGCCAAATGGGTAATAACAGCCATAAGTTAAGTTGTTTATTTACGGAAAAACGGGCACTAAGATAACAAGCTAAGGCTAAAAATAAGGCTAAATATAAACAAAGCAATATCATTAATAAAATTGATATAGCCAACGGTAGGCCGCCAAACTGATCAATACTGACATGCACCCAGCTAATGCCGGCAGCAAACCAACCAAAGGCAAAAACAAAGCCTTGTTTTGCTGCAGATTTTGGTGATTTACCTTGTAGTGTATATAGCCATGTTGGCAATATAATGGCGATTAAAGCATAGTAAGAAAATGGTGCATAACAAAACACCAAAGCTAGCCCTAGTAATAAACTAAGGCCATTTTCTTTGCTGGTTAAGTTTTGTTTAATGCTTGCGGTTAGTTTTTTTAGCATGAAGATTTAGTCAACGATTTTACCTGTAACTACATGTTCTTTCGGAATAGTGACTTGTAAGGTTTGAATGCGACGGTTATCTGCAGACGTTACCTTAAATGCTAATTTATTGATGGTAATTTGTTCCGTTTTCTTCGGCATGTGACCAAAATGTTGCAAGGCTATACCGCCAATAGTGTCGGCATCGTCTTCATTAAATTTAACGTTAAAATAGCAGTTAAAGTCTGCTATCTCGGTTAATGCTTTTACTTGATAGACTTGCCCTGCCAAGTGTTTGATATCTTCTTCAATGGCATCATCAGTTTCATCTTCAATTTCACCAACAATTAGCTCTAAAATATCTTCGATGGTAACAACCCCTGAAACGCCACCGTACTCATCAACTACAATCGCCATATGATAGCGCTGCTGACGAAACTCTTTTAATAGCGGATCAACCTTTTTACTTTCAGGCACAATTATCGCTGGGCGGATAATTTTTCCTAAAGTAAATTCTTCTTCCGTTTGCTTGAAACCATAAGCCAGTAGATCTTTCGCTAATAAAATTCCTTCAATGTGATCAATGTCGTCATTAATTACTGGGAATCGAGAGTGGCCTGATTCAATAATAATCGGCAATGATTTATCAAAGAAATCATCATTAATATCTAAAGTCACCATTTGCGAGCGAGGGATCATAATGTCGCGTACTCGCATATCCGATACTTCAAGCACACCTTCTATCATTTGCTTGATTTCAGGGTTTATTAATTCGCGGTCTTCAGCATCGTTAAGTACGTCTACGAGCTCTTCTTTATTTCTCGGTTCTCCGGTAAAAACTTGAACAATTTTATCCAAGATAGATTTATTAGAAGAACCGTTACTAGAGTGGGGTTGGTCGTCGCTCATAGAGCCTTGTTAAATCCTTGTAGTTCGCATTTGTAATGCTAAAGTAGTTGGTTAGTTTGTAACCGATTTTTAATTATTTCAAGTAATATATCGAGATTTTATTACTCAGTTACAATTTAACTGATGTTTGTCAATATTAGGGTTTGCTAATTACAGCAATCATTATTCTTTAATTATTCATTCACTTATTTCATACGGCGCTGGAAAACCTAGCGCAGTAATGATTTTGGTTTCTAACGCTTCCATTTCATCGGCTTCATCATCTTCAATATGATCAAAGCCCAATAAATGCAGGCAGCCATGAATTACCATATGAGCCCAATGCGCTGTTAATGCTTTATTTTGCTCTGTCGCTTCTTGCTCAACGACGGGCACACAAATAATTAAATCACCAAGTAAATCCAGCTCTATGCCTTCTGGAACCTCGAATGGAAAAGAAAGCACATTTGTTGGCTTGTCTTTACCACGATACTGAGTATTCAATTGCTGGCTTTCTTCACTGGTAACTAATCTAACCGTGAGCTCAAATGGCTTTTTGTACGGTGCTAATACAGCTTCTACCCAGCGTTGAAAATCCTCCTGGCTTGGCAGGTTTTGACTGTCCTTAGCTTTGTCATAAGCAATTTGTAAATCTAAGCAAATATTAGGACCGTTATTTTTCATTTGAACTTTCATTTGAGTTGCCACTCGAATTCTCACTAAAGCTTTTCGCGGCGTTTGCCATTTTATTAGCTTTACGTTGTTGTTTCTCTGCTTTCAACCGATTTTCTTTTTGTTCAAAGGCGTCGTAGGCATCAACAATACGGGCAACAACAGGGTGGCGTACAACATCTTTTGATTGGAAGAAGTTAAAACTAACGCCTGGAATATCGTCTAATACTTCAATAGCATGGCGTAAGCCTGACTTTTGTCCGCGTGGTAAATCAACCTGAGTGATATCACCCGTTATAACCGCTCTGGAATTAAAACCAATACGAGTTAAAAACATTTTCATTTGTTCAACGGTGGTATTTTGACTTTCATCAAGAATAATAAACGCATCATTCAGGGTTCTACCGCGCATATAAGCTAGTGGAGCAACTTCAATAACATTACGTTCAATGAGCTTCTCCACTTTTTCAAAGCCTAACATTTCAAACAAGGCATCATAAAGAGGGCGCAGGTATGGGTCGACTTTTTGCGATAAATCACCGGGTAAGAAACCAAGCTTTTCACCTGCTTCTACGGCTGGGCGAGTCAGTAATATGCGTCGAATCTCTTGACGTTCTAACGCTTCTACTGCGCAAGCGACGGCTAGGTATGTTTTACCTGTGCCTGCAACGCCAACACCAAAACTAATGTCGTTAGTTATGACGTTTTTTACATAATCTTGCTGATTTTCGTTGCGAGGTTTAATTACGCCGCGTTTAGTTTTTATGGTAAGTATGTCATCGAATTTAGCGTCAAGTTTGTTAGTATCAACCTCTAACGTGCCGGCATCAAGAATCGCTAAATGGACCATTTTGTCGCTAATGTCTTTTGATTTACCTTTAACAATTTCGGTTTCTAGGTATAGGTTTATTAAAAGCTTTTTAACTGCTTCACAGTTAATCACTTTCCCCATTACTTTAAATTCATGACTTCTATAGCTTATTTCAACACCCATTCGACGTTCAATAGTCTTTAGGTTGTCGTCCATAGCACCGCATAAATTAGCCAATCGATTATTATCAGTCGGAGAAAGCTCAAAATTAATACTGGTATTTTTACTCAAAAGTTATTCCTGATGCGTGTAACATTGATTGAAAACGGTAAACAAATTATATGTTTACCGTTGCTATCATCGTTAAGGGATATAGGTTGCAACGCCTAATTCATCGGCAGGTCTTTCACCCACTGAAACTTCACCTGGTTGGTGATGGCTGTTCGCTAATATATCAGCTGGAGAATGCGCGATGCGTAAGCCCATTTCACTTTCTTGACGTACTAGTTCGCCACGTAATGAATTGGCATAAACATCAGTGATTTTTACATCAACAAATTGGCCAATTACCGTGTGTGGTGCAACAAAGTTTACGATACGATTGTTTTCTGTACGGCCTCGAAGCTCCATCGGATTCTTCTTCGATGGTCCTTCAACTAAAATACGTTGCTCGGTATTAAGCATTTGGCGCGCAATATGTAGTGCTTGTTGGCTAATACGGTCTTGTAATATTTGTAAACGTTGTTTTTTAACATCATCGCTAATATCGTCTACCATATCGGCTGCTGGTGTGCCCGGACGTGCGCTATAAATAAAGCTGAAGCTTAAATCAAAATCTACCGCTTTGATCAAGTTCATTGTCGCTTCAAAATCAGCATCAGTTTCACCTGGGAAACCAATAATAAAGTCAGACGACATACAAATATCAGGACGTGCTTTTTTCAGTTTGCGAATTTGCGATTTGTATTCTATTGCGGTATGGCCACGTTTCATTTGCGTTAAAATGCGATCAGAGCCACTTTGTACTGGCAAATGTAAATGACTTACTAGCTCAGGAACATCGGCATAAACATCAATGATGTCATCAGTAAATTCAATTGGGTGAGACGTGGTGTAACGAATACGGTCAATACCATCAATCGTGGCAATTAAACGCAATAATTCTGAGAAACGACAAATAGTACCGTCATGCGAGTCACCGCGGTAACCATTAACGTTTTGCCCTAATAGATTTACTTCTCGAACACCTTGTTCTGCTAATTGGGCAATTTCATATAATACATCATCAAGCGGGCGACTAACTTCTTCACCACGAGTGTATGGCACTACGCAGAAGGTACAATATTTACTACACCCTTCCATAATCGACACGAATGCGGTTGCACCATCGGCTTTTGGTTCAGGTAAACTGTCAAATTTTTCAATTTCAGGAAAGCTAACATCAACGATGGAGCCTTTATTACCGGTGACTTGTTTGATCATTGCGGGTAAACGGTGCAATGTTTGTGGACCAAATACCATATCAACATAAGGTGCACGTTTACGAATTGCATCACCTTCTTGTGAGGCAACACAGCCACCAACACCGATAATAAGATCAGGGTTGTCGTTTTTTAAATTTTTCCAACGACCTAATTGATGAAAGACCTTTTCTTGAGCTTTTTCACGAATTGAACAAGTATTTAGCAAGATCACATCTGCGTCTTCGGCCTCTTCGGCCAGCTCAAACCCGTGGGTAGAGTCTAAAAGTTCAGCCATCTTCTGCGAGTCATACTCGTTCATCTGACAGCCCCAAGTTTTGATGTATAGCTTTTTACTCATTTATTCGCGCCTAATCTTTACTATGAAATTGATTCTAGTTTTTGCTAGAGAATTTAAGGGGGCGTATTTTACTCTTTCTTTGCCCTTGATGCTAGCTTAGAAAATACTTGTCGAGAAAATACCCGTAATAGCCTTAGGATATTTTCATTAATGGGATCGAAATGATGATTTCACTGCCGTGTTCTTGATTGTCGTAGGTGTGAAAAGTCGCATTGAATTTATTGGCTATTTGACGAATATAGTACATCGCCATATCAAAATTAATTTTGCTATTAAATTGTGCAAAACTTTGTTCATTGTCGGTTATTCTTAGCCAGATTTTATCGTTTGATTCATTAACATGTACTGCGAAAACACCACCATTGCCATTGTTAATTGCCGCCAGTATTGCTTCGTAAATAATGCGATAAATAGCCGTTTGAATAGCATAATCAATTTTTTCACAAGCATTATCGAGTTGAACTGAAACAAGCACATGGTATTGCTGATGAAAGTAGTCTGCTAAGTATGGTAGGGCAACTGTTAGTGAGCTCCCCGAAAGGCTGCTTGGCTCCGCATGACTATATTTTGTTTTCAGTTCGGCTAAGCACTCGCCAATAAGTGATTGTACTTCAACGGTATGTTCTGACTTTTGTTGCTCTCTACTATCTTTTTTAGCATCATCAACCGTTGCTTGGCTATTCATTAACGTTTGAACTTTATTTAATTTACGACGAATAATTGAAGTAGATTGACCATGAGTTTTCATCTCTTCATTAAATAACTTATGAATATGACTAATTGAACGGCTGCGTAGGTATAAAAGCCACATAGTTAATAGCAAGGTTAGCGTGATTAAGACGGCATAGATTATTCTACTGTTTGGATGCCAATACCAAGGATATGCCACACTTATATCAGCAAAAGCTTTGAAGTCACTCCACTGCCCTAAGCTATTAGTACCCATAATCTCAATGTGGTAGTCGCCAGAAGACAATCCAGTTAATGTCAATTGGTTGCCGTTAATATCGTTCCATTCCCCATTGTTTAGTTGATATTTAAACTGCTTTTCTTGGCCTGGCCTAAAATCTAAACTCGCGAGTTCTAAGGTGATGACATCGTTTGATGATTCAACTTGGATACGTTTACTAAGTAACTGTGCGTTACCTGATATGATGGTTTTGCTGATATATATTTTCGGGTGTAAAGTTTCTTCAAGAATTAATGGAACCTCTATTACTCCACCATAATGTCCAACATAGACCTTATCATTTAATAATACAGGCTTTTTGGTAAAGGTGTATTGCTCAGTATTGGCTATCATCTTTAATTGATAGGTGTCAGGATTTAGTTTGTAAAGGCCTGGCCGGGCAGATATCCAAATTTCTTCATTGATAAAGCTCATGTAACCGAAACTGATGTTTTTTGCAAAGTGAGATAACAACTCACCATTGAAATTAAAAATAAAAAAGCCATCGCCTTTGGTGGTAACAAACACCTTATTTTTATATTCAAGCAGAGATATAACCTTATTCTCTCCAAAACTATTTACTTTTCTGACTGTGTTCTCTTTGGTGTCTACTATATCAATACCTGCTGATGTTGCTATCCAAAGTTTATTGTTGGCAAGCGGCAATACATCTATGGCTTCACTAGAGCTAAGCATGTCCCCAGGTATATGAAAATCAATACTATTAGTTGCCATATTAAATTTCATCACACCATTAGTATCTGTTGTTAAATAAAGCGCACCTTTTTTATGCTTTATATTTAGTAAAAGCTGATTGTTATTCTCAAAGTCTATTCGAGATACGGCAGAGTTATTGGTGTTAATTCGCCATAACCCATCAAATGTTGCTAAGTAGATGTCATCATCATCAGAATACAGGTCTGTAATTATTTTTGCGCCAGAAGTTAATTGTTTATTAATATTTTCCGGCAAAAAGCTAGCATCTTTTAATAATAGGTCAATACCGCCACCGTAACTCCCTAAAATTAAGCTATCTTGGTGAATAGTTAAGGCGATGGCGTTAATTGCCACGTCAAAAACTTTAGGGAAATTGGTTGCAATTGATGGTGTTAATCTTTTCACGCCACGGTTCGATAACGCCCACAGAACCCCTGTACTATCCTGAAACATTTTTTCAATAATGATCGGCTCTATAGCGGGATAGTTGTGCTGAATTACTTGCAAATCAGCCAAAGTATATTGATTGACTTTACCTGCTATGTCGATGGAAATAACACTTAGCGCATCGTTAGAGTGTGCCAGTGATTCGATTTCGGTCTTTATATGGATACTATGTCGAATGCCTTCATCTGAAATGGTAATAAGTTCTTTGTTTTTTGTGATAACTAATGTTGAACCTAATGCGGACATCGCTGATATTTGTCCGGTTTCGATTTGAATTAAATGACCATCAACAACTTTAAATACACCTTCAAATGTAGATATATAAACACTTTTATTGGTACGTTGTAGGTGGTTTAGGTGAATGTTATCAGCAATTAGTGACGTTTTATTGAGTTCAGGGTCTACTTGGTAGAGCTTGTTTGGCGCATAGAGATAATATTTATTTCTATGCGCTATAACTTGATAAATACTGCTATTACTAATTTCAGTTATTAATTGCTCTGCGGTGCCGTTTGTTGTGTCAAATAGCCACAATTTATGAGTTTCTGTCGCTAAGAGTAATTTATCATTGTCCACTAAATGAATATCGTTAATCCAATTAAAGGGCAGCGGCCAATTTTTATTATTACTGTTTATCGTGATGTTATTTTCACTATCGTATCTGATCAAACCATTTGCGGTGGCTAACCAAATAAAACCTTTATTGTCTTGAATAATTGCACTGCTGTTAACAAATTGACTATTTAAATTCTGGGCTATTGTATTGTGAGAAAAAAAACTAATAGACAATAGAAAAAGTGGCACTAATTTGTGCCACCCAATTGGTTTTTTAGCAAAAGAACGTTTAATTGGACTATGTAATGCTTGCTGGTGCTTTTTTCGGGGGATGACGCTCTTCGCCACAAGTTGCATAAACATTTGGCACAGAGTCTTCACACTGCGGCTTTTGTACCAACAAATAAGTGGGTTTTCGCGGCGAACTTTCTGTTTGCTTTTTTGCCCATGCTTCACGCACTTTATCGGCATGTTCTTTTCCATATCTTGTTTCAAATGCAGTGGCGATTAATTCAACACCAAAATCATCCATCACCATGATGGCATTATCATGGTAGCCACTTGTGGTATCAAAATCTATATCAACAGTTAAAATCTTATCGTTTGGTAATACTAAATCTGCTTTTAACTTGGCCACAACAGCACGATCTTCATGAGCCTTTAGTTGGCTTAAATTGGGTTTCTCTGATAAGTCAAAAACCAAGTTAACATCTTTAGCAATACGTTTTTCTTTTCTTAATGCTGACATAATTATTCCTTTTAATTAATTGTTTTTTTGTTCAATTATTTTTCCCGACTTTTGATTATAACTAACAATAATGTTAATGATAGTGCAATGGAAGCATATTTTAAGGTTTTATTGTGATGCAATGGTTTGAAAAATTGGAGAAAAATGGTTTTGTACAAATTGAAAGGTTCTTACCATACAATGAAGCTTTAAGAGTTAAAGACGCTATCGTTAGAAATAGTCACTTTAGAAAATGGAATTTATTAACTACGCCTTATCAGCCGCTAAGCAATATAAAAGATAGAATATCGAGTAAGGTAATTGACAGCAGCAGGCACAGCCAAGCTGAGAAGGCTTTTAAACGTCAGCAGTTTTCTTTCTCTTTTCATCGCTCAAGCAACAAGCATGCAAAACAACATGGACAATCGGCATTGCACAAAGACATAGGTGATAAAATTGTAAAACTACTAGAGGAGCAAGGGCTAGTTGAAGGGCAATTGCAAGATTCGTTTTTTGCGTCGTTTAAAAAAGGGCAATTTATTAGTTATCATACTGATGGTGGCGCAGGAAAGTATGCTTTTATTTATCAATTGTCACAAGGCTGGCAAAAGAAGTTTGGTGGGCAGTTAACGTTATATCCGAAAAAAATTAAATTTTTTAAAAGGTTGATAGAACCGAAATTTAATAGTTTGGTACTTTTAAAGCTATCACATCCAATGCCACATAGCGTTAATGTTTTACGTAACCCGGCACATAAACATCGAATTACCATCTCAGGTTGGGTAGAATAAAGTTACATTTGTCAGGGTATTAATCTTGTTATGAAGCAATTTGATTGTGTTGTTGTTGGTGGCGGAATGGTGGGAGCGGCAAGCGCACTATCTTTGGCTGAATTGGGATTGAAAATAGCCGTTATTGAGCGTAGCGAACCAAAGGCATACGCACCAGAACAGGCATTTGACTTAAGAGTTTCAGCTATTTCATTAGCGTCAGAGCAGTTATTAAAACAATTAGGTGCTTGGCAACAATTACAACAATGGCGTTCATGCCCATATAAAAGGCTTGCCGTATGGGAACATGAACAAGCTTATACTGAATTTAATGCTGAGGATATTGCCCAAAGCCACCTTGGTCATATTCTTGAAAATAGATTGATTCAACTCTCTCTTTGGCAACAAATAGAAAATCACCCAAACATTGATATGTTTTGTCCTGAATCGCTAGTAAGTCTTCAGCAAAAAGCAACACATGCAGAACTTACTCTTTCGTCACAAGTGATAGAAGCTAAGCTTGTTATTGCTGCCGACGGTGCCAATTCACAAGTTAGAAAATTAGTAAATATTGGTACGACAGGCTGGGATTATGCACAATCAGCCATGTTAATTAATGTTAAAACAGAGCTGCCACAACAAGACATAACCTGGCAGCAGTATTTTCAAACCGGCCCGGTTGCTATGTTACCTATGCCTGGAAGCACTGCCTCATTGGTGTGGTATCATCACAAAGATGAAATTACTCGCCTAGCAGCATTATCTAATTCAAACTTAGAAGATGAAATCCAGCAACACTTTCCTGTAAGACTTGGAAAAGTTGAAGTGGTTGCTAAAGCCCCGTTCCCACTAACTAGGCGACATGCAAATCAATATGTTAAAGGGCGTGTTGTTTTACTTGGTGATGCAGCACACACGATAAATCCTATGGCTGGGCAAGGCGTTAATTTAGGTTTTAAGGACGTTAAAGCCTTGCAAACTGTGTTAGCAGAAGCCATTGGCAATGGTGAGTCGTGGAACAGTCCATCGGTTATCGCTAAATATGAACAAAAGCGCAGAAAAGATAATTTAATGATGATGACTACAATGGACGCACTATATTTTTCCTTTAGTCATGTATCTCCATTAGCCAAGTTTGCTCGAAATGCTGCATTGTCATTGGTAAATAAAGTCCCTTTGATGAAAAAGAAAGCTTTGGCGTATGCTTGCGGAATTTAATTTCTCTAAATCAAAAAAGAGGCTTAGTAGCCTCTTTTTTCACTCTCAGGTATACACTGCGTTGGTCAAAAGCTACTAGTGAATGAACCTGATTGCCATGTTGATAGCGATTCATTTTCGCTTTGATATTAGACGGGGCAATGGTTACCAAACTTTTTTCATTAAAGGTCGGCAGCTTTAGCTTGGTTGACGGTGGCACACTCGAAAAGGCCATCAATGTGCAAGCAAGTATGAAAATAGTCACTAAGGTAACCAGCTCTATTATTTTGGGGTGCAAAAGGCATTCATATTAGTTGAGTAAGAAAAATGTATTTTAAAGCCCAATATCGTAGCATAATCATTCAATTTATTTAGGTTACTTAAATAATGACTGTCACGAAGCGAAAAGCTGTTTGGTTAATGGTAAAAAAAGGCTTTTTAGATATGTTGCCGTTAAACCTTGCAGTATTACCGTGGGGTATTTTGTGTGGCTCTCTTGCTATACAACGTGACTTCTCTGTACTTGAAGCTTTATTGATGCCTCTGGTGGTGTTTGCAGGCTCTGCTCAGCTTGTTGCGATTGAACTAATGGCAAATAATGCATCATTAGCGACTATTTTGTTTACCACTTTTGTGATCAGCTCTCGGCATTTTTTATACGGGTTAGCGTTACGCGACAAGTTAAAGGTTTTGCCAACTAAGTGGCGCTATTCACTTGGTTTTTTATTAACGGATGAGTTGTTTGCGTTATCTGGCAACAGCAAAGCCTTTGTTGGAAAATTACGACTAATCTATGCTTTAGTTGCTGGCGGTAGCTTTTATTTATTTTGGTTACTGTGGAATGTTACCGGTATTGTTGCAGGTAGCTATCTACCTGATTTAACTCAGCTAGGTTTAGATTTTGCCATTGCTGTTACCTTTATCGCTTTAGTCGTACCAACTGTTACTAATTTACCTATGGTTATTACCGTTGCCGTTGCAGCACTATTGTCTGTACTGTTTAAGTTATTACATTTCGAATTGGACTTAGTCGTCGCTGCTATTATTGCCATGTACTGTGGCTATTTAACTGACCGTTGGCAATGCAGGCGTCAATTATCTAATCAAAGCTTAATAGCAAGTAAAGAGTTAAGTAAAATGAAAAACAATGGTGATGAATCATGACTTTATTGACAATTTTCTTAATGGCATTCATTACTTTTGGCACGCGTTATTTGTTTACTCACCCAAGTTTACCTATTCGCTTAGGGCCTAAAGTAGCTAAATTTTTAAGCTATAGTGCACCTGCGGTGTTAACCGCTATTTGGGTGCCAATAATTTTTGTTCAACAAGGGCAGTTAAATCTTTCGATAACTAACCCATATTTTATTGCGGCATCTTTTGCTGTGATCACGGCAGCAAAAAGTAAAAGCATTTATTTAACTATGCTGGCAGGCTTGATTACCTTTATTTTGAGCCGTTATATATTGGCTATGTAGTCAATATCTAACTTTGTAGAATGATTTATCTGTTCTAAAGTATCGTTAATGAATTTCACATGACATTTGTAGCTTAAAATGGGCAAGTTATCGAATAATGCTTGTCAGTTGTTCTTATTAGCTTTTATGATGGCGCACGTCTTTTATCTGAGTTCCCAACTAAAAATATTACTATGAATTTAACTAAAACATTAACAAGCCTGGCAATAGCCGGAGCGTTGACATTTTCTCAAGCTTGTTTTGTGCAAGCAGCTGATGCGACAGCTAAAAAATCTTCACCTTCAAGTTGGTTAAATTTAAGCGCGAAAGAGTTAAAAGCGGTTGAGCGTTATGCCACAGAATATAAAGATTATATTTATAAAGCGCCGACTGAACTTACTTTTGTTACAGAAACAATTAAAAGAGTGGAAAAGCAAGGCTTTAAAAAGCTTAGTGAGAAGAGTAATTTAAAGCCAGGTGCACGCTTTTATGATGTTAATCGTGATCGCTCAATTACCTTAATCGTTATTGGTAAAAAGCCATTAGAACAGGGAACTCGTATTGTAGGTGCGCATATTGATGCTCCGCGTTTAGAATTAAAAGGTCGACCACTATTTGAAAAGCAAGAATTTGCAATGTTTCAAACCTATATTCACGGCGGTATTAAAACTTATCAATGGGTTAACATTCCTTTGGCTTTAGTAGGAAGAGTGGATAAAAAAGATGGCACAGTCGTTAATATTTCAGTTGGTTTTGATGACAATGATCCAATTTTCATGGTGACAGATCTTGCACCTCATGTTGACTCTCCTAACCGCAAACGCACAAGTCGTAATGTCATCGGTAAAGAAGAGCTTGACGTTATTGTCGCTGCGAAACCAGAATTAGATAAAAAGATTAAAGATCAGGTCAGTGACTATTTAAAAGCAGAATATGATATTTCAGTGGAAGACTTGGTTTCTGCTGAACTTGCCTTAGTACCTGCAACTAAACCTCGTGATGTTGGCTTCGACCGCAGTATGATTGCTGCTTATGGTCAAGACGATAAAGCGTCATCAATTGCGGCTGTAAAAGCGTTGACTGAGCAAAAAGTACCAGAATATACCGCTATTGCATATTTGGTCGATAACGAAGAAGTGGGCAACATTAATAATACCGGCGCAAGCTCTACTTACTTAGTTGATATGATCAGTGGTCTACTTTATAACCAGAAGGGCGATAATTATAACGATTATCAACTACGTAAGGTGTTGCGTAACACTAAAGTTATTTCAGCCGATGTAAACCCTGGCGTAAACCCAACATGGTCAAGCGTATGGGAATTAGGTAACGCACCACGTTTAGGTAATGGTGTCAACTTGAAGCTTTATGGCGGTGGCTTCAACGCTAATTCAGAGTATATGGCGTGGACGCGCAACTATTTAGATAATGCTGATATTAAATGGCAGACTTCAACCTATAAAGGTAAGGCTTCTGGCGGTACTATTGGCAGTGATTTATCTAAAGACAATATGGAAGTAATTGATTTCGGTGTACCGATCTTGTCAATTCATTCACCATACGCTGTTGGCTCTAAAGTGGATTTATATTCACTATATAAAGCGATGTCTGCGTTTTATCAAGAGAAGTAGCCTAGTTAGCTTAAAGTTAATTTAAAACTTAAAAAAGCCGTATTGAAAAATACGGTTTTTTGTTTTTACTATCATCACTTTAAAAGTAGAGGGTGATGAACAATCAATATAATGACTTTCTTCCAATCAAAACATTAAAGTGCTTCTTTTGCTGATACTGGGTTAGCGTACATAGTCAATAACCAATGCTTTTGCTCTACAGTGAGGTTTTCCATGCGTTGATTAAGTTGTGCAAGTACTGAACTATCAGCTTGTTCTTGATTCAATGCAGCATGTGCAACCAAGTTACTATCGTAAAGTTTATAGTTAGCAATAATTTCTTGGTCGATAGTTGCCGCAATTTCTTTACTGTCAGCAAACTCGCCTTTGATTGGCTGACAGAACTCTAAGTGAACACGACCTTTTTGACCTATTAAGCCTTGAGTTATGCTTTTAAGGTCTTCACCTTCCTGCTTTATATAGCTGCCGGTTGCTTCTTTTTCAGCAAGCTCGATTGCTTTATCGTTGTCACAGGGATCAAACTCATAAGAAATTGATACAGGTACAATATTCAATTGCTCTAAATAATTAGCGATTGGCATTTTTTTATCTTTATTTAGCATTAGCATCGAAATTAGTGCTGCATTTGTTTTATCAATACCATCTTTCGCTCTGCCTTCACGTTGAGCAATCCAAATATTTTGATTACGGTTTGCAACTGTGTCATGAATATAAGCGGATAATTGTTTCGATGATTTGAGCATCGCACGTTTATTTTCGGTGTTGCGTTTAACAATAAAACTTTTGTTAATACGCATTAAGTCGGCAACCCAAGGTTGGTGCAATAAATTATCACCGACCGCAGCTTCGACGGTATCAATGCCATTTTTATAAAGTGCTAAATTGACTAAAGCGACATCTAAAACAATATCTCTATGGTTGCTAATAAATAGTGAAGGCTTTGATGTATCTATATTTTCAATACCACTAAAGCTAAAGCCATTGGTACTTTTTTTGATTAAATGGTGAAGGTATTTTGCAACTTCTATTTGAATTTGTTCAATATTATGAAACTTTTTTGCACGAAATCTCAAAGACCATTTAACGATGGTGCAAGCTACGTTTGGGAAAAATTGATGTAACTTTGGCAGCTTTAAGCTCGCTATTGAGACTTGTAACCCTTTCTCACTGATTAATTTTTCGATTACTGCAGCTACCTCATCATCTCGGTAAGGTCGTATATCATCAAACATTCAGAAATCTCTTTAAAAGGTAAAAATAAACATAAATTATATGTTCGATTATAACCGAATCAATTTTAAAAATGCTTGTATTGTTTAACGGTTTTAATAAATTAATCAACAAAACTCTTTTCGAGTTATCGATTAGTCTTTTATTTAATAATGTTACTCTACAGATTATTGAAAAATATTTACTCAAATTAGGAATGGACGTGATCACTGAAACTTCGAGGTTAATTCTAAGACTACTTAATGAAAATGATGTTGGTATGATTCTAGAACTGCTTAATGAAGAGGCATTCATTAGCAATATTGGTGATAAACAGGTACGAACGGAGCTAGATGCACTTAATTATATTAATAGTGGCCCATTAGCGATACAGCGTGATTTTGGTTTTAGTTTATATTGTTGTGTTAGAAAAGCAGATGGTAAAGCCATTGGCATATCCGGATTAATCAAACGAGATGGTATTGAGTTTCCTGAAGTGGGATTTGCTTTTCTTAGTAAATATTGTCAACAAGGCTATGGTTTTGAATCTGCCGAAGCTGCGATTTTGCATGCGACTAACACTTTAGCGCTTAAGCATTTGCAAGCTATATGTAACCCAGATAACAACGCTTCAGTCGCTCTATTATCGAGATTAGGCTTTAGTTTTAATAAAAACATAAACTTAGATAATAATGATAAAACTGTAATGTTATTCGATCGTCTTATAAAATAAGGAAAGAGTTTTGAGGATGTTTTAACGAAAACTAATTGAAAATCATTAAGTGTAAAATTAATTAAAAAAATTATTGTCTTTGACTTGCGTTTTTACTAATTAGACCCAAGTATTATTATTGAGTAACCAATAAAAAGGAATACCTATGAAAATAAATCTTTCAGGTCATCATGTCGACGTTACTGATTCAATTAAAGAACATATCCATGAAAAATTCTCAAAAATAGCGACCCATTTTCCCACATTAATTTCTTTAGATGTTATTTTATCGCAAGAACATAATAAACATAATGTAGAGCTACGAACGACTTATGAAGGCGGGCGTATTTCTGCTTCAGCACATGATGATGTAATGTATCCAGCCATTGCTGGTGCAGCAAAAAAACTGGATGCGGCATTAAAGCATCGTAAAGGCTTATTAAAAGCGAACTTACACAGTAAACCAGCAGTAACTGCACCTGAAATTGCTCATGAAAAAGTACAAGAAATGAACCTTAACTAGATTTTAATTTCTCATGAAAAAGGAGGCTAACGCCTCCTTTTTCATTTTTAATACTTTACTCTTGTTAACCTTAATCGAATTATTTAATGGTTTACTTTAATCGTTATAAATTTTTGTTGATAAGGTACGCGAATAAAATATAACATTTTAATTGTGTGTAACTAAGTAACAGTGAAGACTATAGTGGAATATGATGTTAGATATCTCCAATACAATTACCTTAGCTGAATGGGAAATAGAACTTAACGCTATTCGCTCGCAAGGTAATGGCGGCCAGCGGGTGAACAAAGTTGCGACCGCTATTCATTTACGTTTTGATATTAAACGCTCCTCTTTGCCCGCAATATATAAAGAGAGGCTATTAATGCTGAAAGATAGCCGTATTACTACTGATGGTGTTGTGGTAATTAAAGCTCAATCTTTTAGAACACAGGATCAAAATAAAGATGATGCGCTCAAAAGGTTAAAAGAAATTATTTTAGCAGCTATGGTAATTCAAAAAACTCGTCGAGCAACCAAGCCGACTCGTAATTCGCAAAAGCGCCGTGTAGAGAATAAAAAGAAAAAAGGGGAAACTAAGTCATTACGAAGTAAAGTAAACCTATAGTTTCAAAAACTCCGTTCGCTGTACGCTATTAATTAATCTACTTGCTTGTCTTTTAGCTACATATTATGTAGTTTACTACAGAATGTGTAGCTCGTGAACATTATTCACGAGTAAGTAAAGCTTGGGAGGAATAATATGTCGCTACCAATACCTGGAACACCAGTGAGAGGTTCGAAAACGGGTAAACCGATTATGGCTTTACTAGATTTATTAGGACGAACTTGGGCGCTAGGGATAATATGGCAACTTAGGCAAGGGTCGCTAAGTTTTAGTGAACTTCAAGCTTGCTGTGAGAATATCTCTCCAACATTACTCACCAATCGCCTGAAAGAGCTTCAGCAAATGAAGTTGATTGAAAAAAGTGTACAAGGTTATCAATTAACGCCAATTGGCTTGGAGTTGTTTCACGTTATATCACCATTAGGACAATGGGCTAAGCAATGGCAATTGTTATTTGATGAGCAGCAAAATCAAAAAGGAATTTAGTATGAGCAATGATTTAACATTTTGTAAAATGCCACTTGATAGAGCAAGCCATTTAAGAAAAAATTCAGCTTGGCTTGCTGGTAAGGTATCCTCGAACGACAGTTGCTTTTATTTTTATTGGCAAAATAAATTTCTTTATCTAGAGCAGGAAATTTTTGCTTTTAGTAAAAATGATTATCCGAATGTTAGCAATGTAATTTCAATGAAAAGTACAAAAAACAATCATCATTTAACTTTTTTGGGGTTACATATGAATACGGCTCATTTTGTTTTTGATCTGTCTAATATGAGTGAAGTAGAGCTAGAACAATGGCTACAAAGCATTGGACAAAATAATGAGCAGCGTACGGCTAAATTTATTGATTTTAGGCGCTCATTGTCACTATTAAATGCTAAGCAAGCTTCGATATTAAGTTATGCTAAGGCGTTAATTCATTGGCAGCAAAGTGCTATGTTCTGTGGATGCTGTGGCAATGAAACTCAATCATTAGATGGTGGCCATCGGCGACAGTGTATCAATGAAAAATGTCAAACTGAACAATTTCCAAGAACAGACCCCGTGGTTATCATGTTAGTTGAATATCGGCCTGAAAGTGGGCCCGCAATGTGCTTATTGGCAGAGCACCATAGAACTCCTGAGCAAGTTTACTCAACGCTTGCCGGCTTTGTTGATCCTGGAGAGTCATTAGCTGAGGCGGTTAGCCGCGAAGTATTTGAAGAGGTAGGAATTAATGTTGCTGAGGTCAGCTTTGTTGATTCACAACCATGGCCATTTCCAAATTCATTGATGTTGGGCTTTGTCGCCCGAGCAACAAGTACAAAAATTAGTATTGAAGAAGAAGAGTTACGTAGTGCCGACTGGTTTACTGCTGAGCAAATAAGAGAGTTTCAAGAGTGGGGGGACGATGTTGACGGGCCTAAATTGCCAAGAAAGGAATCGATAGCGCGCTTATTAATAGATTCTTGGTGTGAAAATCAGCACTTAAGTTAATTCATAAATAGACGGGCTCGAATATTAAAACAGCCCTAGTTAGGGCTGTTTTAATTTAAGGAGAGTAGCGATTAAGCGCACCTATTAATATTCAATACTACTTCTTTAAAAAACGTCTAATTGAAATTAATGCGGTAAAAGCTAATCCAAACCAAGCAATAGAACCACCACCGCTACTCGATTTAGGTGGTTCAGGTGTTACTGGTGGCGTAACAGGTAATGATGTGTTTTTTACAGGTGTTAAACTGTCGGCAGAATTTACTGTAGAGTCAGATATTACAGCTGATTCTATTGTAACAAAGTTATCAGCACCAGGAACAAAGCTGTTGTCACTGCATTGCCCAGTTGTAAGGCCTGGCATAGGAGTGCTACCACAAAGAGGTAATGCAGCAATTGCGTCAATATTATCCAAACCTTCAATTATTTCACCAAAAACTGTAAAACCACCGTTTTGAGTATCTAACTTTGGATCACCGCCACTGTTATCTGATAAATTAACAAACCATTGGCTAGTTGCACTGTTTTCATTACCTGCAACTTTTGCCATCGCAATTGTGCCACGAACATTTGAATAAATAGGTTCATTTGGGGTAGTACTGTCAGTTGGAATTGCTTCTAAAGGAAGGGCTCCAGTAAATTCAAAACCACCGGCCTGCACTACAAAGTCTTTGACAACACGATGTACAACAGTGTTGTTATAATCTTCATCTGTAACGTACTTAAGGAAGTTTTTTACCGTCTCAGGTGTTGTTTCATCGTGTAAGTTAACTTTAAAATTACCATGTGAAGTTGTAAATTCTACAATGGTTGCAGAAACTGAAACGCTAGCAAAGGCAAGTACAGCAATTGATGTTTTTGAAAGGGTAGATAAAGTCATAAGGCAATTTACATTATTGTTAGTATATTTAAAAAGTGCATGGATAATAATTTTTTTTGCATAAAACGACAAGGTAAACATTGGCTTTATAGTGCTTAATGATGATTTTTTGTATTTTATTTTTTACTTTACATTTGTTGTAAACAACTTGTGCCAACTTAATCTACCTTGATATCAAAATGTGAATAGAAAGATGATCTTGATCAGCAATGCGCTTAGTTATACTTAGTAAAGTCCTCGCTCTTTGTGAAAATAGTGTTTAAGGATTTTACGTGTCGACTTCATATGAAATGAATTTAGGCAAAGCCTACAACGAAAGCCTACCCACTTTAGGCAATGTTATTACCGATGTTATCCAGTTTTTTGGTGCTGAACGAATTTATGGTGTTGGTGGCGATTTTGCGGCAAATTTAATTGCTGCGATTGCCCCTAAAGTAACAATATGTCCTTCTAGTAATGAAATGCATGCTGGGTTTTCTGCCTGTGCAAAAGCAGAAGTTGATGGTATCGGTTTTTGTTTATCAACTTATATGGTGGGCAGTTTACCTTGTGCATCTGCAGCCGCATTGGCTGTAACCGAAGGTTTACCGGTTGTTTTTATCTCTGGTGCACCTGCTGAGGCTGAAGTCGATAGTTTGGCTATTCATCATACCTTACACCCTAATACCGCTTGGAAAACTGAGTATGATAACGCCCTAAACGCCTTTGCGGCATTAGGTGTAAAAGTAGAGCGCTTACAGGGGCAAAGAGCGCCAGGACACCCAAATATTGCCGGAGAGCGCTTTTATCAATTAGTTGCTCATGCTTACAAAACCAAACAGCCGGTTTTTATCGAAATACCTCGAGACCAAGTGTTCCAAAAGACACAACCGATTCAGCTGCCAGAACTTGTTGGTGAAATATGTGATTGTGAGCACGTACTTGCAGGTTCGGAACTTGTCGTTGATGCCATTATAGAAAAACTTGCTAACGCTCAGTTTCCGCTGTTGTACTTAGGTGACAGGTTAAAACACAATAAAATCTTGCAGCAATTGTTAATTGAGTTTGCTAATAAATTTAACATCCCTTATGCAACAAGCTGGTTTGCAAAAGGAGTTTTTGATGAATTTCAGCCACTTTGCTTAGGTGCTTATAATGGCGTGTTCACAAAAACCTCAGGTCGAGACTATATTGAAAATAAAGTAGATTATGTTATTGATGTCGCTAGCAGTATTTTACCGCAAGACAGCAACATAGCGTTCGCAACGGGCACACATAAAATTGAATTGCTGACGAATAAAACCTTATTGAAAGGTGGCACATTATTAGAACGAGACTTGATCGAAATATTTCAATTACTCTTACAACGGCATAAAAAAGTTTTTGATTTTTTAAAGCCTGAGTCTGAAAGAAAAACAGTAAATTTTGAGCATGGAATTGATTTTAATAATTTAGCGATAACGTTAAATCACATACAAAACCAGACTGATACCGCATTAGTATATTTACCCGAAGTAGGAAATTCGTATTTTGCTAGTTATAGCCTAAAAGTAAAACAGTCTTCTTTAGGGCGTGGCTGGCTGACAAACCCTTGGTATGGTGCGATGGGAACAGCATTGCCTTATGCACGGGTTGTCGCTCAACGTATTCAAGACAATGCAAAAGATGAAAGGGCAGTAGTTATTATTGGCGATGGCGGATTTCATTTTCAATTAAATGAGTTAATTCATTTTCTAAAAGATAATACCGATGTCACCATTATTTACATGCGTAACAACGTTTTTCATTTAGGAAAAAACGGTGATGATGCGATATATCACTGCAATGATGAACGATTTGATGTCCACCAAGTGATTAAAGGTTACCAAGGGCATTCAACGACCCTTAATACCACCGGTGAGTTTATTGCAGGCTTTAAGGAAACATTAAACCGTTCAGGTATTTCTTTGATTGAAGTGTTGGCTAAGCCAATAGAAGAAAAACAATGCCATGAAATTCGTTTACTTAATTTATATATCAAAGCTAAAAATGGTCAAGCCGAGGCACTAAAGCAGTGGCAAGCACTGACTGTATAGGCATTAGCTTTATAAGCAATTAATTTTGCAAAGTAGAGTGGTGAAAAAATATGATGGTTAAGTTAAGAAAAATTTTAGCTTAACCATCACACTTCAAATAGAAAATTAATACTTAAATCGCTTTGAGAAAACGCTCGCTGCGTGGCATTAAATATTTGTCATAGTTTAAAGAAAAAGCGACTTTGCTCGAACGACCAATGATTTCTTCGCGCGGCACTAAACCAATCGAACGTGAATCGGCGCTATTATCTCTGTTGTCGCCCATCATGAGGTAAAACCCTGCAGGAATGGTTATTTCTCGAAAGTTTGCCCGTGTTGGCTGCATAGCATTGCCAGGTTGCACCTTAGTACGTATCAAGTGGTTATTTCCAGCAATACTTTCTTCGCTTAGTACGTAATCATCTTTTATTGCGAGCACTTTATAGTTGGCAAGTTCTTGGTTAACTCGTAACTGGTTTCTAACCAATGATACGGTATCTCCTGGAATACCTATTACTCTTTTAACTAAGCGCTTGTCGGCTACTTTTGATTCAAAAATCACGATGTCGTTACGTTCAGGATCGGTAAATTTCACTAACGTTTGCTGGCTGAAAGGAAGTTTTAAGTCATAAGCCAATTTATTAATGAGAATTCGGTCACCTTCGACAATGGTCGGCTTCATCGAGCCAGTAGGAACATCATTCCAGTCAGCGACAGCACTGCGAAAAACCAGCATTAAGCTGATAAATAGCAATAGTGATTTGTTTTCTTTAAAGAAATTTGAAATTGTTCTTCTCATGACATTCCCTTTCAATTGCTTGATAAATCAATGATGTAATATTAAATAATGACTTAGCTTTCGACTAAATCATTATTTTAAAGTTCCACAATAAAGCGGGTAATAGATGGAGGAAATGTAACGGTTTATTTCTGGGGTGATAAATTCAAAGCTAACTTTTAAATTACCAACCAAGTTTTTTTACTTATCGCTATAACCCCAAGGAGCCGTTGGCGGCGTTATAGGTGTCGTTAAGTCAAAATCAACACGAAATTCACGACCTTGGCGAATAAGACGGTAACTAAACTTTTCTGGGTAGATAAACATCTGCCAAGTATTTCCTGCTGATTGCGGGATACCTGTTTTAACAAATAACTGTTTTGAATACTCATCGGCAGGAAAAGACTGAACTTGCGGCCAACCTGCATCATTGGTATGGCCACCATACATAGTTGATTCATCATTGCTGCCATCTTGATGACGGTGATCGTGTTTTAATGAAAGTCCTGAGCCTGTTTTAGTGATTATCCAACTTCTTGAAGCATCATCACCAACATGAAAAGGTATTTCTAACTTATCGTCACTACATTTTCTCACATGCATAATGAGTTTTTTGTTAGCAAAGCTGTCACCTTTTGCATTATCTATGGAGACTTTGCCTTGAAAGGCTTTGCCACAATGTTTTTTGATACTGGCAAAAAACGTGTCGTGGCTCTCAATGGAAACTAATGGCGCGTCGCTAGCGATAACTGAGCTTGCATAAAAACAGATAATACCAGAGAAGACTTTTTTAAATGTGTTTGTTTTGAAGACCATGTAATGACTCTACTTTTTAATAATGAAAATAAGCTAAGTACGATGCTATCAGAAACAAGTCACTATGTTAGAAATGTTTTTGTCATTTACTCCAAACGCTAAGTACAAGTTGTTTAAATATATATCTTTCATTAGGGTTTTAATAAAATTTTCTTGTAGTCTTTTTCATTGCAGCGCAAAATTGCGCAGAATTAACTCGCTTTAGCTAAAAATATTGGTAGAAATGAAAAAAGAAAATGTTGTTATTGGATTAACCGATCCTAAAAGTCCAACGAATGTTGGCGCAGTTATGCGTGCAGCTGGTTGCTATCAAGCAAATGAAGTACGTTATACGGGCGTTCGATATGCAAGAGCTGCAAAATTTCATACTGATACAAAAGACGCTTCTCGTAAAATTCCTTTAAATGCGGCTGAGTCTTTAATTGATAATATATTGCCTGAACAGCAGGTTATTTGTGTTGACTTAGTTGAAGGCGCTATATCGTTGCCAGATTTTGAGCACCCTGAAAATGCACTTTATATTTTTGGACCTGAAGATGGCACAATTGCCCAGGATGTTATTGATAGAGCTGATGCGGTAGTTTATGTTCCAACCGTTGGCTGTATGAATTTAGCGGCCAGTGTTAATGTGTTACTTTATGACCGCCTTGCAAAGTCAGCCCAAACAGTCACTGGTGATGAATTAATTAAAAAAAGCCGTGATACTAATAATACAGTGAAAGTTAAAACTAATTAATCTACGACGAAACAGGCTTAATAAATTGACTGGATAGTCAGGTATTCACTCGTATTATTGATAATCTGCACAATTCAGCTCTTTTTTTGAAAGAAAGGCGATTTTTCTTCGAAACGTCTTGACTATTCTCAGGAAGTCTCTATTATCCGTCTCAGCTAGAAAGTAAGACCTATATTTATGTACAAAGTTTCGAAGTTATATTAGTAAGTAGCTCGTCCTGTTTAATAAGTAATAGCAACACTTCCTGCAACATCGCCTTATTTTTGAGGCATCAATTACGAATAAATAGGATAATTAAAATGTCTAATACAACTACTGGTACAGTTAAATGGTTCAACGAGTCTAAAGGTTTCGGTTTCATCGAGCAAGAATCTGGTCCAGACGTTTTCGCACATTTCTCTGCAATCTCTGGCGACGGTTTCAAAACTCTTGCTGAAGGCCAAAAAGTACAGTTTACTGTTACTCAAGGTCAAAAAGGTCCTCAAGCTGAGAACATCGTAGCACTTTAATTAATACTTTTGGCTGGCAACGCTAGCTAAACTATTAAATAGTGTTAAAAAAGAGGGGAGACATTGTCTGCCCTTTTTTTATGCCTAAAGAAAAATTATGTCAGTTCTTGAGCATTATCATCGGTTAATTCAATCACATGATTTAAAGCCGGATGAAGAACAATATCGTGCTGTTGTTGCACTAGAAGAATTATCACAAAGCTTAAACGAAAAATTCAAACATCGTAAACTAACATCTGCAGTAAAGCATCTATTTCAAGCACAACGCCCTATTCAAGGCATCTATTTTCATGGTCGTGTTGGTCGCGGTAAAACCATGCTGATGGATCTTTTTTATCAACAGCTTAATACTACACGTAAAAAGCGTATCCACTTCCATCGTTTTATGGAAAGTGTTCATTTGATGTTAAGTGGTTTTAATGGTCAAGATAACCCGTTAACCCTCATTGCTAACACATGGGCTAAAGAGGTTGACGTTCTCTGCTTTGATGAGTTTTTTGTCAACGATATTGCTGATGCGATGTTACTGGCAGGATTGTTTGATGCGATGTTTTCTCTTGGTATTACACTAATAGCGACATCAAATTGCGCACCCACACAACTTTATAAAAACGGTTTACAGCGAGAACGTTTCTTACCAACAATTGATCTTATTAATTACTATTGTCGAGTAATTTCAATCGATGGTTCACATGATTATCGGTTAAATCCAGAAGAATCAACAGCCTGCAATTATCGTGATTTTCATATTAAAATTGATGATAAAGCGCTTTTTCTTAAGCAATACTTTTTGACTCTTGCTGACGCCAATATTCAATACCAAAACTTGTTAAAAATTCACCATCGAAATATCGAATACCTTGCACTAGCTGATGATGTTATTTGGTTTGACTTTATGGCCATATGCTCTGGACCTCGCAGTCAACGGGATTATATTAAATTGGCTGATATCTTCAAAGTGGTATTAATTAGTAATGTGCCACAGTTTAGTGGTGAGCTTATCCCTGCTGTGTTTTCAGGGGTAGAAGACAGTTACCAGCGTAGCGGCGTAGTGATGGGCGAACTTAGAGGTTTAGATGACGAAGCAAGGCGTTTTATCGCCTTAGTTGATGAGTTTTACGATAGAGGCATTCGCCTTATTATTGAAGCAGATGTTGATATTAATGAACTTTATCAAGGCAGCCAATTGGCTTTTGAGTTTGCTCGTTGTAAGTCTCGTTTGTTTGAAATGCAAAGACTTGTCTATTAATCATATTTGTATTTCATTCTTAATATTAATTTAACCATTATATTTACTATCTAACTAAATATTAGTCATTTCTTTATTTTTAAATTCCCTTTGTTTTTTAACTCCTTGATAATTAAGTGCTTTTATTTTGGCATTAGACTTGTAAACAATATTGATAACAGGGTGTTAATAAAGCTCTATATTTGATTAGTTTATAAAGGAAGGTAAATATGAAAATTTTGATCGCTACTGCATTAATTATCGCAAGTTCAACAAGCTATGCTCATGACAGCTCTTTTTCTAGTGAGTCATGTAACGTAGATTTAAATGGTGGTGTTAATATTAGCGCCAAAGAAATTACCTTCTCTAAAAATAAATCTCCACTATATACCATTGTTAATAATGACACGCTTATTGTGAATGGTGAAGAAATCGATTTAACCAGTAGCCAGCAATCGCTATTAACAGAATATTCAACAAGTATCCGTAATGTGGTACCTGAAGTGAAAAGTATTGCGCTTGATGCTATCGATTTAGCAATTGACGGAGTTAACCTTGCCTTTAATGAGTTATTGGGTGAAGGGAATGATGTTAGTGCAGATTTAACCACGCAGTTAACTACCATCCGTACTGAAGTTGATAGTGAGTTTGACGGCTCAAGAGATTTTTACATTGATGAAGATGGTTTTGCTGGCGATGACTTCTTCGGTGACGATTTTGAACAACGTATTGAAACCGCTGTTGAAAGTACGATTCAAAACTCTATCGGCAGTTTAATGATTGCCGTTGGCCAAGAAATGCTATTCTCGGGCGGTAATATGGATGCCTTTGAAACACGTATGGAAAACTTTGGACAACAAATAGAGCATGAAATGGAATCGCGTGGTGAAGGTCTAGAAAAACGTGGTGAAGCACTTTGTCAATCAGTGATCATGATTGATGAAATGGAAGAACAATTAAAAGATGAAATTGACGAGATAGCGGGTTTTAACTTCATCACTGCTAGCCATAAAAATAGCCATAATGAGATTTAATAGTTAAGCAAATATTATGATTTAGTTATAGTATTACTTTCAATAGAAGCGCTAAGGCTCACATCTTAGCGCTTTTTTATGTACAGGATGTCGCGGGCACATGGTCGTTCTTTGCCATCCATGGCATCACGATATTGCTGCATCATTAGGTGCCAATGCACTTTAGCGTGTATGTTCGAAACTATATTATCCTTTTTACTGTGTTTTATCGTATTTTTATTGCTAAGGCTGAAACTGCACGTTAAAGTAGCGCCCCAAAATCAGCTGATAGATCACTTATGCACGCAGTTCAACGACTTCATCAATACCGTAAAAGTTTAAGCACGACGACTTATAAGTCGAGAGGGCAGCGAGTGATCCGTTGTGAGCTTTGCCGATTAGCTGAAAAATTTTGTATTTGTTCATTGACGCCGAATGTAGAGTCTAATGCTGGCTTCTTACTCTTAATGTACGATACCGAAGTATTAAAGCCGAGTAACACCGGTAAGCTTATTGCTGATTTAGTACCAGATACTTATGCCTTTTTGTGGTCAAGAACAGAAGAAAATCCAGAAGTGCTGGCACTGTTAGCCGATCCTATTTGGCAACCTATGATAGTTTTCCCGAAAGACTATGCAGGTGAAGAGCGAGAAATTTTCGATAATGAAGTGGCGCTTTCTTCCGGTAAAAGGCCATTATTTATTATGCTCGATGGTAGTTGGCGCGAAGCGAAAAAAATGTTTCGCCGCAGTCCATATTTACAAAATCTACCTGTTGTGTCATTTACACCTAACGCGCCTGAAAGTGATGCAGAAATAAGCTCTCGATATCAAATTCGTGTGGCAGCAAATAATACTGAGCTAGCGACCGCCGAAGTTGCTGCACAGGTTTTAGCGCTGACAGGAGAGCAAACCAATGCTAATTTGCTCGACTTATGGTTTGATGTTTTTAGTTATGAATATCAAAGAGCGGTTTGCCAAGGAAATAAAGGCAATCCTAATGCGGTTGCTGATTACATGGCATTTACTAAACAACATGATATTGTGTTAGCCAAAGATTTAGCTATCGCGAATATCGAAAATTTAACGAAGAAATAAAAGCTATAAGCTTTACTTTAAATGTATGAAAACACTGCAGCTTAAGTAAAACTAATTTATAATAACGCACACAATAGAAATGAGGTTAATTTATGAAAATATGTGGTGTTGAGTTAAAAGGTAACGATGCAATTATTTGTATCATGTCAAAAGAAAATGGGTTGTACGACATACCTAAAACGCGCGTACAGAAAATTAGCCTTGTTGATGCTGGTGATGCCGAAGAAGTTCAGTACTTCCAAGCAACTTTTGCAAAGTTAATGGAAGACTACAAAGTTGATAAAGTTGTTATTAAAGGCCGTGCACTAAAAGGTAAGTTTGCGGGTGGTCCTGTTGGCTTTAAATTAGAAGCAGCTATTCAATTAATCAAAGATTTACCTGTAGAAATCCTTGCTGGTACATTTATCAAAAAAGCATTGACACGCAGCCAAATTGATATTGATTTTCGTGATACAGGTTTAAAGCAATATCAACAGCCTGCATTTGAAACTGTATTTGGCTTTTTTGAAGGTAGTATGTACTTACAGTAAAATGAGTAGGTTTGTACTTAGTCAATAAGATAATAAAAAGGGTCGCTAGTTAGCGACCCTTTTTGCATTCTAGGTAAGCATAATTACTTAGTGCTTAAGCCACGACGTTCAATAAGTGCTTCGACTTTTGGATCTTGACCTCTGAAACGACGGTACATTACTGTTGGATCGTCAGTTCCACCGCTTTCCAATACATGTTTACGGTAAAGCTCAGCCGTTTTTTGATCAAATATGCCATTTTCTTTAAATGCTAACCAAGTGTCAGCGTCATAAATATTTGACCAAATATAGCCATAATAGCCTGCAGAATAACCACCCGCGAAGATATGTGAGTAGTAACCGGTTTTATATCTAGGAGCAATTTGCTCAATTAAACCAATTTCTTTTAAAACGTTTTTCTCAAAGCTATTAGCATCTTGTAATTCAGCTGTTTCAAGTGAATGCCAGCTCATATCAAGTAGTGCAGCGGCTAAATACTCAGTGGTACCAAACCCTTGATTAAATTTACCTGAAGCTTGAATTTTCTCCACTAATTCTTGTGGAATAACTTCTCCCGTTTCGTAATGCTTAGCAAAGTTTGCTAAAACTTCTGGCTCTGTCATCCAGTTTTCCATTACTTGTGAAGGATATTCAACGTAATCACGTGGTAATGCGGTGCCTGTTTGTGAACGATAATAGCCGTCGGACAATAAACCTTGAATAGCATGGCCAAATTCATGGAATAGGGTAGATGCTTGATCAAAAGTTAATAATGTTGGTTTATCACCTATTGGTCGAGGGTAGTTAAGTACATTGTAGATAATAGGCGTAACGTCTTCGCCATTCATTTTAAATTGTTTGCGGAAGCTGCTCATCCAAGCACCGCCACGTTTACTTTCACGTACGTAGTGGTCAACCATGAAAATACCTATGTAGCTGCCGTCACGATCTGAAACTTCAAATGTGCGTACATCTTCATGGTATTTCGGTAAGTCGAATCGCTCTTTAAAGGTAACACCCCATAATTTTTCTGCGGTATAAAAAACACCTTGCTGGGTCGCTTCTAGAGAAAAATAAGGCTTAGTTTCGGCAGCATCGATATCGAATCGTTGCTTACGAATTTTTTCTGAGTAGTACCACCAATCCCATGCGGCAACGGTAAATTTACCGCCTTCAGCATCAATCATTTTTTGAATATCTGCTGTTTCTTCTTTAGCACGCTCAAGTGCTGCTGGCCAAACTTTATTTAGTAAGCTAAATACATTTTCAGGCGTTTTAGCGGTAGCATTTTCAAGCACAAAATGAGCATGCGTTTTGTAGCCTAAAAGTTGCGCTTTTTGGTAACGTAGGCTCGCCATTTCACTAGCGATAGCCTGATTATCGTTCGCATTGCCATTGTTGCCGCGCATGGTGTAGCCTTTATAAATAGTTTCGCGCAGCTTACGGTTTGTTGAGTAAGTTAGGAATGGATTTTTACTTGGACGGTGAGTTGTAAACACCCATTTACCTTCATGACCACGGGCTTTAGCTGTTTCAGCTGCTGCAGCAATAATATCATCAGGTAAACCGTCAAGATCATTCTTATTATCAATAACCATCTCGAAGGTGTTTGTTTCTGCTAAGAGGTTTTCACCAAACTTCAAACTTAAACCACTGAGCTTTTCATTTAACTCACGTAATTTTAATTTTTCTGCATCATTAAGGTTAGCCCCACCTCTTACAAAGCTTTTGTAAGTTTTTTCTAGCAGAAGCTTTTGATCTGTACGTAATTCAAGTTGCTCTTTTCTATCATAAACCTGTTTAACGCGTTGGAATAATGCATCATTAAGTGCAATGTCATCGCCTAAAGCTGAAAGCTTTGGTGAAATTTCTTTCGCGATAGCACGCATCTCTTCATCTGACATTGAGCCAGTTAAACCGTAGAAGGTATTGCTTACTTTATTTAGGAAGTTGCCTGATTTTTCCATTGCAACAATGGTATTTTCAAATGTAGGGCGAGATCTAACTTTTGTCAGCGCTGAAATTTCCAGTTTACTCTGTTCTATTCCATGATAAAAAGCAGGTAAGTAGTCGCTTTTTTTAATTTTTTCAAATGGCGGAATACCGTAAGGTGTATCGTATTCGGCAAAGAATGGGTTATTGGCGGTGTTTTGAACCGCTTGTTCAACTTGTGTAACGTTTGCAGGAGCATTGTTTTGCTGACAACCAGCTAAAGCGATGGCAACTGCAAGAGGCGCTAAATAACGAGTTTTCATTAAATTACCTTTTTGGTCTATATCCAAATGGATGCGAAGGTTTATTCAGTGCGATAGTTTGTAAAGGTCGCAAAGAAGCTTACATTTATTCTATGTTGCATAAGGCCTTGGTACAAGCGTATGAAATACAAATTAGGATGAGTGGCTAGTAATTGGCGTTAGAATATCGTGAAACCGAAATTTACGGATCGTGAGCCTCGTAATGTCAAAACTCATTACTAATTGAGGAGGGGTAATAAAGTTACTCTTCATTTATCTTTTAGGCTATAAGTTTAGCATCCATACTAAAACCGGAAGTACTAGACAAAGCTAGTTATTTTTTTATATATTAATTTACGATGGATTTCGTATATCAAAAAAGCTTAATCATAACTGTACTGAATGATGATAGTGAGTTTTAAGGGCAATTGAATAGAAGGATTTTGTGATGAGAAAAGTAAGTTGGTTTGTTGCTATTTGTTTGGTGGCCACTTTAGGTTGCACTAGCGTTGATAACAAACATGCAAAGAAAATTGCTGTCCCATTGAATACAAGCCTATTTAAAGCTGTAACTCCTATTGTTTCAGAACAAGAATTATATGTACTCACAAAGCTGCAACAGAAGTTTTTTTTAGATTTTTATCATCAACAGATTAACAAAGGCTATTTACCTCACAAAGCAATTCGGGGATTTTTAGAAAGCAAACTATCTAATTTCACCTATTACGGTAAAACTTATACCGCCACTAAGGCAATGTCGAATAATAGTGGTAATTGTATGAGTTTAGCGATATTAACAACTGCGCTTTCTAGGCTTGTTGGTGTTGATATGGATTATCGTAAAATGCATTCTTTACCTGTTTATGAAAAACATGGTGATATTATTTTGTCATCAAGCCATGTGCAATCATTGCTATATGATCCAAGTTTTGTACCTAAAGAAGATACTCTTTATTTAAATCGTCCGGGCATAGTTATTGATTATTTTCCAGAAGAAGGCAATATTCGATCTAAAATAGTCGACGAAAATCAATTTCTAGCAATGTATTATGTTAATAAGGCAGCGGAGCTATATATTGAACATGATTTTGATAATGCATTCTCTTATGCGAAAGAAGCGTACCGTCTAGATAATGAAAGTGCTTCAGCAATGAACTTATTAGCTTTGCTACATAAGAAAAAGGGTGATGAAGTTAGTGCAGAACGCTTGTACCTTGCCGCAATTGAAAGCACAGATACTAATATCAGTGTTTTAGATAACTATGTTAATTTATTAAAAAGTCAAAGTAGATTTGATAAAGCTCAGAAGGTTAAAAAGCAAATTGAAAGTATCTACGACCCTAATCCATACCATTGGCTTGAGAAAGCACAATTAGCTAGATACCAAAGCGAATATGCGGATGCAGAACGTTTTTATCGTAAAGTTATTAAGCTTGCGCCTTATGTCAAACAAGCCTATTTGGAATTGCATGAGATGTACTTATTACAAGGTAAAAAACGTCAAGCCATCGCTACTTTGCAGCAGTCTTTGCTTTGGCTACATGAGCCAAAGCAAAAAAAGAAGTATAAAAAGCAACTATATCAATTAAGCCAGACTATTTAACAATCTCTTTAACGGCAAGCTCTAATCGTGGGTCAGATATATCCGAGCTAGTTGATTTAAATACCACTTGGTTATCTTTATTAATAAAAAATGTTGTAGGAGTACCTTTTACGCCATAACGCATTGCGACCTCATCGCCATTTACTGCGGTGATAAAGTTATAACCACGAGATGCTATTTCATCTTGTGGTAATGCGCCATCATCTTCATTAAAGCTAATGGCGACAATTTGTGCGCCTTGGTCTTGATATTGCTTTTCAAGCTCTACGAGTTTCGGTTGCAACCTTTTACAATACGGACACCATGTTGCCCAAAAATGCAAAATAATGGCTTGTCCTTGAAATTGTGTTGAAGAAATCACTTCACCTGATTGAGTTTTTAATTGCCAAGCTGGTGCTATTGGTGCTGTAACCGGTTGGGCTGTTTCATGAGCAGAAATGTTCGATGATATTAGCGGTAATATGATTAATAAGAAAAGAGAAGCTAAACGTTTTGTTTGATTTTTAAATATATTCAATAAGGTCACCATAGATAAATGATTGGGTTAGTGAACTTGACCTGCCAATCATCTATCTGGTTTCAATTTTATTTTTTTAAATTACTTCACCGAGTTTTGAAGCGCTATAGTTGGCATCAGCTAAGATAGAAACTGCAGCTTTAGCGGCAATCATCATGGTAGGCGCATTTGTATTGCCACTCACTAAGGTTGGCATAATAGAAGCGTCAACTACTCTTAATTTATTAATGCCGTGGACCTTTAATTGTTCGTCAACAACTGCAAGTTCGTCTTGACCCATTTTACATGTGCCGACCGGGTGGTAAATGGTATTACACTTATTTTTTAGAAACTCGTGTATCTCCTGATCTGAGGTGCAATTATCATCAGGAAAAATATATTTAACGTGCGCGTTGGATAGTGGCGGGGTAGAAAAAATGTTTTTAGCAATCTTCACTGCTTTGATCATAGTATTTATATCATCTTGATGATCTAGCATATTCATATGAATACGTGGATGATGGTTAACTTTATCGCTATTTAAGGTGATAGTGCCACGGCTTTTAGGTCTTAACAAACAAACATGCATGGCAATACCATAAGTGCAAAGTAATTTATGGTTCCTACCGTGATCGTCCATAGCAGCAGGTACGAAATGTAATTGTAAATCAGGCTCGGTTAATGATGGCTCTGACTTGATAAAACCACCACTTTCAGCAACAACGGTAGTGAGCAAGCCTTGGCGCTTTTTAAAGAATTTCATTGATTCTTTAATAGCCCACCAAGCAGATTTTGGACGATAAGCTAACACGTTTGTTCTTTTATGTTCAGCAACGCTAAGAATATCAACATGATCTTGCAAGTTTTTCCCTACGCCTTCAAGTGGGTGAATCACATCAATATCGTGTCGGTTTAATTCTTCGACAGGCCCCACCCCTGATAACATTAGCAGTTGCGGTGAATGAATAGCGCCAGCGCTTAAAATGACTTCATTGTTTGCACGAATAGATTGCATTTTGCCTTTGTGCTTAAAGCTAACACCTGTCGCGACTTTATTTTCAATAAGAATTTTATCAACTTGTGTTTGCGTGATGACCGTTAGGTTCGTTCTAGTTAGGTTTGGCGTTAAAAATGCTTTTGCGGCGCTATGCCTTAAGCCATTTTTTTGTGTAACTTGAAAATAGCCTATACCTTCTTGAGTAGCACCATTGAAGTCATTGTTTTCGGGATAACCAGCGGCAATGGCAGATTGAATGAATTCTTCATTAATGGCCGGTTTTGAAACTGAGTCAGCAACATTTAATGATCCATTTATGCCGTGATATTCATCAGCACCGCGTTCTTGGTGTTCTAGTGCTTTAAAGTAGGGGAGAACTTCATCATAACTCCACCCTTGATTTCCAAGGCTGTGCCAATGGTCATAATCTTGTTTTTGCCCACGAACATAAAGCATGGCATTAATTGAACTACTACCACCTAATGTCTTTCCTCGAGGCGTGAATATTTCTCGGTTATTTAAAGTTGCTTCTCGCTGAGAATTAAATTGCCAATTGAGAGTGCGATCGCGCATTAAGCCGATAATGCCGATAGGGAGGTGGATTAACCAACTTTTATCTTCTTTGCCTGCTTCAAGTAAGCAAACTGAATAATTACCGCAGGCTGATAACTTATCAGCTAATACACAGCCCGCAGAGCCACCACCAACAATTACATAATCAAACGTTTTCACACCAGTACCTTAATTAACTTTTTATTATTATCATTTTAACAAGTCAGACCACTATGATATAAAAAAGTCATTTATTCAAGTGTGAAAATTAGGCGCTACTGAATGCTAATATTTTTAATATTTACTTGTTGTACTTCACCATACTTAGCAACAACATCAATCAATTCAGAGGCTTTACCAATAATAACAGTTTGTAAATTATCTTTTGGGAAGTACTTATTAATAAGTTGCTGAGTTTTAGCAATAGTTAATGAATTAACTTGCTGTTCAAAGGTATTGATATAGCTTTCATCAAAGTTATAGCTATACATTTGTCCTAATAGGTTACTCAAATCTTGTGAGGTTTCAAATTTTGGTGGAAATTTTCCTTTTACATAGGCTTTTGCTGAAGCTAGTGTTTCTTCATCAATGCCTTGCTCCCACAAGCGATTATAGGTTTTTAAGGCGAGATCAATTGCTTCTACCGTTGTTGCCGTTTTAGTAAAGCTTGATATAGCGAAGCTGCCAGACTGGCTATAATAAGTGAAGTTACTTCTAGCGCCATAGGTTAACCCGGAATTAACTCGTAATTCATCATTCAACCAAGATGTAAAACGAGCACCTAAAATAGTATTGATCACAGATATTCCGACTAAATCAGGGGTGTTACGTGCAATACCAAGTCCGCCAATGGTAAATGTTGATTCAATGGCGTCTTCTTTATTAACTAACAATACTTTTGCTTGTGTTAAAGGCTTTGGCTGCATAATTGCTGGGGCTTCTAAATCAGCATGATTTTGCCATTTTGAAAAAAGCGTCTTAACTTGTTTTAACATTTCAGCACTTTTAAAGTCACCAACGATGACGATTGCTGCATTTTGTGGTTGATACCATTGCTGGTGAAATGCCTTAATATCCTTCAGCTTAATTTTATCAATCGACGCTGTATTGCCTTGTGTTATTGCATTGTAAGTCGAGTTGGCAAAAACCATTTCTTTAAAGTAATTATTAATCACTGATTTTGGACTTTCTTTACTTTGTTCTAATGCTAATAAATGTTGCTTCTTCTTTTTATTAAACTCTTCTGCTGAAAATTTAGGGCGAGTGATAATGTCTTTTAGCAATTTCAACATCACTCGTTGATCTTTTTTAGCGAATGAACTTTCTACAAAAGATGATTCGCTGCCTGCAGAGGCAGAAATATTTGCACCAATAAAGTCTACAGCTTCGTTAATTTGAGCCTTCGATTGTTGTTCAGTGCCTAAAGGTAAGCTTTCTGCGGTTAAATAAGCTAATCCAGCGATTGAATCATTAATCGCTCCTGCTTTAACAACAATGTTTACATCGATGAGTGGTACTTCGTGTTGTTCCATTAAATATACAGTTAAACCATTATCTAAAGTGATTTTTTGATATTCAGGCAATGTGTAACTTGCCTTAGCTTGTGAAGCTACAAGAGCAAAGCTGGCGATAATTAAGCTGCTTAATAAGTTATAAATCCGCATCGTTGCTGTCCTTTTCAGAAGATAAAATACCGACAGTGCGGTTTGATTTTACTAAGTATTTTTTGGCGACTCTTTGAATGTCGGCAACCGTTACTTTGTTATAGTCTTGTGGTGCTGAAAATAATTTGTTGTAGTCACCAAAGTAAAGTTCGTATGAACCTATGGTATTAGCTTTTCCGTTAATCGTTGCCATAGTACGATAAAAATTGACCAACTTTGTATTTTTAACTTTTTCAAGTTCTTGTGCTTCAACACCATTTTTAATAATGCTATTCACTTCTTTTACTAGCGCTTTTTTTAATTTTTCAGCACTAACGTCTTTTGCTGCAACGGCGTAAATATAAAATAAGTTTGGATCAATGCTTTCAGGTAAGTAAGTAAATAAGTCACTGGCAACTTGTTGCTCATCAATTAGAGATTTATACAAGCGTGAACTTTGACCTGTCGCTAAAATATCGTTAAGAATATCTAAGGCATAATAATCTTCATGTTGTGTATTCGGTACGTGATACGCCATCATGATGTTTGGTGTTGTTACCGAAGCTTTGTGAACATAAACAGTGCGTTCACCTTTTTGTTCAGGCTCTACTGTATGCACTTCTCTAGGAGGTGCTTGTGCAGGAATAGGCTCAAAATATTTTTGAGCTAGTTTTTTTACTTGTGCTGTTGTGACATCACCAGCAATAACAACAACGGCATTATTGGGAGCATAATAGGTGGCATGATAGTGTTTTAAATCTTCCAAACGCCAGTTTTCAATATCTGAAGCATGCCCGATAACGGACCAACTATAAGGGTGAGCTCTAAATGCTGACCCTTTGACTTCTTGCCAAATTGCTCTGAAGTTTGAATTTTCTAGCCCTGTGGTACGTTCTGATGAAACTACACCACGCTCACTATTAACACTTTTTTCTTCAATGGCTAAATTCGCAATGCGGTCAGCTTCTAAGTCAAAAATGGTTTCTATCGACTCGGTAGGGAACCAATTAGTATAAACAGTTAAGTTTTCGCTGGTATAAGCGTTGTTTGAACCGCCTGCGGCTTCCATCGTACGATCAAACATTTTTGGACCATACTTTTCTGCGCCATTAAACATCATGTGCTCAAAAAAATGTGAAAGGCCAGTAATACCAGGTACTTCATTTCGAGAGCCAACTTTCCAAAATAAATACATATTGGCGTTTGGAATAGATTTATCTTCCAAGACAATAATCTTCATACCATTTTTAAGGGTGAAGGTATTAACATCTTCTGCGGTGGTTATGGCGTGACTAGCTGCCGAAAAACAAAAAAGTAACAGTGTTAGTCGAATCACTGCCGATTTTAATTTAGTAAGATTCACAGGTTAACTCCAATTAGCCTATAGGTACTTTAAAGGTTAATGGTATGTTAATGGTGATGGTTTTACTAGCTGCAATTAATTTAATATGCTTTTGTTTTTTCTATTCTTCTTTCATTAATATTTGTTGCCTGCTTATATTGTGCATTATTTATTTTAATCAATAAAAAAGGCTAAACTAATGTTTAGCCTTTGATGAAATTAAATGCAATTAAACTAAAACATTTAGCTTAATGCCACATTAAGCCCTAATTTAATCCAAGTACTTTTTTACCTTGGTTAAAGGTGATGTCTACTGGAATATTGGCTGTTTCTAAGCTTGCCAAGTCGCTAGCTAAATCAGACTTTATTACACCACTTTCAGCAACGAGTTTATCAACACCTTGATAATCACCATTCCCTTGCAAAGTTAAAATCAGCTCAGACAAAGAATCAATTGCGGCAGTCATTTTTTCAACATTAACTGTGTATAAACCTTGCTCATTGCGTGTAAAAGCGCCTTGCTCGGCAAAGTAGTTGAACCTTACCATATTTGCTTTACCGTGCGCAGAACTAGCACCAAAACGTACAGAGCGGAATATACCTGTTAAGAATGTGGTGTAGTAGTCTTCTAATGTACCTTCAGTGATAACGTTTTTAGCAAGTAATTGACGTACCATGTAAAGCCCTAGAATATCAGCTTTACCTTCTTCTAATGCTGAGGCATGTTCTTTTAATGACTGACGTACCGTACCTTTGTCATTAATGGTATTTTTAATACCTAAGCCGTGTGCAACTTCATGAAACATAGTATTTGCGAAGAAAGCTGTAAAAGTTACGTTTTTTCGCTGCTCTGGCACGATTAACGTTTCAGAAATAGGTGTCATGATCGCATCAAATTTTGCACGCATTGCGTTTTTCAATTGTAAGCGACGAGTACCTTTCTTTAATTGTACTTGTTCATCGTTTGGCAGGTTAATCGCGATGGTTTTACCACCGGCATTTGAATGCCCTGCATAGTAAATAACGTCATAAGCATTTAAGTCAGCATCAGAGCCCGGTACTTCTGCTTTATATTTTTTACTTACTGGTAAATCACGTTGCAGCTCAGGCAAGTATTCAGCATATTTAGCAAGTTTTTCGCTCCAAGACATATCTTTAATTAACACATATGATTCAAATGCAGCTCGGTAGCCAAACAGTTGGTCTTCATAAGTTTCAATTGGTCCAATAACAATATCAATTGGGTTATTCTTCATGTCCATCCAAGCAAAGTCTGATGCTTGAAAGTCATCTGTGCGTATCGCTTTAGCACGCATGTTAAGATAGGCAGCAAATTCATTATCGTCTGCCAAGGTTGATGCTTTCTCAAGAATAACCGCGATACGATTGATTTCATCAGCGTAAGCTTCTGAAAAGGCAATTGTAGTTAATTGACCATTTTCATTACGACGTACTAATGAGTACAAGCCATTTTTATCTTCGAATGTCGCTTGTTCAAATTCTGCTTTAGTCATATCGGCAGGGTAAAATTGCGCGCCATGACTTTTTTCAGCAGTATTAGTTAAAAATGCTTTGTCGCCATTTAATCGATCCCAAGGACCATAATTAATACGGGCAAATTCACGTACTTTCTCATCACTGATTGAGGCAAGAAAAGTTGCTTTGTCTTGGCCGAATGCTTGTTGCCAGAAAAGATTGTCGATGATGTCAGATGCTTCAATAAGCAGTGATAACATCTGCTTTTGATTACTTGATAAATGTGAAAGGTCAGCACTTAACGTCACCGTTTTATAAATGTCTAAACGGTTTTGATATTCGGGTAGCAAATTAACAGCTGAAGATTTGGTGGTTTCATTATTATCACCACAAGCTGATAAAGCACTCGCAACTAATAGTACGGATGCAATTTTTGAAAGTTTCATGTCGTGTCTCTCTTATTAAATACCGGCTAGAGACTAACAAAACCACTGACAAGCGCAAGGTATTAGATCAATAAAATGAAAGGTTAGGTGATTTTTAGACATAAAAAAACCGGCAGAAGCCGGTTTTTTAATTCTTTACAAAAATTAAAGCGCTTTAATTGCAGCGTTCAAACGACTCTTACTACGAGCAGCTTTATTTTTGTGAATAAGACCTTTGCTTGCATAACGATCGATGATCGGTGCAGCAGCAGCAAATTCTGTAGATGCTTTTTCTTTGTCACCGGCTTCGATAGCAGCAATTACTTTTTTAAGTAATGTACGCATCATTGAGCGACGGCTTGCATTGTGTTGACGGCGCTTTTCAGATTGTAATGCGCGCTTCTTAGCAGACTTTGAGTTAGCCAAGGTGAACTCCTAAAATTGAATAAATATTGCCTAAATTTAAGGCGACGAAATATGCCTGTTTTTAACTGGTTTGTCAAACAATTTACTGCGTTAATTTGACAGCTCGGATAATTACCCGTTTGTATAAATAAAACCAATGGTGAGCATTCTAAAGTTTTTAATTGTAACTTGGAAGTAAAACTAACGCCTTAATGCTATTAAATGCTTGTTTATCAAATTATAAAAGCCTCATAATATGAACAAGTGCTGATTATTGGCTTATATCCGAACTATTTAGCATTAAAATGAGCAGTGAAAATTCAAATATAACTAAAAGTTATTGATCAATTAGGGTTGAATCGTTTGAGTAAAAAGTTAATTAAGTCGGGAATTATTGTAAGTGCAATGACATTGATTTCACGTGTTTTAGGCTTAATAAGAGATGTGATTATTGCCAACGTTTTGGGGGCTAGTGCATCAGCAGATGTATTTTTCTTCGCGAATAAAATCCCTAATTTTTTTCGTCGTTTATTTGCAGAAGGTGCATTCGCACAAGCCTTTGTGCCTGTGTTGAGCGAATATCATACGCTTGATGAAGAAAATGGCTTGTCAGTAAAAGAAGGTGAAACACGTAAACTTATTGCGCAAGTGTCAGGTACTTTAGGGGTAATTATTACCTTAGTGACTTTATTCGGCATGATTGCATCACCTGTTTTTGTTGCGCTGTTTGGACCCGGTTGGTTTTTAGAGTGGCTAAATGGTGGCTCAGGTAGTGAAAAGTTTGATTTAGCCAGTACGTTGTTAAAAATTACCTTCCCTTATCTTTGGTTTGTCAGTATTACTGCATTATCGGGCGCAATTTTAAATACCTACGGTCGTTTCGCTGTGTCAGCATTCACGCCAGTTTTATTAAATGTTGGTGTTATTGCCTGTGCGATTTATTTAGCGCCGTTTATGGCTGACCCTGCTTTTGCTATCGCATGGGGAGTATTTTTAGGTGGTTTTTTACAGTTCGCTTTTCAATTGCCGTTTCTCTATCGAGCAGGGGCGTTAGTTAAACCAAAATGGGCATGGAGCGCGCCGGGTGTAACTAAAATTCGCAAGCTGATCCTTCCTGCCTTGTTTGGCGTCTCCGTTACTCAAATCAATCTACTACTTGATACGATTATTGCCAGTATGCTGATCACCGGTTCAATCAGTTGGTTATACTACGCTGACCGTTTATTAGAATTTCCTTTGGGGTTATTTGGAATTGGTATTGCGACGGTGATATTACCTAGCTTGTCAAAGCTGCATACCAAAAAAGATAACCGAGAGTTCAGTGAGACGGTTGACTGGGGGCTGAGAATTGTTTCTCTATTTGGCTGGCCAGCACTTGCAGGGTTAATGGTGCTTGCACAACCGATCATTATGATATTATTTATGCGCGGAGAGTTCGACCAACTTCAAGTATTGCAGGTTTCCTATGCGTTATATGCTTACCTTGCAGGCTTATTAAGCTTTATGTTTATTAAAGTACTCGCGCCCGCATACTATTCTCGTCAAGATACCAAAACACCAGTTAAAATAGCGATTAAAGCGATGGTAGCCAACATGGCTTTTAACATTATGTTGGCACCGTACTTTGGTTATGTGGGCTTAGCTATTGCCACAACGTTGTCAGCGACCCTAAATGCAATGATGCTTTATCATGGTTTAAAAGCCGCCAATGTTTTTCAATTATCGAAAAAAACCTGGTGGTTTATCGCCCGTTTGATATTTTCAGCTATCGTCATGGCGCTAGTGGTTTATTATTTGTCGCCAGTATTTGAGTTTTGGCTGTCGTTAAGTTTCATTGAGCAAGTAGTGAAACTTATTATTTGTATTACTGCAGGTATGCTTAGCTATTTTGTATGTTTGTTATTATTAGGTATTCGAATTTCTGATATCAAAATCTCACAAAATAACTCGCACTAAGGGCTGATTCTTATTGCTTACTGATATATAATTCGTCAGTTTTTATTCTTTTATGATTTATCGATAGCTAGCAATGGTTGGCATTAGGGTTTATTAGGTTCATGCAATTAACACGTGGCATTCACAATATGCATATAAGTGACGATAAAAATCGTCAAGGTTGTGTGTTAACCATAGGCAATTTTGATGGTGTGCATTTAGGTCACCAACAAGTGATTTCAGCCTTAGTTAAAAAGGCCAAAGAGCTAAATTGTGAAGCCGCTGTTTTAGTTTTCGAGCCGCAACCTCAAGAGCTGTTTTCACCAGAAACTGCCCCTGCTAGACTTTGTCGATTACGTGATAAATATGCCTTGTTGAAAAACTTAGGTGTTGATCGATTAATTTGTATCAATTTTAATAAAAAATTTGCTAGTCTAAGCGCCGAAACTTTTATTGAAGAATTACTGGTGAAACGCCTAGCAATAAAACACCTCATTGTTGGTGATGACTTTCGTTTTGGCAAAAATCGTCAAGGCAATTTTTCAATGCTGAATATGGCGGGCGAAAAATTAGGATTTTCGGTAACAGATACGACTAGCCATAAATTAGCTGGTTGTAGAATTAGCAGTACCGCAATAAGAGAAAAACTAGAGCAAGATGATTTAGCGGGTGCAGAAACCATGCTAGGTCGTGCATACTCAATTATTGGTAAAGTCTTTCACGGTGATAAGCGTGGCCGAGAAATGGGCTTTCCTACAGCAAATATAAGATTAAAGCGTCGTGTATCACCTGTTGCAGGCGTATATGCGGTGCAGGTTAAAAGCCAATTTGGTAAGCACTTTGGTGTTGCTAATATAGGTTCAAGACCAACTGTTGCAGGTATAAGGCAACAATTAGAAGTACATATTTTTGATTTTGATAATAATTTGTATGGTGAAGTTATTGAGGTAGTGATGTTAAAAAAACTACGCAATGAACAAAAGTTTGGCTCGCTAACTGAACTAACACAGCAAATTGCTATAGATACAGAGCAGGCCCGCACCTTTGTGCAAAACTTAGCTTAATTTGAATCAGTTAAGAAAACATTACCCAACACTAGTTGATATATTAGTGAATACGACAACGGATATTTATTTTAATGAGTGATTATAAACAAACCCTAAATTTGCCAGCAACTTCTTTTGCAATGAAAGGAAATATGGCGAATCGTGAACCGAATATGCTAAAAGAATGGGCTGAAAAAGATTTATACGGCCAAATTCGAGCGGCAAAAAAAGGTAAGAAGTCATTCATTTTGCATGATGGACCTCCTTATGCAAACGGTAATATTCATATTGGTCATGCGGTTAATAAAATCCTTAAAGATATTATTGTTAAATCAAAAACATTGTCTGATTTCAATGCGCCATACGTGCCAGGTTGGGATTGCCATGGTTTACCGATTGAATTAATGGTTGAAAAGAAAGTAGGTAAGCCGGGCCATAAAGTTTCTGCTAGTGTCTTTCGTGAAAAGTGTCGTGAATATGCCGCTAAACAAGTTGATGGTCAACGTGATGACTTTAAACGCTTAGGTGTTTTTGCGGATTGGGATAAACCTTACCGCACAATGGATTTTGACACTGAAGCGAACATTATTCGTTCACTAGGCAAAATTGCTGAAAATGGCCACTTACATCAAGGTTTTAAACCTGTGCATTGGTGTACTGATTGTGGTTCATCTTTGGCTGAAGCTGAAGTGGAATATAAAGATAAGCAATCACCAGCAATTGATGTGAAATTTACTGTCGTAGAGCAAAGTGTTGCCGATAAATTTGATCATCCTGAAAATCATGAAGGTGAAGGTGAGATTTCGGTTGTTATCTGGACCACAACTCCTTGGACGTTACCAGCTAACCGTGCGGTTTCATTACATGCTGATGTTGAATATACCTTAGTACAATGTGAAACGGAGCAGGGCAAAGAGCGCTTAATTTTAGCGTCAGACCTTGTTACTTCTTGTATGGACCGTTTTGGTATTACTAAATATCACGCATTAGGTTTTTGTAAAGGTGCTGAATTAGATTTAGTACAACTTCAACACCCATTTTATGATTTTACCGTCCCGGTTATTTTAGGTGAGCATGTAACTACTGACTCAGGTACAGGTTGTGTACATACCGCACCTGGTCACGGTGTAGAAGATTTCGAGGTTGGCAAACTTTACAACTTAGAGGTGGCTAACCCTGTTGGGGCAAATGGTGTTTATTTAGATGACACTGAATTGTTTGCTGGTCAGCATGTATTTAAAGCTAATGCGAATGTTGTTGAAACCTTAAAAGAACATGGCAAGCTTGCGCATCATCATGCACTAGAACATTCTTACCCACATTGCTGGCGCCATAAAACGCCATTAATTTTCCGTGCAACGCCACAGTGGTTTATTAGCATGGACAATAAAGGCTTGCGTAAAGATTCTCTTAATGAGATTGAAAAAACACAGTGGATCCCTGATTGGGGTCAACGCCGTATTGAGTCTATGGTTGAAGGTCGTCCTGATTGGTGTATTTCACGCCAGCGTACCTGGGGCGTGCCAATGGCATTATTTATCCATAAAGATACCGGCGCATTGCATCCGCGTAGCATTGAATTAATTGAAACTGTGGCACAGCGTGTTGAAGAAAAAGGCATTCAAGCATGGTTTGACCTTGAAGCGGCAGAGCTTATTGGTGATGATGCGCAAGAATACGTTAAAGTTGCTGATACCTTAGATGTTTGGTTTGATTCAGGCACAACCCATTACTCAGTTGTTAATGCCCGTGAAGAATTTGATGGCATTGCTGACTTATACCTTGAAGGCTCAGATCAACATCGTGGTTGGTTTATGTCGTCAATGATTTCTTCAGTTGCCATGACCAGCCAAGCACCATACAAGCAAGTGCTAACTCATGGTTTTGTGGTTGATGCTAAAGGTCATAAAATGTCTAAGTCATTAGGCAACGTTATCACGCCAAAAGAAATTACTAATACTTTAGGTGCAGATATTTTGCGCTTATGGACAGCATCAGTTAACTACACGCAAGAAATTACCGCGGGTGATGAAATATTTAAGCGTCAAGCAGATGCTTATCGTCGTATTCGTAACACCTCGCGCTTTTTATTATCAAACTTAAATGGCTTTGACCCAAAAACAGACTCAATTGCTTTTGATGATATGGTAGCACTTGATCGCTGGGCAGTGGATAAAGCCGCACAGCTACAAGCAGAAATTATTGCCGCTTACGATGAGTATGAATTTCATGTGGTTGTACACAAGTTAATGAACTTTTGTACCACAGAGCTTGGCGGCTTTTACTTAGATATTATTAAAGACCGTCAATACACAGCGAAAGAAGACAGCGTTGCTCGTCGTTCATGTCAAACAGCGATGTACTTAATTGCCGAAGCAATGACTCGTTGGATGGCACCTATTTTGTCATTTACCGCACAGGAAATTTGGCAGGCATTGCCAACACCTGCTGGTGAAGCTCGTGAAGAGTTTGTTTTCACGGGGGTTTGGTTTGACGGCTTACCAAAAGCAGCAACAACCAGTGCTTTAAATAACGACTACTGGAATGAGCTTTTATTAGTACGCACAGAAGTAAACAAAGCACTAGAAAATGCCCGTAAAGAGAAGCAAGTAGGTAAAGCTCTTGAAGCGGCGGTTACCTTATATACTACTGCTGAATTAGCTGGAAAACTGGAACAATTAGGTGAAGAGTTACGCTTTGTATTAATCACCTCTAAAGCGACAGTTGAAGTGGTTGAAAGCGCTCCTGTAGGTGCTTTAGTAACTGAAGTTGACGGTTTATGGTTAACCGTTGCTCCAGCAGAAGGTGCTAAGTGCGATCGTTGTTGGCATGTTACTGAAGATATTGGCCAAAGCAAACAACACCCTGAACTTTGTGGTCGTTGTATTACTAACGTTGATGGCGAAGGTGAAGCGCGTAAATTCGCTTAACTCCTTTAATCGCTAAATCAGTAATATTAAAACGTGTAGTGCTTGAATAAAGTCTGCACGTTTTCTAATTATTATAATAATAAAAACTAGCGTGTGACGCGCAACGGAATATTAGAGACTTATTTATGACAGGTTTATTTACCGAAACGGGACTACGTTGGTTGTGGTTAACGATTATTTGCTTATTTGCCGATCAAGTAACCAAACAATTAGTCGCCACCAATATGGACTTATATCAATCAATCGACATTTTACCTTTCTTCAATATTACTTATGTACATAACCCTGGTGCAGCATTTAGCTTTTTAGCTGATCAGGGTGGCTGGCAACGTTGGTTTTTCACCGCAATTGCCACCATCGCCAGTATCGTTTTTATTGTTTGGCTAGCTAAAACACCGAAACAACAGAAACTATTATCAGTAGCATTTGCTTTAATGTTGAGTGGTGCTGTCGGTAATTTAATTGACCGCGTGCTGTTTGGTTATGTTATCGATTTTATTGATTTTTATGGTTTTGGTTACCGTTTTCCTGCGTTTAATATTGCAGACTCAATGATTTTTATTGGCGCCGCATTAATGATTTTAGATTCTTTTAAGAATGGCGAACCGAATAACAAAGCTAAAAATACTAACGCTTAAAGAGATATATTATGACAAACTTAGTAACAACCTCTTCAGAAATTATCGCCCATATTACCATGAAACTATCAGATGGCTCAGCAGCCGATAGCACTAAGGTTAACAAAAAACCGGCTAAAATTATTATGGGTGATGCTAGTATATCACCCGCATTTGAAGCGCAACTTGTTGGAATGTCAGCTGGTGAAAGCAAAGAGTTTACTTTAGCGGCAGTTGATGCCTTTGGTGAGCCTTTACCTGAAAATATTCACTATATGGATATCAGTAAGTTCAGCGAAGAAGCGCCAGCTAAAGTAGGCAACATCATAACTTTTTCTCAACCAGGTGGTGAATTGCCAGGTATGATAAAAGATGTGTCGGGTAGTTCAGTAACCATTGACTTTAACCACCCGCTGGCAGGTCAAGCAGTAACATTTGTAATTGATGTTATTGAAGTTAAATAATTAGTAACGACGAGTATCATATGGAAATTATTTTAGCCAATCCTCGCGGTTTTTGCGCCGGTGTCGACCGAGCCATTAGCATTGTTGACCGAGCGCTTGATTTATTTGAAGCACCTATTTATGTTCGCCATGAAGTTGTGCATAACAAGTTTGTAGTTAACGGATTAAAAGACAGAGGTGCAATATTTGTTGATGAACTCGTTGAAGTGCCTGATGATAGTACGGTCATTTTTAGTGCTCATGGCGTATCTAAAGCTGTTCGTAATGAAGCAAAATCACGCGGCTTAAAAGTGTTTGATGCAACTTGCCCTTTAGTGACTAAAGTTCATATGGAAGTATCACGAACAAGTCGTAAGAACATCGAGTGTATTTTGATCGGACACGCTGGTCACCCTGAAGTTGAGGGTACGATGGGGCAATACGAAAGTGAAGAAGGCGGGATTTACCTCGTTGAATCAGCTGAAGATGTTGCAACATTGGAAATTAAGAATCCGGAAAAACTTTACTATTGTAGTCAAACCACACTATCTGTTGATGATACTAGTGATGTGATTGATGCTTTGAGAAAAAAGTTTCCGTTGATTCAAGGCCCTCGAAAGGATGATATTTGCTACGCGACGCAAAATAGACAAGATGCAGTTCGCTCAATTGCTGAACAAGTTGAACTCTTATTGGTTGTTGGTGCAAAAAATAGCTCGAACTCAAACCGTTTACGAGAGCTAGCTGAAAAAATTGGTACAACATCTTATTTAATTGATACGGCTGCTGACATTGACACCACATGGCTTGATAATGTTGCTAAAGTAGGCGTTACAGCTGGAGCCTCTGCTCCAGCTGTATTGGTGCAACAGGTTATTAGCGAACTAAAATCACTCGGTGGTAAAGAAGTTATTGAGTATCCAGGGCGTGAAGAGAATACCGTATTTGCGGTGCCGATAGAATTGCGCTAATCTTAAACAATATATTTTTCGCAGTTATATTTATTTTTACAAAACTTTAACGTAAAGTGTTTGAGTAAATTATAACTGTAAACTTATGATTTTCCGGCAAACATCTTTTTTATGCGGAAAGTCACTTGTAATATGATTGTTTAAGGTATGGGTTAATGCTGTTCACAAAAGTGATTTTTAACACATATAAATACAAAGTAAATGGTGCATTTTATATGCACTGTTTGCATGGATATTTATCTAAAATTAGCAGGCCACTTTGTCATTGTTATTTTGGCTACACCTCTCTGCTGTCTATTACTTATTCATATTTAAAGGGAGATTAAATATTGAATAATTCTTTTCTGAAAAATCATCAAAGTAACCCCACTTCTAATAAAGGTATGACTTTTATTGAAGTATTGATTGCTGTTTTTATTTTAGTGACGGGAATACTCGGCGCTGTTGCGATGCAAGCTTCGGCTAAAAAAGGTAGTTTTGATGCAATGCAACGTTCGGTGGCTTCAGCTTTAGCGCAAGATATTATTGAACGTATGCGCAGCAATGATTCTGCCAATTTGGTAGCGTATGAAGGTAGTGATTATGGTGATGTTTTAAATGCTGTTCCGACTGAAAGATGTTCAACAGTAGCTGGAATATGCAGTGCTGCTGAAATGGTGACTAATGACCTGTATGAGTGGGAATTGTCGTTAATGGGGGCTGACGTAGTGAATGACGGAAACAATTTAGCCGGATTAGTCGGAGTCAGGGGCTGTATTAGTCATAGCCTTAATGCAGTTACCGTGGTGGTTAGTTGGGAAGGGCGTACGGAAATTTCGGATGCTGAAAAAAATAGTTGTGGAACCGCTGGAGATAAAAGGCGGCAATTAATTGTTGAGGCATTTATAAATTAATATGAATAACCAACGCGGATTTACCTTAGTCGAAATATTTATCTCACTTGCCGTTGGCCTAGCATTATTTGCCGGTGTACTCAGTGTCTTTGTTGGTATCAAAACAACGACAACTGAAACTGCAACATATGGTGAACTACAGGAAAATGGTCGCTTTGCACTAAGTGTTCTGAGTGATGACTTACTTAAACAGGATTTCTGGGGAGATTATACCGGCACCTTTGATTTCTCCATGTTAACGTCAGTGCCAGGCGTGCCTGATACTGAATGTAATGGTGCAGGGTTAAATAATGGAACATTTCCAATAGCTATCGGACATTTTAGAACCCTATGGGGGGATAGAATTGCTGCAATAAATCCTGATCCTGGAGCAGTGCAAGATGGTGGAGATATGGACTGTATTGTTGATGCTAAAGCCTCCTCTGACATCATTCAGCTCAAACGTGCAATATCTCAACCTTTAACAGCAACTACGGCTAATAATTATTATATTATTGCTAATTTAAGCGAAGCCGAAATATTCACCGGAACAACCCCACCTGAACTTGATAATAGTCAAATATGGGAGTATCAACACCATATTTATTATGTAAAAGATGAGCAACAAGGAACAAATACTGTTCCTGTTTTAATGCAAGGGCGCTTGACCACAAAAATGACTTTTGATCCAATTATTGATGGTATTGAAGTTGTTCGGTTTATGTATGGTGTCGACACCGATGCGCCGGGGACTGCAGGGTATGGTATTGCCGACACGTTTCTCTCTGCAGATAATATGACGAATACTCAATGGGATAATGGTAGTAATAATCGCATTCTCGCTGTGCGTATTTTTGTTTTAGCACGCAGTATTCTACCTGATAATAAATATACTAATACTAATACTTACAGCTTCGGTGATACAACGTTGACTTATAATGATAACTACCGACGTTTGTTATTTAGTTCTACGGTAACGCTATACAATGCTGGAGTTGACTCATGGTAACTAAAAATAAATATATAACTATTAGCAATAATTTCCAAATGCATAGCCAAAAAGGGGTAGTGCTGATTGTCTCATTAGTTTTTTTGGTAGCTTTAACCGCTGTTGCTGCTGCGTTAATGCAAAATACCACGACAGACATGAAAATGTCTGGGGCAAGTGAAGAGAAAGTTGTTGCAACTCAAGAGGCTATTAGTGCTACAGATGAAGTTATTTTTAGGCAAGTTAACGCTACTTCTGGAAACAACGCTTTTACATCTGCCTTAGTCAAATTTCCTATCGGTGCAACAGGCACTTTAGAAAAAACCAATACGGGTGGGCATACCACAGCAAAAATTGAAATTGCTAATAATGAGTTAGAGCTAGAGCCTGATTGCCCTCATTCACGAACAGCGTCATCAGCGCAGGTTTTTACCTGTAATGTATTACGCGTTCAAGTGGCTAGAAAATATGGAAGAAAGAATACCAATGAAGTGGAAGTTAATACGGGGATTGCCCAGCAACTTTTACGATAACATATTGGTATTACGTTTAAATACTGGAGTCGAACAATGAAAAAATTACTGGCTTTATGCCTGATGTTGATTATATCTGCAACATCTTTTAGTGAAGATATTGAACTCTATGTCAGTGAGGCTGTTAAACTTGCGGGAAAGAAAACGCAAGTTCTAATTATTTTCGATAATTCTGGCAGCATGGGTACTGAGCTTTCTGTCAATGAAGACTATAACCCAGCAACGACTTACCCTGCGGTTGGTAATGATAACTCCTTAGATGAACGGTTTATTTATTTTACTAAAGGTGGTGCCGATGGCGTTGGACTACCTGTACCTGATAAAAATAACGAATCACGTCGTTTTTTAGATGCTATAAATAGTTGTGAAACGGCCAAGAACATATTAGCTGAAACTGGCTTTTATACTGGCCATATTAGAGAGTATAGTATTAAAGGAAATTCAGGAAGTTGGAATGAAATTCCTGATAATAATGGTGCAAATATAGAGGTTGTTGATTGTGAAGATGACGTTCTTGGTACTGAACCAGGTAACATTGACTCTTTACCGCAGGGATATCCTATAAACTATGCCGGTTCTAAGAAAGACCCGGTCTATCATACCACTGATATCGTCGCTTCCAATGTGGAATGGTCTGGTGAGCTTGTTACTTTATATACAGATAATTACTTAAGGTGGCATCACGGTGAAGACATTGCTCAAACGTTAAAAAGTCGAATGGATATCGCTAAAGATAGTATTACCAAAGTTGTTAAAGCTGCACCGTCAATCGACTTTGGCTTACAAGTATTTAATTATAATGATGGTGACAGCGCATCTGATCCCAATGGAGGTAGAGTCGCTTTTGGCATTCAGGATATGACCGATAGCAGTGAGGCTGTATTTTTAGATATAGTCAATAACCAACTAACAGCAAAAACTTGGACGCCATTATGTGAAACTTTATATGAAGCGCAGCAATATTTTGCCGGTAAAGTTGTTGATTTTGGTAATGACGATGAATCACAAGGAAGTAGTTACACTAAAAATAAGCCACCTAGAGACAATACTATTGAGGCCGATAGTAAATATGTTTCCCCATTTAATTCATGTAGTAGTAAAGCTTTTGTTATTTTGATTACCGATGGTGTACCAACTTATGACAATGGGGCTGATAGTAAAATAGTTTCTTTGTCGACAGTTGAAGATGGAAAAACTATTAACTTTAGTGGCTCTAAATTCGGAGGTAATTATTTAGCTGCGGTTGCTGAGTGGATGTTTGAAAATGATATAAATACACGCCTTGAAGGTAAGCAAACGGTTGAAACATACACCATTGGTTTTAGTGAGGGAGCTGATGATGCAGCGCCATTATTAAAAGAGGCAGCTAAGTTGGGAGGTGGAGATTATTACCGTGCTGAGGATAGTGTTCAGTTAACGGCCGCACTATTGAATGCTTTAGAAAACTTAGAGCCGAGTAATGACAGTTTAACCTCTGCATCTGTAGCGGCAAATAATTTTGATAGAACTGAAACCTTAAACTCTGTTTACTATGCTATGTTTCAACCGGAAAGTGGCCCTCGTTGGCAAGGCAATTTAAAAAAATATAAAGTTAAAAATGGTAATCAAGTAGGTAAGCACGATAAAGCTGCCCTAACTGATAACAGTAGCCATTTTTCAGAAGAAGTCACAAGTTTTTGGTCACCAGACAATGCTAAAGATGGCGATGTCGTTGGAGAAGGTGGTGTTGCAGAGATGCTACGAACAAAGACAAATAGGGTCATTTATAGTGATATAGGAACAGAAAATGCTCTAGCTCTTTTAACTGAAACACAGGCTGAAACATCATTTGGTGGAAGTTCTGAGTTAGCTACAAATATGGATGTACATGAAGATGATGTTGGTGACTATCTAGATTGGGCAAAAGGGAAGAATGTTGACAATGAAAAATTGGAAGATGACTCTACGCCAGTTATGCGTCCAGATGTTTTTGCCGATCCATTGCACTCTAAACCATTAGTTATTAACTATGGTAATAGTATTCGTATTCTTATCGGTACGAATGCAGGTGTATTACATATGTTCGAAGATACTGGTGATACGGTTGATGAAAGCTGGGCTTTCATGCCGAAGGAGTTTTTTAAGAATATTAAGCCTTTGAGAGAAAACTATTCAACGGCAGAAAAGATATATGGCATTGATGGCAGTATTAGCTCGCACATTCAAGATAAGAATGGAGATGGTATTGTTAATGGTACTGATAAGGTTTGGGTGTTTTTTGGATTACGTCGCGGTGGAACGTCATATTATGCACTTGATATAAGCACGCCGAATTCACCAAGTAAGCTTTGGCATATTGATGCTTCATCAACTGGTTTTAGTGGGTTAGGACAATCTTGGTCACGTCCTAAGGTAGGTTATTCTGAACTCAATGTATCGGGCACTGGCGATAGTGCTGTTGCAGCTCCTGTATTATTCTTTGGTGGTGGTTATGATGTTAAGAAAGATACTTTGTCACCAGGGACTTCGGACGATAAAGGTAAAGCTATTTATATGGTTGATGCCGCCACTGGAACATTAAAGTGGAGTATGGAGCCATCTGGAGGTACAACTTCATATTCAGGTTCGGATAGCATTCCGTCTAGTATTGCTACGCTAGATAGCAATGGTGACGGTTTAATTGATCGCTTATATACGGGTGATACTGGGGGAAATGTTTGGCGTGTAGATATGCCTGGCGCAAACCCTAGTGATAGCGATGATCCTTGGACTGTATTTAAATTGGCTAACTTAGGAGGGGGGACTAATTTAAGTGATTTACGTTTTTTTAATGAGCCATCAATTGTGCGTACATTTGTAAGTGAAACTATTGCTACAGAAGTTATAGAAGACGGTGAGACCACGATAATTTATAGCTATCAAGAAAAGCCCTATGATGCAGTGTTACTGGGAAGTGGAGATAGATCTAATCCTATTGGTACAGATACTGATGATACGTTCTTCATGATCAAAGATGAAAATATTAAAACTAAATCTTTTTATAGTGATGCTGAGCCTAAAGCCCCTGCTGCAATAGCAAAAAGTGGCTTATATGAATACACCGATAATCCATTTGGGGCAACGTTAACGACACTGGAACGTAATGAATTAGCGACTAATGTTAGTGAAAAATCTGGTTGGTATATTGACCTTGAGGATTCAGGGGAAAAAAGCACAGCAGAAGCAATTGTTATTAATGGTGTCGCATATTTCACTACCTTTACACCACCAAATTTAGATCCTGATATTGTTCATTGTGAGCAGCCGAACGGTACAGGTTTTTTATATGCTGTAGATCTTGCTTTAGGTACCAGTGTTTATAACTGGAATGAAGCTGATCCAGATGCAGACCCTGAGCGTCGCGTAGAAATAAATGAACAATTTTTAGGAGCTCCTACGTTAATCGTTGTACCTAATGATGACGGAGACCCTGATACAGAAGACGATGCAGAGGGAAATATTATTGTTGGTCGTGAAATTATACCAGTAGGTTTCACATTGCAAACTATGCGAACTTATTTGTATGTCGAGGAATAACCAGTGAGAATTGATAAAGTTAGTCGTGGTTTTACATTAATTGAAGCATTAATCACCGTCGCTATTGTCGCTATATTAGCTTCTGTTGCATTCCCTTCCTATACAGACTTTGTTACACGCTCAAATAGATCTGAAGCACAAAGGGAATTACTTAGAATTGCAAACCTACAAGAGCAATTTTATGTTGATAATAGAAGTTATACGGCAGACATGGAAAACCTTGGCTTAAATAAAGACCCTTTTATATCAGAAAACGAGCATTATAGTATTGATGCAGAATTAGCAGACGGAGGCTTTGTACTTACGGCTAAGGCCTTAGGAACTCAAAAAAATAACGATAGCGCATGCATTAGCCTATCTGTAACCGATACAGGCAAGAAGTCACCTACTAACGACTGCTGGGAACAATAGATTAGGAGCAATATAATGATAAAAATGATACTGACTTTAGCACTTTCTCTCGTTGTTATTTTGAATGTTAATGCGGCTAATAACGTGAAAAACGATAAGAAAATTGATGCAAAATGCCATATTGAATTATATGGTGGGCAGCAAACTATCTATTTCGCAACAGTACAGGGGAGTCACCTTAGTAAACTAGTTAAACGACTATCTAACAGGAGTATATCGACGGTTTTTTCACAAAAAAAGCAAAAAGTATACAAAGTATATGAGTGTGTAAAATTGAGTGATAAATTTAGCTCTATACAAGGTCGAAAAATATTTGCCAAACACCCTAGGTAGTATCGATATCGATATCGAAATCGCATGAGCTGTTAGTGGGTTAAAATTGACTAACAGCTTTACCCTATGAGCAAGTTACGTCGGTGCCATTTCTGTTTTCATCTTTGCCATCATTATCAGTATCTGATGACGCGTAAACACGCCCAGATAATGAAATATCAATACTACGAGATAAATCACTTTTACCTTTAGGGCAATAACTGAAATTACTATTTCCGCCAGAAACCAAGCGTCCGGTTGCTGAAAATATAATTATGTTCTGGCTAAATGTTAAACTGTCTCCGCTGCTTGCTTGTCCTTTTATTTTTATTAATTCTTCATTATCACTATCGTAACTTTTATTGTTAGCCAAAGAAGTATCGTTATTAGTGAATACGCTTAATTCATTTTGCCAATTTGTGCCACAAGTAGTACCACTTAGCGGGCATATTGTGACATTTTTACTGGTATTTATTGCTGTATTTCTTGCACTTAATATTAACCGTTGCAATTCACTTACTTCATTATCAACGCGTGACTGTACCATATATTCGCTCAAACTTGGTGCCGCAACAGAAGTTAATATACCGATGATAGCAATACCGATAAGTAATTCTGTAATGGTAAAACCTTTACTGGTTTTATTTTTTGAAAGTGTTTTCTGTAAGGATTTAGGCATAACTCTAGCCGTAATAAATGCATATAGAATTACTTATAGCATTGATGAAACTATACAGCTAGAAAAAATTTTAAATCATCTTCTACTACCGCGCGGATTAGCTACAGGTAATTTTTTTACCTGTACGCCTAATGTTGGCAGTATTTTTTTTATTAGAAGTGCTAGCGTAACTTCGACCAGATATAGCGACAATAATACCTCTATTTTTATCGTTGTGATTAGCAGGACAGTAACTGAACGTTGCGTTTTGTCCCCAGCCTGATAAATGACCTGTTGCTGAGTATGTTAATCCAATGCGAGTTTTTCCATATTGTAATTTGTCACCTGTTTTAATGGCTGACTTAAAAGCAACAATTTTTTCATTTAGCATTGGCTCATAAATTTTATTATTGTTGGTGTCAGTAAAGACGCTTAGTTCTTTGTGCCAAAGATTAGTGCAAGCACCTTGAGAATTTATCGGACACAGGGTTACTTTGCTGTTACTGGTAAGTGCTGAGTTTCTTGCTATTAGAAGTAACCGATGAATCGTGAATATTTCGTTATCCACTCTAGTATTGACTATGTAGTTATTAAGGCTTGGAACCCCAATAGCGATCACGCTCAGTAAAACAGCCAATGAAACCAATATTTCAATTAGTGTAAATCCAATATACTTTGACATAGCAACCATTCCTTAGTTGAAAGTATTTTTTCACTGCTAGGTATAGTCAAAGATATTGGATATTTCCAAATTAAAAAGCTTACTTTTCGTAGATAGTTGGAATTACAGAGCGCTTGTGTTGTGTTTTCAAATAGATAGCGATAATTTTTTCTTCAACTATTTTATCTGTGTTTTTTCCTTCTAAAAAATCGTCGAGTTGATCGTAACTTAGGCCTAATGCTTCTTCATCTTTTTTACCTGGAGATAATTCTTCAAGGTCTGCGGTTGGCGCTTTATCAACAAGTTGTACTGGCGCACCAAGGGCTGTAGCAAGCTTTTTAACTTGTCTTTTAGATAAACCAAACAACGGTGCTAAGTCACAAGCTCCGTCTCCCCATTTGGTAAAGAATCCGGTAATGTTTTCTGCAGAGTGGTCAGTACCTAGCACCAAACCTCCTACTATGCCTGCGATATGATATTGCATCACCATACGAGCTCTTGCTTTGACATTACCTTTGGAAAAATCTACCTGTGCTTCATTGGCTGATAATATATTGGCGTTGGTTAATGCAGCTAGTGCCTCATTGTGAATACCTTCTGCGCCGTTATAAATATTTGTTGTCAAACAATGGCTAGGCTTAATAAAGGCCAATGCTAATTGTGCGTCTTCTTCATCTACTTGGATATCATAAGGTAAGCGAACGGCAATAAACTGATAGCTTCGTTGCTCTTGTTTAACTTCGCTATTTAATGAGTCAACAGCCAATTGTGCTAAACGTCCGCATGTTGAAGAGTCAACACCGCCGCTAATACCTAGTACTAATGTTTTCAAGCCTGATTGCTTTAGCTTTGCTTTGATAAACTCTATACGGCGCTTTATTTCAAACGTTGCATCAATTTCAGGTAATACCTTCATTTCATCGATTATTGCCAGCGGATTCATTATTTTTCCTTTAGGTGATATTTGGCTCAAGTACAAGTAAACAGAATTAATTTTTCATATCGCACTAGTGTAACAAAGTCTTTTCTTGAATAGAATTTTTGCTCTAACACTTCAACATAACTCCTTTCTAATATATTGATATTAATAGGCGATAAAGGTGATAATATAACTACAGTATTGTTCTGGATCTCAAATCAACTTATAGGCTGTAAAGATGAAAAAGATAGAAGCGATAATTAAACCTTTCAAAATGGATGATGTTCGTGAGGCGCTTGGTGAAATTGGTGTTACAGGTATGACCGTTTCAGAAGTTAAAGGCTTTGGTCGACAAAAAGGCCACACTGAATTATATCGTGGTGCAGAATATATGGTTGATTTTTTACCAAAGGTGAAACTTGAGATTGTAGTAGCGAATGAAAATGTTGATCGTTGTGTAAATACCATTTTAGAAACTGCGCAAACTGGAAAAATTGGTGACGGTAAAATTTTTATCACTAATGTTGAGCGCGTTATTCGTATTCGTACAGGCGAAGAAGATGAAGAAGCTATTTAAATTATTAATTTAAGCAAAAAAATACCAGCTCAGTGCTGGTATTTTTGTTTATGAGTAACAGATTAACTCAAGTAATTTTTAACAATAGTGTTAGTTGGCAACTAACGGGTTATTAGGGTAATTAGCGGCAAGTACTTGCTTTGCATTGATTCGTAAGTCCTCTAAACCAAGCTCGTCATAACAAAGGATCATTATTTCTAATGCTTGCTCTGTTTCAGGGCTAGGTGAGAAGTACTCAACAATATACTTACCTCTGTTTGCCGATGAAACATAGGCTTCACGCTTCAAATAGTAGCGAGCAACAGACAACTCATATTTAGCTAAGCGAGATTTAATACCTAACATGCGTTGACGAGAATCTGCTGCATATTTGCTTTCTGGGTACTTTTCTAAAATAGTCTTAAGATCTTTAAACGCATCACGAGCGGCTGTAGGATCACGATCTGAACGGTCAATCCCCGCTAAATCTTGGAATAAATTTTCTTGAGTCGCTATGTTAATCAAAGCGCGCATATAATAGACATAGTCTAAGTTAGCATGGGTAGGATTTAATCTTAAAAAACGGTCAGTTAACGCGATGCCTTGTGCAGCATCTCCACTTTTATAGTAAGCGTAAATTAAATCTAACTGTACTTGATGAGATATTGGTCCATAAGGATATCGAGAATCTATCGCAGATAATATTTGGATAGCCTTTTGGTATAAACCATTGTCAAGTGATTGTCGTGCATCGGAAAATAATGCTTGAGCAGACTTATCAGGCACTTTTTCAATTTCTTTTTCATTTGTCCCTGAACAGGCGGTTAACCCTAGTACTAATGTTAGGCACACTATTTTTATTGTCATTTTTTCCATAGACTTCAATATCACTACTTTGTTTTAGTTAAAATAATTATCTTCTTCGCCGCGATTACTACTTAATGTAATTACTTAATGTAATTGCTCAAGCAAAGAGGTAAAATAAGCTTTGGCATTCTAACCTAGCAATCATGCCTTGCACAGTGCTAATTAATAGAGAGTTTAATGGCTGAAATAATTCAACACCGGGATACGGTTCCCGAATCATGCTTAGGTAAACGTTTCGACCAGACATTGGCGGAAATGTTCCCTGATTATTCACGTTCACGATTAAAAGAGTGGATATTGGCCGGTCACGTTACCGTAAATGGTCAAGTAATCGATAAAGCACGTGAAAAAATGTTTGGTGGTGAGCAAATTGCCATCAATACTGAAATTGAAGCTGAAATTCGCTTTGAAGCCCAAGATATTCCATTAAATATTGTTTATGAAGATGATGATATTTTGGTTATCAATAAACCTGCAGGCTTGGTTGTTCATCCTGGTGCGGGTAACCCTGATGGCACGGTGTTAAATGCCTTGTTACATCATTGTCCAAAATTAGATGTAGTGCCACGTGCTGGCATTGTGCATCGTTTAGATAAAGACACCACAGGTTTAATGGTTGTTGCTAAAACGATCGCCGCACAAACAAACTTGGTAGAATCTTTACAGGCGCGTGAAATTACCCGTGAATATGAAGCGGTTGCTAATGGCATTATGACAGCTGGTGGTATCGTAGATGAGCCTATTGGCCGTCATCCAACTAAGCGTACGCACATGGCAGTTACGTTTTCTGGCCGACCTTCAGTGACGCATTATCGTGTAATGGAAAAGTTTCGATTACATACACGCTTGCGTTTACGTTTAGAAACTGGTCGTACACACCAAATTCGAGTGCATATGGCACATATTACTCATCCATTGGTTGGTGACCCAGTATACGGTGGTCGTCCTCGTCCACCGAAAAATGCATCGGAAGAGTTACGTGAAATGCTACGTCAGTTCAAACGCCAAGCATTACATGCCGCAATGTTATCTTTGTACCATCCTATTACGGGGGAGCTGATGACTTGGCATGCAGATGTACCTAAAGATATGGTGGCATTAACTGATATGTTACGTGATGACTCTAAAGAGCATGCCAGTAGTAGTGACTACTAAGTCACCAGAAAACTTGCATGTAGTTAATTGGCCAACGCCTAAGGTGTTGGCCTTTTCTACGACACGTTTCCCCCCTAAAGATAAAAAATCGTTTGATAACCTTGATTCTATAAAAAAATGCGCAGCTGATGTAGAAGAACGTCCTACTGAGTTTGATTTCTTTAATTTGGGTGCTCATGTCGGCGATAACCCTATCTCGGTTGAATATAACCGTAATATATTATTGAGTTACCTACCAAACGACTCAAAAATTCAGTGGTTAGAGCAAGTTCACGGTAATCATGTTACCTACGTAGACCGCCACAATATAACGCCAATTGTTGCTGATGCAGCTATTACTCGTGAAAAAAAACTTGCACTTGCTATTATGACGGCAGATTGCTTACCTATTTTATTGGCCGATATAAATGGCAATGAAATAGCTGCGATTCATGCTGGCTGGCGGCCATTAGCGGCGAACATTATTAAAGCGACAATAGATAAAATGAAAACTCCAGCCAGTGATATTGTTGCTTGGTCTGGGCCTTGCATTGGTGCAGGTGCATTTGAAGTTGGAAGTGAAGTAAAAGAAACCTTTATCGAGAGTTCAATTGAGTTTTCCGCTGCATTTACGTCTTTAAATACCGATAACTCGATAGGAAATCCAATCAAATTTTCGGCTGACTTAGTCATGATTGCGAAACTTCAACTTAAAGAGCTTGGTATTGAAAATATATCCATAACTAATGCTTGTACCTTCACTCAAAGCAGTAAATATTACTCATATCGCAAAGACGGAAAAACGGGTCGTATGGCGAGTGTTATCGCTTTAACTTAAGTAATACCGATAGTGATTTATCTTACTGATTCTTCATAGTTATACAATTGAAAGAATTCATAATAGTCTCTTGTCCTAAGTCAAAAACATAAGCATTACTTACTTGAAATTACGATAGTGTGTCCCTATAACATAAGTAACTAAAATGTAAGTCCAGTAATATGGCAATAGGAGATTATTCATGCGTTTAGACAGATTCACTCAAACTTTCCAAATGGCAATATCTGATGCCCAATCGATAGCATTAGGTAAAGATCATCAATTCATTGAACCTATACATTTAATGTTGGCATTGTTAAATCAAAATGCTAGCAGCATTATCCCATTATTAAAAAGCGCAGGTATTAATGTTCGTACATTGAGAACGCAATTGGAAACGGCGATAGGCGAGCTGGCTCAAGTATCAGGTACTGGTGGTGAAGTGCAACTGTCTGCTGCGATGGGCAATATTCTTAATTTATGCGATAAGTTTGCCCAAAAACATGGTGACAAATATATTTCATCTGAAATATTCGTTCTGGCGGCATTAAAAGATAAAAGTAAATTAGGACAAATTCTTAAAGGACTAGGCGCAAGTGAACAACGTATACAAGATGCGATTGTACATATCCGTGGTGGTAAGAACGTTGACGATGTCAATGCAGAAGAAACCCGTCAAGCTTTAGATAAATATACCGTTGATTTAACAGAACGAGCAGAGCAAGGGAAGTTGGACCCCGTAATTGGTCGCGATGATGAAATTCGCCGTACTATTCAAGTACTGCAACGTCGAACTAAAAATAACCCTGTATTAATTGGCCACCCAGGTGTTGGTAAAACGGCAATAGCAGAAGGGCTTGCTCAGCGTATTGTTGATCATGAGGTACCAGAGGGTATTCGAAATAAGCGTGTGCTTTCACTTGATATGGGCGCTTTAGTTGCTGGTGCAAAGTTTCGTGGTGAGTTTGAAGAGCGTTTAAAAGCAGTGCTCAGTGAACTTGCTCAGCTTGAAGGGCAGATCATTCTCTTTATTGATGAATTGCATACCATGGTTGGCGCTGGAAAGTCTGATGGCGCAATGGATGCGGGAAATATGCTCAAACCTGCTTTAGCACGCGGTGATTTACATTGTGTTGGCGCGACTACCTTAGATGAATATCGTCAATATATTGAGAAAGATGCGGCATTAGAACGTCGTTTTCAAAAAGTATTAATAGATGAGCCTAGTGTTGAAGACACTATTGCAATATTACGTGGTCTGAAAGAGCGTTATGAGTTACATCATAATGTTGAAATAACGGATCCGGCCATTGTTGCCGCTGCAGCGTTGTCGCACCGATATATTAGCGATCGCCAGTTACCTGATAAAGCAATTGATCTTATTGATGAAGCAGCATCAAGTATTCGTTTGCAAATGGATTCAAAACCTGAAAATTTGGATAGGTTAGAACGGCGTTTAATTCAATTGAAATTAGAGCAACGAGCTTTATCGAAAGACTCTGATCCCGCATCAATGAAACGCTTAGATTTAATTTCTGATGATATCGCAACCTGCCAAGTTAGCTATGACGAGTTGGATGAAGTTTGGAAAACAGAAAAAGCCGCACTGCATGGAACACAAGCAATCAAAACTGATTTAGAGCATGCGCGTATTGAACTTGAAGCTGCTCGACGTGCTGGCGACCTTAACACTATGGCTGAATTGCAATATAGCCGTATCCCAGATCTTGAAAAGCAGCTTGACCTTGCAAGTCAGGCTGAAATGCAAGAAATGACCTTATTGCGTAACAAAGTTACTGATGTAGAAATAGCAGACGTATTGAGCCGAGCGACGGGGATACCTGTTGCTAAAATGCTCGAAGGAGAGAGTGACAAGTTGTTGCAGATGGAAGATAACCTTCATAAACGCGTTATTGGTCAGTCTGAGGCAGTGATATCAGTATCAAATGCCATTCGTCGTTCTCGCTCAGGTCTAGCAGATCCAAATCAACCTATTGGTTCTTTCTTATTCTTAGGGCCTACAGGGGTTGGTAAAACTGAATTGACTAAAGCTTTGGCACATTTCCTTTTTGATAGTGAAGATGCATTAGTTCGTGTTGACATGTCAGAGTTTATGGAAAAACATTCGGTAGCGAGATTAGTAGGGGCGCCTCCTGGATATGTGGGTTATGAAGAGGGCGGTTACCTAACAGAGTCAGTGCGACGAAAACCTTATTCTGTAATTTTGCTTGATGAAATCGAAAAAGCACACCCGGATGTATTTAATATTTTGCTACAAGTATTAGATGACGGTCGTTTAACCGATGGGCAAGGGCGGACGGTAAATTTCAAAAATACAGTAATTATAATGACATCTAATATTGGCTCTGATGTTATTCAAGAATACTCAGAAGAAAGCCAGTATCAAGAAATGAAAGCTAAAGTTATGTCTGAACTGGGTAGCCATTTTAAACCAGAATTTATTAATCGTATTGATGAAACTGTCGTATTTCATCCATTAATTGCCAAACAAATTAAGCATATTGCTGCTATTCATGTGTCAGCATTAATCAAGCGCTTAGAAGAGCGTGATATTACCATGACATTATCGGATGAAGCGTTATCTTTTGTCGCATCAGTAGGTTTTGACCCTGTTTTTGGTGCTAGGCCATTAAAACGGTCAATTCAACAAGAAATTGAAAACCCGTTGGCACAAAAGTTATTAGCAAGTGAGTTTTCCGCGGGTGATCATATTGAAGTTGAGCTTGTTGGTGATAGGTTAGGTTTTATAAAAGCTACGAAATAGCATCGTCGTTAGCAAAATGGCAGTAAATCAAATAAGTTTATTTGATTTACTGCCAGCTAAATTTATTCATCTGTACAGTAAACTTCAACTTGCTTAGTATTCATAGCAAGTTGGTTCTTTTTTTCTTTATCAGATAATACTTTTAGATTGCCTTGTGCATCTTTGTACTGAATTTTGTCAAAACCTTTTAAAGTAGATAAATTTTGGCGTGCAACATCACACTTATCGTTAACAACCTCATTAGCTGCAAGATTTGTTTTGTCAGACTCTTCAGGTGTTGGGGTATCAGAAGAATTACTTTTATCAAGTAATGCCGATGACTTCTTATTAGTAGCCATACTAATTTCAGTGTAATTGTCGTGTGCTGGTTGGTTCTGGCTAAAGTGAACAATATTATTTTCGTCGACCCAACGGTAAACTGTTAATTTTTCGACCGCCATAGCATTAAAAGACGCCAATATTGTTGAAAAAAGAAATATTCTTTTAATGTTCATCATGTACCTATCCATAAGTTTATAAAACCAATAACGATAAAATCTATCCATTAGTCCTAGTAACTAACAGTTAAAATGTAATTGCTACAATATCTTATAACAATAGAAAGGCCAGTTTACAAATTTTAAGAACTTTTATTAACCATTTAGCGATACTTCAACTATCTCTGATATTTAAACTTATGCTAGATTAATAATATTATGAATTTGATGTATTACGGTTTTACCTATGCCAGATAACAAGAGCGCTGAATCACTTCCTTCACGGGGTATATACCTTTTACCTAACCTATTAACTACCGCCGGATTATTCTCAGGGTTTTATGCCGTAGTTTCATCTATGAATGGCCACTATATAAGTGCAGCCATTGCTATTTTTATTGCCATGATTTTTGATGGTTTAGATGGAAGAGTCGCTCGTATGACAAATACACAAAGTGAATTTGGCGCCGAGTACGATAGTATGGCTGATATGGTTTCATTTGGTATTGCTCCTGGGCTCGTGGCTTATAATTGGGCATTGTCGAGTTTTGGAAAGTTTGGCTGGTTAGCTGCTTTTGTTTATGTTGCTTGTGCTGCATTACGACTTGCCCGGTTTAACACACAAGTTGGCGTAGCGGACAAACGTTACTTTCAAGGGTTAGCTAGTCCAGCTGCGGCTGGTGTTATTGCAAGTCTGATATGGGTCGGGAGTGAATATCAAATAGACGGACAGGAATATGGATTTATCGTAGGTCTACTTACTATTGCAACAGGTTTGTTAATGGTCAGTAATTTTAGGTATAACAGTTTTAAAGACGTTGACTGGAAAGGTAAAGTAAATTTTATTGTCGTGCTATTTATAGTATTAGGTTTTGTTGTTGTCGCATCTAGCCCGGAAAATATCCTGCTATTGATTTTCGTACTCTATGCGTGCTCAGGTCCGTTTACGACTATTCGTTCAGTTAAGAAATTGAAATTAGAACATGTTATTGGTGATGATCAAGATGCTGACTTCCAATGTGAGGTTGAAAGCGAAAATGATGAAGACAAAAATAGTAAAGATGACTCAGGCAGCAAGAGTAATTAATTCGAAAAGTATTTAGCCTTTTTATCAATTACCCGAAAAGAAGGAGCCATTTAGCGCCATCTTGAATCCTTCAGACGATTAAAACGACAGGATGTGCAATTAAACGGCAAACAAACACCTTTACGTAAATAAAGTGCATTTAATGGTTGACGTGCCGTGAAAAATCGCCATAATGCGCTCCACTTCTTCGGGGCAACCCAAGAAGCTTGTTTTAAAGAGTTAACTCTTTCGGTTTAGGCCAAAGCAGCTAACTTAATGTCTTAAAGTAGGGTTTTGAATCTTCTGCAAAGAAAGTTCAAAAAAATGAAATAAGATGTTGACTTTAAAACACGGGCGCGTATTATACGCATCCTGCTTCAGGCAAGGCCTGCAGCAACGAATTACTTTACGGTATAGAGCGAATGAGATTCTTACCGGTTAACTCATCGAGTTAACGTTCTTTAACAATTAGTTATCATGCAATTTGTGTGGACACTCACATTAACGTTGATTTTACATAGTTATCCTCGGATAACAAAAAACAGCTTAATATGATGTCACACAAAATAAGTATTATTTAATCTTCGGATTGAATGGTACGTTTTATGTAGTTATTTAATTCCTAGTCGGGATTGAGTAACACGACAGAATTCATTGAGCAGCATCACTTGTTGATGCACAAACGATTTTTAATTGAAGAGTTTGATCATGGCTCAGATTGAACGCTGGCGG
>CAJXQI010000010.1 GCA_913058395.1 uncultured Colwellia sp. | reverse complement strand
GTGTCTGCGCCAATTGCGTCAAGCAAAGCATCAATATCATCAGGGTCTGAGACTTCCTGATTCATATCTTCAGCACTTTCTTTATTTGCTTCCGCTTCATCTACTGCAGGTGTGTCTGCGCCAATTGCATCAAGTAAGGCATCAATATCATCAGGGTCTGAAACTTCTGCGCTTTCATCCTCGACTTCTTCATTCGCAGCATCAAGTAAAGCGTCAATATCATCCGGATCATTTATAACTGCAGCACTATCTTCATCATCATCACCAGCTAATAAACTATCTAACGCATCTTGATCAAGTTCCCCACCTTCAAGCACGTCATTAGAGTCTTCAGTTTCTTCAAGTTCAGTGTCTAAACCTTCAAGTAACGAATCTAAATCACCTTGGTCTAACTGACCACCTTCAAGAACATCATCAGTTTCATCGTCATCTAATGAAATTACTTCGGTATCATCATCCAATGAAATATCTTCAAGATCTTCTAAATCGTCATCTAGCTGAATAATGTCATCATCAGCAGAGCTTACATCGTCAGAAAACAGATCATCAAGTTCTTCATCCGTTTCAGATAAATCAATAGATAGTTCATCATCTAGCGATAGTTCGTCATCTAGCGATAATTCGTCATCTAGAGATAACTCATCATCTAGAGATAATTCGTCATCTAGTGATAATTCGTCATCTAGTGATAGTTCGTCGTCTAGTGATAGTTCGTCGTCGGTCTTTGCTAATGCTTTATCTTCAACTGCAGCTGTTTGTTTTTTAGCTTTCGGCTCGTCTTTAACCACAACTTCTTTGCTTGTTCTACGTCTTAAAATCACCGCAAATAGAGACAGTATTAGTGCCGCAGGTAATGTTGCCATAAGCACAATAAACCATGTGCTTGACATCAGGCTTTGCCCTTCAAGTTCAGCCTTTTGTTTTTCGAGTAAAAGTGATTGTTCTCTTGCTTCAGCTTTTGCTAGTAGTTCTTGTTGCAGTGCGATCATATCGTCCATCTGCACTTTAATTTCTTTACTTTTTGCCACTTCACCTTGCATTACATCAAGTTGGTCATTAAAACTTGTTAGGCGCTGACGTAATGCTTCATTTTCTTTTAATAAACTTTGTAGCCCGTCAATAGAGTCTAAAACATCATTTTGAATCGTAGTAAGTCTTTGCTGCTGCGTAGTGTCAATGGCTTGAAGTTGCACATTAATTTCTGATTTTGCCGCTTCTAAATCTTTTTTCTTAACCGACATTTCTTCCGGTGGCTTTGCTTTTTTTGCAACTACTTTTACCACTTTCTTTTGCCACGCTTGATCATCACTGCGTGACTTTTTCTGGGCATTGGCAATATTTATCGCTCGCATTTCATCAATCGATGGAATTTTTAGATATTGCCCATTGATCATATGATTGAGGTTATTATCTTTGAACGAGCCTGAATTTTTCTCATATAAGGCCTGCATTACCTGATAAACAGATAAACGGGGGTCAGGGCGAACCTTTAAGGCAATATTCCAGAGGGTATCTTTTGGCTTAATTGGGCCGTAGCGATCATAAGGGAATGCATCAGAGGCTTTAGGGCCACGAATTCTAATACCGCCTTCCTCTGCGGAAATAGGCATACTAAAACAGCTAATGCTAATAATAAGTGCCTGCCATAGGCACAGACGTAACAATCTTTGCATTAAGGTTTCCTATTTATAATTATATTTCGCCAATACATTGACGGGACCAAGTCAGGGGATTGTAAAGCAAAGATTATTCCAATTGTGGAGTTCTTGTTTTACAGCACTTGGTAAATTTTTTTTACGTTCGACTATATTATCAAGTTAGCGCGGTAATACTCATCTTATCGTTAATTTAATGAAAGTAAAATTAATCACTATCACCATAATTGAGATAAAAAAAAACCTGTCGTTTATTATAACGACAGGTTTCTAGTTTTCTTTAATAAATCTGTTACTTAGATTAATTAATTTGTGCTTAATATTCCGATAAATGATCTTTAATCAATAACTCAGCAATTTGAATACTGTTCGTTGCTGCGCCTTTTCGCACATTATCAGCAACAATCCACATATTAATACCACTGTTATGACTAATATCTTCTCGAATTCGCCCAACAAATGTCTCGTCTTTACCACTGGCGTCGCCAATTTGTGTTGGAAAGTCTTCATCATTATGACAAACTACAATACCTGGCGCTTCACTCAACAAGTTTTTCACTTCTTCGGCAGAAATTGGCGAGTTAGTTTCAATATGTAGTGATTCACCATGGCCAAAAAATACCGGTACACGTACAGCGGTAGGGTTAACTAAGACATTGTCATCACCCAATATTTTTTGAGTTTCCCACACCATTTTCATTTCTTCTTTGGTATAACCATTCTCTAGAAATACATCAATTTGCGGAATAACATTAAACGCTATCTGGCGTGGAAAATTCTTTGACTCAACAGGCTTGCCACTTAATAAGGCAGCTGTTTGTTTAGCCAATTCATCCATCGCATCTTTGCCACCACCAGAAACTGATTGATAAGTACTTACGTTAACACGTGAAATGCCAACGGCATCATAAATAGGCTTTAACGCTACCATCATCTGAATAGTTGAACAGTTCGGGTTGGCAATAATATTACGATTACGATATTCAGCTAGTGCATGAGGATTAACTTCTGGCACAACTAGTGGAATATCAGCGTCGTATCGAAACTCTGAGGTATTATCGATAACAATACAGCCAGCATCTGCTGCAATAGGCGCAAATTGTGCAGAAATATTGCCGCCAGCAGAAAAGAAACCAATTTGAGCTAGGCTCCAATCGAAATTATCTGCGTCTAATACTTCAACACTTTCGCCATTAAATTCAATAAACTCTCCGGCAGAGCGAGCGCTCGCCAATGGGTAAAGTTTATTAATAGGAAAATCGCGTTCTTCAAGTATTTCAATAATGGTTTTGCCAACTAATCCTGTTGCACCCAGTACGCAAATATCAAATTTCTGTGCCATGTTCCTCTCTCTTTTATCTAAGTTTTTTATTAAAGCCAAGCTGATGTATCACATCTAAGCTCGACACATTATTCAAGCCAACCGATATTGACGAAAACTCCCGGCGAGTCGGGTAGGTTTTACGAATATGGTCAAATCCTTGAATGTTAATTTGTTGACGAAAAATAGCATCATCACGTCTGACATCGTATACCATTTTCACCATCTGGTTTAGCAGTATTTCATCAAACTCTTGCTTTATTTCAACAGAGTCAATCTGTGGTGTCGGCAAAAAGTCACTTAAGTGTTTATTCGGTGAAATATTCAGCTGTTGACATAATGCCCGATACAACATTTCTGTGCCACGAGCTTTTCCTTCTAAGCTATAACCGGCAATGTGTGCAGTGGTTATTTCACAATATTCAATTAACGGCGTTAATATATTCGGTTCAGCTTCCCACACATCTAGAACTAACTTCAATGGGTGCCCTGCTTGCTTCATTTTAAGTAATGCTTGGTTATCAATAACTTCACCGCGACAGGCATTAATAAGAATTTGGCTTTCATTTAACTGTGACAAGCGTTCTGCATCTAATAAATGATAAGTTGGGTGCTCACCTTCGCGAGTTAATGGCACATGCAGTGAAATAACGTCGCAGCTTAGCGCTTGTTCAAGCGTTACAAAGCTTCGCCCATCAGATGAACTTTCAGCGAGTATAGGATCACATAAAACATGGGCAATATTTAATGCCCTCAACTTTTCACTTAATCTCGAGCCAGTATTACCTGCGCCAATAATGCCCACAGTTAAGCCTGACAGACTAAGTAAATAACGTTCAGCTAAAACAACCATTGCACTCAATACATATTCAGCTACTGATATCGCATTGCAACCTGGCGCTGAGTTAAAATTAATATTTCGATGTGCTAAATAGCTTTGATCAATATGGTCAACGCCAATAGTCGCGGTACCTACAAAACTTAATTGGGTATTCTCATTCAACAAAGCTTCATTTACTTTAGTAATTGAGCGCACTAGTAATACATCAGCGTCGCTGACATCATTTGCAGATAAAGAACGACCAGAGAAAGGCGTTAATATGCCTAAGTCAGCAAAAAACTCTGCTGCAAACGGCATATTTTCATCATAAAATATATTCATCATAAACTTCCAAGTATCGTTTATAGTGCTATTTCTAACATTAAATTAATACGCTAAAACTAGCGTGTTACTGTCAATTTTTTAGCATAACTTTCTTTTTCGATATTTGTCACTTCCACCGTAATAGCTGCGTTTTCAATACCTAAACGTTCAAGTTGATTACTAACGCTTTCAGAAAGATTTTTACGTTGCGCCAAATCACGACCTGACAATATTTTTAAGTTTACATGCACAAAGGCTTGCTCTGCGCCTGGTAAGTAAAAATCATCAAAAGCAGTCGCTCGCACTTTAATATCTGAAGCGGTAAATAATTCACTTTGATTAGCACCTTTATAAACAGCGTGCATTAGCTGCTCTACAGGCAAGGTTTCAGTAATTTTTGCAGAATACTCGACAATACAGTGAGGCATGATATGACTTACAAAATAGCTAATAAATAAGCAGGCTATTATAACTAATATAATTCATAAAAAAATCTTGATAGCTTAGTTATTTAGTCTATTTATCTATACTTTAGATCTAGAGAGAAAAACCTATCCTTCAGTTTAAACATCAGCGCTCTTTCACATCGACAAGCAAGGACGCTTTAATGCCGTGAAGCCATGCTCTTATATGGATATAAGTTATTAGAGTAATGCCAGGAGCAATTACCGAGATGGCTATGAATGGCGATGTGATCGCGCCATTGCCTGCAGGGATGTAGGTCATTAGAGTAATGCAGGAGCAATTACCGAGGTGCACTAATGCCTTGTAAGACAGGATGTCTGAGAAAGGCCTGAACATCGGCGCTCTTTCACATCCATGTGATCGCGCCATACCGTTCATCCTGAACATAAAAAAGCCGCTACAGGTAGCGGCTTAATCAGTAATTCAGCTTAACCGAAGGTTAATATACGATTACTTATATTTTTGCATAACCAAAGTAGCGTTTGTGCCACCAAAGCCAAAGCTGTTAGACATAACCAAATTTAGTTCCATATCACGTTTTTCAGTAACAATATCTAAACCTTCAGCTTTTTCATCTAAAGTATTAATGTTGATAGATGGCGCAACAAAGTTATTTTCCATCATTAACAATGAATAAATAGCTTCATGAACACCAGCAGCGCCCAATGCATGTCCGGTCATTGCTTTTGTTGCACTAATCGCTGGTGAATCATCACCAAATACCGCTTGAATAGCACCAAGCTCTTTAACATCACCAACTGGCGTAGAAGTACCGTGAGTGTTTAAGTAATCAACTTTCGCGTCAACACCGTGCATGGCTTGTTCCATACAACGAATTGCGCCTTCACCGCTTGGAGCAACCATATCATAACCATCAGACGTTGCGCCGTAACCAACGATCTCAGCATAAATATGTGCACCACGTGCTAATGCGTGTTCAAGTTCTTCAACAACAACCATACCGCCACCGCCAGAGATAACAAAACCGTCACGGTCAGCATCGTAAGTACGTGAAGCTTCAGCAGGTGTTTCATTATATTTAGAAGATAATGCGCCCATGCCGTCAAACATCATCGCTAATGACCAATGAACTTCTTCACCGCCACCAGCAAATACTACGTCTTGCTTACCTAATTGAATCAACTCAGCAGCATGACCAATACAATGAGCACTTGTTGCACAAGCAGAGCTAATTGAATAGTTAACGCCTAAAATTTTAAAAGGTGTCGCTAAACAAGCCGAGATAGTGCTCGACATAGTTTTTGGTACCGCATAAGGACCAACACGTTTTACGCCTTTCTCACGAAGAGTATCAGCAGAATTAACTACGTTTTCTGAAGAAGCGCCGCCAGAGCCAGCAACGATACCTGTGCGGAAATTAGAAACTTGCTCAGGTGCTAATTTAGAATCTTTAATTGCTTGGTCCATAGCAATGTAAGCATATGCAGATGCTTCACCCATAAAGCGTAACGCTTTACGATCAATATGTTCTTTAACTTCAATCTCAGGCTTGCCCCAAACTTGGCTGCGTAAACCTTTTTCAGCAAAACTTTCTGAGTTAGTAATACCTGAACGACCTGTTTGTAATGACGCTAATACTTCTTCTGCATCATTACCAATACTTGATACAATACCTAATCCGGTGATAACTACACGTTTCATTTAAATAACCATATTCAATTAAAAAATCTGGGCGTATCATACAGACTTTTGCCCCCTATACTGGTCTGTCCAGCGTACACTTGTACACTGAGTAATTGCATTTTTATGACAAAACCTTGTAATGCACGGTAAAATAACCTTTTTTTATACCTAACGACAACTAAAAGACATTAAATATTGTGACTAATCAAACAAATATTACTTTTCAAAATGACGGCTCCCCCTACTCAACCATGTTTGATGACATCTATTTTGATACGGCACAAGGTACAAACCAGAGCGAATGCGTATTTATTGAAGGTAATAATATTCAAGCAAGACTCGCTAATTGCTCTAACAAGTTTGTTATTGCAGAAACTGGTTTTGGCACTGGATTAAATTTTTTATTAACGCTAAAAATATTTCACCAATTACAGCAAAGCGAATCACTTAAGCGCTTTGAAGTTTCTGAAAAAAAGTCATTGCATTTTATCAGCGTCGAAAAATATCCACTATCTAAAGCACAACTTATACAGTCGTTAAAAATATTACCTCAGCTTAATGAATATAGTCAGCAACTGATTGCGCAATACCCTGACACGCCAAAAGAAAATGTAATCTTAAACTTTCTCGATGGCGCAGTGACATTACAATTAATATTTGATGATGCAACACAGGGACTATCAACACTTTCAGCACAGAAGCACCATCGGCATATGGCGATAGTTGATGCTTGGTTTCTTGATGGTTTTTCACCAGCAAAAAATCCTGAAATGTGGCAACCTGAGCTTTTTCAACAAATAACTCGGCTCTCAAAAGAACAAGCAACAATCGCAACTTTTACCGTGTCAGGTAACGTTAAGCGCCAACTTATTTCCGCTGGTTTTAGAGTTGAGAAGCGTATTTCAGACGGTAAAAAAAGTGAAATGTTAACTGGTATTTTTCAGCACAATCCACATTCAGGAAAAGGCTATCAGCAGCGAAAAATCATTGCAAAACCACAGCATGTCAGCATTATTGGTGGCGGTATAGCCTCGGCTTGTGCTGCTTATGCATTAACAAAAAGCGGCGTTAAAGTTACCGTTTATTGTCAAGACTTCAGCGTTGCTCAAGGTGCATCAAGTAACAATATTGGCGCCTTGTATCCGCTTATTCACCAACAAGCTGACGATATCAGTCTATTTTATCAACAAGCTTTTGAACAAGCGGTCAATTGTTATAAGGACATTGCTGAGCAAGGTTTTAGTTATGATCATGATTGGTGCGGGCTTTTAGAAATATCGTATAAACCTGCATTGGAATTACGCCAACAGCATATTGCCCATTCTAACATTTGGCCTAAAAGCTTAATTCACAGTGTAGATAAAGAACAAGCGAGCAAATTGGCTGGCATTGCTTTAGATCACGGCGGATTATTTTTTCCAAAAGCTGGATGGATCGCACCAGCACAATTAGTAAAACAAGTATTTAAAGCCGCTGAGTCAACAAACCGCTTACGTATTGAAACAGGTATTAAAATCAATAAAATTAGCCAACAAGCTAATGGAGGTTGGCTATTACATAGCACTGCTAAAGATTTTAAAGCCAAGGTTTTAATATACTGTGGTGGCGCTCAAGGTATTCCATTAAATATCATTGAACAATTACCTCTAACCTCAGTTCGTGGCCAGGTTACGAGCATGGCTAGCAATGAAAAAGTTAACGCGTTATCAACAGTAATTTGCCACAAAGGCTATTTAACGCCGAAAAACGATAACCTTCATTGTATAGGGGCTACTTTTCAAAAAAATAATTTTGATATGACGGCGAAAACGGAAGAGGACGAATACAACCTTAATATGCTTGAGAAGTGTTTACCGGGTTTAGCAGAATTTAAAGCTAGCGATATTGTCAGCAGTAAAGCTCGTTTGCGTTGCATGACGCCAGACCATATGCCGATGGTTGGTGCTATGCCTGATATTGCAGCTCATAAACAACAATTTGGCCATTTAAGTAAAGACAAACGCTGGCGATACGATCAACCAGCACCAGTTATTGATAACTTATACATGATGACAGGTTTAGGGGCACGAGGGCTTTGTACTGCGCCACTACTGGCTGATATTTTAGCAGCCGATATTTGCGGCACGCCATACCCATTAAATAATGAACAACTATTTAATCTGGCGCCGAATCGTTTTGTTATTAGAGATATTATTCGTAGGAAGTTTGATTAGTCGCTATTCGCTTGGATTGGATTGGATTGGATTGATTATTCAGTGAAAAAAATAGTAAAGCAGCTAATTCAGCAATGAATAAGCTGCTTTACTATTTATCCAACAATGTTTTATGCAGTGAATGCACTTTGTAAATGCTGCCAATAGTCTTGCACAATTTGACGATCTTGTGGGCTAAGCTCTGTACGAGCAGCTGTTAACTTTTCATCAATGCTCTCGGCCAGTGCTTGAGTTAATGTCTGTGATTCATCACCAAATTCACTACCCGCTAAACTAATAAAACCACGTAAATAACTACCGGCAAAAAGTTCATCAGCACTAACATCTAGTGATACTTGTTCATCTAAATAGTGGTAAAGCGCAGTAAGGTTTTCAAAATTCATACTTAAGTCCAAAGTCATTAGGCTGTTACTATCAACAGCCTGTTCATTATATAAAAAGGTAATCTAAGTGTCCGTAGAGTAATTATTGCGGGCTGGCCACCGGATATAATACTTGATCATTATAACCCGTAATAACGGGCAGATAACCTGACAACTCCATATCCAACTTACTATCGCCCGTATCGGTAATTAACGGACGAGCATCCAACGCATTAAGCTTGGTTTTAGTGGCAATGATATAAATATTTTCTTTGCCAATCGCCCGAATAACTCTTGGGCTTAATTGTTGATTGCCGCGGCCAAAAATATGCCCTTGACCACCAATTAAAGTGATCACCAACTTAACCTGATCTTGCTGATACGTTTGAATTAACTGCCATAATTTCGGCTCAGTTAAATCGCTGGCAACTAACTCCTGCTCTTGCACGGCATCAACACCAAGTAAGGTATTTTCAAGCGCTAACTCTTCCATAACAAACGCGGTGGTAGAGCCCGAGCCAATAATAAATAGTTCATCATCCATTTTCGAAATAACATCAGCCGCAATATCTTGCAGCACTAATTCGTCTGATTCTTTACCACCAGATTTAACCGCTTGAATATAACGTAATTCCGATGGTACTTGCATTTCACCATAACGTTTAGCTTTAACAATGCCTTGACGAAATAAGCTTTCATCGATATCCATCACATCAGCATCGGTTAAACTGACCAGTTGATTCGTGATCATTAACTCGACCACTCTACCCGCCGCTTTCGGTGTTATGGCATAAACACCTGAGTGAATTTTACAACCGGCAGGAATACCAAGTACCGGAAATTTATCCTCAACAATATGGCAAACATTACGAGCCGTACCGTCACCACCAGCAAATAACAGTAAATCAATATCTTGAGTAATTAATTTAGTAACTGCCTGCTCAGTATCACGTTCGCTTGTGATCTCACTTTCAACTTCATGTATCACTTTTGTCGTAAAACCAAGCGCTTCGGCACTGCTTTCCCCCATGTCACCAGATACCGTATAAATAGTTATATTGTCTTTATAAGGTAGTAGTATTTCCAAAGCTAACGACGCCCTAGCATTAGACTTTGCGGTAGCGCCTAATGCTATCGCTTGTTCTGCAATGCCTTCACCGTCACTGCCCTTTAAAGCCACGCTGCCACCAATACCGGCAATAGGGTTTATCACTAGACCTAAATTAAATTTTTTCATCAAGTGCTCTCGTTTAAAATACAGCTAACTTGCTGCAGCAATGCTAGGTGAATGGGAAAAATGACGCGATAATAATGGCCAAGGTGTTTGATAATGCAAAGCTAAAGTTTTAATTAATGTTTCGGCATCGCTCGGGAAGCCCGTTTCGAGATAACAACAAACTTGTTGATAAACTTTATCCTTGAAGGCAAATCTATCTGTTTGGCCAGAGCCTGAAAGGTTGTCAGTTGAAACATCAAAGTCTTTCCCTGCTACCACACAAAGTGCCCATTCTATCGCTTGCGGCTTAATTTCAACTTTTTCAAATTCCCTTTGCTGCTGCTGATCTCGACCATCAGGTACATACCAGTAGCCAAAATCTTCTAATAAACGTCTTGCAGAGCCTGCTAAACACCAGTGAGATATTTCATGTAAAGCACTGGCATAGTAACCATGAGCAAAGATAATTTGATTGAATTCACAAGTTTCGCTAGCGGGAAGGTAAATTGGCTCATCTTCACCTTTAACCAATTTTGTGTTGTAGGTATTTTCAAAAGTATTATTAAATATTTGAACTAAATCACTAACACAATGCTTTATAACATTCATATTGCTAAAACCACCTCATCATATGTATTTTAAACGATGTCAATAGTGAGTACATGTCAACAGTTTAAATCAAAATAATATTGATAAAAACATTAATAAAATCATAAAATAAAGCGTTATAAGCTAGACACATTTAAGCTAAGCAGGTATGTTTAAATTATGTAAACCTTATGTAAACCACATGTAAAACGTAACTATCTAATAGTACGTTTTAAATTATAATTGTCTTCAAGGTAATATTTCAACAGGTTAAAAGACACAATAACGAAATATAACTCAAATCAAACTTGTTTTGTTGAATATTCATTCGCTAAACAACTTACAATATGGAGAATCGAAAATGTCAACGGATATGACTAAATTTCGCGCGTTCATTCTGACTTCTGCTATGAATGGCATTGAGCATTCGCGTTTAGTTGAGCGATTTACTAGCTTAATTCAAACCTATGGTGTTGGTATTGAAGTTGGTACAACACTACCAAACAAAGCGTCATTCATACCTAATCAACTTTTAATCATTGATTTATTTGATTACCAAGTAGGGAATGGCTTACCTAAAAATATTGCTATGCTAGCAAGTCAAAATACAACAATACTATTCAATGCTACCCCAGGTGTTACATGTGAGCGAACAGCGTTATTATCACATGTAAAAGGAATATTTTATTATGGTGATCGACCTGACATTATTTTAAAAGGTTTTAACACCATATTAAATGGTGAATTTTGGTTCAAACGTTCGACTATTAATCTAGCTATTGCTGAGTTGCTAGCGGCAGGTAAAGCTGCCCCACATCCAGATACGATTGAGTATAACGACATTATCTTTCCGACATTAACAAAACGCGAAAGAACGATCATTCACCTGGTATCTAGAGGAGCACAAAATAAAGAAATTGCCGATCAATTACATATTAGCCCGAATACTGTAAAAACCCATATTTACAGTATCTTCCGTAAAACAAGCTCACGTAATCGCATTGAATTAATTACCTGGTCTCAGCGATACCAAACAGCACATGCACTCAATAGCTAAATCTGCTGAAATCGACAAAACAATTCTAGTAATTCTAAATTAACATACCACTTTAAACGTGTTTTTCATTTATCTAACATGAAATGCACGTTTACAAAGTATGTAACACCATAAAGCAATGCATGCCTTTCCTTCGCTCTTTGTATTAAGTATTGGAAGTTGCTGTTCTTTGGGAGTAAAGCGTCTTATATGGGGTAAAACGCCTTAATCAATATTAAGAAATATGCCGAAATACCGCGAGTAATTTAACAACTATATTGCAATTGCTTATAAGAAATAGCTACGATTAAACATTTCCCACGAAGAATTCAGCGTTTATAGCTGACCTCTTCGAATAACCTTTATTGTACATTTTCAAAATCCAAAGCTTTTTAGACCTTGGCATGCCAGACACGACGATCGATGCCTTTTTGCACCAGCTCTGTGATTGCTTTTTCAATAGTTTGTTTTACACAAAGGTGCATAGGTTCATTGGTGGTATAACCAGCTTCGGCTTCCGCTAAACGTTTAAAGCTGACATAACGAAAAAAACCTGCTCGCACTTCCTTGCTAAGTACTTTTTTACTTGTTGCTACAGACACGAGAACTTGTCCAGTTCTAACATCAATAGCACGCATGTAAACCGAAATCATATCTTCACGATAAAGCTCTGAGCTGCCAATACCAAAGTATTCAGCACCAAACCCACCGGTAACAGTATTCGAGTCGTAACTAATAATACCACCTTCAAGTATTATTTTTGCTGTCGTTAATGCAGGTAACTCTTCGTCTATTTTATTTGCTTGGGACGCAGCTCTGGTAATTTTTCGTTCGGTGATAATGTTTTGCAACCCTTCACGTTCTACCGGCAAAAACCAGTCAGAATCACTCAATGCCTGCATTAAAATAGACGTTCCACCTTGGGTGACTGCCGTTGAGAAAGAGCTAACATTTGCTTGCGGCTTGTATTGACCCGTTTGATCTCGAAAAGAGTATACCGATACGGGTATTGCCCCACGTGGTTTTGGTAATGATTTAAGTTCTTTAAAAGCCTCTGTAGGCGTAACGGAAATGGCTAAGGACTCATCCGGAGGAATCAGCATGCTTAAATGGCTACAGGCAGATAACGTTAACGCTAAGATTATTATTATTATTTTGTTCATATAATTACCCAAATCTTGGTACTTCAATTATGGTGATTTCACCTGTGCCTATATGTGTTATTTGTACAGTAATACTGTCAGAACCACTGGTAATAATTTGTATTTCATAATCACCACTCATAAAGATCGAATCTTCATTGAAAATACTCGGATCACAGCTCGTATCAACACTTGGATCACAAGCTTCATTAAATGAAAGATCCGTGATTTCACGTACCATTTTATTAATATAAGCACGCTCTAATGATTCTTGAAACTTCTCTGCGTAAGACTTTCGATTTATTGGTGCTTTATGAGTATTTTGACTTTGTGCTTTACCGAGTAAAAAATTACCGTTAAGCGGGTTTCCACCAAAGCTTGGATTTATAGGTGTATAAATTAACTCTGAAGAAAATGCACTAAATACGACACTTACACTTAATGCTATTGCCAATACTATATTTTTCATTATTACCACCCGTTTTCTGCCAGATCAGGGTTTGTCTGACGATGTTGAGATTGTGCAATTGCTTCAATAAAAATAAAAATTGCTTCTTCGACCCGTGGTTTTATTGGGGTTTGTCTACGCCCCATATACGTCACATAAATAACTTGGTGATTCATGATCAACGAAAGTTTAGTGCCTGCACGCGGTACCACTTGCTCTTTAATTTGTAAATTAACACCATCAGTATTTGGAATATCAGGCCAAAACTTGCTGAATTGATAATAAAAATCCTGACCAAATCGCGTAATTGTACTGTCTAATAATAAGCCACCGACTTCTACTTCCTCCGCCTTTACAGACGCGGATAGCAGTAAAAATTTAATCACAAACAATACAATTAGTCGTTTTAGCATAATGATGAAAGGGGTCTTTCGACCCCTTATTTTCTTTCTCGTTAATTACCTATTGTTGTACAATAGTTGCCGTGTTCCAATCACCCACTTGTGTGATTTCAACAGTGCCTGCGGCACTGATTAATGAACCTTCAACAATGTTGCCTGTGCCTGTTTGACTAATACTTAGCTCTATACTTGCACCACCAATTAGCATCGCATCACTATCAGCACCGATAACCATATTTTCGTTACCGTTTTGTGCGATATCAATCGTATGATTGCTACCTTCAACTAAAATATCTAACGTATTTAAGTCACCGTTTTGTGCAAGATCAATAGAGTTAGCATTGGTATCGATAATAGTACTCATGTTCACAACGGCATCATTTTGATTACCACTTTGACCTAAGTTAATTTCGTTAGCATTAGCAGTTAATGTATTGTCATCGGCAGACGCTTGTATAACAGCTGTATTTTCATCACCTGCTTGTACAACATCAATATCGTTATCACTGCCGTTAAAGTTTACAATATGGCTCGAGTTCAAATCGCCCGTTTGCACAACAGTAAAGTCATTGTTGTTACCTAAAACACCTACATATGACGTATTTTCATCACCAGCTTGGTTAACATTAAAGTCATTATTATCACCAATGACATCAAATGTTGATTCATTGCTATCACCTACCTGAGCCAAATCTACTTCATTGTCTGAACCGGTAAATAAGTTTGACTCAACACTGTTTCTATCACCGTTTTGTGAAATTTCAATATCGTTTTCATCACCGTCTATACTTGCGATAGTCACACGGTTACGGTCACCTTCTTGCTCTGACTCTAACGTATTAGCACTACCTTGCAGCGAAGTTAAACGAGTTACGTTATAGTAACCATCTTGCTCAACTTCAATCGTATTCTCATCACCTATCACACTGTCAATATGTGCTTCATTCCATTCGCCAGATTGAATACCTGTAACTGTATTCTCTGAGCCTTGCATATCACGATTATAAAACCATTGACCGCCTTCATTTTGTTCAACTTCAAGCGTATTGGCATCACCTTCCATTTTATTAATAATACGGTTATCAATGCCCAAATAGCCTGTGCCATTTTGAACAGTATTAACTTCATTATCATTACCAATAAGATCTGATTGCAATTCATTACCATCACCATCTTGTGTGATGATTTGTGTATTGGCATCACCTAAGCTGGTTGCTATCGCAATATTATCAGCACCAATTTGAGTAATTTCGGTAATGTTACTTTCACCATTTAGTGAAGCATTAATACCGTTGTTATCACCTTCTTGCGATAAAATAACCTCGTTACCAAACACTGCACCAGACTCTGAAGTTTGAGATAACAAAATAACGTTACCTACTGCGTCAATCATAAAGTCGTTTTGAACTTGTTCTACTGAACCTTTTTCCGTTTCAGCGGCAAGTACTTGCTGGTTAATCCCTAATGCCATAACTATGGCGCATGTAAGCAATGATTTATTCAATTTCACTATTGTTCTCCAACTATGCTGTATATCGTTAATACTGTGTAATATTAACGACCATTTCATTTCCAATTTGGTGAATAACAAACGTTTGTTCACCAGCCTGGGCTATGTTAGCGTTGTTATCATTCCCTTCTTGAATAACATGAGCTACGTTACGACCTCCCCACTGTCTTATGTTGACGGAGTTGCCATTACCTAGCTGTTCAATAAGCGCTTCATTTCCTACCCCATCTTGACTAATCAGGGCACTGTTTGAAGCGTTAGCTAACTGTTTTATCGTTGCGGTGTTGAGTATTCCATACTGGCTAACTATTACTTGTTGACGTTGTTCGCCTACTGTAATAATTGCCGAAGGTGTAAGACTTAAAGATAATGGAGAATCTTGTAAGTCAATGTTATTGGGTAAGTCTTGAGCGATAGACAATGCAGAGTGGCTAAGCGATAAATAACTAATAACAGCAAAAGCTAATGGGCTTCTTACACCTCTAATTACCTTTTTATTTTTTGTTTTTATTTTATTCATCACACCTTTCTTCATCTATTTTTCAAAATTTACCGCAACAACACTAGTTGCGTTGAAAACTCTATTATTGTTAACCGATTAAACCTATCACCCAAAAGTAGTAATTAAATTAAACCAATAAATTTCAATAAGATAAGAAACAAATAACTATTAACATTAAATTAACAACATAAAACTAATAAAAAAGTACTAGTTTATTATTTACTCTCACAAAAAAAATAAACCAATAAAAAAGTACTAGTTTTTAATAACAAAACGGGAAGTTTTTGCCAAAAAAGTCGTGTTTTAATAAATTTAATAGCTATCAAGGAATGATTATGGTTAAAGTAATTTCGTTGCCGAGTTCCATACAAGTTTGTAAGTTTAAAGTAATCGAGAATCTTAAATCAGAACGTCAATATCTATGGTATTGACATTATAATAACTGAAAATGGATTCATAAAATGAAAGCTAAATTATCAGCAATTACGCTTGCTATGCTGCCTGTGCTAGCAAGTGCGTCTATTGAAATTAAAAACAATGCGCCTATTCAATCACTATATAAAAGTGACTCTGTCATTGTGGTTTATAAAGAAGGTGCTTCGAAAGAACAAAAGCGCTCTGCTCGCGACCTTGTGCTTGCAAAAATTTCAGATTTAAACACCGATGAAGTCGATGATTCATACCGCAATATCCTTAAGGGTCGTATTGCTAACTTCAAGTTAAATGGTATGACAAGTAAAGAAGCATTAGCAAAATTAAACAAACATCCATCTGTACTTTACGCTGAGCCTGATTACATTCTTAGTGCTGACGTAATGCCTGACGACAGCCGTTTCTCTGAATTATGGGGAATGCACAATACAGGTCAAACTGGCGGTACTGCTGACGCTGATATTGATGCACCTGAAGCTTGGGAAATTTCTACAGGTACGCGTGACGTAGTAGTTGGTGTAATTGATACTGGTGTTGATCATACTCACCCTGACTTAGCCGCAAACATGTGGGTTAACCCTGGTGAAATCGCTGGTGATGGCGTTGATAACGATGGCAACGGCTATATTGATGATGTTTATGGTATTAACGCAATAACCAATGTCGGTGATCCTATGGATGACCAAGGACATGGTAGTCACGTTGCAGGTACCATAGGCGCAGCTGGTAATAACGGTTTAGGCGTTGTAGGTGTTAACCACACAACAGCGATCGTTGGTTGTAAGTTTCTTTCTGCAGCGGGCACTGGCTCATCATCAGATGCAATTAAATGTATCGATTACATGGTTGGTCTTAAAAACAGCGGAGTTAATCTGCGCGTTATGAATAACAGCTGGGGCGGTGGCGGTTTTAGCCAAGTATTAGCTGACGCAATTACAAGCTCGGAAGAAGCTGATATTTTATTTGTCGCTGCTGCTGGTAATGATGGAGTAGATAACGATGCAAATCCACATTACCCTTCAAGTTATGAACATGAAAGCATACTTGCTGTAGCAGGTACAAATCATACAGATGCTATCTATTCAGCTTCTCAGTGGGGCTTAACATCTGTTGATATCGCAGCACCAGCACGTAACGTATTATCTACGGTACCTGGCGGATACGCGACTTATAGTGGCACGTCGATGGCAACACCTCATGTTGCCGGTGCCGCGGCACTTGTACTTTCTGTTAACCCAGACTTAAGTGCTATTGAATTAAAAGAATTGTTGATGGAATCAGGTGATGCTAATGCAGCAACGGAAGGCCTAACGGTTTCAGGTAATCGTTTGAATGTTCATAATGCGTTACAAGATGCCGATCCTCAACCTGGCTTCCGCATGAACGTTGCACCGGTTAATACAACCATTACTGCTGGTGAAACAGCAACTTATACATTCAATGTAGCATCAGTTGCTGATTGGTCTGGTGATATTGAATTATCTGTTACTGATTCATTAGGTAGTGCAATGCTATCTGCGGCAACAGTAACACCAGGTAATAGTTTTGAGTTAACCGTTCCAACGACTGCCGATACTGCATGGGGCGATTATAGCTTCACAGTAACAGGTACAAGTGGAGAATTAACAAAATCAACGAACCTTGGATTATATGTATTACCACAAGGTTTGAATGACATTACTTACACCAATGAAATCCCTGCGGATATTCCTGATAATAACCCTGAAGGCGTAACATCAGTAATCAATGTGCCTGACAGCTTAACTGTGTTTGGTACTGATACTTTCTTAAATATCAGCCATACCTATATTGCTGACTTAAAAGTAACATTAACTTCACCGACGGGCACAACAGCGACACTTTTCAGCAACACAGGTGGCGGTAGTGATGACATCAACCAAAGCTTTAGTTCTGACGTATTTAATGGTGAAAATACATTCGGCGATTGGACATTGAGCATTGTTGATAGTGCAGGTGCTGATACGGGTACATTAAACAACTGGTCAATGACATTCTCTGCAACTGGCGATGTTCAACCTGCTCCACCGGTTTCAGCCTTTAGCTATGATGCAGAAAACCTAATGGTTAATTTCTCTGATGCTAGTACCGATGCAAATGGCGACATTACTATGTGGGAATGGAACTTTGGTGATGACATGACATCAACAGAGCAAAACCCAATGCACACATATGATGCTGCAGGTACATATGATGTGAGCCTAACGGTTACTGACAGCGAAGGACATAGTCATACAAGCATGATGAGCATAACCGTATCCGACGTTAATATTGAAGCTAGTATTAAACGCGCTTACAAGAGTCGCCTCGGCAACTTACGTGTTGATTTAACTTGGGCTGGTACTTCAGCTGAAACGGTAGATATTTACCGCAACGGTGTGAAAGTAGCTACAACACCTAACAGCGGTATCTACCGTGACCGTGAACGTCGTGTAACAGACAACAGCTTTGTTTACAAAGTATGTGATGCTTCAACGGCATGTTCAAATGAGTTAACTGTAAACTTCTAAAACTTGCTCGCTAGCAAACTAAAAAGGCTTCTACATAATGTAAAAGCCTTTTTTATATTACAGTTGTAGCTTAAACGACAGTTCATCTAAACTTAGATTATCATGTATACATACACCACCTTGAATATAGTGATGAGTTATTTCAACCGACTTTACTGCTTAGAATGACATAAAAAACCTGAAAATATATTGATCAACTAGCTTTTGCTAAACCTGTACTAATTAACGGATATTCTTACATCGCCGTTGTTAAAAATTGCATTATTCTCAAAGCGCTATTTTTTAGGACTTCTCATATCCAAAATAGGCATATTACCATTACCTAATACTGTTGCTGGTAATTTACCATCCCAATTTTGCGCTTCAGTTAATTTAACAATAAGTGGATTATCACCTAATGCTTTCGCTTTTGCGGTAATTGCCTCAGCTTCTGCTAAACCTTTAATGCGAATAGACTCAGCTTCTGCAATGGCAACTAACTTAATACCATCAGCTTTCGCTTTTGCCGTATTTACATCACGTTGCGCCTCAAGGTTTTGTCTTGCTAACTTGTGCTTTTCTGCGTCGGCTAAATTCTTCTCAGTTTGTTTCGTTTCAATTGACGTTAAATACTTCGCTGGTAGTTTGATATTTTCAATTTGAATGTTATCAACAGTCACCGGGAAGTCTTTCATTTCCTCAATTAAGTTAGCTTCTATCGCTTGTATAGCACTGGCTCTATCTTGAATCAGTTTTTCCGCATCATACTGTGGAATTACATCTTTAGTTGCCGATCTAAAACGTGGATCTAAAATACGGCTTTCAAATTGCGATAAGCCGCCATATTGTCTAAATAACTCTAGCGCAGCTGCCTTATCAACGGTCCAGTTTACGGAAACACTAATGGTCACGGGCATTTGCTCTTTGGTGCTGGACGCCATTTTTTCTTCATTTTTACGGGTACGTACTTCTATTTCTTCAACGCTATCAATAAATGGTACTTTAAAATGTAGCCCCGGATTAACTTGCTCTTTAGCTTCGCTAAAACGCTTAACAATACCAATATGACCTTCATTAACGGTATATACCGAGCTAACACCTACAATAGCGATTGCAACAACAACGGCAATCGACTTCATTGGGATATTTAATTTTTGAACATTCATAACTATTCCTTTTTATTTTAATTATTTTTATTTCTTCGAGTCTGCTTTTGAAAGTTTATCTACGCCACCTTTAATGACAAAGTAACCAAAAACACCCGATATTAATGAGCCAATAACAATTCCTAATCGGTCTTGAAAGATCAGATTTCCGCTATTGCCTTGCTCAAATGCTAAAGAACCAATAAATAAACTCATGGTAAAACCAACACCACATAAAATGGCTGCACCATATAACAAGCGCAAATTGACGTTAGTTGGCAATTGCGCCAAACCTAACTTAATGGCAATGAAACAAAAGCCAAATACACCAAGTTGCTTACCAACGATTAAGCCAACAATAATGCCTAATGGTACTGGTGCCATCACTTGCTCAACACCAATACCGGCAAAGCTTATTCCGGCATTCGCAAAAGCAAACACCGGTAAAATGATAAACGCGACTAGCGAATGCAAGTTGTGTTCAAGAGACTTTAATGGCGATGGCTCCCCTTCTTCACCTTTCATTGGAATAAAGAATGCCAATACAACACCGGCTAAAGTTGCATGTACGCCTGACTTTAATACAGCAACCCAAAGTACGATACCCAAGAAAATATATGGTGCAGTACTAGTTACGCCGCGTTTGTTCATAATAAATAAAATAGTTAATATCACTGTAGAAAATATCAATGACAACATCGACAATTGATCGGTATAAAACAAAGCAATAACAATAATTGCTCCTAAATCGTCAAATATGGCTAAAGACGTTAAGAATACCTTAAGCTGCAACGGAACTTTACTGCCGATAACTGACAGAATACCTAATGCAAAAGCAATATCTGTAGCCGTTGGAATTGCCCAACCATTAATTGCTTCAGGGTCATTATAATTAAATGCGACATAACATAATGCGGGTACTAACATTCCACCTAAAGCACCGATTGCCGGTAAGGTTACTTGCCCTGGTTTTGATAAATCACCTTCTAAAAACTCTCGCTTAAGCTCTAAACCAACCAGAAAGAAAAACAACGCCATCAGGCCATCATTAATCCATAATAATAATGGTTTAGCAATTTCAAAACTGCCGACAGAAACTTGCACCGGAATGTTCAGCAACATATCGTAATAAGGTACAAATGGTGAATTGGCAATAATCATGGCAGCAACCGCAGCAAACATTAAAATAATGCCACTGGCCGCTTCGAGTTTTAAGAAGTCATTAATACTTTTAATAATCATTTATGCTCATTTTTGTTAATTTATACAAAGGCGTCACGACATAATATGTCATAACAGCGAATTATACAAATTTGCAAAAGTGTTTTTAAATAATCAATGGAAAGTGATAAAAATTCGGAAACAGATATAAATATCGAAAATAATTCATATCTATAACGAATTAACTAGCAATATTGGATTTAATAAGTGTAATATTTAGTTAAGAAAACAGCATGAACTGATTAGGCTTTGCCTAAGGTTAAAGTATTAATGAAAAAACTAGACGACATAGATTTACGCATACTTACGTTATTATATAAAGATGCAGATATCACCAATAAAGAGCTTGCGGCTCAAATTGGTATTGCACCATCAACATGCTTAGAACGCGTTAAGCGCATGAAAAACAATGGTGTAATTAATAATGCTTTTATAGATATAAATTTCAAAAGTATTGGCGGTAATATTGAAGCGATTGCGGCAATTAAATTACAACCTTATTCGGAAATCATTGTTAATCAACTCAGAGATGATTTACTGAAACTACCTGAAATCATCAGCTTATATCATATGGGTGGTAGTTATGATTACTTCATTCACATGTCAGTAAAAGATAGTGAGCACTTACGCCAGTTCGTATTTAATGCCATAACGTCTCGTGAAGAAGTAACAACAGTCGAAACTTCTCTAATCTTCGAACATAGCCGTAGCGGTGTGTTACCAAACTTTGACGAAGAGTAATAATTTTAGAGCTATATCAACGGTTTCATATCGCTATAACTGACTTGAGCCTAGATGCCTAGCGTTTACGCGAAATAAAAAACTGGTCAAACATCATTAACATGAACGTCCCTGCGCATAGCATATACGGATACAGTAATGTTGTGATGCCATAAATGGCAAGGAACGGCCATGTACTCATGTTATACCTTCTCCATGTACGTAGAAAGAGCTGGTATACAGCTCTTTTTATTACCTTATAGGCAGACAACTCAACTACATATCAAAGCTAATGCTTTTTAAAATCTTCAGTTTCAAAGTAAAAAGGCTTCATAGTACCGCAGTTTAAAAACTTATATTGCAGTTCAGTGCGTTTAGGTACCGCTGATGAGGTATTAAACTTTGGCAAACACCCGGCATTAACATCAATATGAATTAAGTGATCAAAGCTTGGTGCTTGTTGAATTCTATGGATATAAATTTTGTTATTTTTACGATATGAAACAACATCATATTCTTGGTTATTACTTGAAGGTGAAATATCATCAAGCTTGCGCATGTATAGCTGTTTAGCAAAATTTAACGTCATATTTTCGTACACTAACATGCCGTCACGTTCAAAATGTCCAATGTAAATATCAGCTTCCAGAGCAATCTTTTCCCCGCGCATTAATCGTTGTAAATTAAATGGCTTTGGCTTAATTGTTACCATATCGTTATCACGCACTAAATGTACCAGCGCTACATTTTTTACATCCAGTTTGTACAGCAATTGCACATCGTGAGGTTTGTGATACAGCGGTAAGTGGTAAGCAAAAATTGTTGACGCTTTATTCATTAACACCATGCCATGAACGCCTACATAGGCAGGGTCAAGCGGTGGTAACTCTTCAGGGGCTGACTCAGCAACTGAGTAACTGCTAAACATGGTAAAAAACAAGGAAATAATCAAAGCTTTCATTCAGTATGATTCTCTTAAAGTGTGTTTATAAGCATTTATTAATTGTACCAGAACTGCTTATTTATAAGCTCGTTAAAGCACATTAATAGTTAATTAAATTAAAGATTTAAAGATAGTTGAATATGGAACAAATAACATTTAAATGGCGCTTAAATGTTAAAACCACCTTAAATGAAAATGTGTGAAATATTAACGTGCTCACAGCGAATCATTCGATCATAATATAAAAAATCCCGCATAATGCAGGATTTTTATAATGATTCACTTATCGAATGATTTTAGCTTTTAAGATCATCGAAGAATTTTTTCACACCGTCAAAGAAACCGGTTTCTTTCGGGCTATGCTTGCTTGTGCTTTTACCCATTTTTTCTTCTAATTGACGCAATAAGTCAGCTTGGTCGCCAGATAAACTCACAGGTGTTTCAATAACAACCTTACACATCAAGTCACCCGTTGAATGGCTGCGTACTGATTTAACACCCTTACCACGTAAACGGAACATTTTACCCGTTTGCGTTTCTTTCGGTATTTTCAGCTTAACTTTACCTTCAAGCGTTGGTACTTCAATATCACCACCTAGGGCAGCTGTTGTGAAACTAATTGGCACTTCACAATATAAATGGTTTTCATCACGAACAAATATTTTATGCTCTTTTACGTTAGCTTGAACGTATAAGTCACCTGCTGGTGCTCCGTGCTCGCCGGCTTCACCTTCACCAGATAAGCGAATTCTATCGCCAGTATCAACACCTGGTGGAATTTTCACTGATAAGGTCTTGGTTTTCTCAACACGACCTTGACCGCGACAAGAAGTACAAGGGCTTGAAATAACCTTACCTTTACCAGAACACGTTGGACACGTTTGTTGCACAGCAAACAAACCTTGACGCATTTGTACTTGGCCATGGCCGTGACAAGTTGAACATGTTTTTGCACTGGTGCCTTTTTTAGCGCCACTGCCGTCACATGGTTCACAACTAACATATGTAGGTACTTTAATTTCTAAGGTTTTACCTTTAACCGCTTCTTCAAGACTAAGGTCAAGGTTGTAACGTAAATCGCTACCACGACGTTGACGAGATTGACCACCACCGCGGCGGCCACCGCCACCAAAAATATCGCCAAAAATATCACCAAAAGCATCGCCGAAGTCTTGACCACCGCCAAAACCACCGCCGCCACCATGGCCACCTTGTTCAAAAGCAGCATGACCGTATTGATCATAGGCCGCACGCTTTTGGTCATCGTTTAAGATTTCGTAAGCTTCTTTAACTTCTTTAAATTGCTCTTCTTTAGCTTTATCACCTTCGTTACGATCCGGGTGTAGCTTCATCGCTAAACGTTTGTAGGCTTTTTTGATATCACGCTCAGATGCATCTTTTGCAACACTAAGCACTTCATAATAATCGCGTTTTGACATAGGTTTAATTTCTTTGCTTCAAATTTATGGACACTAATTTGTTTGGTTTCTTAATAAGACATTTTTAAGCCATGCTCAAAACATCAAAAATCCAAGCAAATTAATATCAATTAATGATTAATTTTTTATAGCATTGTGAAGTTAACTCACAATATTTCGTTGCTACTTTACCCTTTCTTTTGATAAAGCAAAGCGCCGATAATTATCGACGCTCTTATTTCTTTATAAACAACAAATGTTTAATTATTTTAATTGTCGCTGAAGCGTTATAGAGCAAGGCGGACACGCGGAGCATACAAGTGTATGTGAGCATGTCCAACGCAGCTATTGAGCGCTACAGTAGACCATTCAATAATTAATGACTATTTATCGTCTTTAACTTCTTCAAACTCAGCGTCTACAACATCATCGCCAGCAGGTGCTGATGAATCTGCTTCAGGAGCTGCGCCTTCTGGAGCACCACCTTCTGCTTGAGATTTCGCTTGAGCGATTTCCATTAACTTAGCAGAAGCTTCGATAACAGCTTGTGATTTAGCATCAATCGCTTCTTTATCATCGCCTTTAACAGCTGTTTCAAGCTCAGTTAATGCTGCTTCAAGTTTTTCTTTGTCTTCGCCTGCAAATTCGTCGCCTGCTTCTTCAATTTGCTTACGTGTTGCGTGAACCATGCCATCGGCTTGGTTACGTGCTTGTACAAGCTCTTCAAATTTCGCATCTTCATCAGCATTTGCTTCAGCGTCACGTACCATTTGTTCTACTTCTTCATCTGACAGACCAGAAGAGGCTTTAATGGTAATTTTTTGTTCTTTACCTGTGTTCTTATCTTTAGCCGTTACATGCAAGATACCATCAGCATCGATATCGAAAGTAACTTCGATTTGTGGCGTACCACGTGGTGCAGCGTCAATACCTTCAAGGTTAAATTGACCTAAAGATTTGTTAGCAGAGGCTTGCTTACGCTCGCCTTGTACAACATGAACTGTTACAGCAGCTTGGTTATCATCAGCTGTTGAGAACGTTTGAGATTGCTTAGTTGGGATAGTGGTGTTTTTATCGATAACTTTCGTCATCACGCCGCCCATTGTCTCAATACCTAATGATAATGGTGTCACGTCTAATAATAAAACGTCAGTCACATCACCAGAAAGAACACCCGCTTGAATCGCTGCACCAGCAGCTACTGCTTCATCAGGGTTAACATCTTTACGTGGCTCTTTACCAAAGAAATCAGTAACAGCTTTTTGTACCATTGGCATACGTGATTGACCACCAACTAAGATAACGTCATTAACGTCACTTACTGATAAGTCAGCATCTTTAAGCGCTTGTTTAAGCGGCTCTAAAGTTGCTTTAACCATGTCTTCTACTAAAGACTCTAACTTAGCACGTGTTACTTTGATGTTCATGTGCTTAGGACCTGAGCCGTCAGCAGTAATGTACGGTAAGTTAACATCAGTTTGTTGTGCAGAAGAAAGCTCACATTTCGCTTTTTCAGCCGCTTCTTTCAAACGTTGCATTGCTAAAGGATCAGACGTTAAATCCATGCCTTGATCTTTTTTGAATTCAGCGACAAGATAGTTGATTAAACGGTTATCAAAATCTTCACCACCTAAGTGAGTGTCGCCGTTTGTCGCAAGTACTTCAAAAGTATGCTCGCCTTCAACTTCGTCAATTTCGATGATAGAGATATCAAAAGTACCACCACCTAAATCGTATACTGCAACAACTTTGTCGCCTTCTTGCTTGTCCATGCCGTAAGCAAGGGCAGCAGCAGTTGGCTCGTTGATAATACGTTTAACATCAAGACCCGCAATACGACCAGCATCTTTAGTTGCTTGACGTTGTGAATCGTTAAAATATGCAGGAACCGTAATTACGGCTTCAGAAATTGTTTCGCCTAAGTAGTCTTCAGCTGTTTTCTTCATTTTTGCTAAAACTTCAGCTGAAACTTGTGGTGGAGCAACGTTTTTATCACGTGCAGTAACCCAAGCATCACCGTTGTCAGCTTTCACAATACCAAATGGCATAATGCCGATATCACGCTGAACTTCTTTGTCTTCAAAACGACGACCAATTAAACGCTTAATTGCGTATAAAGTGTTTGTTGGATTGGTTACTGATTGACGTTTAGCTGGTTGTCCAACTAACGTTTCGCCTTCTTCTGTATATGCGATAATTGAAGGTGTTGTACGATCGCCTTCTGCATTTTCAATAACACGTGCTGTGCCGCCATCTAGAACAGCAACACAAGAGTTTGTTGTCCCTAGGTCAATACCAATAATTTTGCCCATCTTGAGGATCTCCGAATACTTATTACGTTAAAAATAAAGATTAAATCTTTCGATGAACAGTTAGTGGGGGCAGGAAAAAGTCTTTTCAACTATTTTTATCGAAAAAAACTAAAAAATGTTAAATTTTATTTCCTCTGCTCTTTATTACTGCCAATGAAGCATTTAACCGTTCAATAATCAATCAACGAAAAGACATAAAAAAACCAGACACTTGTCTGGTTTTTAGTTTTCATTTAAGAAACTATTTGAGCATTAGCTACAAAATAATTTTCAAAATAAAAATTAAGCTGTTGTATCAACGCTTGGTTTAGCTTTTGACACCATAACCATTGCAGGACGAATTAAACGACCGTTTAGCTCATAGCCTTTTTGCATTACCGCAATAACCGTATTAGCTGCAACGCCTTCAACTTCCTGCATTGACATCGCTTGATGTAACTCAGGGTTAAATGGCTGATCTTGTGGATCAATCGCTTTAATCGCAAATTTTTCTAACGAAGATAGTAAACCTTGATAAGTTAATTCAATACCTTCAATGATACCTTTATTGCTTTCATCATCTTTATCAATGTTTTGCAATGCACGTTCTAAGTTATCAACAGTCACTAACATTTCGCTAGCAAACTTTTCTAAAGCGAACTTACGCGCTTTTTCAACATCTTGTGCTGAACGGCGACGAACATTATCAACTTCAGCTTTGGCACGAACGACCGAATCTTTTTGATCTGCTACTGTAGACTTAGCTGCTGCTAATGAAAGCTCAAGCTCATTGATTTTTTCTTGCTCTTCGCTAACAGCTTCATGAGCATGCTCATGTTGCACTTCAACTTGCTCTTCAGCTTGTTCAATAATTTCTGCTGCTAATTCATCTGCTGCAATTTCTTCAGCACTCTTATTTTCTGTTGACTCGTTAGTCATGAAAAACTCCAAAGTATCTTTAATTTTCAAAGTTGGTAAAACACAATACCGCTAATTATGGGGGCTTGTTTTTATGATTCAAGCACAAAAGTGAATCATTTAAAAAAAAGTCAACTTTACAAGCGAGTGAAATAGCGCGAAACTGCGGTTAGTTGCCTATTTTATTACGGTTTATCTCAAGAATGAGTAAATTATACAAAACGGTTGGACTAATTGGTAAACCTAATCACGACGGTGCCAGTTCAACCATAGAAACCTTACATCAGTATTTGTCTCAGCAAGGTTATCAAGTACTGATAGAAAGCTCAGTAGCACCTTCAATAAATATTGAAAATGTTGCGGTTGCTTCTCTAACCGACATTGGCCAGCAAGCTGACTTAGCAATTGTGGTTGGCGGTGACGGCTATATGCTTGGCGCGGCTCGCGTACTCTCTTGTTACAACATTGGCGTTTTAGGCGTTAACCGAGGAAATTTAGGTTTCCTAACTGATTTATCACCCGATGATTTAACCGCACCACTTAACGCAATATTAAATGGTGAGTCACGTTCTGAGCAACGCTTTATTATTGAAGCTGAAGTCTATCGTCATGGCAAACTAAAAAGTTCCAATAGCGCGGTAAACGAAGCCGTATTGCATGCGGGTAAAGTGGCAAACATGATTGAATTTGAAGTCTACATTGATGGTAGCTTTATGTTCAGTCAGCGCTCTGATGGTTTAATTGTGTCAACACCTACTGGCTCAACTGCTTATTCAATGTCAGCAGGCGGCCCTATTTTAACGCCAAATTTAAACGCTCTTTCACTGGTACCAATGTTTCCACATACACTAACCAGTAGGCCAATTGTGGTTGACGGTAACAGCGAAATAAAGCTCAAACTTGCCAACGAAAACTATGAAAACTTACAAGTAAGTTGTGACGGTCACGTAATTTTAGCGGTAATGCCGGGTGATGAAGTTATCATTAAAAAAAGTGAAAATACTTTACGTTTAATACACCCACTTGATCACGACTACTTTAATGTATTACGAAACAAGTTAAGTTGGGGTAACAAGCTCTACTAATTTTAACTGCCTTGCAGCCCTTTAAAGTGGGTAATTCAAAATAAAATTGCAAACATAGCTTGAATAAAAACCAGATACTGTATAAATTAACAGTATCTGGTTTTTTGGTTATTAATACGACACTTTATTACAACACAATTACGATAAAGTTAGTGAGGCGACTATGTTACTGCAACTCAACATTCAAAACTTTGCCATTGTGCGTTCGCTCGACATTGATTGGCAACAAGGTATGACAACTATCACTGGCGAAACTGGCGCAGGTAAGTCAATCGCTATTGATGCCTTAGGACTGTGTTTGGGTGATAGAGCCGTAACCAATGTTGTACGTCCAAACTGTGCCAAAGCTGAACTGGCGGCAACATTCGACACCACTAAAAATAAACCTGCACAAAAATGGCTGAAGAAGAATGACATGTTAGTCGATAACGAATGTATTCTTCGCCGAGTTATTTCTGCCGAAGGTCGTTCAAAATCATACATTAATGGCAGCCAAGTACCTTTAGTGCAACTAAAAGAAATTGGCCAATTACTGATTAACATTCACGGACAACATGACCACCAGCTTATCGTTAAAGCCAATGAGCAACGCAACATACTCGACGCTTACGCCAGTCACCAACATTTACTCGACGACGTAAAATTTTACTATCATCAATGGCGTGAACTTAGCCAAGAAGCTAAGCAACTACAAGAAAGTAAAATACAACGTGAAGCAAAGCAGCAACTATTACAGTATCAAGTTAACGAGCTTAATGAGTTTTCGCTACAGCATAATGAATTCGAAAGTTTAGAAGTTGATTACAAACGTCAAAGTAATGGTCAGCATATTCTTAACGAAACACTCGTTGCCGCACAGCTGTTATCTGAAAATGAGCAGTCTAACGTTGTTGATGGTTTGCGCCAAAGTACAGAACAAATTTCCTCATTAAGTCATTACGACCCAGTACTTAAAGCTATTGCCGAACAACTTAATGAAGCGCTTATTCAAATTGAAGACGCCAGCCAAGAAGTCAAACACTATTACGAAAGCTTAGAGCTTGACCCACAAGCTTACACATTAATTGAAGAGCGTTATTCAACTGCCGTGCAGCTAGCGAAAAAGCATCAAGTTGCACCAGAAAAACTAGCTGACTTTCATCAACAACTATTACAAGAGCTACAATTGTTTAGCTCTGACGAAACTCGTTTAGAACAAATTAATGACGATATTGAAGCCGCGAAGCAAAAATATCATGACTCAGCACTTACGTTATCAACCTCACGAACCAAAGCAGCCAAAAAACTTAGCAAGTTGATCACTAATAGCATGGGTGAACTGAACATGCAGCATGGCAAGTTCTTAATCGACGTTAGCCAGAGTAAAGATCAAAGCTTATCAGTCAACGGCCTTGATAACGTAAGTTACCTTGCTAGCTTAAACCCAGGGCAAGCACTTGAAGCAATGAATAAAGTAGCCTCAGGTGGTGAACTTTCACGCATTAGTTTAGCCATGCAGGTGATATTGGCTGACAAAGTCATTACGCCAAGTTTAATATTTGATGAAGTTGATGTTGGTATTAGTGGCCCCACCGCAGCAATGGTTGGTAAAAAACTGCAACAGCTAGCTAAAAATACTCAAGTAATTTGTGTAACTCATTTACCGCAAGTTGCCAGTAAAGGTCATCAGCAATTATTTGTTGCTAAATTAACTGACGGAGAACACACAGAAACCACAGTAACGGAACTTTCTAGCAATGGCCGCGTCCAAGAAATTGCCCGTTTACTTGCCGGTGATAAAATTACCGAAAATAGTCTGGCTAACGCACAAGAATTACTTGCGGGATAAAGCGAATACTTTCAAGCGGACAAAATAAACTAAAAATTATTTTGTATCTCGTAGTCCGCTTCGCTATTATCCCCGTTCAAACTAAAAAGGATAATGTATTTACCATGTTGTTTAGAGTATTAGCGATTGTTATCGCCCTATCTGTTTCAGCCTGTTCTAGCTGGGTTTATCGCATCGATATTCCACAAGGAAACTACTTGGAACAAAAAGACATCGACAAGCTTCAAATTGCGATGACAAAAGAACAAGTTAAATTTGTTTTAGGCAGCCCTGTTCTTGAAGATACCTTTAGCAATGACGTTTGGCATTATGTTTATCGCTTTAAGTCGGGTAGAAGTGAAGAGTTCAATGCGAAAAAACAATTTACTATTACCTTTGAAGACAACAAAGTTGTAAAGGCTGAAGGTGATTTTGAATTACCAGAAAGCTACTTTGTTCCTATGGTTAACTAGTATTTAAGTACATTGGAGATTATCGTCTCCTATGAACATCGTCACTCACTCACATCCATGTGACCGTGACATACCGTTCTTCCTGAACATAAAAAGCATGCCAATGGCATGCTTTTTTGTTTTTAAAACGCTAGCTTTTAAAAAGGTTTATTAACCTTCACCAGCTTTACTTCGACGTGGGTCAACTCGCCCGCCGGTAATTTTATCCGCCCGCCCTTCTTCTTTAGCTTTTTCAGCACGACGTTTACGCACTTCTTTCGGATCAGCCAATAAAGGACGATAAATTTCTATGCGATCTAAATCTTTAACAATATCTTTTAGTTTTGCAGCTCGGTTCCAAATCCCAACATTGTTAACAGTTAAATCAATTTCTGGAAACTCTTCAATAATACCTGACGCCATTATTGCTTGCTCAATAGTCGTGTTTTCATCAACTTCAATGTTGATAATTTCTTGTCTTTTCGGTGTACCGTAAACAACCTCGATATCACATTTATTAGCAACCAAATCTAAGTTGCTTGGCTCTTCATTGCCAGAAACATCATTCATCACTTGTTCGCTCATACTTTATTAAACATCCATTAAAACGTAATTAAACTGTCGCTTTGATTATTAACCATAAACTTCTTTAGCGCGCATGGTAAAAGACTGCACCATATTATTGGCTAAATTATTAAACACGCGGCCAAACGCTAAATCGAACACTTTATTAGAAAACTCATAATCTAAATTTAATTCAATTTTACAAGCATCTTCCGACAAGGCCTTTAATTGCCAACCACCAATAAGTTGCTTAAATGGTCCATCAACCAAACTCATTTTAACTTCTTGATTATTCACCAAGGTATTCTCAGTGGTAAACCATTTTTTAAGACCACCTTTAGACACTAATAACGCAGCGGTCATCGAATGTTCATCTTGGGCAATTATTTTACTATCACTACAATCAGGTAAAAACTTTGGGTAGGCAAGCACATCATTAATTAGATGATACATATCTTCTACACTGTGCATCACTAATGCACTACGGCTTATGTTTGGCATTCACCCTCCAATTCTCAATGGGCGCTATCATAGCAAATGTCTTTAAAAAACGCATTAATGTCAAAAATGATAAATAAGCCATTTAAATAGCAACAATTCTCCGTATAATATGGCCGATTGCTATTTTTGGTAGCAAACCAAAAATGGAATAATGGAAATATCATGGCAAAGAAAAAAAAATCAAACAGCAATACCATTGCTCTCAATAAAAAAGCACGTCATAACTACTCTTTAACCGATAAATTTGAAGGTGGCATGAGCTTGCAGGGTTGGGAAATAAAATCAATCCGAAGTGGTAAAGTCAATATCTCTGACTGTTACGTGCATATCAAAAACGGCGAAGCCTATTTACTTGGCGCTGAAATAACGCCGCTAAATGCTGCATCTAGTCATGTGGTATGTGATCCTAACCGTGACCGAAAATTACTATTAAACCGTCGTGAATTAGAAAAAATTATCGCCTCTGTTGAGCGTGATGGTTATTCCCTAATTGCCACCGCCATGTATTGGAAAGCATGTTGGGTTAAATTAGAATTTCATTTAGGTAAAGGTAAGAAAGATCACGATAAACGCTCTGATATTAAAGACCGTGAATGGGCCGTTGATAAAGGCCGTTTAATGAAAAATAAAAACCTAGATAGATAACTGGTTAAAAAATATCACGTTGTCTATTTAACCTAAGCGTTGTACAATGCGCTATATAGGCTAATTTAGCTTATAGAAAAAAGAGTAAAACTTTGGGGCGGATCTAGGATTCGACAAGATTCATGAAACCCGAGGTGCATGCCCAGGGGCGGTTTGCCTGGTAAAAAGCCGCAAAACTATAATTGCTAACGACGAAACGTTCGCACTAGCCGCTTAAGGCTAGCCATCGCCTCATAAATTGTCCTGTTGTTTCGAGGATCGATGGTCACCCCAAATAGGATAGCGAGGGAAGCACGCTTAAGGCTGAACCGCGAAATAGTATTAAGCTCACCATGACGAAGCCTGTCGATTGGCGTCTAATTGGTTAAATAAACAATCGACTAAGCATGTAGTACCAAGGATGTAGGCTTTTTGGACGGGGGTTCGATTCCCCCCCGCTCCACCAAAATAAAGACCGTTTTTAGTCCATTAGTTATACCTAGTAACTTTTAGATTTGGCCATAGCCTGGCAACAGACTATGAAAAGAAACCGCTTAATTGCGGTTTTTTTATGTCTAATGTTTAATGAGAAAGAAAAGAGTACGGGACTAATGATATACAAGTGCCAATATATGAAGAATTATTTACGCTGATTCAAATGGAAATGATGGAACCAGCAGAAGGTTTAAAAATCTCAACAATGGCAAAAGCAATAACCGACGAGATCATTACTAGTTGCGATATTGATAAAAAATAGAGCCTAAAAAGGCTATTTAAACGGTATAAGCAATAACGCCACAATAAGAGGCTAAGTAACGTTGGCCATAATCGCGAAGCGATTGCCAACTGTTACGTGTCCGTTTGAGTAACTTGCTAGATTTATGATGCTAAAACTGCACCTAATAATAATCCAAGAGATGCGCCAATAAGACTATTCTTAACGGAGTCTTCTCCCGTTTTTGAAAGCATTGCTCCAACCGTTGCTCCTGCGGCTAAACCTTGAACCCGAGGATCCGTAGCTTTAATAGCAATTGTTGAGCTGATTAAAGCAAATACTGCTTTTTGTATTTGTGGTGTCGATATTTCAACCCCACAAACTTCTCTTACGAAGTGCTCACAATTATTTTTAAGTAAATGGTATGACTTATCATTTTTTATTAGTTCTTTAGCTCTCTCTAATACTGTTTCTACAGGTAAACTGCCCGGAAGAATACCTAAATCAATTATTCCTTTGCCAGCTGAAAAATCAGAATAACTAACTAAGCCTCTACCACTTCTAGCATTAGAGTTTTCAAATACCATTCCTTTACCGTCTGAGATTCCGACATGTTCATACAACCCGTGATTAACACAAAGCAGATTTCCTGCGGGGTAAATTTCCATTGATGTAATTCCTATTAAAATAGTGATGTAAATGAGATAAATTTAACGCCTCACTAAGAGGCAATAAAATTGTTGGCTAAAATAGCGAGGAACGAGCAAAGCCAACCGTTTTTTGTCCGTTTAAGCAACTTGTTAAATTGTTATTCTTGCGATGGCACCAAGTCATATAAAACCCCATCTTTTTGTTCTTTTACTTTGCCACTTAAAATGAGTTGTTTAATTGCTTTTTGAACAGAAGCATTTGATGCTTTTATTTGAGAGGCTATATCTTTGTGGACGTGTTGAGGCCAAGGTTGGACAGGCAATAAGGTCTCTACTTTTGAAATAAATTCATCATCAATTACCAAACCAGTTAAGATTTCTTCCGGTTTAACAGTAGTAATTACCCTACCTGTAGTTGATCTGTTTAATACTATATCCACGGTACATTCTTTGCATTTTGTTACATTCTTCTGATTTGGAACTGTATGAACGTCACCAATTATTTTTTTTGTACAAGATGGACAGTTGAAAGTTTCCGATTTCAAACCCGAAATATTAACCCCAAAATCATCTAAGTTTTCATCGTAAATAGAAATAAGGGAAATAGAGCAATGTTCACATGTTAACGGTTTCGCACTACCGTGTTTAGCTCTTTGTATATAGGAAATACTTTCGTTACAAGATGGGCAATTTTTCACTAAGTTTCTTTTTACTATTTTCTTCGCTCTAGGCATCGATATATGAGAACCTGTAATATTACCCGCTAAGCTTTTCATTTCTTTCTTTAATTGATTAACTCTTTTATCAACGATTTCCGCTGTTATTGTATCTTGCTCATATGAATCCCATAAATGTTCAACTTTATCCATTAATTTAAGAAGCAACTTTTCATTTTCTTCAGCTTCTTTACGGTGCTCTTCTATTTCTTCTCCAATAACACCTTGCCAATCACTTAGGGATGTATCATTTACGGATTTCAACATTGCTATCATATGAATCCCACTTAAAATTCTATGTTTACTATCAATTAGTGCATTTTCATCATCCTGAAGTTCCTCACCAAGAAATAAACTTAATCTATTAAGTTGATCAGATAAATTATTCACTTTTCTGCGGCTTTTAAAGCGTAAGTCCGTAGGTTTTCATTATGCATTTCTTTAACTTCACTTATTGCTTCTGCATGCTGAGATGAACTATGGATAGTGGAAAAAATCCAAGAAGCCATAACAGATAGAATTGTTAGTAATAAACTGAGAATGGCACTTTCCTTTGCAGAAAGAGAACCAAGTGCAATTATTAATACGCATATTGTTACCCCAATAGATAATAATATCGCTACATTCTTTTCTAGCTTTCCATTACTACGATTACTCATACACCCTCGAGATTTGATTGCAATTTAACAACTTATTATGAAGAAGTAGTCCTTGTTTAAAATAAGGTAACTTCCTCTTTCTAAATTTATTTTTACATAGCAATACTGAAATACATTTTGTACCTCAATTAGATAGCTGTGCACATTTAAAACAACTTCGCGTAAAACGAGAATTGTTACTTTTTACTGGTAGAAATAAGGAATTTAGAAAATACCTGTTTCAATTCGAAGCACAGGGTACTTAACATTAAAAAAATGTCCATTACACGACATTACAGGGATGTAGTGCAAAGCTAATTGCCTTAACCTGATATGAGAAAAACCAGTTAGCTTCACTATTTTCATAACTCGCTTTTTGCATTATTCTCAAGAGCTTCAATTACTGATACTTCTCACTCTTTTAAATATTCAACTCGGTAATAGGATTATTTTCTAGAGAAAACAACTAAGTTGTACTTGCCAAAACAAGCTAAAGTTCAAAGCATTAACCTAAGCTTTCAAAATACTGTCTAATCGCTTTTTCTGACTTGCCAACGGCGATTACCGCAGCGCGCAAATCACCTTCGTTGCAGGCAAAGGATTTACACCAATTGGCAATTTCTTTTGGGTCATCTATATCAACTTGTTGGTTATCTTCAGGACTTCTGCGTGCTTTATCATCTGACATGCTTACACTCCCATTAAACGAAGCTACTTCACGTTAATTATTACAACCATTTTTCGCACAACTGACCGGTTGCGATGAGAATATCCAGTGGTCAGATTGGCTTTTGGTATTAGTACCACAACCTGTTGTGCCATCTTTCTTTCCTTTATGGACAATTCCGCTCGGTAAGTGTTTCAGCTTCATGATTCATTCCTACAACTTTTGAGTTTTTGCCCAAAATAAAAACTATAGCTAGTTTGGCTAAAAAAGAACATTACACGACATTACACGGATATTACCGTTGATAATATTAAGGAATTTATTGCTAATAATGAGGGAGTAAAATCTGACTTGGTATTACAAATTTTGGTAAAGGAAAAATTGTTTTATCAAATTAAAAATTCCGTTAAAGAATAAAAATAAGCAATTGTTAAATGATAATTTTATTTGCTGAATAAAAGCTGAAATTTAGTTTTTCAAACGGTAATTAATCGCGTGTAATTGCCTGTCATGGCGCAAGATAGCGGCACGTTTTAACTTTCTGTTCGTATTAAGTGAGCTCATACCGAGCCTCGCGAAAATGAATAGGAAGTCCCCCATGAAAACATATTTAAAAGCACTTACTTTGTTATTAGTTTTATCTGGCAGCGCTTATTTACCTAACGTGTATGCTGAAAATTCAACAGCAATGTTAATTACCATTGCTGAAACCTCGCCAGCGTTAATGGAACGATTAGACACTATTGCACTAACAGATGCCGCGCTACTTAATGATTTATTAATCATGGCTGATTCTGATCCTGCTCAGCTTGAGCGACTGCTTGATTTACATGCAGCAGACCCAGCAACTTTTCAGCAATTATTAGGCATTGTTGCAGCAGAAAATAGTGACGAAGGAAATGCATCATTATTGGGAACAATTAGTGATGGCGGTATTATTAGAAACTAGCGTTTAGTTTAAATGCACAACGAGAAGCATTGTCGTATTGCTGCATTAGCTGACGAAATAGCTTCTCTTCACATAAGCTATCAAACCAAGGAAGGTTAAAAAACACAACGCCGATGTTATTTTCTAATGCTAGTTTTGCATAATGAATAGCAGACGTTTTTTCATTCAACAGACTATAAACTACAGTAGAGGCGTAAGATACTTCACTATTTTTTGGCGCTAAAAGCTGAGCTTTATTTAGCGTTTCTATCGCAAGGCTTTGCTGATTTAACTGCCCGTACGCCTGCGCTAAGTTAGTGAGGTATTTCACCTCGTTTTTACCTATTAAAATGTCGATAACTTCTTGGTAATGAGATTTAGCTAACTCTTTGTCACCTACTATCATTTCGATATCGGCCAAATTTAGTAAGTTAAATGGCTGCTTAGGGTTAATTGCTAGCGCTTTTTGAGCAAATTCTAATGACTTATCGTATTGTTTGTTAAATGCGTAGGCCAAACTTAGGTTGGTTAAGTCTCTACTTGAACTTCGGCCTTGCACAAGTTTTTTATATTTCTCAATAGCTAAACTTAATCGCCCCTGCAACAGCCAAATATTCGCTTGTAATTGATTAGCACCATGATGATTAGGAACCGTTTCTAGCATTTTATTTAATGCGCTTTCTGCTTCAACTAAATTACCTAAACGCCAATAACTGAAGGCAGTATTGTAAAGTAGATTAGTACTAGGGCGTAAGTTAAAAGCACGTTTATAAGACAGCGCAGCTTGTTCATATTGCCCGTTACCGAAAAACGTGTAAGCTTCTAGTTCTAAAATAGTTAAGGCGTCAGCACCGCGATTTTTCGCCTCAATAATTTGCTTGTTAGCTAAATTGGTATCCCCCATGTCTGAGGCCAGCCAGAAACGGTCAACCGCTTCATAGGCACTGTATTTATATTCTGGCGGTGCATTATTGAGTACAATGTTTAAGCGCTTAAAATAACTTTGATCTTTCGAGTCTATATATAAATTAAGTGCGGTATCGCGATATAAGCTGTATGCGGCATATAAATACGGTGAATTCGTTAAAATAGCAGCTAGTTTAGCTAAGCTTGCATCGTTGTAGTTACCACGGTGATGTATTTCACTATAAAGCTTAATGTAACGTCGGTAGTCATCTTTATTTATTGGCCGTTGTACTAACCCTGCCTGATTAACTTCTGGGTGCTCTGGGTATAACGCAGCAAATTGCGTTTGGCTTGTGCTATAAATTCCATTAAAGTTTTCGACCGGTGCTAACCAACTTTTCTCTGCTTTTACCACTAACTTGTTATTACTTTCGGCATTAGTCACCAAACGAGAAAAGCTAACTTTACAACGGGTATTGTCACACTTAAGTGATATTGAAAGAATATCGCTAGCCCCTAACGCTTGCTGTAACTTAGTCAAATCATTTGGGTAAGCTTTAATAATGGCATTGGTTTCTCGTTGCGATATTAAGTACATATTTTTGGTATTAACTACCGCTTGTCGTATCGCATCTTCAACGGCTGATAATACTAAGTTTTGCTGCATGGGCGCTATAAGCGAGTTTTCAGTAATTGTTGGCCTTAAAACAACTACGTGCTTAGTTTCAACACTAGGCCTTTGGTAGAACCAAATAGTAGCTATTATGGCGAAAATCAACGCAGCAATGTTTACAGCATATTTAAATAATTTAGCTTTGGGTTTATCTGTACTTTTTATCTCTGTAATAGTTTGTCTTGCGTTAGTTTTTCCTGCTTTAGCTTTTTCTGCGTTAGTTTCAATATCAGCAATTACTGACTTTTCAGCAGCTAATTGTGAAATAGGTACTGTGTGTTCTTCGGCTATTTGCGCTTGTTGCATTGCCTGTTGAATATGCTTTAAGCGGTGTTCAATTTCACTTGCCGTTAATGTGCGTTCTTCTAACGGCTTAATTAACATCGCCATTAACAGGTCTGTTAACGAACTTGGCGCATCAAGTAATAGGTTTTTTGCATGTTCGGGTGCCTGTTGGCATATATTTTCAGCCACTTTGGCCGCAGCACCATTGCCAAATGGGTGGCTACCAACAATAAGTTGATAAGCGATAATCCCTAATGAAAATATATCACTTCGATAATCAATTGCTTGTTGGTTAATTTGCTCCGGCGACATAAATTGCAAACAGCCATATAAGCGCGACTGATTATTTTCAATGTTGCTATCGCTTGTTGTTGCTTGGGTTGAGTTTATTGTTAAGCAGGCAATGCCAAAATCGGTAATTTTTAACTGCCCTTGGTCATCAACTAATATGTTGCTGGGTTTTAAATCACAATGCACAACATTGTTGCTATGGGCATGAGCAAGCCCCGCCGATAGCTGACGCAAAAGTGCTAATTTTTGTATTAGTGTTAAATGATTTTCTTGCTGAAATTGCGTTAAGGTTTTACTTTTGAAGTATTCCATAACCAATGAGACTTGGTTGTTTTCATCAATAATATTATATATTTGGATAATATTATTGTGATTAACACGCGCCAATAAACGCGCTTCATTTAACGCAAGGTTTACCTTTTCATCCTGGGGTTGGTAAGTAAGCGCTTTAATCGCTACATAACGCTGTAATTGGTTGTCGTGGGCCAAGTACACTTTGCCCATGCCACCTTCACCCAATAACTTTTCGCGCGTATATTGAGGAAACTTATCAGCCATGCATTACCGTAAGTGAAACTTTGTCTTGTCCTTGATTGACGATTAGATCGTTACCTTTGTAAATTCGGTAATAACTGCCGGCAAAGCGTATTTTTTTGCCTTTTCGCTCAATGAGTTCATCGCCATCACAAGCACCTTTAAAGACTTCTCTAAATTGCTTTTTAGCGCGACAAACTTGCGTATTGAAAAGTGTAATATCGTAACCTAGCTCTTTAGCAATAATTTCTGGCAATATCCAACCTTGGCTGTCTGCTTCTACGCCTTTTCTGGCATCGGTATCTTTATGTCTAGCCAAGCTTAGTGTTAAGTAGTGATGTGCTTTATCTGACAAAGACAGCTTTTCTTCGTCAGTTATTAAGTTTAGCTCTGTCGTTTCTTCATCACGACTTAAATTAAAACGATATTTTATTTGGCTCGCAAGTAGCTTTGGCGTAGCAAGCGGTAAGGTTTTTTCACTTTCGTTATTCAGTTTAAGCTGCCAACTTTTGTTATCAAAAAACAATTTATCAAAATTTTCTACCGGATACGCACGGCCATCACTATCAATTAAGTGTTCTTTGTACCATTGTCCTTTACTGTGGACATAAAACAAGGCTATTTCTGCTTGTTCTTCTGACGGCAATATATTGAAGTCTGAAAGTATTATTGGACTATTTGCTGAGGTGTTTCCTGATGACTCAACCGCAAGTAGCATATTTTCTGGGCCGGTTAAATCTTTCACCAATAAACCATGAGCATTGGCTTGCCCGAAGAAAACATTATCGTCGACTTGAAGTTTGTGTGGTTGGTCTTTTAGTAGCTTATAGTTGTTTACCCAAGTGCCATTTGTACTTAGGTCGCGAATAAACCATTGTTTATCTTTCCATTCAATTATGGCATGCGTTCTCGATATTTCAGGAGAATTGATCACCATGTCAACATTGGTGTTAGAACGGCCAATACAATGATATGCATTTAAATAGCTTAATGCTTGTTGCTGATTTTCAAAGTTTAAAATTGCTGCCATATAATTATTCTTGGTTCGCTTTCGCCGCTATTTTACCATAATAATGCATTAGAAAATTAATTGCATATAAATGAAAATAGCCCGCTATTGTGTATGATAAATATCATTAAAATATTCTATTTCACATATTTTAAAGCTTATTACTAAGAATACACGCATCTTACTGTTACTGCTTTGTAATGCACACATTTGTTCAATAAAAATTACGAAAACCTATTTTAAATATTTGTATGGCGAAAAAATAAAGGCGCTAAAAAGCGCCTTTATTTTAAAGCTAATGACCAATTTAACTTGTTACGCTAACTTTAAAATAGCCAATTTGCTCTTTTAAATTGTTGGCTAATGCGTCAAGCGTAAGAGCAACGTTATTGTTTTTTTCTAATGAATTGGTTGAAGAATCTGCCATATCAGCAACACTTTTCATACCTTCATAGAGTTCATCAATAGCTACTATTTGTTCTTTCGATGCTTCTACAACTTGGCGCACATTTAGCAAAGAGTTATTCGCTTGGTTTTCAATTTCTTTTAGTAGCTCAGCTGAGTCAACACCTAGGGCGAGCCCTTTCTCAATTTTAGGTAATGTTGATTCCATAGCTACTACTGAACCCGCGGTTTCTTTGGTAATTTCGGTTAACATGGCTTCAATTTCTGAGGTGGCAGAGCCAGTACTTTGCGCTAAGGTTCTTACTTCATCTGCAACAACAGCAAAACCTCGACCTGATTCTCCCGCCCTAGCGGCTTCAATAGCAGCGTTTAACGCTAACAAGTTGGTTTGGTCAGATATGCCGCTGATCACTGAAATAATGCCACTAATATCTTTGGTGCGCTGCTCAAGCTTTTGCAGTTTTTCTAATGCGCTGCTAACGGTGGTTAATACCTTTTCAATTTCTTCGGCTGTGGCATTAACCGATTGGCTGCCGGATGTACAAGAGCTTAACGTTTGTGATGAGTTTTCTTCAGTTTGCACTAATAATTCAGATACTGTGTAGGTTTTATCGCGCATGTCGTTTAAATTATCAGTAGCAAGTGCGGTGTATTCACGCTGCTGCTGCACTAAAGCAAGCACGTCAGCTGAGCCCGCTGAAACAATATCTATTTGGCCATTAATTTCTTTTGATGCGTCGGCGATATTTGTTACCGTTGAGCTTAACTGATTTTGAGTTTTCTTTAACGAGAACAACACACTATTTTCATAACGAACTTCTATGCTTTGCGTTAAGTCACCTTCGGCAACTTTTGATAATAAACTAGCTACTTCGCTTGGCTCACCATCAAGTGAAACTCTCAAGCCTTTGGCAATACGGTAAACAATAAAACCGCTGATCAAAAATGCAATGCCCGTTAGCGCCAGCATAACACCTTCAAAACTTGCTGCAGTTTCTCGTACCATTTTTGTTGCTTGTTGATTTTCAACTTCTTGATAGTCAATAAATTGATTAATTGCCGCCAACCATTCAACAAAAGCAGGCCTAACGGAATTCAATAATAGCTGCTCTGCTTGTTGCTTATCACCTTGTTGCATTTTGTTGATAACTTGCTTAACCAAAGGCATGGTTTTACTTTCAATGCGTTTAATTAAAGTAAGAATATTTTCTTCGCTTGAAGACGAGCCTTCAATCATTAATTGGTAAAGCGGTACGCGTGATTCATTATAAAAAACTTCTAAACGGGAAATATCTTTTAAGGTCCGTTGCAGCTCACTGTTTTCTTGCAGTAACACCACATCACGAATCGCAATTGCTCTGTCGTGCACACTGCCACGAAAATTTATCGCGTAGCGTTGTTTAACTGAGTTAATATCGGTAATAACTGTCATCGATTTATCAATGGAATTTACGCTATTGATACCAACAATAGTGATAACAATCATCATCATAATTACCGCACCAAAGCCAATGAGTAACCGAGTTTGCACTGTCGCGCGAGTAAAAAAACTTAACATAGTAAATAGCCTATAAAGATATTGTAAATACAACATTGTCAGTAATAGACCATAACTAGTGCTATTGAATTTCAAATATTTATGTAAATAGCTTAATAGGCAAGAAAGGCGTTTTCGATGAAGAAAATTAGGCTTGTTTAATCAAGAACTCGATTACATCATCCATATCAAGATCAAAATCAGAAGCTTTAACTCCTTTAACAATATAATCATCACTGCTTGAAAGGTCTAACTCTTCGGTATCTTGGTATTCATTTTCTTCACAATTGAAAAATAAGCGCACGCCAGGTCGTAAAGAGTCTGATTTATTCCTACGTTCAACTATCGCTACCCTATTTGAGCTTAATTGCACCAAAGAGCCTACAGGGTATGCTCCTATCGCTTTGATAAACTCTTCAACAAGTTCAATATCAAGATGGTTATGATTATTCGCCAAGTTACGTAAAATGATGAATGCTTTGTAGTGGCAAGAGCCTTTTTTGTAACACCTATCACTAGTCAATGCATCGAAGATATCGCAAATGCTCATCATGCGGCAATATTTGCTAATTTTGTCGGCTTTAAGTTTAAACGGGTAACCATTTCCATCAAGCTTTTCATGATGATAAGCAGCTACTTCGTAACTTAACTGGCTTACGCCTTTAGTCTTCTTAAGAATATCAGCAGAGTGATTTGCATGAGTTTTCATAATAAAAAACTCTTCATCCGTTAACTTGCCAGGCTTATCAAGTATGTTGTCGGGCACTACTACTTTACCGACATCGTGTAAAAAGGCACCCAATGTCATTTGATAAACCGTTGCTTTATCTATCTTCAAATAACTTGCAAATATCGATAAGTAAACAGATACCGAAGTTGAATGCTCAAGTAAGTATTCACTCTTGTTACGTATACTGACCAAGCAAGATATAGAGTCTACATTATTAAAAATTGAATCAACTGAACTACTTGTAATATCGATTATTGGCTCTAGGTCAATATCGCACCCGTTCCTTACATCACTAAATGTTTTATTAAGCACTAATTTGGATTTAGTGATCACTTCCTTAACTGACTTTAAATTTTCCGGTGTTAGTTCGTTTTTGGATAACGATGTTGAGGCGTTATTAATAACTTCAGGTGTGTTTTTAACTTCTGCTGCAATAGTTTTTTCATCATCAATCAGTACTGTTTTAACGCCCTTATCCGCAAGGTTATCAATTACAGCAGTACTTTTAATGTGACTAGGAGACTTCAATTTAAAATCGTCGTTTTGCTGTTTTATTTCAACAACATAATGACCAACTTTCAGTGAGGATAGTTTTGTTTCTACAATCATATAATTTACATTCCCCCTTTTGAATAAGGTTGTTTATATAATTCATAGGTATATTTATAACATTTATCAAATATAAAACCATCCTTATTGATATCGGTCATACTTTCTTTTTTGTAGACATTATTGTTTCTAAATAAATGACTTTCTGCGCTAAGTTGAAGTAAAAGGTATAAAGATTAAATTTGGCATAAATGAGCAGCATCTGTTTCGCTATAAATAAACTACGGGTTATAAAAAAACCGCATAATTGCGGTTTTTTTATCTATTTATGCATTTATGCATTTATGCATTTATGCATTTATGAAACTATCGCTTGAGATTAATCGTCTTGATCATTAACAATTCTGTGCAAGTGATTAGTCGTATTTTTTTCGTGCGATTGATTCCATTCATCTAACAACAACTGATACTCAGCCACTTCTTGTGGTGTCGCCCTTTGACTGACTGCTTTATCTGTAAGAAAACTAAAACGATCTAATTTTGAATTGTGCATATTAAGCCCTCCTTGCTTATGTACAACTAACTATGAAACAAAATAGAAATTTTCCAAATGAAAAATGTAACAAGGTAAGTGTTTAATAAGCCCCTTCCATCAAACAACCTCCTGCTAATTGGCTATTATTTAACATGTTTTTTGAGCCTAACTAATTAGTAATCGCTCTTGCTAAAAAGTTTCATCCAACCTTAAATCGTAAACTTTTGGTTACATCAAACTTTACATAATAATTAGAACTCTACATAGTAACTTCTCTGCAAAAGCAAAGCGGAGCTAGTATTGCGAATGGAGATGTCTATCAATACAGAATAAATACTTCGAACTCTAACTAATTAGCTCTGCATTCTGGTAGAATGCGCCGCATATTAATAAATGTATTTACTTAACTGGATTTCATGAAAGAATTTATCATCATCGGCGCAGGACAATCTGGGCTATCAATCGCTTATAATTTATCCAAAGAAAATAAAGATTATCTGATTTTAGATGCTAATGAACATGTTGGAGCACCTTGGCTCAAGCGCTGGGATTCTTTAAAGTTATTTACCCCTACAGAATACAATCATCTTCCAGGGATGAAGTTTCCGTTTCCTAAAGGTTATTACCCTAATAAATATGAAGTAGCGGATTATTTAAAAAGTTATGTTGAGAAGTTTTCAATTCCCATTGAGTTCAATAAAAAAGTAACTTCAATTAAGAAAGTTAATGGCATCTTTGAAATAAGCAGTGCAACGGGAGATTATCAGGCTAAGCAAGTTATTATTGCAACAGGCCCATTCCATACACCTTTTACACCACCTTGCCACGCTGATATTGCCGATAATATTACCCAAATGCATAGCGAACATTATAAAAGCCCTGCCCAACTGCAAGAAGGCGATTGCTTAGTAGTTGGTGCTGGTGATTCTGGCGTACAGATTTTATCGGAAATAGCTGAAACTGGCCGTACCGCTTACTTTTCAGGAACCGATAAAATAACTGCGATTCCACAGTCATTTTTAGGGAAAACGTTGTGGTGGTGGTTTACCAAAATTGGTTTCTTATCTGTTACTCGTGACAGTAAAATCGGCAAATGGTTAAGTAAAGGCGTGCAGCCTGTTATTGGTACCGATGTAAAATCACTATTGGCAAGAAAGAATGTTATTCATGTTGGTAGAACCTTGTCTGCCGATCAAACAAGTATAAAATTTCAAAAAGGAAGCATCGACAGCATTAAAAATATTGTGTGGGCTACAGGGTTTAAACCAAACTTTTTTTGGATTGAAAATATCACCTTTGATGAAATGAACTACCCGAGTAATCATCGCGGAGTAAGTAGTGATGTTGATGGCTTATATTTTATTGGCCTACCTTGGTTATACACTAGAGGCTCGGCAACGTTAGGCGGTGTTTGGAAAGATGCCGAATATTTGATGAACTATATTCAAAGTAAGAACAAAGAGAATGTCGTTATTAATAACGTGGTTGATTTAGAAAAAGCATACTAGCTTTGCCAATAGCGTTAGTTATTTTAAAACAAGAGTGACTGTTATTTTGACCACCACTCTTGTTTTAATAAATTTCTATTACGCTACGCGATGTAAAGCACAAACTTTGTTGCCAGATGGATCTCGAAGATAAGCAAGATATAAACTTCCAATAGTACCTTCGCGTACACCTGGTGCATCTTCACATGCAACTCCGCCATTTGCCGTACCAGCAGCATGCCATGCATTAGCTTGTTCTGGAGATGTTGCAGCAAAACCTATGGTACTGCCATTGCCATTGCAAGCTTCTTCACCATTAATAGGTTTGCTTAAAGCAAAAATACCGGTATCAGTAAAATAGAAACAACGGCCTTTTTCGTCCATAACACCTGGCTTGTGTCCTAGTTCACCTAAAATGGCATCATAAAATACTTTTGATGCCTATACGTCGTTCGCGCCAATCATGATATGACTAAACATATAACTTTCCTTTTCATTTAAGAATCATACAAAAAAGAACTAACCGATAAATCAGCTGTCAGCTCTAGTGAAAAACATACCAATTAGCATGCCCGATAAACAATGAATAACACAATAACAATTTGTACTAAATTAGGAGATTAAAATATTTTGAAAGTGCTAGCCCTCCTAAATATTTAACATAATTACAAAACCGCATATTTCACCGCTCACTTAACAGCCAAAAATACCATAAATTTGATTAATTCGACTTTTTACTCTAATAATCCAACATTTAACTTGCAAACGATAATCACTCTCATTAACATTCCACCTTGCAAAAAATGCTCGCTGCATTTCACCTTAGAACAATAGTTAATAATTTGGAGATTAACATGAAGTACTCACCGCTGTTTTTAGCACTTTCTATGGCCATGCCACTAGCCCATGCTAACAGCAATTCGATAGAGGTTATCGAAGTTACCGGCAGTTATTTTAATGATTACAAAGTAGATGAAGCAAAAGGTGCTATGCGTACTGATGCCTCATTACTTGAGACTGCGCAATCAGTAACGGTAATTCCAAGAACGATTGTTGAAGAACAATTGGCGACAACTTTAGGTGAAGTACTAACTAACGACGCTAGTCTTTCAGCGGGTTCAAAACAGCGTAACCGTGAAGTTTTTAACCTAAGAGGCTTTGAATTAAGCTCATCAAACGGTTATTTACGTGACGGACATCAGCATTGGTCGCATTACCAACAACCAATAGAAACATTAGAAAGCGTGGAAGTCATTAAAGGCCCTTCTAGTATTTTATATGGTCAATCAGGCCCTGGTGGCTTAGTTAATATGGTAACTAAGAAGCCAACAGCAAGAGCATTGTTTAACATCGGCGCAGATACTGACCAAGAAGGTTCAACTCGTTTCACTTTAGACGCGGGTGGTGCATTAAACGATGAAGAGTCTCTTAGATATCGTGCCAACTTGGTTAAGCAAGATGTTACTTATCAACGTGAATATCAAAATGGTGACCAACGTGAACGCGATCGTTTTCTAGGCGCTTTAGTTGTTGATTATGACGTATCAGATGATCTTTCTCTGCGCGTACATTATGACTACACCAATGATAAAGCTGGTTTGGATACTGGCGGTTGGTTAAATGAAGACGGCGATTTAATTGGCGACCGTAAAACTATTCGTGACATGTCTTGGGCGTTCACTGATATTGACGTTGAAAATTACGGCGCAGATATTAATTACAATATTAATGATAATTGGCAAGTAGCTATCGGGTATAACAAACAAACATTTGAACGTGAACGCTTTGAGTCTGCCGCTAAAAAGCCATCTGGCTTTAACGAAGGTGATGAGTACACATCAAATCCATATGATCGTTTTGATGATTGGCAGTTCACCACTAAATTCATTGATTTTACGGGCGAATTCGAATTTGCAGGTGTTGAACACCAACTATTAATCGGCGCAAACTCTCTCGATTATTACTACGGTCAACTAAAAGTTAAAGCTTCATCAGTGACTTATTCTGCCGGTCAAAACGAACCAGTTAAACCTGATATTGACTATAGAGATGACGATACTTTATATACAAGCGAATATGACTACTACGGTGTTTACTTACAAGATTTAGTGACTTTAAATGATAACTGGCAAGTATCTTTCGGTGGCCGTTACGATAAACAAAACAAAGAAAACGCCGATAGTGAGTCATTTTCACCTAAGTTTGGCGTGCTTTATCACCCTTCTGAACAAGCAACTGTTTATTACAGCTACACCGAAGGTTTTGAACCGCAAAGAAGTGAAACTTTAAACAATGAAGACGATATTAACCATGGCATGAAACTAGATGCAATGGAGTCGAAGCAAAGTGAAATAGGTATTAAATGGCAGTTAGTTGATGACAGGCTTTTATTAAGTGGTGCTATTTTTGATATCAGTAAAACAGGCAAGTTAATCAGTGAAGATATCGACCATCCTGACTTTGAATCTCGTACAACACAAGCAGGTGAACAACGCCATAAAGGTTTTGAGCTTGGCGCGCAAGGTGCGATAAACGATAAATTATTTATCATGTCTTCATTAATTAATATCGACGCAGAATATGAGAAAGACGAAAATTATCAAGGAAAAACACCTACCGATGTTCCTGAATGGTCTGCGGCTTTATGGTCTCGTTATGAACTTACCGACACGCTAGCTTTTAATGCTGGTGCATTTTATGAAGGTTCACGCTTTGCTGATAGCGCAAATACTATCAAAAAAGACAGCTACACTCGCATTGATGTTGGCGCAACATATCAAATGGATATAGACAACCATGAGCTTAACCTACGCTTTAACATCAATAATTTACTAGACAAGAAGTACCTTATTGGTGGTGGCACTAGTAGTGTAACAGCGGCTGATGGTATTAGCTTTCGTTTAGCAGCTCAGCTAGCGTTCTAGCTATAAGCATAAGGCACAGCATGCATTTTTTTGCGCGCTGTGCCTTTTTAAAGATCAACGCTATTAATCCTCAAGAATTATTACCCAACAAGAAACCGCAGTAATGAAGCCATCAAAAAAAACGCTAAACCTAGCACGATTGATACATGTTTATGTTTCTATGGCCTTGCTAACTTTGCTGCTATTTTTCTCAGTTACAGGAATAACACTTAATCACCCTGAGTGGTTTAGAGATCACCAACCGCAAGTTATAGAAATAGAAGCCACCATTGAAAGTGTACAAAAACTCTTTTTAGAAAATGACGAAATTAGTAATCAGCAACAGCAAAAAATCACCACTGAGCTAGAACAGACTTTAGCTATTTCATTAGCCAACGCTAACGTCGAATTAATGTCTGGAGAATTGTTCTATAGCATCAAGCAAGCAGGTGAAAGTGCCAGTGTGTCTGTTGACTTAGCTTCTGGAGAGGTATTTTTTGAACAAACTCATTACGGTTGGTGGGCAGTGCTAAATGACTTACATAAAGGCCGAAACACTAGCAATTTTTGGGGCTGGATCATTGATCTTTCTAGTCTACTTTTTATTATTTTCGCCATTACGGGCTTTATTTTAGCAATGCCACAAAAGCGCTTTCGCAGAACATTACTGCTCAGTATTGGCAGCACTATTTTTGCCTTATTCAGCATTATTTACTTAGCCTAAAGGAACATGATAAACCTGATGAATACATTATTTTCACATCGCGCCATCAAAGTTATTTTATTGATTTTTTTCTTGCTATTGCTATCCGTTTCACAATCATCTCAAGCACATGGAAGCAGTACAGGCACACTAGCAATAAACCTCGAACTTAAACAGCAACAAGGTGAATATCACCCACCTTACGTAGCGGCTTGGCTTGAAAACAACAACAGAAAATCAGTTCGCACACTGCTACTTTGGCGTAAAGAGCCTAAATGGTTAAAAGATATTCGTCGCTGGTGGCGGAACGTCGGCAGGAAAGATGCTGAATTAGTTGATGCAATTACCTCAGCAACACATGCTGCTGGTAGTTTCCCACTTTCGTTCAAGCTTACCGATGATGAACAACACGCACTTACCGAAGGTGACTACACCCTTTATATCGAAGTTGTTCGCGAAAAAGGTGGTAGAGCACTACTTAAGCAAAAGTTTTCTTTAAACAATCAAACTCAACAATTCACCTTAAAAGAAACCGCTGAAACTGGCGCAATTACTTTTACTGTTACCCCTTAGGAGCAAAAACATGAATTTAAAAAAAGCAACATTAGTGATGCTAGCCCTTGCCGTTAGTAGCCAAGTTAGCGCACATTCACGCTGGATATTACCAAGCCATTTCACACTTTCTTCAGAGCGTGGAGAGTGGGTAACATTAGACGCTACAGCGTCAAATGAAGTGTTTAATGTTGATAAAGCACTGAGTATCGACCCACTAAGCATTTTAACGCCATCGGGTAAAAAATCACGTCCTTCTTCTGCATACAAAGCTCATAGAAAATCAGTGGCTGATTATTTTGTCGAAGAAAGCGGTACATATAAAATTACCAATAATTCAACACCTAGTTACTTTTCAACTTACAAAGTAGGTGATAAACGCCACCGTGCTCGCGTAAATAAAATGGAATTAAAATCATTAGTGCCAGCAAACGCAACTAGCCTGCAAACCGCCTACGGCCTTACGCGAATTGAAAGCTACATCACCATGAACAATCCCTCTGAGAATTATGCAATTGATGGTAAATTCTTAGAATTATTACCTAAAACACATCCTTCAGAAGTGGTAGAAAATGAACCCGCAACTTTCGTATTTACTTACAATGGCAAAGTGCAATCGGGCGTCGAAGTTGAAATCACCCGTGATGGTGCTCGTTACAGAAACAACCCAGAAACATTAACAATGAAAAGTAATAACAAAGGCGAAATTACTTTTACGCCAATGCATGCTGGCCGTTACTTACTGATTGCTGAGCATGAACAAGATGCAAAAAACAAAACACTTGCTGACAAGGAACACGGCGGCGTATTCCTTACCTTTGAAGTACAACTACAATAGAATGTTTCCTTAAAATATAAGTATTTAAGGAAGGGCTACGGTAAAACGTGGCCCTTTTTGTTTATTGTTTATCACATTCATTGTTATGATATCACCTCAACCTTAATTGAGGTTCAAGCTCATTATGAATAAAATTAAAACAGATCTTTCCATTGGTGAAGTGTCAAAACGCAGCGGCGTCACAATTTCTTCAATTCACTTTTATGAGAACAAAGGACTCATTTGTTCGCATCGAAATTCCAGCAATCATCGTCGCTTTTCTCGTGATGTTTTACGAAAAATATCAGTGATAAAAATTGCTCAAAAGTCTGGGGTTCAGCTAAAAGAAATCAAAGAAGCGTTAGCGACTATTCCAGACAATAAAACCGTAACCCTCGAAGATTGGAGCCGACTTTCAAAGCAATGGCACAATCAACTTGACGAACGCATCAACCAACTTATTGCCTTGCGCGATAATCTTGATAGCTGTATTGGTTGTGGTTGTTTATCAATTGACCGTTGCAGATTGGCCAACCCGTATGACACATTAGGTGACTTAGGCCCCGGCCCTCACCTCAAACCAGATGGTGTTGAATACGAAGATGCGTCATCAGAAGGTGATACGTGTTTAACTAAAAGTAGTTAGAACTCACTATATTAAGCTGAAAAGTCGCAGTTTAGTTTTATTGTTAGCATTGTATTTAAAGTCGGCATTCAATAATAAAACTTGTTTTCGAGCTTAAAAAAAGCATTAAATTTTAGTTAGATAGTACAATTGCAACCGCTGGTTGACAAATTAACAACTTGACTTGCTAGTTTGCAACTAACTGATTTCCTAAGATTGCAGCTCAAAAATTAACAAAGGAAAACCCTTATGATATTAGCAGATAAAATTATCAGATTAAGGAAACAGCTGGGCTGGTCACAGGAAGAGCTGGCAGAAAAAATGAATATTTCTCGACAGTCAGTATCTAAATGGGAAAGTACGAATAGCATTCCTGATTTAAATAGAATAATTAAGCTAGCTGAAATTTTTGACGTTTCTACTGACTTTTTATTAAAAGACGAACATGAAGCATTCAACTCTAGCGATGAAAGTAAAGACGCTAATATTCTCCAAGTGAGTTTAGAGCAGGCAACAAAGTACGTTGAAACTAAAATAGAAGTTTCAAACATAGTTACCAAAGGCGTAATGCTTTGTGTATGTTCTGTAATACCGCTATTTTTCTTTTTAGCAATGGCTGAAACCAGCAAGTTAGGCCTGACTGACGATATCGCAATAGCAATAGGTGTTGTTAGCATTTTGGTCATGGTGTCTATCGCAGTAAGCTTTTTTATAAAAACCAACCAATATGAAAGTGATGCAGAAGTTATAGACAATGAAGAGTTTGAGTTGGCCTATGGCGTGCACAGTGTTTTCAAAGAAAAACTACAAAAATTTAAACCCAGCTACAATAAAAGGCTATCAATCGGTATATTCCTATTCATTGTCAGTTTTGTGCCGCTGATGGTCGTTAGCATGTTTTCTAATGGCAGTGATGTCGTTTTAATGATGTTAATTGTCCTGATCCTCATGATAGCGGCAGGGATTTATATTGTCGCACCGATATCAGCTCAATACGACGCATACAACAGTATTCTAAAAGATACTGGGGTAGATACAGAAAAAAGTAAGCGCACTAAAAGAGCGGAAAAGCTCGCTGCGTTTTACTGGCCTTTACTTGTCGCTATATTTCTTGGCTGGAGCTTATGGACAATGAATTGGGCAGTAACTTGGATAATTTGGCCTGTCGGAGCAGTACTTTTTGTAGCTTTGGTCGGGCTAATGGAGCTATTAGAAAAAGAACAGTCTCGGTAACAATATATATACGCTCCTGCGCATTCATGGGCTCGCGTAATACACGATTCTTGAATATAAAAAACCGAAAAGCTTCACAACTTTTCGGTTTTATTACACGGCTCTATTTAAAGCCTTGCTTAAGAAGCATTCTTCAAAGGCTGTTTAATTTTAGTATCAGTAGATTCTTTCGCTAAATCATGGGTAGTACAAGCACTACGGTTTTCAGCTATCCATAAATAGAACACAGGTAAAACAAACAAGGTAAAGAACGTACCGATTGCCATACCCGCCACTAAAATAATACCAATACTATTTCGAGCTTCAGCGCCAGCACCAGTAACTAACACTAATGGGAAGTGACCAAGTATCGTCGCGGCTGTGGTCATTAATATTGGTCGTAAACGTGTTGTGGCCGACTCAATAACTGCGTCAAACTTGCACTTACCTTCTTCTTGCAAATGATTAGCAAATTCAACAATCAAAATGCCATTTTTAGCGATTAAGCCAACCAAAGTCACCAAGCCAATTTGCGAATATATGTTGATAGTAGTTAGCTCTAAAAATGGCAGTAATAACGCGCCTGATAACGCTAAAGGCACACAACCAAGCAAGATAACTAAAGGATCTCGATAGCTATTAAACTGAATTGCCAATACCAAGAAAACAATCATTAACGAAATGCCCATTACGGTAATGAGGCTATTGCCTTCCGTTCTTATTTGTCGCGATTCACCCGCATAATCTAAGTTATAGTTATGCGGTAAAATATTCGCCGCTTCAGTTTCTAACGTTTGTAATGCTTGTTCTTTAGTAACCCCAGGTAAAATACCGCCATAGATTCTAAAAGAATTTTGCTGACCGAATGAACCTAAAGTTCTCGGTACAGTACGATAGTTAATTTCGGTAAATGCTGACACCGGAATTAACGCACCTGATGGTGTTTTCACGGTTAAATCTAATATTTTCTCTGGCTGTGATGTAATGTTATCTGCCACCATCGGAATAACCCGATATGCCTTACCATTTGCATCAAAGCGATTAACATAATTGCTTGAAAGGTAAGTTGATAACTGACTGCTCACTAACGACACATTCATGCCTAAATCAGCAATTTTTTCACGGTCTAGCTTTAATTCAATTTGTGGTAAATCAATTTTTAAATCGGTATCAGCATAAAGAAATTGTCCGCTTTGAAACGCAGAGCCGACGAGTTGATCTGCGTAAGATTTCATTTCACTGTATGGCGCTGAAGACTTAACAACTAATTCAACATCAAACTGGCCTGCCGTTGGCAATGGTGACGGCAATATCGGTAACAGATCTAAGCCTTCAGAGTTGGTTAAACGACCATAAACTTCAGGTAACATTTCTTGTATGCTTTTTGTGCGCTTGTCATTACCTTCAAACTCAAGGCCACCAAAACCACCGCTGCTTAAAACAATTTGCCAAAGCTCTTTACTACCTTCGGTTTCAAGTAAAGCATCCGCCACACTTTCAACATTGTCTTCATTATATTGTAAGGAAGCATCTGGTGGTGATTGTACAACGATAAACACACTACTTTGGTCTTCAGTCGGTGCAAGTTCTTTTGCTGACATTAAGTAGAAAGGCACAACCAATAATGCAACGATTAGCGCAAGAAAAAATAACTGCCCTTGCCAGTGAAAAGTCTTTTGTAGTAATCGACCATAAAAGTTTTGCAGGTGTTCAAAAGCGTGATTGACCTTAACGGTTAACTTACCTTCTTTGCCCCCTTCACTCGATACATAAGCACTCATGATAGGTGATAAGGTTACGGCAACAATGCCAGATATAATGACGGCAATTGCTAAGGTAAAGGCAAATTCTTTAAACAGTACGCCTGTTAAACCAGACAAAAAGCCAATAGGTACGTAAACCACAGCAAGTGTTAAGGTCATGGAAATTATAGGTACTAATAGCTGTCGAGAGCTCATTAATGCTGCTTGCAAACGAGGAACACCTGCACGCATATGTCGAGCAACATTTTCAACAACCACAATGGCATCATCCACCACTAAGCCAACTGATAATACTATGGCTAATACTGTTAACAGGTTCAAACTAAAGCCCATCAACCAAATCGCCGCAATGGCACCAAGAATGGAAATGGGAATAGTAATCAACGGCACTAATGCGGCTCTAAATGACCCCATCAAAAGGACAACAACAATACCGACTAATACGATAGTTTCCATTAATGTTGTGACAATTTCTTGCAAGGCATCACGCATGTAAAGCGTGCCGTCGTAAGCAATATCAACCTTCAGTTCAGGCGAAGTGGCATTAATTTCATCTAGCACTTTATAAAGTTTGTCACCAATAGCAATTTCATTGGCGCCAGGTAATGGCCAGACCGAGATGTATACGGTGTCTTTACCGTTGAATCGAGCTGTGGCACTGGCTTCTTCAGCGCTATACTCAACACGAGCAACATCTTTTAAATAAACTAATGTTTCGTCACTTTGTTTGATGATCAACTGCTCAAATTCACCAACAGACGACATTTGAGTATTAGCAATAATATCTATTTTTTGACGAGCGTTTTCTGCATAACCTAGTGTAGAGATGCGGTTATTGTTGCTCAGTGCTTGGTAAACTTCATCGGCACTAACATTGAAAATATTTAAACGGTCAGCATCAAGCCACACTCGCATAGCTGGTGTTCTTGCCCCTTCAATACCAACTTTTTGTACACCTTCAATATTATTAATAATCGGGTTAATTTCACGAGTTAGGTAATCAGTAATTTGCGCTAAGGTTGAGCCTTCAGCAAGTACATTGAGATAAAACACAGCAAACGGTCTATCCGTTCTTACCACGGTAACAAATGGATCTTCAGCGCCAGTTGGCAATTCAAACTTTATTTGATTCAAACGGGTATTTAGTTCAGCTAATGCATTAGTACTGTTTTGATTAAGCTGCAGCCAAGCCGTTACTTTACTTTGCCCTGAGCCAGTACTTGATTCAACAAAATCAACACCTGGTACTGTTGACGCTACACGTTCAATTGGGTCAGTAACAAAACCTTTAACTACGTCCGCAGAAGCACCAGTATAATTAGTGGTTATTTCTAGCGAAGCACCTTCAATTTTAGGGAATTGTAATACCGAAATAGCATTAACAGCCCATAAGCCCACTAAACAAATAAATATCGATAATACCGTCGACACCACAGGCTTACGGACAAATATGTCCATCAGACGACTTTGGGAGGATAGTCCTTTAATCATGAGTATTCCTATCCGCCCATTTTTTCGTTATCAAAACGAATTTTCAGACCTGGACGTAATTTGAATGAGCCTTTAGCTGCGACTAATTCATCCAACGCTAGCCCTTCATTGACAATAACTTGCTCGTTTACCCGGTCGCCTAGAGTCACTTTTTCACGACTTGCACGGTAATCACCGTTTTCGTCTTTTACCAACTTAAAAATATATTCACCTAATTGATCACGCACAATAGCTAAACTAGGCACCATAATCACTGACTGCGCAGATGTAATAGGTACAGCAACTTTAACTAATTGATTAGGCTTAACCTCCAACTCTGACTTAAGCACTTTAGCGCGATATTTAAGTTGACGAGAGTCTTGTGTTAATAAAGGTTCTACTGAACTAATCACGGCAGCACTACTTACGCCAACTAATGAAGAAGCACCACTAGCCGTTACTTCAACAGTACTGTTTATCGCTAATTGCGGGTAAATTTGCGGCACTTTAAAATCGACCCAAATGAAATCATCAATACCGATTAAGTCAGTAATATCAGTATTACTGTCAAGAAATTGCCCAACACTAATATTGTGAATACCAATACTGGCATCAAACGGCGCAACAATAACTTTTTTCGCAATAATCGCTTCTAAGCGGGTAATATCAGCTATGGCAATACGATACTCAGCTTGGGCAACATCAACATTTTCTTTACTAATACGCTTTTCTTTCGCAAGTTCTTGATAACGCGCTAAGGTTTGCTGCTTTAAAATTTTAGTCGCTTTTGCTGATGCCAATGATGCCAACTCTTCTGTGTGCTCTAACTCAAGTAACACTTGACCTTTTTTAACAACATCACCTGAGGCAATATTAAGTTTACTTACCTTGCCAGCAAGCTCATTTTTTAAAGCGATATACTTTACCGCATGCCCTTCCCCAATCACTGAAAGTTGTTTTTGGTAGTTAGCATTAACCGCACGAAAAGCTTCTACTTTTGCGCTTGGCTCTGGGCCAGACTGCATTTGTTGATTGTTAGACAATGAATCTTTGTAATAAAACAGCCCGCCAACAGAAGCAGACACAATAACAACAACACTAAGCCAAGGGAGTAATTTCATAAAAGTTTTCCTAAGTTGAAATGCCGTCGTATTTCCATACCCACAACATTTCTGTATTAATTTCGCCACAGCATAAGACCTCAACCATAGTTGAGGTCAATATATTATTTATAAATATTTTCTAACTACAAATCCATACAGCATTAATATAGATAGTCATTTCAGCAACCTAATTTCAAGCACCATGCATTTTATCTTAGCACTATTCTAACATTGACTCAGTCCATTACTTAATGATTATCCATGCTTAATTTCATGCACAATGGCAGCTTTACTCAATCTTAAGAAACCATTTACCACTTTTCTGGTCATAATTCTCAAATGCGATAACTGTCCAATATTGAACCTCATTGCAAAAATTGAGCAGGTATGAACTGTATAAGTTGATAACTCATCAATTTGTATCTATTAGAGCCATTTAACTTGCGCTATTATAACCACGAAAAATAGCTAGCCACTGGAGTACCACTTGTTTAAAAAATTTACATTTTTACCTATAGCCATCATGGCTTCATCAGTTTTGTCATTAACGATAAGCCTATCTGTTGAGGCAAAAACTGAACCAGTGAGTGCTCTCGCAAAAAATACCGCAGACTACGCCGTATCAACTTACCAAAAAGATATGGTTAATAGCTTACGTGAACTTGTTAAGTACAATACCTTAGCAAAAGACGGCGTCTCTGCTAACGACAATCCAGCCCATATTGCCTTTAAAGCAGAGTTAAAAAAGCAAGCATTAGCGCTAGGCTTAGACTTTACCGATGACGGCTACGTAGTGGTAATTGGCTTAGGCAATCAAAAAGAACGTGTTGGCATTATTACTCACGGTGATGTGCAACCGGTTAACCCTGAAAAGTGGACTAAGTCGCCATTTGAACTTGATACCACAACAGAGCCAGGCCGCTTAATTGGCCGAGGTACTGAAGATGACAAAGGCCCTATTTCTACCGCACTTTATGCGATGAAAGCCATTAAAGATAAAGGCATTGCACTTAATAAACGTATCGAGTTATATGTTTATATGGCGGAAGAGTCTGACTGGGAGCCTTTAAAAGCTTATATTAAAACTCACGACTTACCACAAACCAACATCACTATTGATGCTGAGTATCCCGTGGTAACGGCTGAAAAAGGTTATGGCACTATTAAGTTAGTTTTTAACAAACAAGAAATGCCAACCATTTCTCCTTATATCAGTGAATTCACTGGTGGTTTCTTTGGCAGCCAAATTCCTGAAGATGCCAGCGCAACCATTGAAAATGCTAACATTGTGCTACTGCAACGTTTAATGCGTAAAGCGCGTGATTACCAAGGTGTCAGTTTTGATCTTGAATTAAAAGACAGCACACTAATCATTAAAGCCTTGGGTAAATCAGCACACTCTTCAAAACCTGATGATGGTGTTAACGCTATTCCTTACTTAGCAGACTTATTATCACGCACACGTTGGGTGAACAATGGCCCTGGTACTTTAGTTAACTTTGTTAATGACAATATCGGTTTGGGGTTAGAAGGGGAAAAATTCGGTAATATCGCGTATCAAGATGACTTTATGGGCCCGATGACGGTAGCTCCAACGGTGATTAAGCAAAGCGATGACAATTTAGAGCTGAACATTAATTTACGTCGACCTCAAGGTAAAACTAAGCAGCAACTTGGTGATGAAATTCATCAAACAGTTGTTGATTGGAATAATAGGTTTGACGCTAACGTGACTGAACTTGAACATTATATTGGTGACCCTTTCATTCAAAAAGGTGCGCCACATGTTGATACCTTGCTATCAGTATTTAGTCATTTTACTGGTATTAAAGACGCTAAGCCGATTGCTATTGGTGGTGGTACAAATTCACGTTTATTCCCTAACGCGGTAAGCTTTGGTCCATCGATGCCAAACACTGAATACACCGGACATTCTGAGCATGAATTTATTACCATGGATCAGTTTGTATTGAATTTGAAAATGTATACTGCGGTATTGGTTGAATTAGCCAAATAGCAGCAAGGTAAAGTAAGCTTAAGATACCAAAAGCGGTGCAGTACCTGCTTTTGGTATTCTTTAACTCATTTCCTTTAATACCATTTTAATGGCCATGCGAGTATCGTCAATTTTACTCACCAAGGCTTTAACAACGGTTTCTTCTTCATTCATCAAATGCCAAGAGTCAGCCCATTCCGCTTTCAGCATAACCGCTTTATCAGCAACATCGGGATCGATAAGAGCGCTCAAGTCGACAACTAAGCCAACTTCAACCCAACCTTTACGAGGATTGCCGGAAATTTCATCGCCGTCATAATGTGCGGTTAAAATAATATGTTCTAATTCGCCCAGATGTTCAAACACTTCAAAAGCAGCTGTTCTGACATTATTATTTTCTTCGCTAACCTCCATACGCCATGCATTATAGCTAAAGCCAAGTAAGGCAAATAGCACACTAAACACACTCATGATGTAATAAACTTTTAATTTTTCTTTCAAATTTCTCAATCTGACGACCTCTTTATTTCCTTGAAAAATGCAAACACTACTTAGCAGCTTTTACAGACCGAATATATTGCTTAAAGCATTCAGCCGATACAAATTTCACTGCCTTTTTACTACACATATTTATTAACTTTTATATTCGGTAGAAAATATGTTTACTAATCATTAGCTCCTAGTATGCGATAGCGGTAGCCCTGAGCACAAGTAAACGATATTATTTAACAAAATCATTAATGTGTTCTGAATATGAAAAAAGTGTGTGTTATTACCGGTGGTAGCTCAGGAATTGGTTTAAGTATAGTTAAACTATTTTTAGCTAAGCAATATCAAGTATTTAATCTAGATATTAGCCCTTCAGACTTTGGTGAGTTTTGCCAATGCGATATTACGCAAGTGAGTCAGGTCAGCCAAATCATTAATGACATCGTAAAACAAGGCACGATTGACGTTTTAGTGTCTAACGCCGGCATTCATTTCTCTGGCTCTATTGAAAACACTAGTGAAGATGAATTAGAACGGGTTTTTAATATCAATGTTAAAGGTGCATACGCGGCAGTAAAAGCTGTTTTACCAGTGATGAAAACACAGCAAAATGGTGCAATAATTTTAATGGCTTCTGACCAAGCATTAATAGCCAAATATAACTCATTCGCCTACAACCTCAGTAAAGCCGCCTTGGCATCAATGGCTAAAACTACCGCGCTTGATTACGCACAATTTAATATTCGCGCTAATGCCGTGTGCCCAGGTACGATAGAAACACCGCTTTATCATCAAGCTATTAATAATTATTGTGAAAAGTCTGGTGCCAACAAAGCTGAAGTACATGCAGAAGAAGCAGCATTACAACCGTTGGGCAGATTAGGACAAGCAGAAGAAGTTGCAGAGCTGGTCTATTTTCTCGGTTCAGACAAAGCAAAGTTTATCACCGGTAGCTTACAAGTGATCGACGGCGGCTACACTGCGCAATAGTGTAAAAAACATGATGAATATCATTGATCCTCATCTGCACTTATTTGATCTTAACAAAGGTCAATACCACTGGTTGAAAGCGGAAAACCCACCCTTTTGGCCAGATAAGTCAGTGATTGCGAAAAACTTCAATGAGCAAGACCTTAAGCTTGCTTCACCACTCAGCCTTGCTGGTTTTGTGCATATTGAGGCCGGATTTGATAACCAACAACCATGGCGAGAAATTGCATGGTTAGAGCAAAACTGCCAAAGCAACTTCCGCTCAGTTGCCAGTCTCGATATTACTTTAATGCCAGAAATATTTTCACAGCAACTAGATAAATTATTAGCTTATAAAAGTGTTGTTGGCATCCGCCACATTTTAGACGATGAAGCGTTAAGTATACTTGAACATGAAAACAGCCTTATTAACTTACAGCTTTTAGCAATAAAGCAACTCAGCTTTGAACTGCAACTATCATTGTCTGATAGCCAAGTTATTGAGCAATTAATTGAAATAATATCGGCTACTTCGGGTCTATTCTATTGTATCAATCACGCCGGTTGGCCACCTTTAAGCATTGAACATAGCACAACACAATGGCAAGTAAATCTTCAGCGCTTAAGTGAATTTAGCAACATTTATATTAAGTGTTCTGGTTTCGAAATGGCTGACAGAAATTACAGCAAAAGTTGGCAACAAAAAGTGATTAGCCAATGTATAGCAAGCTTTGGGCTTTCACGTGTCATGCTAGCAAGTAATTTTCCATTATGCTTATGGCAGACAAGCTATCAAGACAATTGGCTTAATCACTGTGAGATCAAGCAAGATGACAATGAACAGTTAACTGGCAATGATATAAGTCAGCTTTGTTACCAAAATGCTCACAACTTTTATCGCTTTTAAGCTGCATTTTTTTTCCTGTAACCTACTATACTAAAACGATAACTTTTTCGAATCAGCGATTATCTACTCACACAATGAAATTTCAGAGTATTAAATAGCAAAATAATTCTGCGGATAATAAAAATATGATTAATACCTCAAATTGCATTATTGAACACCCGTTAGAGAACCTAAATACCGAAAATTGGCAACAACTTGTTAACTTAATGGCAGAGCTATTTGACGCTGCTAGCGGCGTTATTGTGCAATATCGCCAACAAACCTTTAATGTTGTTGCCACTAGTGACAACGACGACAACTTCTTGCAAGTAAATGCCACTTGGCCTTGGAACATTAAGAGCTTTTGCCGCCGCATTGTTGAAACTAACGACAAACTTTATGTTAAAAATGCCATAGATGATAGTGAATGGGCATGTGCTCCACCGGTAAGCAAAGGGCCAGTAAGGTCATATTTAGGCTATCCACTATACTGGCCTGACGGTGCACTTTTTGGCTCTTTTTGTATTATTGATACCAAAGCAACAGACTATTCAACTGCGTTAGATAAAACATTAGGTCAGCTAAAGCTTATCGTAGAAAATGACCTTCGCTATGTCTCTCATATCATCGAAACCAATATATTATTGGCTGAAAAAACGGTGCAAGAACGACAACTTAAAAAGCTCGCTTTGTATGATCAACTTACTGGTTGTGCCAATCGAAACTTACTTATTGACCGTGTTAATTATCAAATAGCGCAAGCACAGAGAAACAACTCTCAATTTAGTTTAGTGTATTTTGATCTCGATAAATTCAAACCAGTTAATGACAATTACGGTCATCAATGTGGCGACTTAGTACTTACTAATATCGGTAAAGTAGTCAAAGCTGCCGTGCGAGAAACCGACACGTTAGCTAGAATTGGTGGCGATGAGTTTGTTATCGTGATGAACAAAAAAATCAATAACGACAAAATTAAACAAAAATTACTAGAAACCATCGAAGCACCTATCCAATATGGCGATATAAATGTTTCAGTAACGGCAAGTATTGGCATTGCCACCTACCCTGACGATGGCAAAACAACGAAAGCGTTATTAGCGGCGGCCGATGCTGATATGTATTCAGACAAAGCAAAAAATATCATTGCTGATTAAAATAGTTCTCGCCATAAGCGTTGATTTATCGCAATATAATTTCACATACTGAGTAAATTATAAAAAATTATTTCATCTGAAACGCTATGGATTCATTCGATAAAAAAATATTAAAAATTCTACAAAATGACTGCACTTCTTCGGTTAGTGATGTGGCCAGCCAAGTAGGTTTATCAACCACACCTTGTTGGCGTCGCATTCAAGCCATGGAAAAGTCTGGCATCATAAAAGGTCGTGTTGCACTTGCCGACCCTGAAAAGCTCAATGTTGGCTTAACGGTATTTGTTACCATCAAAACGAATCAACATAATCCTGAATGGTTAAGTGAGTTTAGAAACGTCGCTGAAGACTTTCCTGAAATTATCGAGTTTTACCGCATGAGTGGTGAGGTTGATTACCTATTACGCGTTGCCGTGCCTGATATGAAAGCCTACGACAGCTTTTATAAACGCTTGATAACACGAGCAAGCTTTGCCGATATCAGTTCAAGCTTCGCGATGGAAGAAATTAAATACACCACGGCTTTGCCTGTCGATTATATTTAGTCAAAAAAAGACAGCGCCAGTAGGTCATTGTTTTTGAGGCAAAAGAAACTAAAAGGGGAGCTTTCGCTCCCCTTTTTAGTGCTTGAATTTAGCCAGCTTACTTTAGCGCATTCACCGTCACATTAGGCGAACGCTTGACGATTTCATCATTAAGTTCAATACCAATACCTGGAGTATCCGGCGCTTGAAAAAAGCCATTAATTGGCTGTGGGTCTTGTAAGCATAACTCACGGTTCCAATCTTTTATCGCATAAGTATGATGCTCATGAATTAAAAAGTTTGGAATCGCAGTTTCTAAATGCAACGAAGCGGCTGTTGCTACTGGGCCGCCACAAACATGGGCTTGAATACGAATATCGTAAACATCGGCATAATCACACACTTTTTTAGCTTCGGTAAAACCACCACATAAGCCAATATCAGGTTGTAAAACATCAATACTTTGATCTTCAAAGTAAGGGCGCACATCCCATCGGTGATATAAACGCTCGCCACCGGCAATCGGTACATTAACGTTATCAGCCACTTTTTTGTGTACCGCTGAATTTAAATAATTAACCGGCTCTTCATAAAACATACAGCCAACTTCTTCAACAATTTTGCCCATTTGAATAGCTGATGCCGCGCCCATTAACGAATGCGATTCAAAGATAATATCAACATCTTCACCAACAGCATCACGAATAGCGCGTAAACGATTGCCAAATAAGCGCATTTGTTTCGGGGTAAATAGCTTTGTGCGATCAAACGACGAACTGCCATCTTGGTTATAAACAATCGGGTCAACTTTTACCGCGTCATAGCCTTGTGCAACCGCTTTTAATGCCGCTTCGGCGTATTGTGCTGGCTCGATTAGTTTGTTGATTTGTGTGTCCCAATCGAACTGTAACTGGCTAGCATAAGTTCGTAGCTTGTCATTCGTTTTACCGCCTAGTAATTGATAGACCGGCAAACCTAAAGCTTTACCTTTAATATCCCATAATGCGGTATCTATCGCGCTCATTGCAGAATAAAGCACAGGGCCGCCGCCTAGTCCCCAAAAGCTTTCTCGCAACATACGTGACCAAAGTAATTCAGTATTAAAAGGGTTAAAGCCAATAAGCACCGCTTCGCTAATTTCTTTTAGCATTGCCGCCGCAGCGCTATGTCCCCAATCGTAAGCAAGACCAGCTTCACCAACGCCACTAATGCCTTCATCAGTATGCACGCGAATAAACACCGGATTCCAGCCGGGACGCTTCGGACATTCAATATCAAAAATTTCTACATGAGTTACTTTCATTACGCTCTCTTTAAATTCTTATGTGTTAATTTTATCAGCTATCAATTCATCGCTATAACGCGAAACTAGGATCTACTTTATAAACCCGACGCAGCATCGCCGGCCATGCTTTTTGCCCACCGGTTAAGCCAGTATGAACAATATCTGCTTGGCCTTTAATGCCATCAACAATACTTTGGTTGACTAATATCGGTTTCATGCCAGTCGACATCACTTGAACTTGAATTTGGCAGGCGCGTATTAAATCGTACATGTGCATAAACGCATCACCAATGCTTTTCCCCATGGTTAACGCGCCGTGGTTGCGCAGTAGCATAAAGTTTTTATCACCCAAATCTTGCTGTAAACGCAACTTTTCAGCGTCATTTACCGCTAAGCCTTCATAGTCGTGATAACTCATCGACGCTAAGGCAAACATTGAATATTGGCTAATTGGCAACAGCCCTTCTTCTAAACTTGCTACTGCTATTGCTTCATTACAATGCACGTGTAAGGCACAAATATCATCATGACGAACTTCATGAATGGCACTATGAATAGTAAAACCAGCAGGGTTAAACTCAAAAGGACAGTCAACATCAACAATATTGCCTGCCATATCAATTTTCACTAAGTTCGACGCTGTAATTTCATCAAAGCGCAAACCAAAAGCATTTATCAATACATGTTCAGTATCAGGTATTCGCACTGAAACATGGGTATAAATTAAATCGTCCCAACCGTGTAATGCAATTAAGCGATAACATGCGGCTAAATCAACTCTAAGTTGCCACTCTAGCGCTGATACTTTATTTTTTAAATCAATTATGGGGAGAGTTAACATCAGCGTGTAATACCTTATTATTTCAACTAAATGTGTGATTTTTATGCTACAAACCATATCCTAAGATGAAGTTGAGTTAAAGCACCAGATATTCTTAGATATAGCTAAACTAATTCAATTTATTGATAAGCTAATTTCTGAACATAATAAAGTACCGGTAAACTCTCAGTAAATTATCAATAAACTTAGTTCTCAGTTACACGGGCAAAGCCCTACAAAGGTAAATTATGTGTATTTTATTTATTGCCGTTGAACAACATTCTGACTACCCCGTGATTATTTGTGCAAACCGTGATGAATTTCATCAAAGACCAACACAAAATATGCACTGGTGGCCTGAGAAAAATATTCTGGCAGGCAAAGACTTACAAGCAGGAGGTACGTGGTTAGGCTTAAACCCTAACGGCAACTTTTCAGCTTTAACTAACTTTCGCCGACCGGCAAATTTTGATGAAAATAAGCGTTCACGTGGTGACTTGGTCGTACAAGCATTAACAACAAATGACGAAAGTACCCAGCAAGTTTTAACCAATGAATCTGAGCAATATAACGATTTCAACTTAGTTTTTGGGCAATTAAATAACCTACAAGCATTCGATAGCGTTAATAAGAAATTCGTAACGCTAGCAAAGGGGGTTCATAGTGTTTGTAATGGCGCACTCGATGATATTTGGCCAAAAATGGCTTCAGGGTTAACAACACTCGAAAAATTAATTACCAATGAAGAAATAAATATTGAGCAGTTTTTTACGGTAATGACAAACCAAGATATTGCGGAAGATCAGCACCTGCCTGATACGGGCTTAAGTGCTGAGTTAGAGTTATTACTGAGTAGTATTTTTATTTTTTCCCCTGAATACGGTACCCGTTCAACCGCTATCATATTACAGAATAAAGCCGGTGAAATTGAAGTTTATGAACGTAACTACAACAATGAAGGTAAGGTGCTAAACCATACTGAATTTCAAATAATACCTAGCTAAACCATCTCGCGAATAATAGCGGCAAAAATAGCAATAAAAACCACCACCCATAATATTTTAGAATATTTTTGTTGCTGCTCTGCTTCCATCGGTTTACCAAAACGCTCACCTAGCACAACCATTGCCGCTACGGCAGCAAAAACACACAGTAAAATAATCAATAAAGTCATAAAATCCGTCACTCAAATAAAATCGTTTGTCTGATTCATCATACCGAACTTAGCACTATCCGCAAACTTTCTAATCAACGACAAAATGCGTACTATTTTCAATAATTTTTGCCAGATCACACTTCTATGCTTTCATTTTAAAATTAATCATTTACCATATAAAATTATTTTCAATGTGAATGATTTTGCCATGGCAAATACTGATAATTTTATCGATAAACGTCGGTTTATAATTCGTTTAGGCAAAGCCTTACATAAATTTGGTACACCTGCATACCGTTTAGAAGCGCATTTAACCAATGTTTCTGAAAGTTTAGGGCTGTTTGGCTCTTTCGTGATCACGCCTACATCGTTAACATTTGTATTATCACAAGACCACGAAAATCAAGACTACAACCACATTCTTCGTGTTGCCCCTGGCGATCTCGATTTAGGCTCATTAGCCCGTGCTGATGAGTTAGTTGACGAGTTAACCTCAGGCCAAAGAACCTTAGCAGAAGCTATTGAACGCCTTGACGATATTGCCAATAAACCCAATCCATACGGACGCTTTTTGACTTTCCTTGCTTTTGGCGCCTCAAGTGGTGCGTTTGCCATGCTAATGCAAACTAGCTGGAACGATGTTTTCTGGTCAACCTTACTCGGCATGGTCGTTTGTTTATTTACCTTTTGGGCCGAACGTTCGAAGCGAGTTACCGACATGTTAGAGCCTATATCGGCACTAACAAGCGCAGTTTTAGCTTCTGCCATTGCATTGGTCGATCCTAGTATCAATATTCCGCTGGTAATTTTATCGAGCATTATCGCCTTTATACCTGGCTTAGCATTGACCTTAGCATTGTCAGAACTTGCCGCCCGAAATTTAATGTCTGGCACCGCTCGTATTATGGATGCGTTAATGATCCTATTTAAAATTTATTTTGGTAGTGTATTAGGTATTGCATTAGGCAAAATGCTTTGGGGTGAAGTCGCTTTTATTGAGCCATCACATACTCCTGAATGGACGGTATGGGCAGCGGTAACCACGTTATCAATCAGCTTAGTAATACTATTTAAATGCCGTAAAAAAGATGCACCTTGGGGCATTATTTCAGGTTATGTGGCTTTTGGCGCTAGCATCATAGGCGCAGAATATTTAGGTGTCGCTTTAGGCGCTTTTGTCGGTGCTTTTGCTTTAGGTATTTATAGTAACATTTTCTCACGTATCATGAACTTACCATCAAGCGTGGTAAAGTTATTAGGGCTAGTCGTACTGGTTCCTGGTAGTAAAGTTTATATTGGTTTAAATCACGCGGTTTCCGGGCAAACCATATTGAATGCAACCGATATTGGCTCCCAAGCTTTCTTGATTTTCATGTCATTAATTGCGGGATTAATCTTTGCCAATGTCGCACTACCTTCAAGAAAAACGCTTTAATGAATACCGTCAATGCTAGGGTTGTTCACTAATGATCACTAAAACTAAATATCATCACGGCGATTTACGTAAATCATTAGTGAGCACGGCCAGTGATATGGTGGCAGAAGCCGGCATTGAAGGTTTATCATTACGTAAGCTTGCCGAGAAAATTGGTGTTTCTCGTACCGCTGCTTATCATCATTTTACTGATAAAAATGACTTGTTATGTGCTATTGCTGAGCAGGCATTTGAACGTTGGCATCAAATTTCCAGTGAAATTTTCACACAAGAAAACCTGTCTAATGTCGACAAGTACCGTAGCTTTGTGCACGCTTATATTGGCTTTGCCAACGAAAATCCATCGTTATACGAACTGATGTTTGGTCGGGTTATTTGGAAAGAAAACAACAGTACTGCAACACTTAAAAATATTGCTTACACCAGTTTCAATTACCAAGTAGAAATGATTAAGCTTTGGCAAGAACAAGGCATTATTAACAGTGAAGAAAATACCTTAAGGTTAGCGCAAGTTTCTTGGGCAACTTTACATGGTATTGCGCGTTTAGTGATTGACGGAATTTACGCACAGGAAAGTCAAATTGATGAAATGTGCGAATGCGCTGTTAACGTTTTCCTCGTCAATAACGGCTAGTTTCAATAGTAGTTTTTTCGTTAACACTTAGCTCCAATAATACTTATTTTCAGTAAAAAGTAAGTTTTAAAAACTCATTAAGGTGACCATCATGTCAACGCCAGAAGATAAGACAAAGTTAGCGCAATTCGATGAGTTTTTCTCTATTGATTACCGCTTCAATATTAATGTTTCACCTTTAGGCTCTGCACAATTGCCGAGTTACGAAGAGTTTATTGAAGAAATGCCAGCACCCTTTAAAATTGCATCTGAAATAACAACATTAGACCAAAGCGCCCTGCGCCCATTACAAGCAGTAGCAGGCGTTGCAAGCCAGTTGATGGAATACTTAAACCATCAAGCGCAAAAAATGGATTTACTGGTCGGTTATATTCTTAGCCAAGAAAATGTGGAAAATGACCGCTTTCAAGCAACCAAGTTTGGCGGTGGCGGCATTATATTCAACACCAACCTTGAATCGACATTTAACATTGGTGACTTCATATATTTGAAGCTATTTTTTGCTGAAGACAACAGCGCATTATTTTGCCTTGGTGAAATCATCAGCTGCGAAGAAAATGACGACCATAAACAACATAAAGTAGTGTTTCATCATATTCGTGAAAAAGACCGTGAATTGCTAGTTCGCAACAGCTTGCATCAGCAATCAAAGCAACTTCAAGCGTTAGCTCAGCAGCGTAATGAAGCAAAAAATACTCAAACATAGCCACATGCTTTGAGCTAGCAGCAACATTTATATTTTTAAAGGTGAATGAAGTAACCAAGCTAGCTCAATTAAATTCCCCTCCCTCTTCAGCTAATTTATCTTTTTAAAACAACGTCATTGTTCAAGCAATTAAAGCCTTTTTCAGCTATTCGCCAACTAAAACAATAAAAATGAATACGTATGTAAACACCTAGTTAATATTCGATGCTTATTTTATGCTCAACTCGTTAACAAATTAGAAACATAATAAAATAAGCTAACGAAAATTAACGAGGAAAGTATGAAATCTACATCAATGTTGAAAAGATTCACACAGGCATCAGTTATTACCAGCACCCTACTGTTTAGCCAATTATCAAGTGCAGACACAATACTGCATGCTTTTAATTGGACTTACGACGACGTTGCCGCCAAAGCGCAAGAAATTGCCGACTTAGGCTATAAAAAAGTACTCGTTTCTCCCGCCTACAAGTCATCAGGTAACGAATGGTGGGCTCGCTATCAACCACAAGACTTACGTATTATTCACAGCCCACTTGGCGATACCAACGATTTTAAAGACATGGTTAATGCGCTAAAAGCGAAGGGCGTAGAAACCTATGCTGATATCGTATTCAACCATATGGCAAACGAATCATACAAACGCTCAGACTTAAACTACCCAGGTGCTGATGTACTTGCTGAATATGCCGCTGATAGTACTTATTACAATTCAATTAAACTATTTGGAGACTTACAACAAGGTAGTTTGGGCGCTGATGATTTTCATCCTGCAGGTTGTATAACTGACTGGGGCAACCCAGGCCACGTGCAATATTGGCGTTTATGTGGTGGTAATGGCGATGTAGGCTTACCTGATTTAGACCCAAACAATTGGGTAGTTTCACAGCAACAAACTTACTTACAAGCTTTAAAAACGATTGGCGTTACGGGCTTTCGTGTTGATGCTGCAAAACACATGAGCAATTACCACATCAATGCCGTATTTAATGACAACATTAAAAGTGGTGTACATGTATTTGGCGAAATAATCACTTCAGGTGGCGCTGGCGACAATAGCTATGATAGCTTCCTTGCCCCTTATTTAAACGACACCGGCCATAGTGCTTACGATTTCCCGTTATTCGCCTCTCTACGTGGCGCACTTGGTTTTGGTGGTTCAATGAATCAACTAGCTGACCCAGGCGCATACGGCCAAGCATTATCAGGCGACAAAGCGGTAACGTTTTCAATTACTCATGATATTCCAAGCAACGATGGTTTTAGATATCAAATTCTTAATGCCACCGATGAAACCTTAGCCAACGCCTATATTATGGGACGTGATGGCGGCACACCAATGATCTACTCTGATCACAATGAAAGTAACGACGGTAGCCGCTGGGTTGATTTATACAAACGCTCAGATATCGCCGGCATGGTTAAGTTTCACAATGCTGCACAAGGTCACGGCATGCAGGTCATGAACTTTAACGACTGTATTATTTTATTCAAACGTGATCATATCGGCGTTGTCGGCATTAACAAGTGTGATAGCGGTCAAGATGTTTGGATAAATACTGCTGAGCATAACCTTTGGTGGCATAAGAACTACCGTGACGTTGTCGAAGGTGTTGATGTACAAAACGTGAATAGCCAATGGCATAAGTTTTACTTGCCAGGACGTAAAGCGAGAATGTGGCTAATGGAATAGGCGGTAATTTTAGATAAATAAAATATTCTACTATTCATATAAAAACGCGACTTAAGGTCGCGTTTTTATTATTAGTTTATTAGCTGCAAAACGTAAATAGCAAAAGAATAGTAACTTCAATTACCGCACTAGTTTTTACTAAGCTCTACAACCATCGCCTTTCCACCATAACCATGCTGATTGCATTTAGCCCGAACAATGACCTGAGAAATATCTGTTGGTATGTCTATATTACATTGGCTACGAGTGAACGGCTGTTCATGAACATGTGGGTGATGTAGTTGTCGGTAGCCAAGTTTATTGCCATCTAAATCTATCACTTCCCAACCATCCGCGTAGTGATCCCAACCTTGATCATTGTGTTTAACAGAGGTGCCAAAACACCATGTGCCGTCAGATTTTTGCGTCGCTAACACCTTCGTGACTTGCGCATAGTCCAAAGATTCGGAAAAAGTACTTAAGTCAGGTTTGGTTGCAAATACTGGTGATGACAATAGTGTTAATGTTAATAATAGTTTCATAATTCCCTTTCTATTTTGTTATTAGGTAAAATAACTCAAAGACTGGGCTATAAAAAACTAAAATGACCCCAAACACTTGCAACTTTAGCCCACCGATGGAAGATTGAATTAAACTTTTTTGTAAGTCATTTATTTTCTCAGTGTGAGCACTATGATCTTGGCTGATTGTTGACTTTAAGGCTTGTAATCGTCCGTCAATTTCTTTTTTGTTTTTATTAATATCTTCATTAAGCCAGCTTATTTTAGTCTCTAACAGCTCAACCTTTGCTTCCAGTGTAGTTGGGACTATATGCCCTCGAGCACTAAATTCTAAAGGGGGAAGTGTTAGTGAAACGCTTGCGCTAGCGTTTTTAGATTCATGCTTTCTCCAAGGTCTTTGCTCATACCAGTCAAAAATTCCGCCTAATAATGAACTGTTTTTAAATAACCCTATGTTTGAATCAATTGAAATTAAAATAAGCAGCCCCCCTGACAGTTGCATCAAAAGCGAAACTAACTTATTAATTTCTGAATTGTTGTAACATAAATATTCTTTACTAAAACATTCCATATTTAAAAGTAGAAAGTGAATAGCAATTATTGGGATTAGAGCAACGATAGGCCACGCTTTAATAAAAAACCATTTTAAAAGTTTAATCATGATTTGAGTCTATATTTTTATCTATGGTCTATTATGGTACTTACTGATAATTACCGTACCATAATGTTTATTTAGTATTAATATCTCATATTATCAAAACCTTAGAAACCATAAGTTTTAATTTATTTTTAGCCTTAGGTTTCCTTGGAATGAGTCAAAGGGAATTTAAAACACAACTTACAATTGAAAGAATCAATTATTTTTTCAACTATTTAAACCAAACCTTGCCACCAATAAATTTATAAGCAGGTAAACCACGAATCAAGGTCTCACGGGCAAATGGTTTTTGGCACTTAGGGCAAATACAAGGCGTGAAAGTGTAGTCTTGGCTAATACGTTCTTTGAAGCTTTTTACTAATGCGCCTTTGCCGCCCTTGCGATATTTAAATAATATCGTATTGCAGCTGTTGCAAAATATATCAACAGTTTTGCTTGGGCCTTTTTTATTGGGTTTTGCCATCAGCGATGTTCTTATTTCCAGTATTTAAATTTATGTTTCTTAAGCAGTTAAAAAAGCCAACTAACTTAGTAAGTCAGTTGGCAACAGCATAGCAAATATTGTCAATAATCAGCAGTAGTTAACGTTAAAATTCATGGCTAACATTTGTGCTTAGTATCCGGCGGCTTGTCCGTCTTTTCTTGATTCAGAAGCGCCGTAATATACTTTTTCTTTATCGTCCCACATGATCGCTTGATAGCCGCCATAGCCGCCCATATCAAAACCCACTTTATGGCCACGTTGCATTAAGCCACGTACCGTTTGGTAAGGAATATCAGATTCGATAACCAGCTGACCACCATCAACTAAGGTTTTGCCATTCGCTTCAGTCGGCTCAGTTGAACCGTAATGCTGCCAGCGTGTGGCATCGCCCGCTTCTTGTAGGTTCATACCAAAATCAATAATGTTAGTAACGATTTGCACGTGCCCTTGTGGCTGCATCGCACCGCCCATTAAACCAAAGCTGATAAAAGGTTTACCATCTTTCATAACAAAAGCTGGAATAATGGTATGAAACGGACGTTTATTCGGTTGATAAGCATTAGCGTGCGTTTCGTCCATCGAGAACAGTTGACCTCGGTCTTGAAAAACAAAACCTAAACCCGGCACAACAACACCTGAGCCCATACCACGGTAGTTACTTTGAATAAGCGAGACCATGTTACCGTCTTTATCAGCAGTGGTTAAATAAATAGTATCGCCTTGATACATGGCTGGATTACCCGCATCTACACGTTTGGCCGCACGTTCGCCAATTAACTTTTTACGTTCCATGGCGTATTTCTTATCAATTAACCCGGTAAGCGGCACATCATAAAAGTCAGTATCGGCATAGAACTTAGCTCGATCTTCAAAGGCTAGCTTTTTAGCTTCAGTCATTACATGCAGTGCTTGCTCTGACAAAAAGCCCATCTCGGCTAAGTTGTAAGGCTCTAACATATTTAACATTTGCAACGCGGCAATACCTTGGCCATTTGGCGGCAGCTCAAAAACATCGTAGCCACGATAATTCGTTGAAACAGGTTCAACCCAAGTTGAAGTATGACTAGCTAAGTCGTCACGTGAAATATAACCGCCATTAGCTTTCATAAAGCTATCAATTTTGTCGGCTATTTCACCTTGATAAAACGCTTCTCGACCTTGTTGTGCGATTAACGATAAGGTATTGCCCAGTTCAGGATTTTTAAATATTTGTCCTTTACGCGGCGCTTTACCGTTAATGGTAAAAGTGCTTTTAAAACTGCCTGGCTGTGGTGACAACCTAGGAACACTGCGATCCCAATAGTAAGCAATCAACTCACTTACCGGAAAACCATTATTGGCATAATCAATGGCAGGCTCTAGCACTTTATTCATTGGTATTTTGCCGAATTTGTCATGCATTTCAAACCAGCCATCAACTGTTCCCGGTACTGAAATAGGTAACATGCCGTAAGGAGGAATATTTTCTCGATTTTGCGCTGACAATTCAGCCTTTAATTTTTTAACAGTAAGTGACTTAGGTGAACGACCACTGGCATTTAAACCGTAAAGCTTTTGGCTTTTCGCGTGCCAAACTATGGCAAACAAATCACCACCAATACCATTACCTGTTGGTTCCATTAAGCCAAGCGCAGCATTTGCGGCAATGGCAGCATCAATAGCGTTGCCGCCATCTTTAAGCACTTGTAAACCAATTTGAGTGGCTAATGGCTGGCTAGTTGCCACCATACCATTAGCAGCAATCACTTCTGAGCGTGTGGCATGGGTTTTACCGGTAACTCGGTCAGCATTGGCGTTAGCTTGTAAGACAACAGTCGACGTGGCGACGGCAGTTACAACAAGACTAAATTTTAAAACTGCGCGGCTAACACGCGAAAATGTATGGTGCTTTATCATCTTTTATTATTCTCATTTAAAGCCGAACATTATTGATAACACGCTATTTAATGATGTACAAAAAATACTCGCTGATATGCCCAATTTTCACGTTAAGTCGCACAGCCCACTCACCATTAATTGAATTTTTCCTATTTCATCTTAAATTGCCAACAATTTGTCGGTAATGGCTTGCTCGACCATTAAAAAACCGCTAGCGTGAAGCCATTAAAAATTTAACTCGTTCAAGCAATTGCCATGTTTCTACTGATGGCTAAATCAGGATGACAAATGAATATAACCAAAAGAGCCTTTTTAAAAGCCAGCGGTGCAAGCCTAGCCTCGTTAAGTATTGCCTCAAGTGCACTTGGCAGCAGCAACCACGCCGACAATGAAAGCCCAACTAAAAGCACAACAAAAAAATTAGCCCCTATTACCGGTTCAGTAAAACCGATTAGCAAAGCAGAAAGACTGCAACGTATCGCCAAAGCGCAAAAATTAATGCAGCAACTTGATATTGCAGCAATGGTGCTTGAACCTGGCGCAGCGATGGATTATTTCTCAGGCATACAATGGTGGCGCAGTGAACGTTTAACGGCGGTGGTAATTCCACGAGAAGGCAATGTTGCCGTGGTTTGTCCATTTTTTGAAGAGCCTAGTGTACGTGAAAGTTTAGCGGTAAGTGACGACATTCGCGTATGGCAAGAACATGAAAGCCCATTTGTATTGATAAAACAAATTTTGGCTGATGCCGGAATAAACAAAGGTAAAATAGCCTTTGAAAATTCGGTACGTTATTTTGTTATGAGTGGCTTAATGGCTGAGCTTTCAAATATGCAGCATGTTAGCGCAGAGCCTGTCACCCGTGGCTGTCGTATGTATAAAAGTCAGCATGAACTTGAATTAATGCATAAAGCTAACGAAGTTACTTTACTTGCGTATGCACACGTTTGGTCAAAATTAGCGCTTGGTATGAACCAAGGCGATGTTAAGTCATTAATGAAAAGTGCACAAACCCAACTTGGCGGCAAAGGCGCGTGGAACATGGCGTTATTTAACCAAGCTAGCGCATATCCGCACGGCACCAAACAAAAACAAACTTTAACTGAAGGTTCAATTGTGCTGATGGACTGCGGTTGTAATGTTCATGGTTATCAGTCAGATATTAGTCGTACCTTTGTTTTTGGTGAGCCAAGCAAACGACAACGAGAAGTTTGGCAAACGGTAAGGCAAGGACAACAAGTTGCTTTTGAACAAGCAAAAATTGGCAACCAAGCAGGTTCAGTTGATGACGCCGTGCGCAAATTATATCAAACAAAAGGCTTTGGACCAGGTTACAAGTTACCAGGGCTTTCGCACAGAACAGGCCATGGTATTGGTATGGAAGGCCATGAAAGCGTTAACTTTGTTCATGGTGAAACTGAAATATTAAAACCAGGCATGTGTTTTTCAAATGAACCCGGTATTTATATTCAAGGTGAATTTGGTGTGCGCTTAGAAGACTGTATTTACATGACGAAAAATGGCCCGCAATGGTTCACAATGCCGCCAAGTTCGTTAGATGATCCAATCGGTAAGCTTGTTAAGTTAGCAACTATTTAACCTTCTAAAGTATAAATCGTTATTTACAGCAAAAAGAAGTTATCTACAGGTATCGCTTCTTTTTGCTGTTTGGTTAAACGTTGAAAAACGGCTTGTTCACGAAGCCCATTAAATAATGGCGCATCTAATACCCGATAATCTAATTGGTAACCTTGTTCTAGCGCTTGCGTTAAGTAACGCATTGCCAGTGTAAACTGCCCTTTCTCGCTGTAAATTTCCGCCAGTAATAAACTTAATTCGGCTTGTTCATTACCTTGTTGTTGCTTTGCCTTTAGCAACGAAAAGGTCTGTTCATCTAAATCTACTATCGGCTTATCAATATTATTTTCTTGCTTCTTCACTATAGTGTCTGCCAATAACCGTGCTAGCACGTTAGCGCGAGAATATGCTTCATTTACTTTCAATGTTTCCGCTTGCTGATAAAGTTGTTGCGCCGACGTTAATTTACCTTGAAAGTATTCAATGTCAGCTTGCGTTTGTAGTAATAAAGCTTGCTGATTTGTATTGGTTTGGCTGACTTCACTGATAAGGTTTGAGGCTTCAATATAATCTTGTTTCTCAATCGCCAGCTGCGCTAAATGATAAGTGGTTAATAGATAATCAGGCTGTAAGGTTAGTGCTTTTTCATACCACAATTTAGCTACATCAAATTGTTTAGCGCGTTGTAATGTTAGCCCAGTATGCATCATGGCTAACGCATGTTCAGGTGCTTGTTCTAATATGACTTTATGCCAATGTAGTGCTTTTTCTAGTTCACCTTGCTCTGAATAAATAAAGGCTAAGTTGATCAGGATTTCAATTTCATTAGCTTCAATTGCTAAACCTCTATGCAAGGTTTTAATGCTTTTTGATAGCCAGCCAGCCACATAGTAGGCGGTGCCTAGTGCTTTGTAGCCGTCTGCCGATTGATTGTCGTAACTTAACGCTTGGTAAGCGTTATCAATGGCAAGTTGCTTGTCACTTTCTTGACCTGAAAATTGAAAGTATTTTTGACTATAAGCTTGGCTGAGTGCCGCGTAAGCTGGTGCAAAAGTATCATTTTCATTTATCGCTTTTAGAAAAAAGTCGATAGCAATGTCATTGTCTTGCTTACGATAACGATGATAATAGTCTCGACCACGCAAGTACAAACGTTCAGCATTGGTTTTTTCCGAACCTTCATTACTGGCTTCATTAGTTGAACCGCTATTTAGCGAAGGGTTTTCTTCAATGACATTATTAGGTAAGGAAGTGCTCAGCGTTAAGCTCACTAATATGCCAATAAAAGCCGCTAGTCCAAGTAACGACATTCGTCGCCACATTGTGCCGAATTGACTACCGGCAATACTAGGGAATCTGTCGTTAGCACTAAGATCAAGCATAACTGAAGGTGGACTTCGCACTACACATTCACATTTTACGGCTGGAATAAGTCGATAACCTCGACCACGAACCGCTTCAATATAAGTTGGCGCGCTGGCATCATCACCTAACGATTTTCTCAGCAACTTCACTCGTTGTTTTAAGGTTTCATCACCAATAACTCTGTCTGGCCACACAATGGCCATTAGCTGTTCTTGACTGAGCAATGCTGGGGCTGATTTCGCTAATGCTACAAGCAGGTCATAACTCAGTTTAGGTAAGGTAATAACTTCTTCATGGCGTGTTAATTCACCGCGTTGAACATCTAAGTTCAAATCGTCAATGAGGTAGCGTGTTGTCTTATTATATTTATCGGCCACTAAATCATTATTTCTGCTATTGCGTTATACCCATTAATTTATCGCCTTTTCACCAAAGTGCAATGATTCTTAGCAGGTTTTCGTGCTCTTTCACCGTTTTCCTTCACTCTTCACCAAAGCTTCACCAAAACTTTTAAGTTGCTTCACCTTAGCTTCAAGTACCAAAAAGCTATCGGCGTAAGCTGATATGACAACAAATAAAATTAATAATCCAAAAGGAAGGAATTATGGCCTCAACACAAGTGTTACCCGAATTTGATGATTTATGGGGGCATCCAAAACCACTTTGGATGCTATTTATGGCAGAGTTTTGGGAGCGATTTGCTTTCTATGGTATTCGTTGGGCATTAACACTTTACATCGTTGCACAGTTTTTTAATGGTGATACATCTGGGCAATCTTTTGCGTCAAATACCTACGGTTCATACTTAGCTTTAGTTTACGCCAGCGCTATTTTTGGTGGTTATATTGCCGATAAGGTGATTGGCTCTCAGCACTCTATTTTAGTTGGCGCTGTCATTATGGGCTGTGGCTTATTCCTGATTATGTTGCCCGATGAAACATTTTTTATGATTGGCTTAGCCACGGTAATTGTTGGAAACGGCTTATTTAAACCTAATATTTCGAACTTAGTTGGAAAAATATATGCCGCTGATGATCATCGCCGTGACAGTGGTTTTAGTATTTTTTACATGGGTATTAATGCCGGCGCTATGGTATCACCGATAATTACCCAATGGCTGGCAAGCACGTTAACCGATACACCGGTGATGGATAACTACAAAGCCGTGTTTGGCGCTGCTGGCGTTGGTATGTTGATTAGTTATATTTGGTTTTATATTGGTCGTCGCCAATTAAAAGGCGTAGGAGCCGTTAAGAAAACACCTCTAAGAACAAAGAATTTAGTCACCGTTGTTTTTGGCGCACTTGTTTCTATTATCCCAGTTTATATTTTAATGACTTATGCTGGCGCGCAAGTACTAGCGTGGATATTATTCGCCTTATTTGTTGGTTTAGCTTTTATACTATTAAAGCAAACCAAAAACGATGGCAAGGTTGCTTTTGAACGGGTAATTGCTTGTCTTATCATGTTCGTTTTCAATGTTATTTTCTTTATGTTTTTCGAACAAGCAGGCAGCTCGTTTACTTTTTTAGCACAAAACATTGTTGATAGAAGTATTACCGAAGTGGTTGAATTTAAAATTGCTTGGTTTCAATCGGTCAATTCAGTAGCAATATTAATTTTTGCACCGCTCGTTTCTGCGCTTTGGATATTCATGCATAAGAAAAAAGTAGAACCGAGCATTCCACGCAAATTTGCCCTAGGACTATTAGGCACTGGACTTGGCTTTTTAGTATTAGTCTATGCGTTAGAAAACTTACTTGATGCCAATAACATGATCCCGATTTGGCCACTAGCAGCCTGCTACGTATTACACACTATAGGTGAATTGTGCTTATCACCCATTGGTTTATCCATGGTAAGTAAGTTAGTACCCGCTTCGCTGGCTGGCTTTGCATTTGGAGGCTGGTTTTTAAGTACGGCTATTGGCAACAACTTTTCAGGGATATTAGCTGGCTCAATGAGTGGTGAAACAGGCATGACAGTCGCATCAGCATTAAGTGGTTTTACCTTCAGCTTTTGGTTGCTGACACTAGGCGGGGCATTGCTGTTTATTATTGGTCCGAAGATTAATAAATTAATGCATGGTGTTAAATAGCAGCTAGCACTCTAAAATATCTTTTGCTGATTAATTATCATTAACTAATTGTCATAAAGAAAAATGCCATTGTTCAGTTTAACAATGGCATTAATTACTTGCACTCACGCTTGTTAGTTCATGCTTGGGTAGTTTGAACTCAAGTAACTCATACTTCTGCATTCTCTTGAGAAGTTTCATCAGCATTATTTTTTTTGCTGTCGGTTAATTCTCGACTAATTTTTTGCACATGAGTTTCTGAACGTACTTTTGGTCGCGTATGATTTGCTCGCTGATCGGAAGTAAAATCTAAACTCTTTAAAGTGGCAAGCATTTGTGTATCAAGCGCTTTATTGCTTTGCAACGTTTCGATTAGCGGCGTCAAAAAGGACTCCAAATTCTGCGCAAATAATGACAAGGTACTATTTAGTTCTTCAGCGTTATTTCCAACATTTGATAGCACAGGCTCTGCAATATCAGGTTGTTCGATATTAACTGAAAGCTCAAGGTTAGCTACGGTTTCATTTAAACGATTTAACGCTTCAGATTGCGGCTCTTGTAGCGCTTTCCCTATTTGACTTAACCCTTTTTGTAGCAATGAAACCTGACTGGCAATAGCGGCTATTGGGTTGTCGCTATCACCAAGACTTTGATGACGGACAAAGTCATCTTTTATCTGCTGCCAACGTTCATTTTGTTCACTGCTTTGGTTTTCTTTAAGCTCAGCTAGCTTCAGTAAATTTTCTTCTGCCCCTACTGTTAATGTTTGCGCTTCACCACGGTAGTGATCCGCAATAAGCTGTTCCACTTCTTCGTCAGTCATTACTGGCACAACTTTTTCAGCCATTTTATTCATATTACGATAACTACCTTGGAGCTTAAATGGTGGCTCGGTGCGATATTTATCGTCTTGCGCTGCTGATGCAATGTATTGCTCATTGGCTTTTAAAACGGTTTGCTGAATTTTACGAATACGTTGAATAACGGCAACAATTTCATTTACTTCCGCTTGAGAGTAGCCATGCTTTAGCTCTGTAGTTGCTACAGATTCTCCATCTGCAATTTTAACGAGGTTATACAGGTCGTCCATATCACGAGTAGCCAGTGGTGCCATATATGCATTACTGGTTAAGCTGTTTTCGATAAAGCTCAATGAAAACTCATGTTCACGGCCACTTAAGGTATCACCTAAGTTATAAATGTCGGCTCTGTTCGCTAACATATCTGGAATAGTGAATGCTTCCCCTGATTCTGTATATGGGTTACCTGCCATGACTACGGCAAATTTCTTACCGCGCATATCGTAAGTTTTACTTTCGCCATTCCATACGCCATCAACTTTTCGAGAACCATCACAAAGTGAAATAAATTTTTGCAGAAATTCAGGATTAGTATGTTGAATATCATCTAAATAAAGCATGACATTATTGCCCATTTCAAAGGCTAAATTAATTTTTTCCACTTCATTTTTAGCGGTTGAATTGTTTGCTTGTACGGGATCAAGCGATAGTTGCTCATGGCCGATTGAAGGACAATTAATTTTTACAAACGTCATCCCCAGCTTGCTAGCAACATATTCAATTAACGTTGTTTTACCGTAGCCGGGAGGAGAAATAAGTAATAGCAAGCCCATTAAGTCAGAGCGTTTATTATTGCCTGCTGCACCAATTTGCTTTGCTAAATTAGTGCCTATAATAGGAAAGTAGACATCGTTAATGAGTTTATTACGCACAAACGATGACAATGCTTTAGGTTTGAATTCTTCCAACTTCAGCCGTTTACGTTGTTGAACGAGTACTTGCTGCTTTTTCTGATGGAACTGGGTAAATGCTGGCACATGAACATTACAAAACTGACGAAGCTTAGTGATAAACGCTTGATAATTAATGGCTAACTTTCTATCGTCAATACTACTGTGTTGGCCAAGTAATCCTTCCACAATACAGTCGGTATTAGCTGTCGAGGTATAGAACTGGCATTCTTGTTTCAAGGTCATCATTAAAGCAGCTTCAATTAGCATATCTTGCTGACCATCAAGTGCTTGATGATTCACGTAAGACTGCAACCAAGCAAAGTGCAGTCGATATTTTTGCTCAAGCGTAGAACAAGCTGATAACGCACCGGAGATCTGCTTTTCTAAACTTTTATGCTTAAGCTGGCTTTGTAATTGGCTAACCAACTCGACACTTGCCGCTTTGATAACAAACTTTTCTTCTGCTTTAGCCAATTCTTCAAGAATATATGCTGCAGATAACGCCGTATCGCAATTTAACCACGACTGACTTTCAAGGTAGCGGTTTAATATGGTGACAAGTTCGCTACTCAACTGTTGCCGTAATTCACTACCGCCAAACGTTTGCTCCATTAAATACAAGTTATGGCAGCGATTAATTAAGTCATCTCGCGCTTCATCGGTTAATTCGGTATTAAAAAATAATACTGCTAACCTTCTTTCTGCTGCGGGGTAAGCTAGTAATCCGATAGATGCTCTTAACGATAATAATTGCGTTAAAATTAATGCGGCATCAGCGTCGTGCACACCTTTGTCGTAACCTTCTTGATACCTTGGCTCTGCGGCTTTTCTAACAACATCGACTAATGTATTGGTTTTAACTGCATCATAGAATTGCTTTAACGCAGCAGGCCCAGAGGCTTCAGCATCAAACAACAGTGAAGCCGCTAAATACTCACCGCGATAAACGTGGCTACTTTCAGAAATAAGCTCTTGTTGCCATAAGTATTCAGTATCAGCAAATAGTTCTGGTGCTAAAGTTTCAAAATATTCGCTGCCACTTATGTGCACAACCATATTTTCATCACGTGGTAATAGGGTTAATTCTAGCTTTTGTCTATTGACTGAGAATTGGTGCTCGCCAATTTTTACTAAGCTGCCATCGGCTGAATAGATATCAGTTTTATCTCGTAGTGCTCGAACACCTTGCTCTTTAGCATTTTTTATTTGAGCGTCAATGTCATCAGCTCTGACGTTGTCATCTAGCTCTCGCAGCTGTTCGACAACTTTTCGAAGCTTTGCCACCATAGGGTCGCCAGCAAAATAGCTGTTGAGTTTATCTTGTTCATTAAAGCTTTGGCTGCGACGAACAACGCCTTCAATGATGCGATCTGCCGCTGTTTTTAAGTTAAGACAACGACGTTGCTGCGCATCCATAAGCTGCTGTTTATGCTGTTCAAAGTTGTCATAAACTTCATCTCTTTTAGCAATAATTTCACTATAGAATTCATCATAGTCGCTAAATTGACTTTCCAAGTCTTCTAATTGCATTAATATTTGCGAAAGCTGCTGGTCACAAGAGTGAGGCGTATCACTGGCATTTAAACCGCTGGTAACACTTTGGCTGAGTAATTTAAATCGTGCGCCAAACTCTGCACGCGCTTCATCACTACCAACGCTTTTAGCGGCAATATCAGCATTGGCTTTGACACGGTTTATTTGGCTAAATACTGCGGAAATATCTTCTAAAATTCGCGTTCTTTGTCTGCTGTCTTCTATTTCTAGAGAGAGCATGGTTCGGTTAAGTAATTCTAAGCCTTCAACAAGCGCCTCAATATCAGCACGAATAGGTTTAAGAGCCGTAATAGATTCGCTAGCTTCAACAGCAGCTTCTATTTCAGCAATAGTATTTTGATAGGGTGTTAGTGCGCCATCTTGCTGTAAAAAATCTGCCGTTACTTGGCTGAGGTTTTGAATTAATGTTGTTAAACTAACATCCATTGCATCAATTTCTTCAACATCAACATAACGTAATTCTTTATGAGATATTAACTCGCCTTTAAACTGTGCTAGTTCAGTTAAGTTATCAACGAATTGCTTAGCGGTATTAAATTGAGGCTTTTGCAGCTGCGTCGTAAATTCTTGCAGTTTATTTTTCGCTGCTAACATTACAATGTCGGAGTTTTCTTTAATACTGCTAACTTTTTCGAATTCGTCGAGCACTAGCTCTGAGGTTGTAACAACCTGTTTTAAAATTTCATTAAGCGTGGCTAACTTGCTATCGTCAAGCCAATGATATTTATCAAAAAGCTGCTTTGACTCTTTTACTAAATCATTAAAGTGTTGGGCGCTAGGTTGTTGTACTGATATTAGCTTTACAACACCGTATAAGTCAGACACGCCACGAACCAATTCCGGGTTACCTATTTTACCAAAAAAGCTGTTATCGGTTGGCTGGTTGCTGGCAAATTCTTCACTACAAAAAGGAGTTTGCCAAACCTGCATGGCATGCACGCGTGAAGGTTCTGTTTCAGCGCTGAAAACGACGACTCTACCATCATTATATAAGCTTTGACCGTGACCATAAATTGGATTTTGCAGCGTTCTGGTGATCAGGTTGTAGCCAAATAAGGCATACTGACCTTCGTTAGGCTCGTAGAACGTATAGAGAAAGTCTTCACCGTTTGGCGATTTAACCACTCGGTGTAGTTGTAAGTTTTGGGCGTCATCGTCGAAACTTTTATATTCACCATTTTGCAGGTAGTAGCCACCAGGGAAAATAATACCGTGGTCTTCTGGTAATTGAATACAGGTATGCGCTATTGCGTCTTGTCTTAGTACCTGTTGAGTTTTGCAGTTAAAAATTAGATGACGCGTTTGTTCTTCACGATAAGGCTTTATTTTAAGCAGGATTAATTCCCCTACTTTGGCATATTGAATATCGGCATCATCTAACGACTGGTGCTCGTCATCAACAGGCTCTGAATATATGCCTTGTCCTTCTTCAGTATTGTTTTCAACTTTTAAGGTAATTGAGCCGCCAGTGGCTTCAACAAAAAGCGTATCTAATAAATTAAAATGCGGGTATTTACCTTGTTCTTGCTGTTCTCGTGATACCTTTTGCCATTCAAAATCAAAGTTGTCTGGCTGCTTAATGTCTCGTTCGCCGCGATTATCAATATAGGTAACTTGTTGTTCGGCATCAATTCCCCAGCGAAATACACGAATGTCATCAAGGCGTTCACCAATTTGAAAAATGGCAAATACTTTGCTGCCTTGTCGATAAACATGCGCTAAAAATGTTTTTTTGTAATAAGTGTAAAGTTCGTCAAAGTCTCGAACAAAATCAGGGCTTTCAAGAAAACTACCTGTGATAGGTAGATCAAGAATTTCAACTTCGCCGTCGCTATCTTTTATCTGGTGTAAGCTGAACACATCAGCAACAGTTATATTGCGTTTTAAACCCAAAAATACGTTGTAGCCAAAAAGTAAAGTGTTACCAATAGCAGCAATATCGCGCGCAATACAGTTATGCTCAGTTCGAACACGTACCCGAGCATCCACTTTCATTTCGGTAGAGCCAAATGTCGAAATACGTTCTTCATTCAGTTGTTTTATGTGTGTATTTAGATCGCTACCTAATACTGATAGTCGACGCTGAATCAGTTCATACGAACCACCTTCAGCCACGGCTTGATTAGTAGCACTTTCCTTATCTGTCATGTAAAACTCCATGCAACTGGTACACAGCTTATCTATATCGACAAGCTGTGTATGACCTACTGATTAATGAATCAACTTGGTATGATTACTTTACGTTTGATGTGCCTTGATTTCCCAAATTTAATAAACTTGCCAACGCACCTTTTTGCGTGTCGTCAGCGTTATTTAAAGTTGAGAGTAATTTGGCCATATTAAAGTTCTTCATGGTTTCACTGGTTTGCGAAGCGCCAGCAAGTACACCACCAAGATCATCCATAATGTTGCGATCACCAGCTAAATGGTCTTTAAATAATTTTTGTACAGTTTCACTTTCATTGACTAAACCATCAATAGATTTACCGACAGTAATAGACTTCATAAACTGATTCAGGAATTCACCGTCTCCACCCATAATATTAATATTGGCTTCACTAAGCGCTGTTGCTAGCACGCCAGCTTGTTTTTCAGCTAAATCAACGCTGTTATCTAATTTAGCTAAGGTTAATTCTCGTTCTTGACCTAAGCGTAAACCAAATATTTCAAACTCTCGTGCTTGCTCAGACATGGCGTTAAGCACGTCTTGTTTTTCACGTAAGCCTGTTGCTTCAGCCATGGCTTTTTCTTCAATACCTTTAGCTTCTGCGGTTAATTTAAGTTCAAGTGCTTTCGCTTCAGCTTCACCTTGTCTTTCATGAGCGTCAGCTTGCGCTAAAGTAATTTGTGCATCAGCTAGCCCTTGTGACGCGGCTTCCGCTTGGTTACCTTCTGCTAATATCTTCTTAGATTCTGCTTGTTTACTTGCCGCTTTTAATTCAGCTTCAGCAATAGTTTGCATTTTTCTTGCGGTATGTTCTGCAGCTTGTTCTTGTGCTTTTGCCGATTCAATGTCTTTCACCAATGCTTCTTCCGCTTCACCTTTAGCTTTAATTACAAGCTCGTCTTTTTGACGGTTAGCTTCAGATACTACGCGTAAGTCTTTAATGCGCTCTTCTTCTTCCGCGACATTTTTTTCTACGGCAATTCGCTCTCGTTGTACTTCGGCGATATTTTTACGCTCAACTTCTAAAACTTTTTCTTTATCAATGCGTAGCACTTCTACTTCTTTTTGACGATCAATTTCTTCAATTTGGCGTGCACGTGTCACTTTTTCTTCTTCAATCGCGACCGCTCTGAAACGGTTTTGTTCAGCAATGTCCGCTTCTCGTTGTTTATTTTCTTCAGCAACAGCAATAACTTGTTCTGTTTCTATTCTTGCTTGCTCAGATTTACAACGCTCTTCTTCAACAATTTTTGCTGTTTCAGCTTCTTCACGCGCTTGAACGGTAGCTATTTCGCGTCCTTGCTTTGCTTTTGCATCGGCTAGTTGTCGTTCAAGTTCTAATTGTTTTTCTTCTGCTTCAATATCTTGTCGTTTGATGCGAATTTCTTCTTGTCGCTTTAAGTCATTAGTTTCTACACTTTGTTGAGCTGTTAACTCAGTAATGCGTCGAATACCTTCTGAATCCATAATATTATTTGGGTCTAGATCATGAATCGATGTTTGTTCTAAGAAATCAATCGCAACATCTTCTAGTACATAACCCGATAAGTCTTGGCCGATAACTTCCTTAATCTTGTCACGGAATCTATCGCGTTGAGTGAATAACTCGGTAAAATTTAGTTGTTTACCAACAGTTTTAAGCGCTTCGGAGAATTTTGCTTCAAATAACTCCTGCAAAGTTTCAGGATAAGATGAACGCTCACACCCCACTTGCTTAGCAACGCGAAGAATATCTTCTTTGGTTTCATTTACCCGTATATAAAAGGTAATAATAATGTCAGCACGAATATTGTCTTGGCAGATAAGTCCAGAACGGCCTTTACGTTCAAGCATCATGCGTTTTGTTGAAATATCCATAATTTCTTTTTTATGAATAACAGGGATAACCATTCCGCCCGTTGTGCTAATTTCAGGCTCTGCACGCAATTTGTTAATGATAAGTGCTTGGCCTTGTTCTACTTTGTTGTAAAACTTCGCGATCATGATTAACAGTGAAAAGACAAAAAGTACGCCAATTCCAATAGCTAGATAAAGTGGTTCCATTACCATGTGTTTCTTCCTCTTTTTTTAAAACAACAGCCACGTAAAAGCGACCAAATAAATGATGGTTTTTCTAATAATTAATTAAGTTGTATAAGGTGTAACGATATAAGCGTGGTTTTCTTGCAAGTACTCAATAACAAGAACTTTGTCACCCATTGTTAATGCGTGTTCTGCAGAGCATCGTACGTCTAGTAAGATTTCAGCACCGTCATTAAATAAACGCGCTTGTCCGAAAGTTTCAGTAACGGTTCCGGTTGCTATGGTGGCATCTTTGCCAACTAAATGATGACTTGTTGCTGTTTCTACACTGTTAAACATACCTTTTAAAGGACGAATAATAACAGCGGTGACAGGCAGTGAGATTAAAAAAACAATAAAGCTACTCACTGCACCCATCAGGTAATAGAGCCAACCATCAGGTAACCAAGTGAGTAAGTAGAACTGTAAATAGATACTGACTAACCAACAAGTAAGAATAATGATACTAATCACCAGCGTAAACGGTACTCCCGTCAAACCAAATGTCAGTAGTAAACCTGTTAGTCCTCCAACAGATACTTCTATCTCACTATCTAGTTCTATATCGCCTGAAAAGTCTAAGTCGATAAGCCCTAACATTCCGACAAGCCAATAAACCACCACAATGCCGAGCAGTGTGGAGTATATTACAGTAGGAAATTGCGACGCGACGGCTAACAGTTGTTCCATAGTTTATCCTTAAACAAATAGCTACTTTCACTATTTCAATATTCATTATTTTTCTATAATCACTATACGCCTTTGACATAATATGTCAAAGACGTATAGTGATTAACAACTTTATAACAATGAAATTAACATGAATATGACTAAAAATCATTAAAATATACCGTCGCATTCATCTGATTTTATTGATTTTTAGAGCTATATATAAAGCTGCAGATGTGTGGTATTTTTATAACATAGCAAACGATAATAATTATATAAGGACATAACTTTTATGAATTGTACAAGTTGTAAGCAGGGTGATTTAATACCAACATTTATCGAAGGACAATTTAGAGCGCATACCTGTTCATCATGTCAGGGAAATTGGGTGTTAATAGAAGATTATGTGGCATGGAAAGAAAGAAACCCTCAATTTACCTTTGACGAAAATGTGCATTGTGAAGTCGATGAAACAAAACAAGCATTATTATGCCCCATAACAGGCACGATTATGCGCAAGTTACGCTTATCAACAGCCACTGAACATCGAATTGATTACAGTGCCAGTGTTGGCGGAGTTTGGTTAGACAAAGGTGAATGGGAGTTACTCAAAAATGAGGGACTAGCTGGTTCATTAAATGCGGTTCTTACTGCACATTGGCAGCGTAATATTCGTATTAATAATACTAAAGAAAATTTTTCAGAAATATATCAGGATAAGTTTGGAGAAGACTCTTACAAAAAAGTAAAAGAGCTTAGAGAGTGGTTATACCAACAATCAAATAAAGCTGACTTGAGAGCTTATTTGTTAGCTGAAGATCCATATTCTGCAGAAAAGTAATAACAAAATTAGAGGAAAATAATATGAGAGGTGCAGGTGGGACTTCAGGTGGATTTGGCCATTTTTTCATTGGCTTAATTATGATGTGTGGTGGCTTTTATATGCTACTAAACGCTATTACGGTCACATCAAGCTTTGGCATGAGCAGAAGCTTATATGGCTTTTCTGCCATGGGTGGAAACATAAATATAACTAGCGGCATGATCATGATCCCGTTTATTTTTGGTGTTGGACTCATTTTTTATAACAGTAAAAACATACTCGGTTGGGTGCTTTCAATAGGCTCAGTTACTGGTTTAATATTTGGTGTAATATCATCAATCCGATTTTCATTTAAAACCATGACGTCATTTGATTTAATTGTTATTTTAGTTTTAGCGATAGGCGGGCTTGGCTTATTTTTACGTTCGTTAAAAGCTCTTGACGCAAAACTACCGGATGCTAAGTAGAAATTTATTATTCAAACCTGCCTTACACTCAAAGCAGAATAATAATTAGCTTTCATTAATAAAATGCCATTGTTGAGTTTAACAATGGCATACAGAGTTTGAGTTTAGCTACCTTTATTTATCCGTAGGAACCTCACAGTAATAACTTCATTGTCATTACCTTTGTCTGCAACTATAAAGCCTCTAAGATCGGACTGTTTACAAAGTGAACTAGGCCATTAGGACAATTCAACGACTAATTAAAAACTACATTACAATCAGTCACATTTACTAACTTCTATCGCCTGCTATAATATTATATAGTACTTTTTTAGATGTAATTATCACCATTCACGGATGAGCCCTTATGACATTTCCAACTGTGTTAAAGCAGCTATTATTGTTAAACACTGATTTAGAGCATTTGAATGTTTTAAACGAACTCTTAAGTAATGGTACTTCATACAAAATCATCACGGCCTCAAACACCAAAGAAGCAATAAAAATATTAAAGAATGAACAGGTAGACTTTGTAATAAGTAATATTCATTTAGATGACTTCGACGGTTGGCGTTTGGCTAGGTTGATACGTTCGGGTGTACTTAAGTGCGCTGCAGAAACAAAATTTGTCATTGTTGCCGATATTTGGTGTGAACATATTGCAAATGTCACCGCGAGAGAATTTGACATCAATGGCTTAGTTCCATACAGCGACCACGCTAAGCTTTTAGATATAGTTAACGAAAATGAGCTTATAACACTGCAAGAGATGGCAAAGACCTCTGTTTTAGTAGTAGAAGACAACCCTGACACTCGTCATTTAGTTGAAAGAATTTTAGCCAGCCGCTTCACTATTGATACCGCTGTAGACGGCGAGTCTGGTTTAAATTTATGGCGTAAAAACGATTATGCCTTAGTATTGCTCGATGTCATGCTGCCGGGGCTTTCTGGAAATCAAGTTCTTGATCAAATAATGCAAGAAAAGCCTGATCAATCTGTTGTTATTATGACTGCCAATCACACGATGGAATTGGCTGAAGAATTAATGCTAAATGGCGCCGCCGACTTTGTCACAAAACCCTTTCGAGCAGAGCAATTAAGGCGAGTGTGCGAAACTGCAACCCGCCGTGAAGATTTTATGATCAGCAATGAGCAGTTTGCGAATAAAGTTAAATCTTTGCAGCAAAGCCAATCTGAATATAAGCAAATACACGATGCCCACCAATTATTATTAGACCAGTTAGGCAGTGTTGTTATTGAGCTTGATATAACAGGAAAAATAACCTTTATTAATAAAGCTTGGGAAAAGCTAACGGGTTTTAAAGTTCATGAATCTCTGCTTTCAAAACTTGATGAATACATTGAACCTCCTGAATTCATGAATTTAAATACTAGCGAGCAATTACAACCTATTTTAACCGGTAAAGTTAACTCCTTACATTTTGAATTTAAACTGAAAAACAGAATAAATGATGACTTATGGGTTGAAGCGCGTTTGGAGCTTACTCTTTGTAATGACAATGAAAGTTATCGTATTTCTGGAACCATTGATGATATAACTTCAAGAAAAAAAGCCCAGCGTGATTTAGAGTATTTGGCCATGCACGACGGCTTAACAGGATTATTCAATCGTCATTATTTTGAAACTGAACTAAATCAATATGCAGCTACAGCAATGCGAGGAAGTGGTCCACATGCATTGCTTTACCTAGATTTAGATCACTTTAAAGTGATTAACGATACCGCGGGTCACCATCATGGTGACAGTGTTTTGAGAAATATATCAACCCTGATTAGTAATCGGTTACGTAAAGCTGATTTTTTTGCCCGTATTGGTGGTGATGAATTTGCTTTACTTTTACCTAATACTAATCAAAAAATAGCACTAAAACTTGCAGATAATATTTGTAAACTGCTTGATGAGTATCAATGTAAAATTGAAGGCGAAACTTTCAAAGTTAATTGCTCAATTGGTATTTCAGAAATTGACGGCCATGAAGAAGGCGCTGAAGAGTACATGAAGCAAGCTGATATCGCGCTTTATGCTGCTAAAAAGCAAGGTCGAAATATGGCACATATCTACGATCAGAATGATATTCATAGTAAAGAACTACAGCTAAGTTTAGAGTGGGTAAGAAAACTACACCAAGCAGTTGTTGATGATAATTTAGTTTTATATTTTCAGCCAGTGGTAGAAATTGCCACTAAAAAAGTCGCCTATTATGAAGCGTTAGTTAGACTCAAACTCGATGGTAAAATTGTTCCTCCCGGAGAGTTCATTCCAGCACTTGAGCGTGGTGGCGGTATGAAGCTATTAGATAGACAAGTTATTGCTAAGGCGATTAAATACCTAGCAGAACACCCTGAGTTACATAAAATAGCTATCAATTTATCTGCACAAGGCTTTAGTGATGAAAAACTAGTACCTATCATCCAGGAAGCAATAGAGGTTAATAAAGTCGATGCAGAACGAATAATTTTTGAATTAACCGAAAGTGCTAGTTTAAGTAATATCGGTGAAACTAAAAAAATTATATCTCGCATTGGTAAGTTGGGCTGTGAGTTCTCGATAGATGATTTTGGTACTGGTTTTAGTACTTTTAATTATTTAAAACAAATCCCTGCGCAATCCGTAAAAATAGACGGTTCTTTTGTTGTTGATTTAGCAACAAACAGTGTTGACCTCGCACTAGTTAAATCTATTTATGAAATTGCATCAGCACTAGGAAAAAGCACTGTTGCCGAGTTTGTCGAAAACGAAGAAACCCTAATAATACTTGGAGAAATAGGCGTTACTTTTGCTCAAGGCTATCATTTAGGCAAACCTATTCCCATTGAAGAGCTTTCACCTCGAATGAAAGAGGTCTGCTGCGCAAAGAGTTAATTTAAATCATACTATCTGACTGACATTATTTCTAAGATCTAGTTGTCGTTGGCATAAGCCGACTTAACTAAGAGAGAGAAATTATGACTCAGTCAATTTCACCATCAAGCAACACCCCTGATAACTTCAATTCCCAACTATCTTGGGACAATGCAGACTTAATCGTTGCCTACCTAAAAGCACTAAAAGTAGAGTATATTTTTAGTGTTCCCGGCGGCGCAATAGAGCCACTTTATAATGCTATTGCCAGAAACCAACCACACGGAGGACCAAAAGTAATAGTCGCTCGACATGAATCTGGTGCAGCATTTATGGCTGAAGGCTATGCAAGAGAAACCGGTAAGCTTGGTGTTTGCTGCGCCACAACAGGCCCTGGTTCAACTAACTTACTTACTGGGGTTGCATCCGCTTATGCTGATAATATTCCAATGTTAGTTATAACAGCGCAAACACCATTACCTAAGTTTGGCAAAAACGCCCTGCAAGAATCATCTTGCACTGCAATAGATACCGTTGGTATTTTTCGTTATTGCACAACTTATAACACCCTTATCTCTCATGCAGAGCAGATTAACACCAAGTTAGTAGCAGCAATTATGTCAGCTTTTCGAGCCCCTAACGGCCCTGCTCATATCAGCATTCCTTCAGATATCTTACGAGAACAAGCCACTAAACTTCCAACTTTCAATCCTAATAATCTCATGAATGAAATAACATTGGTTGATGACCTGGCAATTTCAAAGTTAGTTGACATTTTAACGAGCTCCAAGCGAATCGCGCTTTTTCTTGGTCGAGACTGTGGCAAGGCAATAAATGCAATCATTGAATTTGCAGAGTTAACAAATGCGGCTATTACAACAGGGCCTGCAGCCAAGCGTTGGATAGATTGTTTTCATCCACAGTACCATGGCGTATTCGGTTTCGCGGGCCATGAAAGCGCAGAAAATGCATTACTTGACGATTCAGTTGACACCATCATTGCTATAGGCACACAAATATCGGAATTGGGCACTAATGGTTGGAGTAATAGTTTATTAAGTGAAAAGTTAGTTCATATTGATGAAATCAACGAACACTTCGCGCGAACGCCAATGGCAAAACATCACATTTGCGGCGATTTAAGCGCTATCTTCCAACAGCTAAATAGCAATATCAAGCAAGGAATAAAGTGGGGGAAATCTTGGGGTTCATCAAAAATTACTAAGCAACACTTTCTCGAACAAAAAGCTATTTGCGGTCCACAAGTTCAACTCAACTTGCCTAAAAGTTGCTACTCAGATGCATTGCCATTAAAGCCACAGCGCGTGGTTGTTGAGTTTGCTAAGCACATTCCTGCTGAATATCGTTTACATTTCGATGCAGGCAATGTTTGGGCTTGGTTTACTCATTATCACCAGACAAGTAATACGCTTGGTCATTATCATATTGCCATGGGTTTTGGCTCCATGGGGTGGGCAATTGGCGCTGCTGTTGGTAATTGTATCGGCAGTGGAAAGCCCAGTGTTTGCATTACAGGTGACGGCAGCTACCTAATGGCAGGCCAAGAAATAACAACGGCTTTACAACATCAATTACCTGTCATCTATGTTGTTTTCAATGACAGCGCTCTTGGTATGGTCAAACATGGCCAAAAACTTGGTGGAGCAGAACAAATTGGCTTTGAACTACCGATAATTAACTACGCAAAAATGGCAGAAGCCATGGGCATTGAAGGTATTCAAATTAAAACAGTTGATGAGTTAATGAACATCAATTGGCATCGCCTTGGCAGTAAACAAGCTCCAACTATGATTGATTTACATATTGACCCAACAGAGATACCGCCAATGGGACAACGCGTAAAAGGCTTAGCAAATCAATCAGCAACTCCAGGAGGATAAAAGATGTCTAATTCTACAAAAGTAAATAAACCAAACTATCAATCAAGTATTTGGCTGGAAGAGCCGGAAAGCAATAACCCATTCACTGCAAAAAGTAGCTATTGCTATGGCTATAACGTCTATCAAGACATCCTTCCCAAAGCTAGCTTAAGTGAATACTGGTATTTATTGTTTGTTGGAGAGCGCCCAAACTCGGCTCAAGCACAATTATTGGAAAAAATAGCTATTGCCATTGCAAATCCTGGTATGCGTGACGAAAGTATTCGCGCAGCAATGAATGCTGGAGTTGGCGGCTCTACCGCTGCCGCATCATTAATTGCTGCATTAGGTGTAGGTGCAGGTCAATATGGTGGTGCTAGAGAAATTTTCACCTTAGTTCAACAATGGCAAAAAAGTGGCTGCAAGCTAACTGAGTGGGAAAACTTCTTAAGTAAACCAAACCAAGATTATGACCGTGTTGATATATGGTCAGAATACGAACACGCACCAGGTTTTGAACCTAACGGTGAAACGTGCCCGACCCCGATCTTGCAAACACTTGAGCAGTTAGCCACTATTTGTCCAAACGGAGCAATAGCTTGGCTAAAACAGCACAGAGAACAATTCGAACAACTTATCCAATATCCACTAAGTATGACTGGCGTAATTGCCAGCGCGATGTTCGATTTGGGACTAAACGCAAAACAAGCCGAAATGCTGTTCTTAATCCTACGTTTACCAGGCGCGGCAGTACATGCCTTGGAGCAAGAGCAACTAGGCTGGAAGAAGTTTCCATTCTTTGGACAAAATACCATATTAACTGATGACCCAGGCTCACTGGGCTTACCAACTGTAAAAGGATTCGACTTATGAGCCAGCAAATAAAGCTAAACCACGAAGATACTATCATTACGAGAATGGGCAAAGGTTTCTTAGGCGAGCGAGTTGTTTACCGAGGTAAAGATTTACACCATCAACTTAAAAACAGTCAATGGATCGAATTATTTGCCTTTGGTATCACTGGTCGAGAATTTACCGAAAATGAATTAAAACTGCTGAATTTTATTTGGGTAAGCACCAGTTATCCTGATAAAGCCATTTGGCCCAACCATATTACCGCGCTTGCTGCCTCCTCAAGAAGCACAGCTTCTTTAGCATTAAGCATAGGCATAACCGTATTTGAAGCATCAATCTATGGTGGCAAACCTTTAAAAGTTGGGATTGATTTCTTTCAACGTGCTGCACATGCGCAAAAGCAAGGAATTTCAATTTCTGATTTTGCAGCTAAAGAGCTCTTAAAACATAAGGTGATATATGGGTATGGACGACCGTTAGCGAGTTCTGATGAACGTATACCGCATGTCGTCAATTTTGCCCATGAATTAGGCTTTAGCTCTGGAGAGCATATAAAAATAGCACTAGAGCTTGCACAGCACTTGAAAAAGTCAAAAGGGCTAAGTATGAATGTTGCCGCACTTTATTGTGCATTGTGTGCTGATTTAGGCTTCACTCCTGAAGAATTTCATTTGTTCACAACACCACTCGTTTTGGCTGGTATGCCGCCATGTTATATCGAGGCAAAAGAAAATCCTGAAGGTAGTTTTTTACCTATTCGCTGCGATAGAGTGACATATACAGGCACAGCAAAAAGAGAATGGTGTTAGCTCTTTCAGCTAATTTCAGTTATCCAGTACAATTGAAAACTTAGCTGAAAAAACACTTAAAATGGAAGCAAAAAAGCTATAACTAATCTTTACTTTATATAGGTAAGATTCAGGTTATAGCTTTTTATCTAAGTTCTATTTCGCTCAATTTAATTTTATTGATTTTTGTTTCAAGTAAATCACGTCACCTAGCTAAAAATGCCGTTAAAAGGTTTTACTAACCGCCAAATAAACACTCCGATCAGCTTGAGGCAAGTCGTTTGGTATATTAATTTGCCCTGCAGTGACATTGGCTGAACTAGGCTCTCTAATATCATCATCAAACAAATTCACAACATTAAGCTCTACAACCACTCCATTGGTAGGAAATGAATAGTTAGCAGCCACATTGACCAAGGTATAATCATCTAACTCTGCACGTACATCGCCAGGTACTCTTGAACGGTTTGCAATATAGCTGACTTGGCTATTTAACTTCAACCGCTCGCTTATTTGCCACTCAGCTCGCACATAAGCTTGCAAACTAGGGTGTTCTCCAACGTTACTCTTGGCAATGTCATCTTCAGCCTTTACATAAGCAAAGTTACTATGAAAAACTAGGTTTTCTTGATAGTGATAAATTAAATGCGCCTCAAAACCGCGACCGGTTCTTTGACCTTGGTTTTGCGCAGTCGCAGTAACACTATTAGCATTTTGTACAAAAGTAATTAAATCTTCGATTTCGTATTGATAAACATTAAAATCTATTGAAAGTTCAGGTGAGTAACGATAGTTAAACGCTAATTCTATTGTATCAATATTTTCAGGGGTTAAATTAGGGTTCCCTAAGGCAACAGGGTTATTTAAAGTCAATAACTCAGCAAATGATGGTGCTCTGAATGCTCGTCCATACAAAAATTTTGTCGTTAAATTTAAACTTGTCGACCAAACAAGCGCAAGCCTAGGGTTAGTTGTAGAACCAATATCGGTGTAGTCATCAAATCGTCCACCTGCTGTTAGCTCCCAATCAGGTGCCAACTGCATTACCCCTTGGACATATATAAAATAACTTTCTCGGTCAGCTTCAGGCATAAATACTTCACCAGTATCAGACACATCTTCAACACCATTTGGCCTTGGACTAAAGTCGGCATAGAAGTTTTTACTTTCTGTCACTTGATAAAGGTTTTGTCGCTCATAGCCAGTACCAAAACTTATCTCTGTGCTGTCAAACCCCGAATATCTAGCGTTTAACTCAATATGTGTCGTTTCCTCTTCCCAACCAGGGTTACCAATTAAACCATCAGGGAAAGCCCCTGAAAATGCACCTTTTGGAAACAAAAGTAAGTCTTCTTCTATTTCTTGGCTTGAGCCGTAATAGCTAACTTTACCGCTAATAAATAATTGATTTGAAATGCTCTGCTCTTTTAAAGACGCACTTACTATTTTTTTGTAACTACCAAACCGGCCATTGGTATCTAAAACTTCAGTTGCCCCTTGACCAGTACCAACGTCACTTCTTTCTTGAAAGCCAATATCAATATTAAATAAGTCATTCTCAGCGGAAAGCCAAATATCAAGTGCATCAAAGCCGACATTTAAATAACCAGGTGCCAAAGAGGCGAACGGAGCACCAGTAGCTTTAAATGCTTGATCTATAGCACTTTGGGCATCTTCATCAACCATTCCCTCATAACCATCACTACCTAAATACTCAAAATTTGCCGCAAACCTCCAACTGCCGATCTCAAATTGACCATTAAGCCAAGCATTGACGGTATTAAAATGTCCAAACTTAGCGCCGATCTCATTAGCACGGCCTTTATCAGCTTTTTTGGTAATAATATTAATAACACCAGAAAAAGCATCAGCACCATACAGCGCTGAACCAGGACCGCGAATAATTTCAATCCGTTCAATGGCATGAATTGGATATTCGCCCCAAATAGTATGATTATCCCCCCGTACAACACTTTTCGTTGACGTACCATTAACCATAAATAACGTTTGTGGCGTAAACGTGGTTGAAATACCGCGAAACCAAAATTCTGGCGCCATGTTCTGACCACTTTTTGAAACATGTAACCCAGGTACAGTATCTAATACTTCAGAGAGATTTCTTGCTCCCATATTGCGAATTTCTTCTGCAGTAATAACAGATGCTACAGACGGAGCTTTTTTAATCAGTTTTTTACTACCAGTAGCTAAAGAAATAAACTCTTCATCACCGTAAAAGTCTGCTAGTGACTCTTCAAATTCAGCAAAATCGTTATTATCAGCAAAAGCATCAAAAGTACTATTCGACAAAGCTAAAAAAATTAAACAATTGATAACTTTACGGGCTAATAGCATGCAAAACACCTTGTCTACGTTAGTGGTTAAAAAACTTAAAAATTTAATTCTTAAGTGTAGTGAATCATCAATATTTTTCAATATAAACATTTGTTTAGATTAGATAATTATTCACTAATTTATCGGAATTATCACTTTTACTGTGGTGCCAACCGTCAATTCACTATCAATTGTTAGTTCACCCAACATAAGAGCACAGAATTTTTGGGTAATTGCCATACCTAAACCAGTGCCTTCAAACTTACGCGTTTGACTGCCATCAATTTGAGTGAATTTATCAAAGATAAACTCTAATTTATCTTTGGGGATACCAACGCCAGTATCGGCAATAGATAGATATAGAAATTTATCATCATTATAAACGGTAAAGGTAATACGTCCTTTAGCAGTAAATTTACAAGCATTGCTCAGTAAATTTAACAAAATTTGCATAACCTTTTGTCGATCTAAATTTAAAATTCTCTGTTCAATTGTATTTTCTATCAACAATTGATTTTCGTTAGCATCTGCCATCGGTTTTATGGTTTCAATGGTCTCGTCAATTAACTGTTTTATATCAACAGACTTCACATTCAATTCCATTTTACCGGCTTCTATTTTTGCTAAATCAAGTATGTTATTGATCAATGCCAACAACACATGAGCACTGCGAATACTTTTATTTAGATCTTCAGCTTGAACAGTCATGCATTCTAGCTCTAGATCTTCACGCACTAAATCGGTATAGCCAATAATCGCTTGTAGCGGCGTACGTAATTCATGGCTGATGTTCGCTAAAAATTCTGACTTCAGCCGACTAGCAGTTAATGCGGCATCACGTGCAACAACAAGCTCTTTTGTTCGAGACGTAACTTCGGTTTCTAAAGTGTCATGGCTTTTTTCCAATGCTAAGTTTTGGTTACCTAACGTTGTCATCATTTGGTTGTAAATACCGGCCATTTGTCGAATTTCTAAAGGCCCACAAACGTCAGCATTGGTGTAATGGCCTGAATCTCTTGCTTGAGCCATAGTTTGCGACAAACGCAATAACGGCGTAGTTAAACGATTCAAAACCCAAAGCATCAATAGCAAAAGTAATAGTGATAAAACACCGGCAATAACAATGTTATTAATCACAATTGAGCGCTGAATAGCATGAAGTGCTTGTTTGTTATATTTCACTAGAACATAACCTAAAATTTGTTCTTTTTGACTATTCGCGGCAGGCTCTATTAGCTCCATATCATCAGTTTCTTCTATGTATTTAACTGGCGCAAAAAACGTCCATGTCAATTCAGTTTCTTGATAAAGCTGTGAAGACGTTAATTCTGTATTAGGGACTAAAACTGAGGCTTTACTTTCATTTTTTGAGTTATAAACAAGTAAACTTGCATCATCTTTATAGACAGAAATACTATCAACAGACTTAAAACCTAGTGTATTAGTAATGGCGCCATGGGCATTTTCTTTACTGGCAGTAAGTAACGCTAAAATAAGGCGATCAGCTAAATTATTAGAAATTTGTAAACCAGTTTCTATTGTAGACTTTCTCAACTCAATACTGGTTTGCCATGCCGTAATAGTTGAAGTAGTTATCGCTAAGCAAGTAAGACTGGCAAAAAACAACATTAATAATTGCTGTTTGAAACTAGCTTTGGAATTAAATAGTGACCTAATTACTGTCATGCATGTTTACTCTGGAAAAGTTAATTGAAAGTTTTTTTGCTGCTCTTTACTATACTTGAAGCCTAAATGAGCTGCTGTTCGCAAGTTTACGGCCAATAATGTCGATATTAAGGCTGAGAACGGTTTCGCTTCAATGTCACCATTATGCTCATGAATCATTTTATAAAGTTGTTGACCAAGGCCGTAATTGTCAGGGTATGTAGAAAAAAGTGCACCTCGTTTTGCATGTGAAGGCTTACTTGAAAAAACAACAATATCTTCAGCCCATGCCTTTTCCAATATAAATGGTAACGTCACTTTATCTTGTGAAGAAACTCGGTCAATAGGTAGCCAAATAGCATCTTTCTCAGATAAACCTCGAGTAAACAACTGTTGATAATACTCAATGGCCTGCTTAGTTGAATCGACTTTGCGCATATCAAGTTTAAAACCTTGTGCCATTGCTGCTGACTTCGCTAAATTAACTAACCAATCATTTGCTTTGCTATAAGCAACATGTATCGTGTCAACCTTAGGAGCGACCAAAGTTAAATATTTGAATAAATATTCGGGGTCGGTAATTAAGCTAATCCCTGAAAGGGTATTGGGTGTGATAGGTAAAGCACCTGAAATAACAATAAAGTCATCCTTCAATGCCCTTGCCAACTTAAGTCCCACTCGTCCCAAAACAATAACTTTTTTAATACCTTTGTTATTTAATTGACGAGTAATACGGGAGACGTCAAAATCTTTTTCAAGTGTAAAAACGATAAGTTGGCTATTTTGATCATCAGTAATTTTGGCATTCTCAGCACCTGAGATTATTTCCTGATAGATGGATTTATAGGGCTCAGCCACATCAGGATAAAAAATGGCAATATCATCAGATTCTGCAGAAAAAGCGGAGCTGCTCCAAACAAAATGAAAAGCCAGCATGATAAATAAACTAAAACGACGCAACAATAACTCCCTGTATATCGAAAATAGCGATCTAGTGATATTTTTTAGTAAACGGCATATAAAATTAACTTAGGAAAACAAAGCTTAATGAATATTTAAAAGCTTCAATAACTAATTTAACACTTAAAACAATAAAGTGTTAATGCCACTTAACCTAAAGTCCTTTTGGATAAACAATTTTCTCACCCTGTAGCTCATTAAACAATACAAAATAACGAAAACCTTAAGCAACATCAAAGCCATAGCTTAATCACAATTCGAATAACAAAAAAATATAAAACCAATATGCCATCAGAGTAACAAGTTGGCTTTAGTAATAAATTTTTGAATATTCCTAATATATTGTGTAGCCCCACTTTGATTATAATTATTTGATAATTTGTTTAAAAAACCATGTTGATAACAACACTGTTCAACATTCACTTGCTGCTTATTTTGCATTTTTGCTTTTAATTCATTAACCGAAAAATGCTCTTCTGAGTTTGGCAATACAAACTGGCAAGGTACGGTTGTCTCAATTTCAGTCATATGCCTAATTTGACTACTATAAAAGCAAATAGTTGATATAACGCCAGAGCTTGCTAACTTTGGCGTTAAGCGCCAAATAGCACTGCCACCGACACTAAAACCAATAAGTAACTTAGGCCCAGAGCTAGCTTCTATTATTGACAGTAATTTTTCGCTATAAGCTTCAACACCAACATGCTCGATAAAATACTGATAGGCACTTTTTTCAGAGGAGAAATTATCTGGCTGCCTTTGATATGGGCCCACGACATGATAATTCGTGGCTGCTGAACCGACTTCAGCTAAAGATATTTGCTGACATAACGTTTTAAACTCGGGGCTAGTGCCAAAAATATCTGCGGCAATAATTACGTTCAAATCCGACATAATTAATAATTTGATAAGAATTTAGATCAAATTTTCACATGCTTTTTTAAATATTGAAAGGACAATTGGGCACAGCACTAGAAATAGCCGACACGACCCGTTAGAATCTAGCCATAGAAATTTTAATTATGAACAACGAGACGTATTCAGATGGGCAGAGCATACCAAAACCGTAAATTATCTATGGCCAAAACGGCTGGTCAAAAAACTAAAGTTTATTCAAAATATGGTAAAGAAATTTACGTTATTGCGAAAAATGGTAGTCCAGACCCTGATACTAACTTGTCATTACGTCGCTTAATTGAAAAAGCAAAAAAAGACCAAGTACCTACACACGTTATCGACAAAGCAATTGAAAAAGCAAAAGGCGCTGGTGGTGAAGATTACGTAGAAGCGCGCTACGAAGGCTTTGGTCCTGGTAACTGCATGGTTATTATTGATTGCTTAACAGATAACGGTAACCGTACCATTAAAGATGTTCGCCAATGTTTTACTAAGACATACTCTAAAATCGGCTCATCTGGCACCGTTTCACACATGTTTGATCATCAAGCCGTTTTTGCATTTAAAGGTGAAGATGAAGAAACTGTATTAGAAACATTAATGATGGCTGATATTGACGTTACCGACGTTGATTTAGAAGACGGCATTATTACCGTACATGCACCGCATACTGAATTCTTTAAAATTAAAACTGAGTTTGCTAACTCTATGCCGGAGTATTCTTTAGAAGTTGAAGAGATCACTTGGGTACCACAAACTTATACTGAAGTTTCTGGTGAAGATGATTTAGCTAACTTTGCAAAATTCATTGATATGTTAGAAGATTGTGACGACGTTCAAAACGTTTACCACAATGCTGATATTGCTGAGTAAACTTACGCAATACAGATTAAAAAAAGGCATCATCATTGATGCCTTTTTTGATGCTCAAAACTAAAGTCATCGCCCAAAACATAAGTCCATAACATAATAAAAAAGAGGTACACCATGATTGATTTTCGCTCTGATACCGTTACCCGCCCTTGTCAAACGATGCGTGACGCAATGGCAAATGCTGAAGTAGGTGATGACGTTTATGGTGACGACCCAACAGTAAACGAATTAGAGCGGTGGGCAGCAAAGCGACATGGTTTCGCCAATGCAATGTTTTGTAGCTCGGGAACACAAGCTAATTTATTGGCATTAATGGCACACTGCCAACGTGGCGATGAATACCTTTGCGGTCAACAGGCTCATAACTATAAGTTTGAAGGCGGCGGCGCGGCAATTATTGGTTCAATTCAGCCACAACCTATTGAGAATGAAAAAGATGGTAGTTTGTGCTTTGAAAAACTAGCCGCGGCGATAAAACCTGACGATAGCCATTTCGCTCGTACAACATTATTAAGTATAGAAAATACCATTAATGGCAAAGTATTACCCTTGAAATACATGGCTAACGCCCGCGAATTTACCAATCAGCATAACCTAAAATTACATTTAGATGGTGCCAGAGTCTATAACGCAGCAACTGCTTTAAACGTTGATATTACCGAAATCTGCCAGCATGTAGATTCAATGTCTATTTGCCTTTCAAAAGGGCTTGGCGCGCCAATTGGTTCGATACTATTAGGCTCTGAAAGCTTAATTAGAGATGCCAAGCGCTGGCGTAAAGTTGTTGGCGGCGGGATGAGACAAGCAGGTATCATAGCCGCTGCGGCAAAAATAGCACTTGAAGAAAACCCTAAGGTATTACAGCAAGATCATGACAATGCTAAGTACTTAGCCCAGCAGTTGAACCTACTACCTAATGTTGAAGTAAATGAAGATCACGTAGAAACCAATATGGTATTTGCAAAATTTTCAAACACAATTGATATTAATAATATTGTTGGGCAGCTAAAGGCCAAAAACATTCTGCTAACAGCAGGGAATCCTATGCGCCTAGTAACGCACTTAGATATTAATAAAGCCAATATCGATAACGTCATTGAGCAATTAAGTACTTTATTAAGTAATTAAAACCCTATTATTACTATTTGGACTAGCGTATTTAAACAATACGCTAGTGTTCAGGTCAGTCGAGTGTGGACAACTGAGCTCGATAACTGAGCTCGAAAACAAGCTATTTTGCCAACTTTTCAATCATAGTATTTACTGCCGACAAATGCTCAGGGTTGTTATGACACATACCTTGAAATACTGCACATATATCAAGGAAGTCTGGTAATTCAGTACGCTGGGCTAACTTCATCAACCGTTTAGTTAAACGAAGTGAAGCAACTGGTTTCGATGCTATTTCATCGGCAAGCTCATTCACCTTGGCTAGTAAGCTTTCTGGCTCTGTAACATCTAACACCACGCCTATTTCTTTAGCTTCAACAGCATCGATTACACGCCCAGTAAAAGTCAACTCTGCAGCCTTTTGATAGCCGATTAACCGTTGCATAAACCATGCTCCACCATCACCAGGAATAATGCCTAAATTAACAAAGGTCTCACCGAATTTTGCTTTTGTTGACGCTATTCGAATGTCACACATATTGGCAATATCAAAACCGGCACCTATTGCGGGGCCGTTAACCGCGGCAATAACTGGCACTTCTAATTTATGTAATGCTAATGGAATACGTTGAATTCCTTCGCGATAACGTCTTTCAAGCTCTTGAACATCGCCAGCGAAATCACCTGCCCGCTCAGCCATATCTTTAATGTTACCACCGGAAGAAAAAGCAGAGCCTGCACCAGTAATAATCAATACGGCAATTTCTGGGGTTTTATTTATCCATTCAACGGTATTGACAATATCATCTGCGATTGCAGTACTCGTCAGGGCATTACGCACATCATGACGGTTGAAAGTTAAAGTAGCAATATTGTTATTTAACGATAAAATACAATCAATTAGTGCAGGTAATGAAGACATTTCAACCTCGGTTAGTTTGTTTTTATAAGAAGATTTATCAGTAGTTTAGTGAACAGCTAATTATGATTTTTCAACAATCTTTACCTGTTGCCAATAAGCCTCTAATTCATCTAAAGAGTGTTGTTCAAAGTTTTTTTCTGAGTTTGTTACTCGCTGTTCAACACCATGAAAACGCTTAGTAAACTTTTGATTGGCTTGACGCAATATAACTTCAGGGTCTTGTTTAGCATGACGACATAAATTAACCACCGCAAACATCAAATCACCTAACTCTTCTGCTAAAGCAATGTCGTTATTGTGTAGCTCTTGTTTTACTTCTTGAACTTCTTCTGCAACTTTGGCAAATACATCATCAATGTTGTCCCAGTCAAAACCGACATGAGCACAGCGTTTCTGAATTTTAGCCGCTTGAGATAATGCAGGTAAATTACGAGGAATGTCAGCCAATATACTTAACGCTTGGTCGTTATTCTTGTGCTGACGTTCCTTTACTTTTTCGTTTTCCCAATTAGCTTTAATCTCTGCGTCTGATGCAAAATCACTACTGGCAAATATATGGGGATGGCGACGAATTAGCTTCTCACAAATCGCAGCAACAACACTATCAAAATCAAAACGCTTTTCTTCACTACCAAGTTGGCTATAAAAGACCACCTGAAATAGCAAATCGCCAAGCTCTTTTTCAAGCTCAGTAAAGTCTTCTTGCTCTATCGCATCAGCAACTTCGTAAGCTTCTTCGATAGTGTGAGGAATAATAGAAGCAAAGGTTTGTTTTATATCCCACGGGCAGCCAGTTACAGGGTCGCGCAATGCCTGCATAATCCAACGCAGCTTTTCCATTGAGGGTTTTGCCATTAACATAATTTACTCACTCTACCTACTCACTACTTATAATCTTTTAACATCAATAACATCATCAAGTTGATTTAATTTAGTCATTAAACGCGTTAATGCTTCGTTATTGCTAATTTCTACTTTTATGCCCATGCTCATACTTTGTTTTGCGTGGTCGGTATTACTTTCAAGGCCAATAATGCTAACTCGTTCATTAGAAATAATGGTTGAAATATCGCGTAATAAACCTTGGCGATCACTACCGATTATATTAATACTAACTTGGTAGCTTTGATTATTGTCGATACCCCATTGCACATCAACTTCACGTTCCGGCTGCTGATTTAGAGCATTAGCAAGTTGTTCACAATCAAGACGATGCACCGATATTCCTCGCCCTTGAGTAATAAAGCCTGATATTTCATCTCCAGGCACAGGTTGACAACATTTCGCCATATGCGTTAATAAATTACCAACACCTGAAACTGTAATGCCATTACTATCAGCAGCTTGTGTTCCCGCCTGTTGCGGTTGACGAACTAAACTTTGCGGATCAATTTCTTCTACCGGCTTAGTTTTTGAATCAAGTTGCTGTAAAAAGTTAACCACTTGTAATAAGCGAATACTACCTGCGCCAACACCGGCAATAAGGTCATCATTATGAGTTAGGTTAAAGCGCTCTGTCGCCTCTGATAAATCAACTTTTGCTAAGGAAAGCTGGACCTTTGCTAAGGCATTTTCTAATAACTCTTTTCCGGCAATAATATTTTTATCGCGGTCAAGTAAACGAAAAAAGTGTTGAACCTTAGCTCTTGCTCTTGGTGTATGAATATAGTTTAGGCTTGGGTTTAACCAATCTCGACTCGGGTTAGGTGTTTTGCTGCGCAACACTTCAACTTGGTCACCGGTTTGCAACTTATGAGTAAATGGCACAATACGGCCAAAAACCTTAGCACCAATACAACTATGACCAACATTAGAATGAATGTAGTAAGCAAAATCTAACGGTGTTGCGCCGCTTGGTAAATCAATAACATCGCCACTTGGCGTAAAAACATAAATACGGTCTTCAAAAACCTGGCTGCGCAGTTCGTCAATTAGTTCGCCACTTTCAGAAACATCTTCCTGCCATTGTAATATTTTCCTTAACCAACTCACTTTTTCATCAAAGCCAGATGTTTTACCGCTTGCACTACCCTCTTTGTAACGCCAATGTGCTGCTACACCTAGTTCAGCATCATCGTCCATTTGTTGAGTTCTGATCTGAACTTCAATAGCTTTGCCTTCAGGGCCAATAACAACAGTATGAATTGATTGGTAGCCATTACTTTTCGGTGTCGCAACATAATCATCAAACTCTTTAGGTAAGTGTTGCCAGCCGGTATGCACGATACCCAATGCGCCATAACAACCTTGTAGTTCATCAACAACAATGCGAACGGCACGAACATCGAATAATTGCTCAAAGTCTAACGACTTTTGCTGCATTTTCTTCCAAATACTATAAATGTGCTTGGGGCGTCCGTAAACCACACCTTTAATATCGGATTCTTTAAGTTGGTTTGATACGTTATCAACGAAATCAACCATGTAGCGTTCTCTATCAAGACGCTTTTCATCTAGTTGTTTGGCAATTTTTTTATAAACATCAGGGTGTAGATAACGAAACGCTATATCTTCTAGCTCCCACTTTAATTGACCAATACCTAAACGGTTAGCCAAAGGCGCGTAAATATTTGCAGTTTCTTTAGCGGCTAATACTCGACTTTCTTCATCGCTATTTTTAACCAATCGTAAATGGCATAACCGCTCAGCAAGCTTTATTACTACTGCGCGAACATCTTCTACCATCGCGAGTAACATACGGCGGATATTATCTATTTGATTTGCACTAACTTGGCTTGATTGCGTCTGTTGCAATGCCTTAATAGCTTCCATTTGGCTTACGCCTTTGCAAAGCATATAAATTTGTGGCGAGAAGTGCTCTTCAATGTACTCTAAAGAAATGTGGTCATATTCAAAAAGCGGGCAAATAAAAGCAGCGCACAATGATTCGGTATCAAGATTTAAACCGGATAGTATTTCGACCATTTCTAGCGATTTAGTTTGGCAAGAAGTATTGGCATCAAAGAAATGATGTGTGCTTTGCCACAGCTCTTCTAACGATTTTTTTTTGGCTGCGTTTAAATCCAATGTGTCTAGCCATTGTTCAAAGCTTGCTGCCGACATTTGATGTGATTTACGCACTGAAACCATGGAATTCCCTACCTTTGACTTAAGTTAATCAATAAACCTCTAGTAAATAACTAGATGTAAAATAGCCTAATTGTCTGAGACTTATAGACTAAACATTACCATAGTTTCAACATGCTTTGTTTGTGAAAACATGTCCATTATCGCTATTTTTTCAATTTTATAGCCGTGCTCTACAAGCAGCTTAGTATCACGAGCAAGAGATGCTGGATCGCAACTAACATATAGGAGCTTTTTAATATTGAATTTGATTAACTGAGTTAGCGCTTCATAAGCACCAGCTCTTGCAGGATCAAGTAATGCTTTAGTATAAGTTGATAGTGCCCAAGGTTGGCTTTCCCACTCACTGTTTAAGTCAGCTTGATAAAACTGACAGTTACTTAAACCATTTGCTTTAGCGTTATCATCAGCACGTAGCACCATATCCTGTACGCCTTCAATACCAACAACTGATTGAACACATTGAGCAATAGGTAAGCTAAAATTCCCTAAGCCACAAAATAAATCTAATACAACATCATCTTTTTCAAGGTTTAACCAAGCAAGTGCCTGTTTAACCATGCTTTGATTCACACTATGATTAACTTGGATAAAACTAGTCGCCGAAAATTCAATATCTAAGGTAGCAGTTAACGCATAAGATAATGCGCTATCGCCAGATAATGGCATTACTTGCTTGCCATCATCAATGTACACCGAGTATTGATTTTCATCAGCAAACTGCAACCACAATTGTTTGTCTGTTTTTGACATTTTACTTAACTGGCGAACTACAACAGCATTGTTATTCGCAGCAATTATTTCGATATGTCCAATAGCATTCTTACCAGAAAGTTTTGGCAATATACCTCTTAGCTGAAGAAATATATCAGAAAAATCAGTAACTAAAACTGGGCAAGACTTTATTTCAGTCAGGTTATTACTTTCTCGCTGTCGAAAGCCAACAATTGGCTCGCCGCGTTTATTATATTGCACACCAATTCTAGCTTTGCGACGATAATGCCAAGCGTCACTGGTCATCGCAGCCTGCCAAGGTAAATTGCCATCAATTGATTGGCGTGAAAATAACTGCGCTACTTTGTTCTGCTTAAAATCGATTTGCGCTGTATATTCCATATGCTGCAAATTACAGCCACCACATTGGTAATAATGGCCACACTTAACTTCTTCTCGCTCGGCACTGCTTTTAACAAGCTTAATCAGTTTTGCTTTAGCAAACTTGCTGTTTTGCTGAGACACTTTCACTTCTGCTATTTCACCAGGTAAAACGCCGTCAATAAAAACTGGTTTTTTACCCATAGAAGCGACACCACAACCTTGCTGGTCGAGGCGAGTAACAGTGACCGTGACTTGCTGTTGAGCTTGTGATTTTTTAGGACTTGCTTTGAAAAAATTTGCCATAGTGATTTATCTTTACCATCAACAAACAGCAAAATTTATATATTTGCTGTCTGAGTATATTATTTTCTATTTGGTATTGGCTTGAACTGTGCCATTATACGATTATTAACCCAATGATTTTACACTAAAGCTCGGCAAAAAATGCATAAAATAAGCCTGAAAGATTGGGTAATTTTACTAACGATCGTTCCTACGGCCATCATCAGTATCATTGTAGCGGGTTATTTATCTTATAGCCGTTATCATGAGCTCGATCAATTTATTTACCAAAGAGCCAGTAGCATCATAGATCCGCTAGCAATAAGTAGTGCTGCACCATTATTAGAGAAAAAGAGAGATAGTTTAAGAACCCTTATTGGATTTAGTCATCGCAGTCAGTCTGACATCATAAAAAGCATTGCGATTTTTACCAAAGACAACCAAGTTTTTGTCACTAGTGCCTATCACGGTGACACGCATACCATGCGTATAAAAGCAGGCCAGAGCTTACCGGCTCGCACACAATATGATGATCACGGTGATTATCTAGTTTATCGAGCACCAATAATAGATGAACTCACCCAACATAATAATACTCCCGCATTAACTAATAACACTGACGTTATTGGTTACATTGCTATTCAAATAGATAAAAGTAGCGTTAAATACGCACAGCAAGACTTATTAGTTAGTACATTCTTTATTTTACTCTTCGGTATCATGATTAGTGCTATTTTCTCATTTAAGTTAATTAATAATGTAACTCGCCCTATTTCCTCAATGGTTTTAGCCATTGATCGAATTCGTGAAGGAAAAATTGAAAGCCGAATTAGCGGTCAACTGATAGGTGAGTTAAATTTTTTGAAAAATGGCGTTAACGCCATGGCACAATCGCTAGGTGACTATCAAGATGAAATGCAACGCAGCATTGATCAAGCAACAATAGATTTACGAGAAAGCTTAGAGCAATTTGAAATTCAAAACGTCGAGTTAGATATTGCCAAGCGCAAAGCCCAAGATGCCAACAAGGTCAAATCAGAATTTTTAGCTAATATGAGCCATGAGTTAAGAACTCCGCTTAATGGTGTTATCGGCTTTACTCGACAAGTTTTGAAAACCCGCTTGAGTGATACACAACGAGATCACCTACAAACCATCGAGCGTTCTGCCGGTAATTTATTATCAATAATTAATGATATTTTAGACTTCTCAAAACTTGATGCAGGAAAAATGGTTATCGAAAATATTCCATTTTCTATTCGAGAGTCTGTAGAAGAAACATTAACGTTGTTGGCACCAAGTGCCCACATGAAAAATATTGAATTATCTTTACGTGTTAGCCCACAATTACCAGACTCGTTGATTGGCGATGCCATGCGCATCAAGCAAGTACTGGTTAACCTTGCCAGTAATGCTATTAAGTTTACCGATAAAGGCGCTGTTGATATCAATATCGACGGCAATGTTATCGCAAAAAACTTATATAAAATGAGAGTCACGGTTCAAGACACCGGTATCGGTATATCAAACCAACAGAAAAATTCAATTTTTGAAGCCTTTGGTCAAGGCGATAAAAGTGTCACGCGTATCTATGGTGGCACAGGTTTAGGCTTAGTGATTTCACAACGCTTAGTTGCCGAAATGCATGGTGGAATTGGTTTTGAAAGTATCGAGAATGAAGGCTCTACTTTTTGGTTTACCATTCAATGTGAACTTAACCCAATACCAACATTGCAAGCTCCAATACCTGAGCCTTTAGCAAATAAAACAATACTCTATTACGAGCCTCATGCAGCAAGCCGCTTAGCGACTACTGAAATATTATCAAGCTGGCAAATGAAAACTACCTGTATAACCCTGCCTAGTGAACTAGCACAGCTAATGTCGAACAAAAAACAAATGTCTGCATTTGACTTTGCGTTAATTGGACATGATGTCACACCAGCAGCACTTAATGAGCTCAAAGCACTAGTTTTTACACTTCAGGACTTAATTCCATCAGTGCATTTAGCAATAAATAGTAACTCACCTAGCTTACATGAAGCCCTTATCTCAAGTGGTGCGAAAACTTGCATCAGTAAACCTATAACCGTTCAACGATTGGGCAAGACGCTACTACCCGCAAAGGCTCCTGAGCAGGCAAGGTTATTTGACTTACCTGAAAAGAAAGCCCCTATTAAGGTGCTAGCGGTTGATGATAATGAAGCAAATTTAAAGTTAATAAATGAACTACTACTTGAGCAAGTTCATGAAGTCACAACCGCTACTGATGGTGCACAAGCGGTTGAGCTATGCAGGCATGAAAAATTTGCCTTAATTTTTATGGATATTCAAATGCCAGTATTGGATGGTATTTCAGCGTTATCAATTATTCGCCAGCAAACATTAAATGAACATACGCCAATAATAGCGGTAACAGCTCACGTATTCGGAGAGGAAAAAGATAAACTATTAGGTAAAGGCTTTAATGCATTTATAACTAAGCCGATAGATGAAGCTATGCTACATCACTCCATTTATGAGTATTGTGACTCAAGCCTACTAGCGAATGACAATGCTCAAGCCATTGTCGCACCAACAGAGAAAGTTATTACAAATGCAAGACCAACCATTATTGATTGGCCGTTAGCGCTAAAGCGCGCTGGCCAAAAAGAAACCTTAGCCAAAGATATGTTTATTGGCCTTGTTAATAGCCTACCCGAAAGCAAAACCAGTATATCTGAAGCATTAATATCACAAGATCTAGAACAGCTTAAAATATTAATTCATAAACTTAATGGCGCCTGCTGTTATTCTGGCGTACCAAGTCTAGGCAAGGTTACCCATGAATTAGAAACAGAGTTAAAACGTGGTATTGCTTTAGATGATTTAGAGCCGGAGTTCTTTGAATTTTTTGAACAAATTGATTTGGTATTAGAGGACGCTACTGACTTTATTAAGAAGTTTTAACAACCTCACTAAGCTAATAAAATATTAGTACTGTAGATAACATAAAAATTAGAAAGTATTGATAAACCTATTATTAACGTATTTTTATCTCGGGGGAGGTATTAATATCGCCATCTTCAGTGATCACTGCAATCCCTGTATTACACATCAATATAGCTAAACTATGCCCTTGCTCATTGCGTACAAAGCGTAACTCATAACCAAACTTCCCTAAGCTACTGGCAGAAAATTTTTGTGCAAGCGATAATTTAGACCACCAAACAGATTGTTCGGGCGGCTCTTGTCTTCTATCTACAATGGGCTGTTTTTGCGACTGCATACCAACTCCTAAATTAACTCTAGTTAATTAATAAATCCACCAAGCGCAATTTAAGTATAGAACATAAATAATTTCTAGCAGGATATTATTTCAATAAATAGTTAATGTTGATTTTAGAAAGCTGAAAAATAAAACTATTGAGACAAAACCACAAACGCTGTCGCATATTTAACTTCATCAGAAAGTGATATATGCCAAGATTTAGCCCCTAGCTTTTCAGCTAAAGTTAACGCTTTAGAACTTAAGACCAGAGTCGGTTGACCTGAGTCTAATGAGACAATCTCAAAATGTTGAAATGAAACGCCAGCAGCAATACCCGTGCCGAGTGATTTTGCTGCTGCTTCTTTACCAGCCCAACGTTTTGCGAGAAAACGTTCAGGCTGTTTCATAGATAAATACCGTTGGAGTTCATTGTCGGTTAACACACGTTTAGCTAATCGTAGCTGCGCGTTTTCTGCCATCTTAGCAATACGGCGAATATCAACTATATCTGTTCCGATACCTATAACCGACAAAACTTACTCCTTTAGCCAACAGTAATATAATGCTTACTACTTATACTAAGCCGCGAGCTTCAAGCATTAAGCGCTTCATATCGCGTATTGCTTTATCTAAGCCATCAATAACAGCACGAGCAATAATAGCGTGGCCAATATTAAGCTCAATTATTTCAGGAATAGCCGCAATAGGTTTAACATTGAAATAATTTAAACCATGGCCTGCATTTACTTTTAAGCCCAATGAATGAGCATATTCAATACCAGCAATTAAACGTTCAAGTTCAGCCTGTTGTTCGTCTTCATTGGCGGCATCAGCATATTGACCAGTGTGAATTTCAATATAAGTCGCTTTACTTTCTAATGCTGCATCAATTTGGTTTTTATCAGCATCAATAAATAAACTGGTTTGAATACCTGCATCAGCTAGCCGAGCAACAGCAGCATTAATTTTTTCTTGTTGACCCGCAACATCCAATCCACCTTCAGTGGTCAATTCAGCGCGTTTTTCAGGTACTAAACAGCAAAAAACAGGCTTAACATCACAAGCAATATCAAGCATTTCATCAGTAACTGCCATTTCTAAGTTCATGCGCGTATGTAATGTTTGCTTTAATACATGAATGTCTCGGTCTTGGATATGACGGCGATCTTCACGTAAATGTACCGTAATACCATCAGCACCAGCATGTTCAGCAACAGACGCAGCGTAAACAGGATCTGGGTAGTTTGTACCACGCGCTTGTCGTAATGTCGCAATATGGTCTACGTTTACGCCTAATAAAATATCTTTCATATTCAATCTCTTATTTTAACTACTAAAGTTACTATTGAAGTTTTAATGACAGCTATACTTTTTTACTAAATAACTTACGGCTATTTAATGGTATGCCACCGAGTAAGTGGTTAATCACTTGCCTCATTAAAACTTTAAATGTTGTTAATGTCGCAGGATCGGAAAAGTCTTGCTCTGCGATTGCTTGCAAATGCATTCGGTCATAGCAAGTTTGTTTAAGTACCGTATAAGCGGGAATAAAACCGTCTTCTGGCAAATAATAAAACCCCGAAGCAGTGTGTTCAAAAACCAAAGAAAAGTCAAAAGAAACACCGAGCTCTGCTAGCAACACCAATTCAAATTGACGCAAAGTTATTTCTAACTCGCTCGCATCAAGCAAGCCCTGCAAGCTCGCTTGATACTGCTGAAATAGTTCGATACAGGGAATATTTTCAGCTAATAATTTAACCAGTAATTCATTGATATAAAAAGCACTGAACAGTGCGTTTTTTTTTAAAAGAATGGACTTTCCAGCAGGCTCTACACGCGCTAAATTTTTTAACGCGTATTGTCCTTTCAACGTCACGTTAACGGGGATAAAAGGTTGTAGTAAAGCTTTACGGCTTGATTTGCTCGAGTGACCGACATAACTTAAAGCAGCCACTTTGCCATCATTCTCAGTTAGCAAGTCGACAAGAACTTGGTTCTCTCGATAAGGTCGACTATGTAGAACAAACGCTAACTGAGTAGTTTCTTGCATTAAACTCTCTGCATCAATAGGCTAAACAATTAAGTAAAGTTTTCTAATCACAATTAGCCCGAATAGTCATCGCCGTAGCCTAAACTTCTTAATGCTCTTTCATCATCAGCCCATCCAGACTTAACTTTCACCCAAGTTTCTAAGAACACTTTGCGATCGAATAATGTTTGCATATCGCGTCTTGCTTCTTGGCCAATGACTTTTAATTTTTCACCTTTATTACCTATTACCATACGCTTTTGGCTACTACGTTCGACTAAAATTAATGCATTGATATGTAAAATACCTTTTTCATCAACTTTAAACTGTTCTATGTCAACCGTGGTCGAGTATGGTAATTCATCACCAGTAAAACGAATCAATTTTTCGCGTACTATTTCAGAGGCCATAAAACGACTAGAGCGATCAGTAATATAATCTTCAGGAAACCAGAAATCCCCTTCAGGTAATGCTTTTAAACAAATGTCTTTAATCGCATCTACGTTATCACCTTTACTGGCTGAAATTGGCACAATATCAGCAAAATCATGCATAGCCCCTAGCTTTTGCAAATGTGGTAATAAACTATCTCGGTCTTGAATATTATCAATTTTATTCACGACTAAAACACATGGCGCACCACTGTTTTTTATTTTTGTCAGTACCATTTCATCGTCACTTGTCCAATGAGTACCTTCAACTAAAAATACAATGGTTTCTACTTCAGCTAATGTACTACTTGCTGCACGGTTCATTAATCGGTTAATCGCACGCTTTTCTTCCGAGTGTAAGCCCGGAGTATCAACTAAAACAGCCTGATGATTTTTTTCAGATAAAATACCTAAAATACGATGGCGAGTTGTTTGTGGCTTGCGTGAGGTAATGCTAACTTTTTGACCAAGCAAGGTATTAAGTAAGGTTGACTTACCAACATTTGGACGGCCAACAATGGCAATAAGACCACAATATTTTTGTTCTGTTGTCATGAGTTTTTTATCAACTTAAGGTGTCGAAAAGCTTACTTAGCTTTTTCAATTAAGGTTAAAACTTGTAAAGCGGCTGATTGCTCAGCCTTACGACGGCTGCTGCCTTTAGTGATCACTTCATTGTCCAGCACACTCGTTGTACATCGTACGGTAAACTGCTGATTATGTGATTGCCCAGTCGTATTAATTACTTCGTACTGTGGTAAAGGAATTTTTCGTCCTTGCAAGTACTCTTGTAAACGTGTTTTAGGATCTTTTTGTTCATTACCCGGTTTAATATCCGCTAAACGTTTTTCGAACCAAGATAATATTAGCGCCTGACATGTCGGCAAATCAGAGTCTAAATAAACCGCGCCAATAATTGCTTCAATTGCATCTTCAAGAATAGAGTCACGACGATGGCCACCACTTTTTAACTCGCCAGGCCCTAAAATAAGGTGCTGACCTAAACCAAAGTCACGCCCTACTTCAGCCAAAGTAACGCCTTTAACCAAGCTTGAGCGCATTCGAGTTAAGTCACCTTCAGCATGATCAGGAAATTGCTTAAATAAAACTTCCGCAATAACAAAACCCAAAATAGAGTCACCTAAAAATTCTAAGCGTTCGTTATGGGCACCTTTTGCACTGCGGTGCGTTAATGCTTGCAATAATAATTTAGGCTCTTTAAAACTATAGCCTATTTTCTTCGATAACCGCGCGATAGCTGCTGGAGTATTTAACACAATTATTCAATTCCGCCGATACGAGAAAAACGCACACCTGTTGGTATCCAACGTGGTAAGAAGCTTTCTGGCGTTCGCTCAAAATCGAAACTCATCCAAATAGCAACGGCTTCGCCAACTAAGTTATCTTCTGGTACAAAGCCCCAAAAACGGCCATCTAGGCTATTATCACGGTTATCACCCATGACAAAGTAATGACCTTTAGGCACGACAAATTCGTCGCGTGCCGTTCCTGACTGTTGACATAAATTTCCTTCAGCACTAGCACAAAATGCTGATGCCTGTCGTTGCGCAGAAACACCATTATCAACTAGCAAGTCGTGAGTTTTATCTCCCATATTTGCCGAATAGCGATAGAGTTCTCGGCCATAAGAGCTATAGTCACCTTTGCTAACGAACTCTGTTATCACTTTTTCAAGCTTTGGACAGCTATCTAGCGAAGGATCACATGCGGGTTGAATATAAATAGACTTATCACGGTATATAACCCTATCGCCAGGTAAACCAACAACACGCTTAATATAATCAATTTGAGGGTTTATAGGATACTTAAATACCACTACATCACCACGTTCAGGCAAGCCTATTTCAATAAACTTGTTACGAACTACGGGATCGCGCAAACCATAGTTAAATTTATTCACTAAAATAAAGTCACCATCGAGTAACGTCGGCATCATAGAACCAGATGGAATTTGAAATGGTTCATAGATAAATGAGCGCAATATCAACACAAAGGCGATAACTGGAAAAATTTGCACTGACGTATCTACAATTGCAGAAGGCTCAGTCAATTTAGCCGTAATTTCATCACCTAGCGGCGTATCACACTGCGCCTGAGCATTAACAAGTTTAAGTTGTCGTTGTGGCGCTAAATAAAATTTATCAGCTAGCCACACAATGCCCGTAATAACGGTAACAATGACTAAAAATATTGAAAAGTAAACTGCCATATTATCCCTACTATGTAATTAACTATAGTTAGTTATAGTGCTAATTAGTTATCTAATTTAAGTACAGCTAAAAACGCTTCTTGCGGTACTTCAACGTTACCGACCTGTTTCATACGTTTTTTACCATCTTTTTGCTTTTGTAATAATTTTTTCTTGCGAGAGATATCACCACCGTAACATTTTGCCGTTACGTTTTTACGTAATTGCTTAACGGTAGTACGAGCAATTACGTTGTTACCAATTGCCGCTTGAATTGCGATATCAAACATTTGGCGATGAATTAACTCTTTCAGTTTTTCAACTAACATACGACCACGTGCAACAGAGTTAGCTCTGTGCGTGATCATCGCAAGTGCATCAACACGATCACCGTTAATCATGACATCAACACGAACCATGTCAGCTGCTTCAAAACGAACAAAATTATAATCAAGTGAGGCGTAACCACGACTAGTTGATTTTAATTTATCAAAAAAGTCCATTACCACTTCAGCCATTGGTAACTCATAAGTTACTGCTACTTGGTTGCCGTGATAAATAATGTCTTTTTGTACGCCACGTTTTTCAATACATAAGGTAATTACATTACCTAAATGCTCTTGAGGTACCAAAATATTTGCTTGTACAATTGGTTCGCGGATTTCTTCAATATTGTTAATTGCCGGTAAGTCGCTAGGGTTATCAATTGATAAAATATCACCATTGGTACAAGCAATTTCATAATTTACCGTTGGCGCTGTTGTGATCAAATCAAGGTCATATTCACGAGCAAGGCGCTCTTGAATAATTTCCATGTGCAACATGCCTAAGAAACCAATACGAAAACCAAAACCAAGTGCTGATGAATTCTCTGGTTCAAAGAATAAAGAAGCGTCGTTTAAACTAAGTTTATTTAACGCGTCACGGAAGTTTTCATAATCATCAGAGCTGATCGGGAAAATGCCGGCATAAACTTGTGGTTGAACCTTTTTAAAGCCTGGAAGTGCGTTTTCAGCTTCTTTCTTAAAGATAGTAATAGTGTCACCTACAGGTGCACCATGAATTTCTTTAATGCCAGCAATAATGAAACCAACTTCCCCTGTTTTCAATATGCCAGTGTCTGTTTGTTTAGGAGTGAAAATACCGACTTTATCAATAATATGTGTTTGCCCGGTAGACATAACTACCATTTTATCGCCTTTTTTCACTTGGCCATTTATTATTCTAACCAGTGAAACAACACCTTGGTAGTTATCGAACCATGAATCGATAATCAATGCTTGCAACGGTGCATCAACATCACCTTCTGGTGCTGGAATATGTTCAACAATGTCTTCTAATACATCTTCAATACCAATGCCTGTTTTAGCAGAACATTGCACTGCATCAGTCGCATCAATACCGATAATATCTTCAATTTCTTCACTTACACGCTCAGGATCTGCTTGCGGTAAATCAATTTTATTGAGAATTGCGCGAACTTCTAAGTCCATTTCAATAGCGGTATAACAATTGGCAACCGTTTGAGCTTCAACCCCTTGTCCAGCATCAACCACAAGTAAAGCACCTTCACATGAAGCTAATGAACGTGAAACTTCATAAGAGAAATCAACATGGCCTGGCGTGTCGATGAAGTTGAGTTGGTACACTTCACCATCTTTAGCTTTATAGTCTAGTGTTACACTTTGTGCTTTGATGGTAATACCACGTTCGCGCTCAATATCCATTGAATCAAGCACTTGGGCTTCCATTTCACGTTCTTGCAGGCCACCACAATGTTGTATTAGGCGATCTGAAAGCGTTGATTTACCGTGATCAATATGGGCAATAATAGAAAAATTTCGAATATGTTTCATAAATGGGAAGTCAAATAAGCTTGTAGTTAATTCAATAATGGCGAGATTTTAGCTAATTTAGCGCGCTGGGGCTATCTTTTGTTGCGATTCAATCAGTGATTTCTGTAATAGCGATGTTTTGATTTTGACGACGAATAATTTTTGGCGCTAATTCCGCACATTTATGAAGCTTACTTTGTTGTTGTTTAGCCAATAAAAAACCAGCATAACCACCAACTACAGCAAATATAATAGCGTAGAATTCATGGCCAAGTATATTATTGTTTACTAACCATTGTCCGAGCCATGCTGCCGAAAGCAAGCCAAATAGCGGTAATAAATATACCTGCCACGCAGATGATAACAATGCAGATTCGCTCAAGCCGATTATCACTTTGTCACCTAACTGCAATGGTATAGTTGATTTTACCGTTAAAGAAAGCTGCTTTTGAGGAAAAGCTTTCGCCACTTGTCCACTGCCACAATTATCAATTTGTTTACAACCGCTACAAGTAGATTTTAACTCACTAGTAACGGTAATATTGTCATTTTCAATCGCAACAACCGTCGCACGCTCTTCAATCATGGTACAGTTTTTGACATCAATACTACAGAATCTGCAATGGCTTTGGCTGTATTAGCAGGGATTTTACCTACTACGCTGACTTCAAAACCATTCACTACTTGATTTAATACGACAGTTGCACCATCCATTACATAATCAGTGGCACGTTGTGTATATTCACTGCCATTAACATAAACAGAAACATCAACTAGGCCATCGTTGAATAGCATAAATTCCACAGGCTTTTTCGTCGCTGAAATACGATGACGATTAGCATTGATTTGTTTAAAACCTTCTGGCAACCATTTGACTTGCCATTGTAATGTTTGTGCTTGATAACCTTCGGGTATTTCAATCACTTTAGGTAGTGTACTTTGTTGTAATTTTTGTAAGCTTTCACTAAGTTCAGGTGTAATATCTAAATGGGTAAATTGAATTTGCTCTAATAATTGCCCTGTACGTGAAGCTATTGCTAACTTGAGCAGCATACCCGTTTTTTGATCTAACCAAAGCCAATGCCCATAACGGTGAGGGTCTTTAGAAACAATACGTATTAATTGCGCTGGGCGGCCCAATACGCGGCTACGTCCAACAGAAATAAAGTCATATGTTTGTGAAAGTGTTGTCGCATCCATCCTTAAAATGGCAGGAATAGGACCAGAAATCTGTTGAGAAACAACTGAATATGGAGGTAATTCTGGCTCAATATAACTTACAACATTTTTCTTACGTAAAATATCGCGTCGAGGGCCATTGAGTAATGAGAGGATTTCTAATTCATCACCATCAGCATTTACACCATGAAACCAGTGATAGGGTTCAGCTTGGTTATTTTTTACTACAACAAAGGAAGTACTAAAATTGAGGGATTGCAAAGATTGTGCAAGGCGTTCAAGCCAAGGTTCGGCTTGTTCAGTTTCATTGGCTGTTACAGATGTGCTTATGGTTACCAGTAACAGCAGACTACGAATTAATTTCATTTAACCGGATCTTCAACCTTCTCTTGTTTAGCTTGTTCGCTAACATCAACAGAGCTTAACTTAATTTGTTGTTGATGATCGGATAATAAAGCTTGAAAACGACGTTGTTGTTCAACAAAGGCCTGTTTTTCATTGGTGCGATTGGTTTGTTGAAAGTTCAAACTAACGGGTTCAGCAATACCACCAAATGGCATCGTTTTAACCACCTGGCTTTCTGGCAATATTACATTATTGTCAGCTGAGTTTTGTTGTACGCCCATTACCATCAAACCTGCTGCTGAGGCAGCAATTGCCATTTGACCAAACGGTTTAGCAAGATGTACAACTTTAGCTTTGAATTTCGCTGCCAAGTTATTAGATGTTCGAGGAGCTAGTACTGTTGGTTCATCTGCTATTGCAGCGGCAATTTCTGAAGATAAATCTAAATTGATCACATCAGATGTTTCACCACGCATTACATCGCCCATTAAATGGTAACGATCCCAAGTTGCAGACAAGTGAGCGTCATTGAGTAAATCCTCAATGATTTCATCGTTGGGCTGATAACTATCAACTACTGATGATACTGTCTCAAACTTATTTTCACTCATAATGACACCTTAAAAACTAACTCTTCATTAATTATTTAGTGAATCGTCACTAAATAATACACTATTTACGATTGTTCCACTTATTGCTGCTGTAATAATGGTCGTATTTTCTTATCTACAGCATCTCGTGCTCTAAATATTCTTGAACGTACCGTCCCAACAGGACAATCCATTACCGTTGCAATTTCTTCGTAACTTAACCCTTCTAGCTCTCTTAGGTTGATTGCTGTTCGCAAATCTTCCGGTAATTGCTCAATAGTTTTAAATACGACTTCTTTAATTTCATTGGTCAGTAATAACTTCTCTGGTGATGCGTTTTCTCTCAATGCCTCACCTGAATCATACATTTCAGCATCTTCTACATCGATGTCTGAACCCGGTGGCTTGCGCCCTCCCGCTACAAGATGATTCTTCGCACAATTAACCGCAATGCGGTATAACCATGTATAAAAAGCACTATCACCTCTAAAATTAGGTAAAGCTCTATAAGCTTTAATAAATGCTTCTTGCACTATATCTGGCACATCACTATGGTTCTTTACATAGCGTGACACCAAATTTGCTACTTTATGTTGGTACTTCGTTACCAGCAGGTTAAATGCGTTTTTATCGCCACGTTGTACCCGCTCAACCAACTTTTGGTCCACGTTCTGTTCGCTCATTTGAGCCTTATCTCCTACTAACCATTTAACTTTATATACATCTGGCTCATGGCAAACGCATAAAGTAGGACTGGCCTTGCGCTAAAAAGTTCGATAAATATTGAAAAAAATTAAATTTTATTTATAAAAATTGTTTTGGGCTGTTTTGTCACTGCAATAAAAGTTAATATTGAGCTATCAATTATTGTACCTTAATTCCAAGAATATATGAATCAGCAACACAATTGCGACGTTTTAATTATCGGTAGTGGCGCAGCAGGATTATCTTTAGCACTGCATTTAGCCAAAAATGCCGACGTGGTTATCCTCAGTAAAGGCCAAGTTAATGATGGCTCAACATTTTACGCGCAAGGCGGCGTTGCCGCAGTATTCGATGAGAGTGACAGCATTGATGCCCACGTTAACGACACAATAATAGCAGGGGCTGGCTTATGCGATGAAGCCGCTGTGCAATATACCGCAGAAAACGCCAAAATGTGTTTAGAGTGGCTGATTGATAAAGGTGTTAGTTTTGACCGTGATGTACCAACGAGTAACGGCGATGTGAATTATCACTTAACTCGCGAAGGTGGTCATAGTCACCGCAGAATTCTTCACGCTGCGGATGCTACAGGGCAAGCAATTCAAACCACGCTGGTTTCGCAAGTAAAAAATCATAGTCGAATTCGAATTTTTGAACGCTACAACGCCATTGACTTAGTTTGCCAAGAAAACGCCTCTACGGGTGAGAATCAATGTAATGGCGCTTACGTATGGAACCGTAATAGCGAAAAAGTTGAAAGCATTTTTGCGAAAAAAACTATTTTAGCCACCGGCGGTGCAAGTAAGGTTTATCAATATACTTCAAACCCTGATGTTGCCAGCGGTGACGGCGTTGCCATGGCCTGGCGCGCAGGTTGTCGTGTTGCCAATATGGAGTTTAACCAATTCCATCCTACTTGTTTGTTCCATCCAGAAGCAGGTACTTTCTTACTCACTGAAGCATTGCGTGGTGAAGGCGCTATTCTACGTCGCCCAGATGGCAGCCGTTTTATGCCAAGCTTTGATGAACGAGCAGAACTTGCCCCACGTGACATCGTTGCTCGTGCCATTGATTTTGAAATGAAACGCCTTGGCGCTGATTGTATGTATTTAGATATTAGTCACAAATCAAGCGATTTTATTAAACAGCACTTCCCAACTATTTATGAGAAAACTCGTTCACTAGGCATAGATATTACCAAACAGCCTATGCCGGTTGTTCCTGCTGCTCATTACACTTGTGGTGGTGTAATGATTAATAAGCAAGGTAAAACAGATACTGAAAACTTATATGCAATAGGCGAAGTATCTTACACTGGCTTGCATGGGGCAAATCGCTTAGCGAGTAACTCTTTATTAGAATGCCTAGTGTTTGCCCGAGCTGCCGCTTTAGATATCGAAGAAAAACTGAGTCACAAGCAAGCTTATATAAAATTACCCGCATGGGATGATAGTCGTGTTACCGACTCTGATGAAGAAGTGGTTATTCAACATAACTGGCACGAATTACGCCTGTTTATGTGGGATTATGTTGGTATTGTTCGCACGACAAAACGCTTAGAACGTGCATTGCACCGAGTAGAAATGCTACAAAGCGAAATTGAAGAATATTACCGCCATTTTAGAGTTAGCAATAATTTGCTTGAACTACGTAATTTAGTGCAAGTAGCTGAGCTCATTATAAAATCAGCATTGAACAGAAAAGAAAGTCGCGGTTTACACTACACGCTCGACTTCCCTGACATGCTTGATGAAGCAACAATTACTATTTTAAAACCGTAAGTTAAGCTATAAAAAATAGGCTATAAGCGAGGCTAAGCAGTCTCGCTTGGAAATTGTCTTAACCGCATAATTATTCGAGCCATTCTAGCTTGGTCTTTAGCAGATAAACTGTCTTTGAATATGTATTTCTTACTAACACTGCTGTCCGTGAATATTAACCAATAGCCCCATAAATTGACTTGAGATTGGGCAGATAACTGCAATGCTTTTCGGTTGTTAAACTGACACTCTCCAGTATCTGTCAACAAGAAAAAATCAGTCTGCTGAAGAAAAAATGTCGCAAAGAACGTTGATGATTTTCGTTGTAAAAATAAAAGAATTAAATTTCGGTGGCTAATAAGTAAGAAAGTAAATAACAGTATTATTAGGGTATACCATAATTTAAAACCAAACATGAACAACAATGTGATATAGCAACAGCCAAACGTTATTAGAAATTTCAATATCGCCTTAATTTCAGAAGGCGATACTTCAATATTAAACCTTAATGCGCTGTAGTATAAATTGCACCATGGCGTTAAGTTCTTTGTCTTCACAAGTTTCATGTCCCATAAACCAAGCAAATAACTCAGGATCTTGGCACTCTAATAAACGCTCAAAGGTTGCCTTATCTTCTTCAGAAAGATCATCGTACGCCTCTTCAACAAATGGCATAAAAAGCACATCTAGTTCAAGCATTCCACGTCGACATGCCCAGCGAAGTCGAGGTTTATTATCTTTTAATGACATACATCACCCTATTTAGTTAAATCTGCTCTTATTCTAACAAACTCAAGCTAAAAATAGCCACGAATTGATCATCAAATAGGATAATTTCGATAACAATTAAAATAGCAGAAAAAAATGATATATGGTTGTAATTAGAATAAATGTCCTCATTTATTGTTGTATTAGTCTTTTTCTGCATTATTGCCGGATACCAACACCATGAATAGTAACTTACCTAGCTATAACGAATTACCCGATGTGTTTGCGATTGCTCTCAATAGTTTTAAAGCAATATCTTTAACGGGAGAGGAACAAGCGAAATATTTACAAGGGCAAGTTACTTGTGACGTTAATAGTTTAGCACAAGAGAAATTGCTAACCGGTGCGCACTGTAATGCTAAAGGCAAAGTTTTCTCAGCTTTTCGCTTGATAGAACGCAATAGCGAATATTTACTATTACAACCAGCAAGCTCTATCGAACTATCTTTAGCTGAATTGAAAAAATTTGGTGTATTCGCCAAAGTTGAAATATCTCAAGCAAAAGACATTGATTACCTAGCAATAGCAGGCAGTAAAGCGACAGAAAAAATGGCTGAATTATTTACGCAAGTGCCTGATACCTTAACGCCCGTTATTCAAGAACAAGACACAACTCTAGTTTACATTGCTGGTGAAATGAGTCGTTACTTAATTATTGATAGTGAAGATAACTTAGCAAAAGTTTCAGCCAAGTTTGATTTTCCAACTTTTAACGACAACGTTTGGCAATTATTAGAAATTTCTGAAGGTTTCCCAATACTTTCAGAACATTATATTGCTGAGTACGTGCCGCAAATGCTTAACTTACAAGCTATTAACGGTATTAGCTTTACTAAAGGTTGTTATTTAGGACAAGAGACTGTTGCTAGAATGCAATACCTAGGTAAAAACAAACGCGCACTCTTTGCCCTTACCGGCAACGCAGTAAATGCCAATACGGGTGATGTTATTGAGAAAAAGCTTGGTGAAAATTGGCGTAAAGCCGGTGATGTACTTGCGGCATACCAAGCAGATGATAAGCAAACATATATTCAAGCTATTTTGGCCAATGATGTTGATGCATCGACCGAATTACGTATAAAAGAACACCATATGGGATTAACTATTTCCCCACTCCCTTACAATATAAGCTCAGACGCCGAATAGGACATATTATGAAAATTTCTGACAACAAAGTTGTTGTATTACATTACGCTGTATCTGACAGTGAAGACACCTTAATTGATAGTTCTTATGACCATAGCCCACTGGCTGTGATCCAAGGCTCTCATTACCTTATCCCAGGTTTAGAAGAAGAATTAGTTGGCCATGAAGCTGGTGACAAATTCGAAGTAGCCGTTACTGCAGAAAATGCTTACGGTGAAAGAGAAGACGGTTTTGTGCAAACCGTGCCAAAAGCAATGTTTGCTGGCATTGAAGATTTAGATGTCGGTAGTCAACTACGTGCAACAACAGACGAAGGCGAACAAACTGTTATCGTTATTGATGTGCAAGATGATGAAATCACAGTAGATGGTAACCATCCATTAGCCGGTATTGACTTAAAATTTGATGTTGAAATTTTAGAAGTGCGTGATGCCACTGAAGAAGAATTAGAACACGGTCATGTGCATGGTGAAGGCGGTTGTGGACATAGCCACTAAGACGCGTTAACTATTAACGAAAGACAGGATGTCTAGAAACGGCCACGCACCCGCGTTATACCGTTCATCGACGTGCATGTTCTTACATGGATGTATGTTATTAGAGTAATGCATGGAGCAATTACCGGGATGCACTAATGCCTTGAAAGACAGGATGTCTGAGAAAGGCCTGAACATATACGCTCCTGTGCATCCATGCACCCGCATTATACCGTTCACCCTGAACATAAAGGCACTGATTTAGTGCCTTTTTTGATCTTATCTTAAAGTACTTACCACCTGTGCTTTAATATCGGCATAGCGCATATGCTGACACACCGCAAAATAACTTAATTGACGTACTTTAGTACGCGTAAATAACGGTACACTCATACCTGATAAAAACCGGCAAATAGTGTCAATAGATAAACCTTTAGGTAATACTGTAGCGGTAGCTTTTAAGCTCGAAAAGTGCTGTTGTATTTGCGCAATTGCCAGTGTTATTGTTTCTGAACTAATCGCCTGTTGATCATTTGAATACGGTAATACTGCCACTTGCCCACGGCAAACCGAACAATGTCCACAGTTTTCAGGAGCGAATTGGTCGTCAAAATAATGCGATAATTGCTTAGTTAAACAACGGTCACTTTGAAAAAACTGCACGAGTTTGCTAATACGCTCTATTTCGGCTTGCTCTTTTTCAGCAAAATACTGATAAAGCTGTTCAACTAAATCGGCATTATCTAACGCCGCCATATTGACACTAAAAACTTCAGTCGCCTTTTTCGTTTCCAGTACGATATGTTGTTGATCAGCCAAGTATTCCAACGCTGAGACAATTCTTTTTCTTGGCGCTTGGTAACGAGAATGCATTAGTTCAAAATCAGGTTCACCCCAGATTTTTTTCATTTTCGCACAGCTAAACACTTGTGCTAAAAACTCACTTCTATCGGCATTAAAGCTACTAATTATTTGTTCTTTTGGCGTGACAAACTTAAATTTAAAATCAGCAAAGTAACTAAATTTAGCGGTAATAATTCCCATAAGCTCTAACTGTACTAATAACGTTTTTAAAGGTAATTGCTTAATGTTACTGGCGTTAGACAAAGCTAGTACTTGCAGCTCCCATTGACCACCTTGCACTTCATTACGAATATTTTGCAATACATAATCAATGCTAGCGCGCTCTGGCGTATCAGCGTAAACAAAGTTTTCAACCGTATGAATACCGTCAAGGTTTGCTAAAGTAAAACAGGTAGAGTTTTGCTTATCTCGTCCTGCTCGGCCAATTTCTTGGCTATAATTTTCGATAGATTTAGGCAAGTCGTAATGTATAACAAAACGAATATCTGACTTGTCTATGCCCATGCCAAACGCAATAGTCGCGACAACAATGCTCGTTTTTCCCTGCATAAAGTCTTGCTGGATTTTTTGCCTTACTTCATCTTTAAAACCCGCATGATATGCCTGCGCTTGTAGCCCTTGTTGTTGCAAAAACTCAGCAATTTTTTCAGCACTATGCTGCAAAGTCACGTAAACAATACCACTGCCTTGATGATGATTTATAACATCAAGCAGTGTTTGATTTTTTTGTTTTTCAGCAACTGGTAAAACTGACAAATCAAGGTTATTTCGATAAAACCCTGTTTGCACTATATGCTCTGACGCAATGGCAAATTTATGTGCCATATCCTGCTTCACTTTTTTCGTTGCTGTTGCGGTCAATAGCAACACTAGCGGGATATTAAGCTCTTGACGATAACGCGGAAGTTTCAAGTAGTCAGGACGAAAGTTATGGCCCCACTCAGAAATACAATGGGCTTCATCAACCACTAGCATCGAAATAGCAATCGACTCGATAAACTGGCGAAAACGTTCATTCTTAAAACGCTCTACTGAGACCATTAATATTTTAATTTTGCCAGAACGAACATCACGAGTAACTTGCTGACTTTGCTCAAATGATAAGGTCGAATCAATACTCGCCGCCGGTATGCCTTTAGTGTGTAAAAACGCTAACTGATCTTTCATTAATGCTAATAATGGCGATACCACTAAGGTTAAGTGAGGTAAATTAATCGCCGCTAATTGATAACAAAGCGACTTACCTGCACCGGTAGGAAATATCGCTAAAGATGAGTCCCCGTTAAGCAGCTGGGATATCGTTTGCTCTTGCCCTATTCTAAATTCATCAAAACCAAAAGTTTGTTTAAGTGATGAGTTCAATTGAGAAGGTTGCGTAGCAGGCGTAAAAGTAGTCATGAGTATTTCACATTAAAATAAACTGATATTAATTTCGCTATCATACCTTGTGAACATAAAAATATTTAGTTCTTCATCAGAAAAATTAAATAGTTCAAAACACGCTAGGTATTATCACAAATTATCTACATCAGCTTTTTATGTCGATTCAGAGTCAATTCATGTCATTTCACTGAAATCCTACCGACAGCCACCGATTAAATACGTACATTTATCCCATCAATACGAAAGAGCTGCAGTAATAAATGCTCGTAGCACTTAAGAATCAGCATAAAAATAACAAAACAAAGGAATAAAATATGATCCAAACAATCGCTAAAATCTCCTCGGCAATTTTCTGCATTTTATTAGTATTAACCTACAGTTTTGGCATTAAAATCATGCCAATGAGTATGTTATACGCTAACTATTTTTTACTTAATTTAGTTTTGTTAGCCTTACATGTCTCAGTTCATGGCTTTGACAGTTTAAAGGAGTCTAAGTAATGAAAAAGTTATCATTAAATATGGCAAAAATTCTTACTAGTCTAGCCTGCTTTAGCTCTATAAACGTTCAGGCCATCGATTTGCGTATAGACAACATTCGCCTATATCAAGCAGAACAGAGTAATTTTAGTCTACCTAGCACCATGTATATTGAAAACGGGAAAATAGTTAAAATATCCACGAGCAAAGATAAAAAAGTATCAGCAGACACCATTATTGATGCAGATAATAACTTTGCTTTACCCGGTTTGATTGACCTACATGTTCACCTTGGCGCATCTGGTAGCAATTACGGTAAAGAGTTTCAATATTTGCCTGTTGCATCGCACTTTAATTCCAACCTTTATTTAGGTGTAACTAGCATTGTTGACCTGTTTTCTTTTGATACAACCCTTAGTGAAGCAAGCCAATTAATAGCAAACCAAACCGCACCAAACCTGTTCTATGCTGGCGTATTATTTACCAATCCAGGCGGGCATGGCACACAGTTCGGTGGTAGTGCATTAGAAGTTACAAGTTTTGAGGCAATTGATGATTTATGGCAACAACACATGGCACGCAAGCCCCATTTAACTAAAGCGGTTATTGAAACCTTCGGTGGCCATGGAGCTTCATTAACCGATAAGCAACTAACAGAAATCGGCAGACGTTCAAAAGCGGCAGGGCTACCTTACTTTGTACATGTATCTACATTAGAAGATGGGAAAAGAGCAATAAAGGCCGGTGCTACTGCATTGGCCCATGGTATAAACTCTGAATTAGTAGATGAAGAATTTATTGCTTTAATGGTTAAGCATAAGGTGGCTTATATACCGACCTTGGCAGTTTATTATAATCACAGCGCAGAACATGAACACCAACAAATTAGCGCTAATACAACATTATTAGCGACTGTGCCTGACAAACTACAGCACTGCTTATTTGACAAAGTTCCAGTACCTTCAAAATGGAAAGATATCACTTGGCAAAAAAAGCAACTGGCTTATAAAAACCTTAACTTACTTGCCCACGCTGGCATTACTATTGGTATAGGCTCAGACGCTGGAAACCCTTATACCTTGCATGGCAGTGGCCTTCATAATGAAATGCAAGCGTTGAGTCAATCAGGGTTAACAACAGCTCAAGTCATTAATGCAGCAACAATTGATGCTGCTAAGATAATTAATGCACCAGAGCTCGGTCAATTAAAGCAAGGCTTCCAAGCCAGCTTTATTTTACTAGAACAAAATCCACTTAATGACATTTCCCAATTAAGCAATATTCAAACCGTGTATAAATCAGGCGAAGAAATTGATAGAAAAGATCTTATAGCTCAGAACAAAAAGCTTACTCCACTGGGTGAGGAATGTAATGTCGCCGAATCAACCACAACAATAGCAAACAAAGTCATTGATAACTTTAACGGCTCACTTCAATGGCAAACCATTAGCGATACTATGATGGGCGGGAAATCAACAGCAGTAATTGCGCAAAAAGCTCATACGCTTACCATCGACACACAATTAGGAAAACCAGGCGGTTTTGGTGCATGGGCTGGTATGCAAGTATTGTTTGAACATTCTGTTGACGCTTCTAAATTTCAAGGAATAAAAATAACCTATCAAGGATCTAAAATCCCCTTCGGCTTATCTGTATATCACAGTGAAGTTAAAGATTGGGATCATTTCACTGCAACATTAACACCTAGTAAAAAATGGAAAACAGTCGAGATCCCTTTTACTCAATTGAAGCAGTTTGGTTTTGGTAACCCAAAAGAGTGGTCAGCTAAAAGTCTCGCGGGGTTAAGTTTGGTCTGGCGTACAATGCCAGGCCAGCAACTGGCTAGTAATAAAAATGTGTTAAAAATAAGTAATATAAGTTATTTTTAATTTATTTTGTTAACAAAAGACATAAGCACCGAAGCATTACCTTTGGTGCTTTTCATCAGTAGCTCAAAATACACTCCTTAAAGTAGAGAAAATACATGTTACGCCAGCCTTTTTTCAAATACAGTTTTTTCATTTTGTTGCTTGTTGACCTGATGTTTACCGCTGGATTAATCATTTCAGGCGTTAGTTCTGTGTCGCTCGAAACACTGCTCGCCACCAGCATCTGGTTTGTCTGTTTTTATTGGCTACCGGTTTGGTTTGCCGCTTATTCTATTTTAACCCTTCGTAGTAGAGGTATTGAAAATACCTTTTTTGAATGGAGCATTGCCGTATGTTGTTTAACAATTGGCTTGAGCTTAACGGATCATTTACTTAGCTTAGCTTTTGACAGCACTTCATTTATGGGAAGCTTTGTTTTTTGGGGTGGACTTTCTTGGGGAACACCCATTTACTTTATTACCCGCTATATTGAAAGTAGAGGGAGGATATCGCGCGAGAAGAAAGCAAGAAAACAGGCGCAGTTGCAAACGTTAAGATATCAACTTAACCCACATTTCATGTTTAACAGCTTAAATACTATTTCAGCTTATATTCATTCTAATCCTAATTTGGCAGACGAAGTGTTACACGAATTAGCTGATATTCTTCGTTATTCTTTAGATACCGGTGAGGAAAGCAGTGTTTCATTGCAGCAAGAAGTTACCATTATAAATAAGTATCTTAATATCGAAAAAGCACGCTTTGGAGAGAGGTTGATTGTCAATTTTTCCATTCCAAAAGAATTACTTAGCATCCAAGTGCCACCTCTTATTTTGCAACCCATCGTAGAAAATGCGATTAAACATAACGCTAAAGAAACTCAGCTAGAAATTAACATTAAAGTAGAAGAAGCATCTCAGAAAAGTCAAAAAATTCTAAAGATTGCCATCAGCGATAATGGTATTGGCTTTAGTAATGACGTGTTAGAAAAGGGGGTTGGTACAGGTGTTGGTATGAAAAATTTACAACTACGGGTGCAGCAGTTACCGCAAGGTAAAGTCATATTACGCAATAGCCCATGTGAAGAGTTAACGGAAAATAACCACGGAGCAACGGTAATCGTTGAAATGGCATTATGAGTGACATCACTTTAGCCCAAGGCAATATTACTGAGTTGCCTGATAAAATAAGAGTGATTTTTGCCGACGATGAACAACCCGCTAGAGATAAATTGGCGCATCAGTTAAGCCTTATTCCTGATATTGAGTTAGTAGGTTATGCAACTACAGGTAACGAAGCTGTTGATTTAATTAATACTGAAGAACCAGACTTAGTGCTACTCGATATTCAAATGCCTGAAATTAATGGCATGGATTTATTAAGCTTACTAAATTATAAACCTTTAGTCATTTTCACCACTGCCTATGATCAATTTGCCATACAAGCCTTTGAAAATTCTTCCACCGACTATTTACTAAAACCATTTCCTCTTGCGCGCTTAATAGATGCAATTGATAAAGCAAAAAAGCAGTTTCTCAATGAATTTCAACGAGACGCTCATCAACAATCACAAAACGAGGTTTGCAGTGATAGCACAAATAAAATAGAGAATATCGAACCGATTAGACGTTTGGTGAGTAAAAACGGTGAGCGCATGACTATTTTATCACCGCAAGAGATATTCTTTATTAAATCTTCTCAAGGTAGTTGTTTCGCATGGGACGGTGAAACAAATCATTATTTATCAGAAAAACTCGAAGCATTAGAACAAGGCTTATCGACCACAGATTTTGTTAGGATCCATCGAAGCTACTTGATCAACATCGATAAAGTGAAAGAAATCCAGCGTTGGTTTAATGGTAAATTAATGGTGATTATGAACGATAAGACCAAAACTGAACTCAGCACCAGTCGAGCTGGTGCTGATAAGCTAAAGCAAATACTAGGAATATAATAAAATTTGTTACCGATTTGCTGCGTGACTTAGCAAATACCTAACTAAAGATTAATACACCTTTAAGTAAAGTTAAGTACCACAGAAAGTATGGTAATTTTCATCGCCATCGCTCGGTGCATCTTGATAGGCTTTCGTTTGCTTTAAAGTGTCGTAAGGTTGCTGAAGTACTGCTAAAAACTCATATAAAGCAGATAAATCTCCAGTTTCTTCGCTTATCGCTAACACTCGTTCAACATGATGATTTCTTGGAATAACTAGCGGGTTAGTTTTTTCCATTAATGCTTTAGCCGCAGTTACATCGTCAGAAATTCTGCTATACCAGCGTGTTAGCCATAGTTCCTGCTCTGACTGCTCTGCTTCTGCAGTATTTTCAATGAAATTATCTACCTTTTCCTGAGTTAAGCTTTCAGCTAAGGCGACAAAATGCTGGGTGTAATCTAACTGTTGTTTCTGCATGATAGCCAGTAAGTCGTTGACCAATTCAATATCACCTTCAACTAATTCAGCAATACCTAATTTATTCACCATCATTTCAAAATAACGATACTGTAAATCATTGGCAAATTGCTGTAACAATGGCGTAATTTTGGCTAACGCTGTATCTTCACCTTCGTCGACCAGCGGTAATAAACAATCAGCGAGTCGCGCCATATTCCATTGCATTATTTTACTTTGATTGCCAAAAGCATAGCGCGCATTTCTATCGATTGAGCTAAAAACTGTGTCACGATGATAATGATTCATCATAGCGCATGGACCGTAATCAATAGTTTCACCTGAAATAGCGGTATTATCGGTATTCATCACACCATGAATAAAGCCAACACGTAACCATGAAACAACTAACGTAACTTGTTTTTTGAGTACCGCGGCAAAAAAATCAAGGACATTCTGACCACTAACAAGTGCCTCAGCCGAGTTTTCACCTTCCGATGTTGCGACTTTTATTTCCGGGAAGTGACGTTCTATGGCAAAACAGGTAAGCTTTTTAAGTGACTCAATATCTTTACGCACAGCAAAGAATTGAAAAGTACCAACACGAATATGACTAGCAGCAATACGAGTGACAACAGCGCCTGGGTATGGCCGTTCTCGATAAACAGCGTCCCCAGTCGCTACTACCGCCAAACAGCGTGTGGTTGGCACACCTAAGGCAAACATCGACTCACTCATAATGAATTCACGTAATGCTGGACCTATTGCACATCGGCCATCGCCACTACGTGAAAAATAACTAGTACCGGAGCCTTTTAGCTGCACATCCCATGCTTGACCCTGTATATCGGTTATATCACCTAATAAATGAGCACGGCCATCACCTAGCTGCGGATTAAAGTGGCCAAATTGATGCCCTGAATAGGCTTGAGCAATGGGCTTACTGCCCTGAATCAATTGATTTCCAGAAAAGTACTGCGCAAGTAACTCATTGTCTTCTTGTCTAGATAACTTGATACCTAGGGCGTTAGCTAAAGGAGCATTCCAGAGTAATAATTCTGGCTCCGAAACGGGTGAAGGAAGTGTTTCGTGGTAAAAGTTTTTCCCTAATTGATAATACTGATTAGAAAGATTCAAAAGTTCACTCCATTAATAAAGATATTGCTCAACAGCCACAACAACTGTAACCATAACAGTCACTTGCAAGTATGTTTTATATTTCAGCCGCAATTACTGATATTTCAACTAACAGTGCTTCTCTTGCCATTTTAGCGGCAACACAAGCTCGCGCAGGTGCAAAACCTTCGGGTATCCAAGCATCCCACACCGCATTCATATCAGCAAAGTAACTCATATCTTTAACGTAGATAGTTGCCGATAAAATGTGCTTTCTATCACTACCCGCTTGTTCTAGTAATGTATCAACTTTAGCAAGCATAGTTTGAGTTTGCTGTGTTATATCTTTTGAGGCATCAGCAGCCACTTGACCACATAAGTAAATAGTACCGTTATGTTTTACAATTCTGCTCATTCTTTGTTTGGTTTCTAATCTTTCAATAGTCATTACAATTAGCTCTTCTTATTGACGTTATTATCTTCATTGTATTCCTTTTTTATTTCATCACACATAGTCAAACGCTCAAAAATAAAAAAACGCTACAACTTCACTAAAGCACTCAACCAGTTTGCACTTTTCCTGTGATATTTAAAAAGAAACCCCCAAATTTTACAATCTTGGGGTTAAAACAATTTTCATTAACTGAGCTTTAATTGAAAGCGTAGGTAGAACATCCAAATTCAAGAAGACTGCACGGAGCCTATGACTATAGGTGAGTACTTTCGTCGCAGAAGTTGGTTGTTATAACAAGCTTACAATAAAGTTATTCCCACTCTATTGTTGCAGGCGGCTTACCACTGATATCGTAAACAACACGTGAAATACCATCAATTTCGTTAATAATACGATTAGATACTAACCCTAAGAAATCATATGGTAAATGTGACCAACGTGCGGTCATAAAGTCAATGGTTTCAACACAACGTAACGATACAACCCAATCATACTTACGCGCATCCCCCATTACGCCTACTGAGCGTACTGGTAAGAAAACGGTAAACGCTTGGCTGACTTTTTTGTATAAGTCATGGTTGTGTAATTCTTCAATGAAAATAGCATCTGCGCGACGTAATAAGTCAGCATACTCTTTTTTCACTTCACCTAGAATACGCACACCTAGCCCTGGACCAGGGAACGGGTGACGGTAAAGCATGTCGTATGGTAAACCTAGCTCTAAGCCAATTTTACGTACTTCATCTTTAAATAATTCACGTAATGGCTCAACTAAGCCCATTTCCATATCATCAGGTAAGCCACCAACATTGTGATGAGACTTGATAACATGTGCTTTACCAGTGGCTGATGCCGCTGATTCGATAACATCAGGATAAATGGTACCTTGAGCTAACCATTTGGCATTTTTAAGTTTCTTTGACTCTTCATCAAATACTTCAACAAAAACATTACCAATGATCTTACGCTTAGCTTCTGGTTCACTTTCATCAGCTAAACGGTTTAAGAAACGGTCTTCAGCATTAACATGAACGATATTTAAACCAAAGTGGTCACCAAACATGTCCATCACTTGCTGCGCTTCGTTTAAACGAAGTAAACCGTTATCAACAAATACACAAGTTAACTTATCACCAATAGCGCGCTGTAATAACATCGCCACAACGGATGAATCAACACCACCTGAAAGGCCTAGAATTACTTCGTCATCACCGACTTGTGCCTTCATTTTTGCCACAGCATCTTCAATAATTGATGCTGAAGTCCATAACTTTTCACACTGACAAATATCAATAACAAAGTGCTCTAAAATACGTAGACCTTGCTTGGTGTGTGTAACTTCTGGGTGAAATTGAACACCGTAAAACTGTTTGTCTTCATTAGCCATAGCTGCATATTTACAGCTTGGTGTTTGCGCTACTGTCGTAAAGCCTTCAGGAACTGAAGCAACTTTATCACCATGGCTCATCCACACGTCTAATAATGCGTTACCGTTTTCACTAACGCTATCTTCAATGGCATTAAATAAAGCAGATTTTGCTACAACCTCAACAGCGGCATAACCAAACTCTTTATGCTCTGAGCTTTCAACACTACCACCTAATTGCTCAGCCATAGTCTGCATGCCGTAACATATACCTAGTACAGGTACGCCAGCATTAAATACATATTCTGGAGCGCGAGGAGAGTTATCTTCAGTAACTGACTCAGGGCCACCGGCTAAAATAATACCCGTTGGATTAAAACCTTCAATTTGTTCTTGCGTTACATCCCAAGCCCAAAGTTCACAATAAACACCAATTTCACGGACACGACGCGCGATAAGTTGCGTATATTGAGAACCAAAATCTAAAATTAGTATGCGGTGATCATGAATGTCTTTACTCATGTTGTTTTCCTACTTTCGGGCTCTATGTGAGCAATATATAAATAAACAGGCTGAACTACTTTTTTTATAGTTCAGCCTGACAAAAATTTCTTTACCTTCCAATATGTTGAAAGCAAGAATAGTTGAGTTGGACGTTAGTTAACATTAGGCCAAATAAGAAGCACGGAGTTGACGCTAGCCAATAAGTACTTCTGATGCTGTCATAATGTTAAATAACAAAGAAATCAGCTATTCGACTAACCCATACGGTAGTTTGGCGCTTCTTTAGTAATGGTCACGTCATGTACATGTGACTCACCCATACCTGCAGAAGTGATTTTCATAAACTCAGGTTTAGTGCGCATTACTTCAATCGTTTCTGAGCCAGTTAAGCCCATTGATGAACGTAAGCCACCCATTTGTTGATGAATAATAGCGGCAACAGGGCCTTTATAAGCAACGCGACCTTCAATACCTTCTGGTACTAATTTGTCAGCTTCGCCATCTGATTTTTGGAAGTAACGGTCACTTGAACCTTCTTTTTGGCTCATAGCACCTAACGAACCCATGCCACGATATGATTTGTAGTAACGGCCTTGGTAAAGTTCTACTTCACCTGGCGCTTCTTCAGTACCAGCAAACATACTACCAACCATGACACAATGTGCACCAGCAACGAGTGCTTTAGCGATATCACCAGAAAAACGAATACCACCATCTGCAATAACTGGAATACCTGTGCCTTTTAACGCTTCAACAGCATTAGAAATAGCAGTTAACTGCGGTACACCAACACCAGTAACAATGCGAGTAGTACAAATTGAACCTGGGCCAATACCCACTTTAACGGCATCAACACCAACATCAGCAAGTGCTTTAGCGCCAGCGCCTGTGGCAACGTTACCAGCAATAATTTGTAATTCAGGATATTTATTACGAGTTTCAGCAACGCGGTCAATAACGCCTTGTGAATGGCCATGTGATGTATCAATCAATAACACATCAACGCCAGCAGCAACTAAAGCATCAATTCGCTCGTCTGTACCAGCACCTACACCAACGGCAGCACCAACACGCAAACGTCCAAGCTCATCTTTACAAGCATTTGGTTTGCTTTCTGCTTTTTGATAATCCTTTACGGTAATCAAACCTTTCAACGTAAAGGCATCATCTATCATTAGGATTTTTTCAATGCGATGTTCATGCATTAGTCCTAAAATTTCTTCGCGCGAAGCACCTTCTTTAACAGTAACTAACTTGTCTTTCTTAGTCATTAAAGCTGAAACAGGCTTAGTTAAATCTGTTTCGAAGCGCAAATCACGACCTGTAATAATACCAACAAGTTTATTTTTTTCGTCTACAACAGGGAAACCTGAAAAGCCAACATCATCAGCTAAACGCATAGTATTTTCAATTGTCGCATCTGGATTCACAGTAACAGGATCAGAAACGATACCGCTTTCATATTTCTTCACTTGCGAAACATTTTTCGCTTGTTCAGCAATAGTCATATTTTTGTGAATAAAACCGAGACCACCTTCTTGAGCTAAGGTAATAGCTAAACGTGCTTCTGTTACTGTGTCCATCGACGCAGAAATCATAGGTACATTTAAATCAATCTTTCGAGTTAATTTGGTTTTTAAGTCGGCAGTATGTGGAAGTACCTTAGAGTGGGCAGGTACCAGTAAAACATCGTCAAAGGTTAACGCTTCTTGGGCAATTCTTAGCATCGCAACATCTCTCTAAAATGAGTGGTTAGGGAGGAAATATTGCGGCAGAATTTTAACCGTTTTCATTGCTAAGGTAAACTTAAAATTGCAATTAAATGAAAATAAATCTCGTTGAATGTTGAAACAAATATATAATATGATGCAATTACGGCGTTATTACCTCTGAACAAGCGAAAAGTAAAATATTTATGGCTCAACAGCATATTCTACAAGTAAGTGAACTGACCAAAAAAGTACGTTTTATTCTAGAAAGTGAGTTAAATACGGTCTGGTTATGTGGTGAAATATCGAATTTTATCGCAGCAAGCTCCGGGCATTGGTATTTATCATTAAAAGATCAAAAGTCACAAGTTCGCTGCGCCATGTTCAAAGGCAATAATCGCCGTGTTAGGCTCAAACCGGGCAATGGTCAACAAGTTTTAGTACGGGCCAAAGTCTCTTTATATGAGCCTAGAGGTGACTTCCAACTCATTATCGAGCAAATGGAGCCTGCTGGCGAAGGTCTTCTTCGTCAACAATATCAGCAATTAAAAAACAAGTTACAGCTAGAAGGCTTATTTGATCTGCAATATAAGCAACAAATACCAAAAGCAATTAAGAGTGTCGGCGTAATCACCTCTCCTACCGGTGCGGCAATAAAAGATATTTTAACGGTGTTAAAACGTAGAAACCCATTATTAGAAGTTATAATTTATCCTGCTCTCGTTCAAGGTGAACAAGCTAAATTTGATATCGCACAAGCGATAAATTTAGCCAATGAGCGAAATGAAGTAGATGCTTTGTTGATTGGCCGCGGTGGCGGTTCATTGGAAGACTTATGGGCATTCAATGAAGAAATAGTCGCCCGTGCTATATTCCAATCATCAATACCAACCATAAGTGCTGTTGGGCATGAAATTGACACTTCACTCTCAGATTATGTTGCTGATTTAAGAGCGCCAACGCCGTCTGCTGCTGCTGAATTAATATCAACAGATTTTGAAGAATATAATGAAAAAAATCGCAACTTAATCACCAGAGCAACGATAGCTATCAAACAAACAACTGAAGTATCTACGCAACGTTTAATAGCAATTAATCATCGTTTAAAGCAGGTTCACCCTGAGCAACAGCTACAAAACAAGCAACAAAAGTCAGATGAACTTAACTTGCGCTTGCAAAACATTATTACGCGCGAGTTCACACGTTTAAAGCAAAAGCCTAATTATTTACAGCAGCGATTGTATAGTTTTGCTCCAACGAACAGAGTATCAACAGGTCAAAAGCAAACGGAGCAATTGACACAACGACTGATTGCAGCACAACAAAGAATGGTTAGAAGCAAAGCAGAAAATTTTGCTTTGCAATGCGAGCAATTGAACTTAGTCAGTCCATTAGCGACAATCGCTCGCGGTTACAGCGCAGTAAGAGGGAAAAAAGGGCAAATCATTAAAAGTGTTGCCGACGTTAAACCTCAAGACAACGTCAGTATTGAAGTCAGCGATGGTATTATTTACGCAGAAGTAAACAAAATACAGGCCAATTAAATTAAATAACAACAGTTAACCTGGAGAAATGACCGCTTGCTGTAATAGCTTAGTCACTTCAACTTTACTCTTGTCGCTAAATTTAACGCCAAGAGATACACCGTCAGCATGAAGTTTATTATTACAAATTATCGCCTCAAGTTTGATGTTTGTTAAGCCTTGGAATTTTTCAATTATGATTTCAAGCGGCTTATCTTCTGCTAATGACAATTGTTCACCGTTATTTACCATCAGCTGACAACCTGTCACTGAAATATCAGAAATAACCGATGTCCAATATTCCTCTTTAACTTTAACTTTTGCTTTAATATAAGTTTCGATACGCATTGAAGAACGTAAATTTTGTAAGCTGACTTCTCGTGGAAATTCTAAAACAATAATGCGCGAAGGTATTTGAATAGTTTGCTTAACATTAGAAACGAATGCAACCACAGCCCCTTCATGCCCTTCGATTAAACCACGAACAGTCACTCCCATACCTTGGGCAATGTATTGTCCAAAGTTACCCAATTTAGAGCCATCAGGGTATTGTACTAAAACATAATTTTTCGGTGAATAACCAATAAATATTGAACGAAACTTTCCACGCTGCCCTGCGGGAGTAGACATGTCTAATGTGACAATAGCACCTGGGTGTAGTAAAGCTAAATTGCGACTTAACCGCCCTACCATGTCCATTTTATTTGAATTATCCTTCATAACTTTCCAGAAAAGTTAACCTAATTTTTCATTAGGTATTTAATTATCATAGCTTTTTTACATTAGCGAAAAGTCACGAGAAATGCAATATTCTTGCGGCTTATTGAATGTTCATAAACAACTAATCATCACTTTCTATCATCTACGCACACCGCTATATTCATAGCGTGAGAATATAGGTGTCTTTGAACGGCCATGGCACCATGACATTGCCTACATGGATGTAGATACTAAATTACTGTCAGGAACAAAATAATTGACCGTTCATCGACGTGCAGGGATGCACTAATGCCTTGAAAGACAGGACGTCTGAGAAAGATCTGAACATCGTCATTCTTTGCCATCCATGGCATCATGACATACCGTTCATCCTGAACATAAAAAAGGCTGATATTTCTATCAGCCTTTAACAAGTAAATATGCATTAGCAAATTTAATCTTTTTTATAACCCTGTGTAGCACGAGCTAATTTTTTCTGTTCTGTGTAGTTTAGCTTCTTCTTACCTGCAAATGGGTTAGAAGTTTCTCTAAACTCAATTCTTATTGGCGTACCCATTATTTTCAATGACTTACGATAGTAATTCATCAAGTAACGCTTATAAGAAATTGGCAAGTTTTTCGCTAAGTTACCGTGAATAACGATAATTGGTGGATTATAACCACCTGCATGAGCATATTTTAACTTAATACGACGACCTTGATGCATTGGAGGCTGATGATCGAACACTGCCATATCAAGTATTTTAGTTACCATAGACGTTGAAATACGCTTAGTTGCAGAAACAAAAGCTTCTTCAACCGACTCATATAAATGACCAACGCCTGTGCCGTGTAATGCTGAAATAAAGTGAACACGCGCAAAGTCGATAAAGCCTAAACGACGATCTAATTCTGACTTAATACGATCTTTAACATGATCATCCAAACCATCCCACTTATTAACCGCAAGTACTAAAGAGCGACCCGCTTCTAAAATGAAGCCTAGTAGACTTAAATCTTGGTCGCTAATACCTTCTTGTGCATCAATAATCAGCAAACATACGTTAGCATCTTCAATCGCACGTAAGGTTTTAATCACTGAGAATTTTTCAACAATGTCAGTAACATTTTTACGGCGACGAATACCTGCAGTATCAATTAAAGTATATGGTCTACCGTTGTGTTCCATTGGAATATAAACACTATCACGTGTGGTACCGGGCATATCGTAAACCACGACACGGTCTTCACCTAATATGCGATTAGTTAGTGTTGATTTACCAACATTAGGCTTACCAATAATGGCAAGTTTAATGGTATCTGTTTCTTCAGGTGCTTGAGCAATATTCTCTTCATCTGACAAGCCACTATCAACTTCATAGTCACCGTCAAACTCTTCATTTTCTTCAGTTTTAGGTTTACCAAGCTCTTCAATATGAGGGGTAAGTGCTAAGGTTAATAATTGTGTAACACCACGGCCATGCGCAGCTGCTATTTGGTGCACTGCATCGCCTAAACCAAGCGAGTAAAAGTCTGCAACCGCTGAATCTGCGTCAATACCATCAACTTTATTGGCAACCAAAAATACTTTTTTATCTTGTTTGCGCAAGTGAGCCGCAATACCTTGGTCGGCAGAAGTTAAACCAGCGCGAGCATCAACCATAAATAGCACGGCATCAGCTTCATCAATTGCGATTAATGATTGTTCAGCCATCAAGGCATCTATGCCTTTTTCATCACCTTCGATACCACCCGTATCAATGACAATAAATGGGTGCTCTTCAACTTCCGCTTTACCATATTGACGGTCACGGGTTAAACCTGGGTAATCAGCCACCAACGCATCTCTACTGCGCGTTAATCGATTAAACAGTGTTGATTTGCCGACATTAGGACGACCCACAAGTGCTACTACAGGAAGCATGTTCACCTCAATTTTCATATCAACCAAGAAGCAATTTTCTTGGTTTTATTAATAAACAACGGCTCCAATGCCATTTGCATTGGAGCCGTTTATAATTTTAGTCGATCCCTTAAGTTATACAATTAACTTAGGGATAACCCATATTTTATTCTGGAACGGTAATCGCTTCTAAATCACCGTCACGTGATTGGCTATATAGCACATCATTTACAACTGTTGGCGTAGCATAAATACCACTACCATCAACATGATGACGAGCAACCATTTCACCAGTATCTTGATCTAGCCAATGTAAGTAACCTTCAAAATCACCAACAACGACATAATTACCAAGTACCGCTGGACCTGTTACACCACGGTTTGTTAATGACAACTGGCTCCATAACTCTAAACCATCATTGCGATCAACTGCGTAAACATGGCCTTTAACATCAGTAACAAATAAGCTATTACCACTAATCGCTATTTGGCGAAAAGAGGAATATTGACGTTGCCACAATACGCGACCCGAACGCAGTTCAACGGCGCTTAAGTTACCACGAGAAGATACGGTGTAAATATTTTCACCGTAAATTAGTGGTGTTGAATCAACATCAATAACACGCTCTAATTCTGTTGAGCCTGTTGCTTCACCGATATCAACGGTCCAACCTTGACGCCCTTGTTCAAGTAAATATACCGATAACGAACCATCAGCAGCACCAACAATAACGCCACCAGCAGAAACAACTGGTGCACTGATACCACGTAAAGTTAATGGTGGTACATCTTGTTCAACTTGCCATTCATCTTCGCCATTTGAAGCATTAAAGGCTTTCATAACACCTGAAGCAGAATTTACAATAAGTTTGCCTGAGTCAAGTGCTGGTGCAGCAATAACTTCACCTTTGATTTTGCCTTGCCAAGATAACGCGCCGCTTTCTGCGTCAAGCGCGATCACTTCGCCGTTTTCACTACCGAAAAATACTTTATTGATACCTGCAACTGGGCCACCGCTGATCAGCGCTGAGTGCTTATCATCAAAAAAGCCACGTTCGTTATCAATATCGCTTAAGTCAGCATCCCAAATGCGTTCGCCTGTACTTTCATCAAAAGCATAAGCATCACCTTCACGGCTTGCACTAAAAACTTTACCGTAAGCGACAACAGGCTTAATACGAGAAAAGTAATCGCCTACGCCATCACCGACGCTAACATCCCATTTTACAACAGGCTCAAATCGTTCTGTGATTTCAATCAGTTCAGCCACTTTAAGTTCTTCATTCTCATCATCTGTTGATGAACATGCAGAAATGCCGACTGATAAAGCGCAAATAGCAATTAGTTTTTTATTAAAGCGTATACCGTTAAACATACTCACACTCTCTATTTGCTAAGGTTAACTACTTGCGCTAAGTCATCTAGCTTCATTTGTAATGCAGGGTTTGTACCTTCACCAGCGCCATCAATTGCCGCTTGGTATGCATTTCTTGCAAGTTCAGTTTTACCTTGTTTGAAATAGATATCACCTTTAACTTCTTCTACGCCAGCTGAAAACGCTGCAGGCAATGTAGCCGATAGCGTTGCTAATGCTGCGTCGTATTTTTCTAACTGCAATTGCACTCGCGCTAAACGCACTGTTGCGATAGCTTTAATACTGTCATCAACTGACTTCTCAATTGCTGTTGTTAAATAAGTTTCAGCTTGCGCCCAATCTTGTTTTTCAGCGGCTTCTTTTGCAAGAGAAATTGCCGTAAGCATGCTGTAGCTAGACTCGCTGTTTTCAGCAATAAAAGCTTTCCCTGATGCTTCAAATGACGTGTTATCTTTTGCCGCAGCATCAAGCATAACTTGATATGCTTCAGAGGTATTCACCTCTTGTTGCAGCTTGTGGTCATTGTAATAATTAAGACCAATAAAGCCTGCAAAACCTATTGCTAAACCAGCAATAACAGCATTACCATTATCTTTCCAAAAACCTTTGATTGCTTCTACTTGTTGTTCTTCTGTTTGATGTATATCCAAAACTAACCCTTAAAGTAAATTTGTTAGAAGGTCTGGCACTTGATCAAGTGGCAAACTTTGTTGTTCTTGTTGTCCACGTAAATATTTAACAGTTACCGTATTTTGAGCAATTTCATCTTCTCCGAGAATCAATGCTATTTGGGCTCCTGACTTATCTGCGCGCTTCATTTGTTTTTTCATATTTCCACCACCACAATGGCATTGGATACGAATATCTGTAACTTCATCTCGCCACTGTTCGGCTAAACCGTTGGCGGTAATTTCAACATCATCGCCAAGCATAATAACGTAAGCATCAACTTGTGCTCGAACATTATTCACTTTTTCTAAACTTGTCAGCATTAAGACTAAGCGCTCAATGCCTAAGGCAAAACCAAAACCAGGCGTTGATTTACCACCTAATTGTTCAACTAAGCCATCATAACGTCCACCGGCACATATAGTACCCTGTGCACCTAAGCTTTTCGTTACCCATTCAAATACGGTGCGATTGTAATAATCTAAACCACGTACTAATCGGTCATTGATAATATAGTTAACACCAGCGGCATCTAAACGTTTACATACTGAAGCAAAGTGAGCACTTGACTCTTCACCAAAGTAATCAGCTAATTTAGGTGCGCCCACTAACGCGGCCTGTACATCTGGGTTTTTACTATCTAATACTCGCAGCGGGTTCGTTAGCATACGACGTTTGCTATCTTCGTCTAAGAACTCTTCTTTCTCAGTTAAAAATGCCACTAATGCGTCGCGGTATTCTGCACGCTCTTCATTCGAACCTAATGAGTTCAGCTCTAATGTGACAAATTCATTGATGCCAAGTTCCCGCCAAAGTCGAGAAGTTAACAAAATGACTTCTGCGTCAATGTCTGGTGTCGCTATACCAAAGGCTTCTAAGCCAAATTGGTGAAACTGACGGTAACGGCCTTTTTGTGGACGTTCGTGGCGAAACATTGGTCCCATGTACCACAAGCGTTGTTCTTGGTTATACAGTAAGCCATGTTGATTACCTGCACGAACACAACTTGCCGTACCTTCTGGGCGCAACGTTAAGCTATCGCCATTGCGGTCATCAAAGGTATACATTTCTTTTTCAACGATATCAGTTACTTCACCAATAGAGCGTTTAAATAAGGCTGTAGACTCTACAATCGGCATACGTATTTCAGCAAAACCATAATTACTAGCTACTCGACGCAGTACAGTTTCTACCATTTGCCAAATACCGGTGTCAGAAGGCAAACAGTCGTTCATACCTCTAATTGCTTGAATTGCTTTGCTCACGTATTTTTTCCCGCTTTATCAGTTCAATTATTTATTCATTTGCCTGTGCAAAGAACAATTTACTTATTTTTTCATCGTCGCGCGCATTATAGGCAGTTTGCTATCAAACGTAAATAACAGCGCAACAGTCAAATTTTCGTTCGATTACTAATCGACTTCTTTTACGTCAATCTTATTACTGGCATCTAATAATTTAGCTTTAGCACGAATACGCTGTTCAAGCTGATCAACAAGGTTATTATTATCAAAACGCTCTTTTTGACGAATACCATCAAGGTAATAGCCACTTTTCTTACTGCTACCTGTTAAGCCTAAATCAGATACTATCGCTTCACCTGGGCCGTTAACGATACAGCCAATAATTGACACATCCATCGGTGTGATAATATCTTCAATGCGCTCTTCTAATGCATTGATAGTGGAAATAACATCAAATTCTTGGCGTGAACAGCTTGGACAAGCAATTAAGTTGATACCACGACTACGAAGTTTTAATGATTTTAAAATATCAAAACCAACTTTAATTTCTTCAACTGGATCAGCCGCTAACGATACGCGCAACGTGTCACCAATGCCTTCAGATAATAATAATCCAAGTCCAACCGATGATTTTACCGAGCCTGAGCGTAAGCCACCTGCTTCAGTAATGCCTAAATGCAATGGATTGTCTATTTGCTTAGCGAGTAATCGATAAGCACCAACCGCTAGAAACACATCAGACGCTTTAACACTTACCTTAAATTCATGAAAATTAAGGCGGTCAAGAATATCAACATGACGCATCGCTGATTCCAGCAATGCTTCAGGCGTAGGCTCAGTGTACTTTTCCTGAATATCTTTTTCTAATGAACCACCGTTAACACCAATACGAATAGGAATATTATTGTCACGGGCACACTCTACCACTGAACGAACACGGTCTTCACGACCAATGTTACCAGGATTGATGCGCAAACAATCAACGCCGTACTCAGCCACTTTTAAGGCTATTCGATAGTCAAAATGAATATCAGCAACAAGCGGTATATTAGTTTGACGTTTAATTTCACGAAATGCTTCTGCTGCATCCATTGTCGGTACACTTACGCGAACAATATCAGCACCAACATCTTCTAACGCTTTTATTTGCGCCACGGTTGCTGCCACATCAGTTGTTAGCGTATTGGTCATAGATTGCACGGTAATAGGTGCATCACCACCAACAGGTACGTTACCGACCATGATTTGACGAGATTTACGACGAATAATTGGAGATTCTTTAAACATAATATTTCAATAATCTTTACGGTTATAAAATGGTTTTAACAACGCATTATGATTTTAGTGGTAGTGAAAACTTCGCTACAATACCAGCTTTAAATCCGGTTATATCAACGGCTGCATCATTATATTCAATTTGTACTAATTCAGGCTTACCTAAGGTAACTTTAAAGGGCGCTTGCCCTGAAAATCGCATAATGTAACCCGATTTTTTTACACCCCAAGCAACACGTTCACCGGTCGCATCATAAATATTAACCCAACAATCGCCTAAAAAGGTAAAAACAAGATTCGTAGGCGTAACAACCGGGTTAACTTCCTCTGTGTTTTCTTGGGAGTCTAAGTTATTTATCATTAACTGCGCAGGTATAACATCAGCATTATTACTAGCAATGATATCAATGCCGTTGTCGATTTCTTGATTATTCAATTGTGCATTTGAACTGACAGAATCTACTGTCGGAACGTTATCGTTAGCAGCTTGCGATAAACTGTCATCAGCTTGTGTGCCGAGAGCCTCACCATTGCCAACTTCATTGTTTTCTGCTGCGTCAGTCGTATCATTATTTACCATAGCTGACTCATTGATATTGGTAACTGATGCTGTCACAGGTTGTACTGAAGGAGCCTGATACCACCAGACTACGGTAGCAGTAGCTAAAGCAATTAAGATCAAATAGGTGATCCACATAACCATATTATGCTCTGCTTGCTTTTCTGTTCCTTTAGAGAAACTTTGCATTTCAGCACATTGCTTTTGTGCAACACCAAGTTGGATATAGCTATTTAAAACATCTTCTTGTGGAATATTAACTAGCTTGGCATAATTTTTTAAATAGCCGCGATTAAACGCTGCGGGTAAGTTTTGGTCAAACTTTTCTGCTTCGATGTCTTGGACTAAAGTGACACGAAAATTTAATTTATCTGCCACCTGTTGCTGACTAAGTCTCATGGACTCACGTGCTTCACTCAACATGCGGCCAAGGCCAACTACGTCGATATCATCAGATATTTCTGTCGATAGATCATTATCAATATTCGGGGTATAGCTTTCTTGCTTCATCTAATTTTTTGCTCTTAACGCGTAACCGCTGATTTTGGATCAGCAAGGTATAGTACGTCGCCAATTTTGATAATATATGGTGGACGCAATTTGTTCCATCGTTCAAGGCTCTTCATGAGAATATTGTACTCTTTCGAAATAGCAAAAACGCTTTCACCTTTTTGAACAACATGAATAGGTATAGAAACAACAGGTGCTTGTTCAGCGGCAAGTATCTTTCTAATATTGCTATCTGCATCATCAATTTCATTGTCGATAGTTTCAGTATCTGTGGTGCTATTGTTAAGCTCCGCAACCGTCTGCTCATTCAATGCTGGCGAACTTTCAACATGTTCGTTTATCATCGCTTTCTGTTTTTCTAACTCTTTTTGCCCAAGAACTAATGCAGCAAGCTTACTTGCTGCTTTTTCTTCTTCAGCTGTTCGCATTATCGAGTTAGTCATTTTTGGCTTTAAACCATTTACACTTAAGCCACTGCCGTTTTTAGCTACCTTGGCAACAGCATGTTTTTCAGTGCTTTTCTCTTGTTCTTCAGCTGTTGGCATTACCGAGTTAGTCATCACCGGTTTTAAACCGTTTATACTTAACGCATTGCCATCGCTTGCTATCGCCTTTTTCGGTGACAAGACAACAACACGTTTTTTCTGCTTAGCATCTGGCCCGTTATTTAACGACGCTTGATATTCCTTTGCTAGTTTGTCTGCATCAATTTGATAAAGTTCATTTAAAATGTACTGTTTTGCTTCAAAAGAGTTAGGAAACATTTTTACTAGCATATTGCCGTAATTTTTAGCTGTGCGTTTATTGCCTTGTTTTTGAAAAACTTTAAAGGCTAATGCCAAGGCGTTTGAACTGAATCTTCGAGTGGCTTTTTCATATCGATAGAGATACGTTTGCGCTAATTTAAAATCACCTTTCGCGTATTGTAAACGTATCATTTGAAGCAACGAGCTTGCTCTGTTCGGGCTATGCGCTATCGCTTTTTCAAGATAGCTTTGGGCTTTACCAAATTCTTTAGCTTTTAACTCACACAGTGCCAAGTTTTCATAGCTTTGCGCGACCAAAATATAACTTGGAATGGCTATGGCTTTTAATATTTGCTGTTCAGCTTCAAGGTATTTTTCTTGACGACATAAAAACACACCATAATTATTTAAGGTGTCTGCATCTTGGCCATCAAGCTCTAAGGCTTTTTCATATGCTTGAATAGTTAAATCAGGCTCTTCAACTGTTTCATAATAATGAGCAAATGCAGTATAAACCTGTACTAAATTAGGAGAAAAACGTTTTGCTTTCTCTAAATTTAGCTTGGCTTGCTGCGTATTGCCCATTTTCAAATAACCTAAACCCAAAGATATTCGAGTCATGGCTATTTCATTATTACTTGACTCATTCTCAATTAATGGTGTGTCTTTATCATTACCATAATTTTGCGTTACACAGGCCGATAATAAACTGCTTGTTAGCAACGCGATAAAAATTGGTGATAATTTAGTCATAATAAAAGATAAGTCACTTAGTAATAATGAGTTAGAGTCAAATTTAAACCATTTTTACCGAAATTGATTCAGCTTTCTCTTCTTTTTTTCCTGAGCGCTTAGTTCTGTCTAAAACATCACCAGCTAATTGCCCACATGCGGCATCTATATCATCACCACGTGTACGACGTGTGATTACGGTTAAACCGTATGTTTGTAGCACTTTATCGAAACGATCAATACGAGAGTTACTCGAACGCTTATATGGTGAACCTGGGTAAGGGTTAAATGGGATCAGGTTAATTTTGCTTGGCAAATCTTTTAACGCATGTGCCAACTCATGTGCTTGTTCAGTGCTATCGTTAACATGATCAAGCATGACATATTCAATCGTTGCTTGTTTATTCGCTTTTGAGCCATCAATGTAACGAGCCGCTGCTGCTAAAAAATCTTCCAATGGATATTTTTTATTTATCGGTACGAGTTCATCACGCAACGCATTGTTTGGCGCATGAATAGAGATTGCTAAGGCACAATCAATTTTCTCTTTTAACATATCTAGTGCGGGTACAACACCTGAAGTACTAACCGTTACACGACGTTTAGATAAACCGTAGCCTAAGTCATTTAACATGGTATCAAGTGCTGGGATTAAGTTTTTCATGTTTAGCAAAGGCTCGCCCATGCCCATCATAACAATATTGGTAATTGGACGCGTACCGGCAATACGAGTTGCGCCAATATCATTTGCTACTCGCCATACCTGACCAATAATTTCGCTCATTGATAAGTTACGGTTAAAGCCCTGCTGAGCAGTTGCACAGAAGGTACATTCAAGTGCACAACCAACCTGTGAAGAAACACACAAAGTGGCACGACCATTTTCAGGGATCCACACGGTTTCAACTTCCTGACCGCCTTCAAGGCGTAAGGCATACTTAATAGTGCCATCTTCTGACACTTGTTTTTCTGAAATTTCTGGTGCTTTAATTTCAGTATCACGTTGTAATTTTTCGCGTAATTTTTTATTTAAGTTGGTCATCAACTCAAAATCATCATAGCCAAAGTGATACATCCATTTCATAATTTGATCAGCACGAAATGGTTTCTCACCAATTGATGCAAAATATTCGCGCATCCCTTGATGATCAAGATTCAGTAAGTTAACTTTCTTCTTTACTGGGGTTACTACTTCGGTTACATCACTCATGATTAAAGCTTCTCAAACTACAAAAATTACAGAATAAATTGTACGCTTTTTGCGCAAAACAAACAATTTAGTGGCTATATACTCAAACTACTGAATATAAATAATACAAAATTCAATGTTCTCAACAGCATGCTTACAAGCAAAAACATTCAATTTTATATTGCCTTAAAATAGACAAAAGGATTTTACCGATTAAACAGTAAAATCCTTCAAATTAATTTTTAAACTACATCAAGCTACCAAATATTTTGGTAAGCCGTCATGTAAGGTTTAAAATTAACGAGTACGTGGACAAATTTCTTCGTCTGCGAAGAAGTATGCAATTTCACGTGCAGCTGATTCTAAAGCATCAGAGCCGTGAGCAGCATTTTCGTCGATACTATCAGCAAGATCAGCACGGATAGTACCAGCAAGAGCTTCAGCTGGGTTAGTAGCACCCATGATTTCACGGTTTTTAAGAACAGCGTTTTCGCCTTCTAAAACTTGAACCATAACTGGACCAGAAGTCATGAATTCAACTAAAGCGCCAAAGAAAGGACGTTCGCTATGTTCAGCGTAAAAACCTTCAGCTTTTTCTTGGCTTAAGTGGATCATTTTTGATGCAACGATTTTTAAACCAGCAGTTTCAAAACGGTTGTAGATTTGACCAATGAAGTTTTTAGCAACTGCGTCTGGTTTTACGATAGAAAAAGTACGTTCGATAGCCATGATAAGCCCTTATATAAATTTTAAATAAAATTGGTGTATAAATTTTGGCGCGATTATAGACGAAATAAAACCAAATGCCTAGAGTTATCATTTTTATGACGCACGAAGAAGTAATGCGCTTCTGAGGTGATTTTAACAATACTTTTGATATGCAATGCAAGCTAATTCGGTTTAAATGGTAGCGAGTATAATGGTTATATACTCGCTTTGTTCACCTATTTAAACGCTACTACGACGGTATTTACGATATTCTGGTTGCCAGAAGTTACGCTCTATTTTCGCCAATAAGTTTTCATCATCAAGGCGCATGGCATGGTTCTGATCAAAAGCAACTTGCGCGACAGCAAAGGCTATTTTTCTGCTTAAGTTAGCTATTTCAGTCAATGGCGGTAATAGCTCACCTTGTCCGGTATTTGCTAGTGGTGAAGCTTGTGCAAGCGTTTCGCTGGCAGCCATTAACATTTCATCGGTCACGCGGTTTATATTCGCCGCAACAATACCTAAGCCTAAACCTGGGAAAATATAGCTATTATTACATTGTACGATTGGGAAGGTTTTACCTTGATATTCAACAGGTTTAAATGGGCTACCCGTAGCAATAATCACTTCACCTTCGGTCCAATTAACCACTTGCTCTGGTGTTGCTTCCACTTGTTTAATCGGGTTACTTAATGGGAAAACAATCGGCATTGGGCAATGTAACTTCATCGCTTTTATGACTTGTTCGGTAAATAAGCCTGGTACACCTGAAACACCAATAAGAATATCAGGCTGCGCATTATTCATTACTTCTAATAATGTAGCGTATTCACCTGACGTGTCCCAATTTTCAACAGCATTTGGCGATTGTACTAATTTTTGCTGGAAATCACGTAAATCAGCCATGCCGTCAGTTAACAAACCAAAGCGGTCTACCATGAAAATTTGGCTACGTGCTTGCTCTGCTGAAATACCTTCACTGATCATTTGCGCGATAATTTGTTCCGCGATACCACAGCCTGCTGAGCCACTACCTACAAAAACAACATTTTGTTGTGAGAGTTTAGTTTCTTTATTTAACCGGCTACCTTTAATGCGACATGCCGCCAGTAAAGTACCAACAGTTACTGAAGCAGTTCCTTGAATATCATCATTGAAACAGCAAATTTCATCACGATACTTAGTAAGTAGCGGTGTCGCATTCGGTTGTGCAAAGTCTTCAAATTGTAACAACACATGCGGCCATCGGCGTTTAACGGCTTGAATAAACATATCAACAAACTCGTTATATTCTTCTTGGTTAATACGCTTATGACGACGTCCCATATACATAGGATCATTCAACAATTTTTCGTTGTTGGTACCAACATCTAACATTACTGGCAAAGTATAAGCTGGGCTAATGCCACCACAAGCGGTATACAGTGACAATTTACCAATAGGAATACCCATGCCGCCGATGCCTTGGTCACCAAGACCAAGAATTCGTTCACCATCGGTAACTACAATCACTTTTATTTTGTCTTTCGTGGCATTACGCAAAATATCATCCATGTTGTGTCTATCTTCATATGAGATAAACAGCCCACGAGAGCTACGATAGATATCTGAAAACTGTTCACAAGCATCACCAACAGTTGGCGTGTAGATGATAGGCATCATCTCAGGTAAATGTGCTTGTACCAATTTGAAGAATAAGGTTTCATTATTATCATGAATAGCACGTAAATAAATATGCTTATTTAAGTCAGTTTGGAACTTGCTGTATTGCATGTAAGCTCGTTCAACTTGCTCATCGATAGTTTCATAGCGAGGAGGCAATAAGCCCATTAAATTAAAGTTGGTGCGCTCTTCTTCATCAAAAGCACTACCTTTGTTTAACAATGGTGTTTCTAATAAACTTGGACCTGCATAAGGGATGTATAACGGACGTTTTTTATTTCTTATCATAATAATGTTTTATGTTAACTATATGGTTGCTGAATAATCAAAATTCATGGTGATGATATAGTTTGACATTATAGGGCAACACAAGCTTATAAAACAGCCAAGTAGCCTAATATCAACAAAATATAACAATTTACTTGATATCAATCAGCCTCAGAGATCCATGCTAATTGAATAGCTTCTAATACACGTTCACCACAATGCTTGGGATCATCATCAAAGTTTTCTAACGCTATCACCCACTGCATTAATTCTGGAAAGTGCAGTTTCATTGGGTCGACGTCAGGGTGTGCTTCAATTAAATCTAGTGCTAATTCTAGTGAGTCTGTCCAACGGTAGCCCATAATATCTCCTTAATATTTAAAATATTTTACTAATGAATAGTTAAACCAAACCACAGTCCATCAGCGATTAACATTAAGATAAGCCAGAGAATGATCATCCGCGACTTACGACAAAATTGACAGTCGGTATGCCACCATTGTTTGAACGATGATTTATTCACTTAAGCTAGCCTTTCTTATCTCGAGTCTTATTTTCAGTATAATGCAAACGCGTTAAACTGTAGACAGTTCACTAAAGGAATACTCATTAATGTCGGCAATAAAATTTACTAATACCGAAAAAACACTATTAATCGATAAATTACAGCGCTACTTTGAGCGTGAATTAGACCAAGAGCTTGGCCAATTTGATGCTGATTTTCTATTAGATTTTTTCACTAAAGAGTTAGGCGCTGTTTATTACAATCGTGGTTTATACGATGCTCAAGCCTTAATGTCAGCTAAAATTGAATTAATCGCTGAACAAATTGTTGAATTAGAAATGGCTGTTTCTTAATTTTACTTGTTTGATTAATTTATTAAAACAATAAGTCGTTACTTGATATACACCAAAGTAATTATTTTAAAATCATTTATGATCAACTCAACATAAAGATTAAAGGTTGTGCAGATGATGCAAATTACCGATTTAAAAAAAGAACAGCAAATAACACCACTTTTTAGACTGGGCTTTCGCCCATTTTTTCTTGCTGGCGCATTATTTAGTGTTATCGCTATCGCATTATGGCTATTGATGTATCGTGGTACGGTCAACTTTATTCCATTAGGTGGTGGGTATTGGTGGCATATTCACGAAATGATTTTTGGCTTTGGTTGCGCAATTATTGCCGGATTTTTATTAACCGCCGTGCAAAACTGGACTGGATTACCTGGCGTTAAAGGTAAGCTTTTAGCGGCATTGTTTTTACTGTGGTTGCTAGGTCGAGTAAGTTTATTATTACCAAATTTATTTGGACCTACGCTAAGCACCTTTTTAGATTTAGCTTTCTTACCTTGTGTTGCTTTTATCCTAGCAAAACCAATATTAGCCATTAAACAATATCGTAATTTGTTCTTTGTGCCTCTATTGACACTTTTCACCATTGCCAATGCTGAAATGCATGCCAGCATTTACTTCCCAGAAACAATAACACTGCAGTATGCAGGTTATGCTGGCGTCATGTTAGTTACTTTACTAATTTCAGTGATGGCTGGACGAGTAGCGCCTATGTTTACCGCCAACGGCACACAAACAACAAAAGCGACACCATTGCCTTGGCTAGATAAATTAACCAATGGCTCGCTTGCCGTCGTTACTTTATTGCTATTACTACACCCATTAATTGGTATGAACAATTTTTACATTGGCGTAATATTAATATTCGCAGGAATATTTCAAGCTATGCGCTGGTTAAGATGGCGCCCATGGATCACCTTAGGTGTGCCATTATTGTGGTCGCTACATTTTTCAATTAAAGCGATGGCATTTGGTTTAACCTTATTGGGTTTAAGCTATTTAATTCCAGAAATTCCTAGTAACCATGTTTGGCACTTAGTTACGGTTGGCGGTATTGGCGGTGTTATTCTTGCAATGATTTCACGCGTGTCTTTAGGTCATACTGGCAGAATGTTACAACCTCCTAAGTTGATGTCATTGGCTTTTGCCTCAATGGTGGTTGCAAGTTTAGTACGTAGTTTCGGTCCTTGGGGCTTTCCAGAAAAAACCTTAATGTTTGTCGATATCAGTGGTTTCTTTTGGATACTAGCATTTGGACTATTCGTTGCCTTTTATGGCCCTATGTTACTAAAACCACGTGAAGATGGCCGTCCGGGTTAATATTCCCACATAAGTAACTTAATCATGCCAACGCCTTAATGAACATTTCATTAAGGCGTTTTACTTTCTACTAATATCAATTTAATTAAGTAAATGAGCAATTATAAGTGAGAATAAATATTCAAGAGCAAGGCGCTTGATTGAGCAATAGCTGGCTATTGGGATTGAAAGCAACGCAGATATAGGATATTTAGGCCACCTTAGAATGATCGGTTATTTATTTGAATTGATATAAAATCACCTCAGATGTAATCGACCATTAGACTTGTTTAAGATAAGCTTATCGCAATTTTTATGATGAGTGCCTGCCATGCAAAGTGTATTTTTAGATTATCAAACATTCAGCACTGATATTGATTTTTCAGCACTGCATCAAGCCGTTGATGAACTGACCCTATATGCAACTACAGCACCTGAACAAATTATTGCACGTTGCCTCAATGCAGAAATAATTTTAACCAATAAGGTCGTATTTAACCGCGAAACATTAGCTTTACTGCCTAATTTAAAATTAATTTGTATTACCGCTACAGGCATCAACAATGTTGATATTGAAGCCGCACGAGAGCTCAACATAGCCGTAACTAATGTCAGTGGTTATGCGAAGAACTCAGTTGCACAATATGTTTTTGCGCAATTATTGGCTTATTACAGTCAAATTGAACATCACAATAGCAATAGTAAACAAGGTTTATGGCAGGAAAGTGCAACTTTTTGCCACCACGGTAATGGCAGTATAGAATTAGCAGGAAAAGCTATTGCCATTATCGGCTATGGCGCGCTTGGTCAAAAGGTTGCTGAAATTGCAAATGCCTTTGATATGCAGGTGTTAATCGCTGAAAGGCCAAATAAAACGCAGATACGCCCTGATAGAGTTCCATTCTTACAAGCCATTGAGCAAGCCGATATCATTAGTTTACATTGCCCACAAACCAATGAAACAGAAGGTTTGTTTAATGCTGATATATTGAGCCGTATGAAAGCAAGTGCGGTATTGATAAACACCGCAAGAGGCGCACTAATTAACAATCGTGACTTACTCAATGCACTTAATAGCAACCAATTAGGTTGCGCAATTTTGGATGTATTAGACCAAGAGCCACCATCAAAAGATCACATTCTTTTAGCCGCACAATCATCAAAATTAAAAATTACCGCTCATATAGCGTGGGCGAGCTTGCAAGCACAGCAAGCCTTGTTAAATTTAGTTGCTGATAATATCACAGCATTTAAACAAGGCGAGCGTGTCAATAGAGTTGATTAGTGAGCTATGTTGAGCTGATAACTTTAATGGTATTAAAACCACGAATCTTTAACTTTACCGTAATGAAAGTAGCCCCATTGCCCTACTCTTCGTAATGGTGCAAAAGGAAATTTCGGTAACGCTTTATTGTACAGAGGTAAATTAGGCACTTGTTGCTCAGCCACCTTCTCAGCTAAACGTTTACCCGCTTGCACTGAAAATGACACGCCACTGCCGCAATAGCCCATGCTATAAAATACCGACTGCTCGTCGTTTTGATAAATATGCGGCAGGTCATCAAGTGCCATACAAATCCAACCTGACCATGCATAACTGTATTTGATATTGGCTAATGCTGGAAAGCTAGTTTTCAATACTGAAAGAAGGCGCTGTGCATAATAAGGATCATCAGCACTTTTACCGGTAATTGCCCCGCGACCACCAAATAGAATTCTATTATCCGGCAGTTTTCGGTAGTAATATTTTAGTGCGCGCGTATCCATAACTACGTTAGAGGTTAAAAAGTTGCACGCAGCAAGTTGCTCTTCACTTAAAGGCTCGGTAACAATTATTTGTGAAAGCACGGGTAAAGTTCTGTTTGTGGTTAAGTCATGAAAGCCTTTTGGCGTATAACCGTTAGTCGCAATAACCACTTTTTGTGCGCTTACCGTGCCATTTGGTGTTTGTAGCACTTGTTTATTACCTGAAGTTTTCCAATGACTAACGGGCGAAGCACAATGAACTTTAGCGCCTGCTGCACGGGCCAATTTTTGATAACCCCAAGCCAACTTAAGCGGATTTAAACCAAAGCCATCTTGATAACGAATAGCACCATAAGCATTGCGATCATCCATATACTGTTGACGAAGATCATTTTGCGATAATATTTCAACATCATAACCAAACATCTTCTGCTGTAATTTTGCCAGCTCAACCAGTTCTTTCAATTTATTAGGTTTGTGCGCAACTTTAATGTAACCCGCACTTTGTTGGTCGCAATCGATACCCTCGCTAATTAAGCCATTTACGGTTTCTACGCCCGCAGCCATTTCATCATAAATGCCTCGCATCACTTCCTCGCCCCACTGCTTGGCCATTTGGCTGTAAGACTTGCGACCGGAAGATTTTAAAATGAAGCCAGCATTTCTGCCGCTACAGCCCCATGCAGTTTGGTTAGCTTCAATAACATGCGCTTTTATACCGTGATTTCTAGCTAAATGTAGTGCACACGATAAACCTGTATAACCAGCACCAATAATAGCAACATCGACATCAATATCTTGTGACACTGCCCCATCGTGCTCGGGCGGCGTTCCTGAAATATCAGCCCAATAGCTGTCAGGATAGGGTTGGCCACAACCGGGAGAAACATCGTGTAAAGGATCGTACATTTTCACTTCCAAAATTTGGGAAAAGGTTATGCTCTTGTTGATTAATAGCATATATTCATATGCTAAAGTATCTCAGAAAAAACAATTCAATGCTGTAACAGCCCGTGGAAAAATCAACGCTATGAACATAACGCTAAACTATCAAGCCTTAACACCTGAAGACTTCAACGCAGTAATACACTTAGCAACAGAAGTGCATGGCGAAGGCTACCTAGATCAAACCAGTATGAAAGCGTGGTATGACAAAGGCTTCAAAAATAACATTAACAGTGGTTTTGTGGTTTATCACAATGACAAATTAGTCGGTTTTAGGATCACTTACGCCATTGAACAATGGCAAATTGACGAGTGGTGCTCTCCTGAGTTGTGGCCAGTTGCGGCTGAGAAAGTTTGTTACTTTAAATGCAATACCGTTGATGAAAATTATCGTGGGCATGGTATCGGTGGTGAATTATTAAGGCGCTCAATTGCCGCAGCTAAATTGCAAGGAGCCACTGCTGGTGTCAGTCACTTATGGAAACAGAGCCCTGGTAACAGTGCGGTAAAATACTTTACTAAATGTGGTGGAATTTTGATAAAAGAGCATCCAGACCGCTGGCGAGAACTTAGCTTAGCAGGATACGAATGTCCGGTTTGTCATAATGACTGTCACTGCGAAGCGGCAGAAATGATGGTTGTTTTTGATTAAACTATATTTGTTCAAGCACATTTGAATCAAAGTAAGCAGTAATAAAATGTACACACGGCAACAGCATTAACTTATCGACTATGGCGGCTCTGATAGCCGATAAGTTTGTAAACACTGACTAATCTAAACTGCCCATCTAACCAAAAATTTTGCGTAACATTGACGGACTTTCTGCTGGTTTCACAGTGGCAGTTTTTACACCATCAGGTAAAGGATTAAAGCCAGTTAAACTTGGAAATTCAACGTCGATATTACAATGCTCGTAATCACCAGAAGCTGGATTAAATCGATATTCTTTACTCCAAGCCGCTAAATTTTCCGTTACTTGGTTAATCGCATTCACCACAAAAGCGACTTCTTTATCTGATGTGGTTGGGTGAAATGAAGCTCTGATCCAACCTGGTTTTTCAGCAAAATCGCCTGAGTCAATTTGTTCAGTTATTTTTGACGAAGTGTCCTGATCGACATTTAATAAAATATGACCATAAGTACCAGCACAAGAACAACCGCCGCGGGTTTGTACGCCAAACTTATCGTTAAGTAAGCGAACAATTAAATTATGGTGAGCGCCACGAACATAAAACGACACTATCGCTAAGCGATCTCGGATATTTGGCTCTAACATGACAACTTGCTCGTTTTTAGCCAAGGTATCCATAACATAATGAGTAATTTCAGTTTCACGTTGGTGAATATTTTCAACGCCCATGGCATCTTTTAACTTTATCGCTAATGCAGTTTTAATCGTTTGTAAGAAGCCGGGCGTGCCGCCATCTTCACGCATCTCAATATTATTAAAAAAACTATGTTTCCCCCAAGGGTTAGTCCACGTCACTGTGCCGCCACCTGGATGATCAGGTACTTTGTTTTTATAGAGTACTTTATTAAATACCAATACACCTGAACTTCCCGGACCACCAAGAAATTTATGCGGAGAAAAGTAAATAGCATCTAATGCTTGTTTCGGATCGCTAGGGTGCATATCAATATCAACATAAGGTGCAGATGCCGCAAAGTCGACAAAACATAAACCGCCGTGTTTATGCATAATTTCAGCTAACTGATAGTAAGGAGTTTTAATACCGGTCACATTTGAACAAGCAGAGAATGAGCCTATTTTAACTTTACGGTCTTGGTATTTTTCTAACAGCAACTCTAAATGTTCTAATGACGGTAAGCCGTTGCTGTCAGGATCAACAATCTCTAGCGTTACATCGCATTCATACCACGAGGTTTGGTTTGAATGATGTTCCATATGAGTAATAAATACCACTGGGCGATCACTTTCAGCAAATGTTACTTGCTCTTGCATACGCTCAGGAATACGCAAACCTAAGATACGTTGAAATTTATTTACCACCGCCGTCATACCTGCACCAGCAGTGATCAAAACATCATTTTCACAAGCGTTAACATGGCGTTTAATAATATACTGCGCGTCATGATAAGCGTTAGTCATAGCGCTGCCAGTTAAATTAGTTTCAGTATGTGTATTAGCAACATAAGGACCTAATTCATTGGTAAGGTAATCTTCAATCGGTTGATACAAGCGCCCGCTCGCAGTCCAGTCGGCATAAATAATATCTAATGTTTTACCATTTATTTTATGTGTTAAATTTTGTCCAACAACGTTTTTTCGAAACGGTAAAAAATAATTTTCCAAAGACATACTATATGCACTCACTTAGCTCTGTAATAAAAACATACTAGCAGTTGAGAGATTTATAGTAATTAAAAACCACAAAAACAACTTAATAAGCAATATAAAACTCATATAGAGTAACTTATGAAAATAAATATCTTAAATAGGAATCATTTCATTGCTAAAGTGAAAATTCATTTGCTGAATATCCCAATAAGGGAATATTCTTCTAAAACGACAGCTATTTAATCGCTAACTCGCCAATCAATTGGAGACTTTTTTTGTTCACTAAGCCAATGGTTTGCCTTAGAAAAGTGCTGGCAACCAAAGAAGCCTCGGTATGCTGATAGTGGAGAAGGATGTGGACCATTTAAAACCAAGTGTTTTTGCTGATTAATATTTTTACCTTTCTTTTGAGCATGACTGCCCCACAACAGAAATACGCAGCCAGCATTATGCTGATTGAGCTGTGCGATAATATTATCAGTAAAAGTTTCCCAACCAAGTTTAGCATGAGAATGTGCTTGCCCTTGTTTCACCGTTAAAACCGTATTCAGCAATAACACGCCTTGCTTTGCCCAATCGATTAAATAGCCATGCTTTGGCGTGGTAAATTCGGCTATATCTTGTGTGAGTTCTTTATAAATATTTACTAACGATGGTGGTACTTTAATTCCTTTTCGCACTGAAAATGCCATACCATGAGCTTGTGACTCACCATTAGCGCCAACACCGTGATAAGGGTCTTGCCCGAGTATTACCACTTTAACATCCGCCAAATCTACTGTAGAAAAAGCGCTAAAAACGTCACTTTCTACGGGGAAGATCACCTCGCCGTCTGCTCTTTGTTGAGCAACATTTTCAGAAAGCTTTTGGAAATAAGCTTGTTGCTGCTCTTGGGATACAATTTCTTGCCACTGTGATTTTAACTTTGTCATTTCATTACTCTTTGAGTCGCGAACAGATATTGGAACATTATTCTTTGCCAGCCATTATATACCGTTCATCGATGTGCATGTACTTATATGGATGTAAGTTATGGGGGGAATACATGGAGCAATTACCGAGATGTACCAATGCCTTAAAAGGCAAGATGTCTGAGAAAGGCCTGAACATCATCATGCTTTGCCATCGACATACATGGATGTATTAATGCCGTGAAGGCAAGGATGCCTTGGAACGGCCACGCACCCGCATTATACCGTTCATCGACGTGCATGTACTTACATGGATGTAAGTTATTAGGGTAATGCAGGAGCAATTACCGAGATGCACTAATGCCTTGAAAGACAGGATGTATGAGAAAGGCCTGAACATATACGCTCCTGTGCATCCATGCACCCGCGTTATACCGTTCATCCTGAACATAAAAAGGCAGTAAAACTGCCTTTCTATATTTATATCGATTACTCAATCTAAGTAGCTAACTGAGTAAATATGCTCTTAACTCTGCGAATTCAGTTGATGCGGTTGTCGACAGAATAGTTTCACTGGCACAATCAGCAAGCTCTTTCGGCAAGCCTATCGGCTGACCTAAGGTACTTTCAACAATTTCTTTAAACTTAGCCGGATGGGCAGTACCTAAAAATACGCCAAACTCTGAATCAAGGGCATTATATTGTAACGCACGATAGGCCACAGCCGCATGAGGCTCACTGATATAACCTAACTTTGCCAATTGAATCATAGTCATTTGTGTTTGCTCTTCATCAATTGACACTGAGCTAACACAATCAGCTTCAACAATGCCTGCTTTAAGCATATGTTCAACACGCGGCCAATTGTTAGGGTTACTAACGTCCATGGCATTTGAAATTGTGGCAACAGTATCATTTGGCGACCACTGACCCGATTGCAAATAACGAGGCACGGTATCATTAGCATTCGTTGCCGCAATAAAGCGTTTAATTGGTAAGCCTAATGCCTTAGCAAAAAGCCCCGCAGTTAAATTGCCAAAGTTGCCGCTTGGAATTGAAAATACTAACTCATCAAGCGCAGCAGCTCCTTTTTGACGATACAACTGTGCAACCGCCTCAAAGTAGTAACAAATTTGCGCCAATAAACGGCTAATATTAATTGAGTTTGCTGAGTTTAAACCGATAGTTTCTTTTAGCTCTTGGTCGTCAAACGACTGTTTAACCAATGCCTGACAATCGTCAAAAGTGCCTTCAATGGCAACGGTTTTGATATTTCCACCAAGCGTGGTAAACATCTTTTCTTGCAACAAACTAATTTTGCCTTTTGGGTACAAAATAACAACGTCGATATTGTCTATATCATGAAAAGCATGAGCAACAGCGGCACCAGTATCACCGGAGGTTGCCGTTAAGATGGTAATTTTTTTCCCTTGGCTAAATGCCTGTAAACACTTTGCCATAAAGCGCGCACCAAAATCTTTAAAGGCTAATGTCGGGCCATGAAACAATTCTAGAGTGGCTCTTTTTTCACTAATTGGCTGTATTTGTGCAGGAAAATTAAAAGCATCAGTTACAATTTCAGTCAGTTGTTGTTGTGAAAGGTCATCACTAACAAATGGGTAAAGTACTTTAACGCTGCGCTCAACCAGTGGTAGTGCTAGCAACTCTTTAATATTATCAAAACTCGGAATATGCTCAGGGAAGAACAATCCTTGATTGCGGCCTAGTCCCTGCTTTACTGCACCAGCAAAACTTACTTGTTCATCATTTTCTTTTAAATTATAAAATTTCACGCTTAAATTCCTATATAAGATTTTCTCTTAAGGGTTTTAACCTTTAGCTGCTTTTATTTGGATATATTTACGATAACAATACAGCTACGTTAAGCTAACAGCGCCTTGGCTATCCGTTTGACAAATATGAACAAAGCCTTCACTGACATCGTTAGCGAGTGTTTGCAAATAATTCTGTTCTAGCCAATTGGCAAACTCTTCTGCTTTATTTTTATCATCGGTAACACAAAAAAGTGTTGGCCCTGAGCCAGAAATACCAACAGCTAAGCAACCTTGCTGTTTTAAATGACTTACCGCGTCACCATAACCCGGTAAAATTGACTGACGGTAAGGTTCAGCAACAACATCGGTTAATACCGAATATGCCTGTACTTTATCCTTGCGATGGCAAGCGTCAACAAAGGTCGCTAAATTTTGTCCAAAGGTAATTAAATCAGCGCGTGAATAATCACTTGGTAAAATATCACGAGCCGCTTTTGTCGAAACCTCAATACCTGGATAAGCCATAACATAGTAACAATCTTCAAATGCTGGCAATGTCCGGGAAATCACTTCTTGATCTGGCACCATCAACTGCATCCCCCCTAAAAAGCAAGGAGCGACATTGTCGTAGTGCAAGCTGCCACTAATTTGTGCTTCCATCTGCCCCATCATTTTCAATAACACTTTATAGTCAAAACTAAATTGATGGTACTTTTCATAAAAAGCATTTAACCCTGCTAATGCTGCGACAACAGAGCATGCGCTTGAGCCTAAGCCACTACCCACAGGCATACGCTTTTCTAAACTTAACTTTACCTTAACAATATCTTGTTGATGTATTTCAAGCTGTTGATTAAATAATAATAAGCAATGCCAAACAATATTGTCTTTAACATCTCCGGGTAACTTTTTTGCAAAGTCGCCGGTAACTTCAATGTGATCACCATCGTTACTATGAGTAACCGTGACCACGTCGCCTAAAAGCGTGCCATCAACGGGTTTAACGGCAAGTCCTAAAACATCAAAACCGACATTAACATTGCCGATTGACGCTGGTGCAAATACTGAAACGCTCATTAATGTTGTTGCTCCCACGCTAAAGTTCTTAATAAATCACCAAATACACCAGCGGCAGTAACCGCTGCACCTGCGCCATAACCACGTAAAACAAATGGCAAAGGTTGGTAATAACGGCTATGCACTGCTAAGGCATTTTCACCATCTTTAATACTAAATAATGGATGTTCTGGGCCAACAGCTTCAATACAAACTTGACACTGTCCATCAATAATATTACCGATATATCTTAATACTTTCCCTTCAACTTTAGCCGCATTGATACGTGCGCCGAAACTTTCATCTAACTTTTCCAAATTGCTCATAAAGCTTGCAACATCACCATTAGCATCAAACGATTCAGCTAATACTGATTCCACTTTAATATCACTCAACTCTAGTGGTAATCCAGCTTCACGCGCCATGATTAATAATTTACGTGCGACATCCATACCGCTTAAATCATCTCTTGGGTCTGGTTCAGTAAAACCTTGCTCTTTTGCAAGTGCTGTTGCTTGAGATAATGTCATCCCTTCATCTAATTTACCGAAGATATAAGACAATGAGCCCGATAATACACCTTCAAAACGATGTAGTTCATCGCCCGCTTTTAATAAGTTTTGTAAGGTATCAATAACTGGTAAACCCGCACCTACCGTTGTTTCATATAAAAAGCGACGATTAGTTTTTTGTGCTGCCACCCTAAGCGCTTGATAGTACTGCCATGAATCTGTATTGGCTTTCTTGTTTGGCGTAACAACATTAAAACCAGCTTCTAAATATTTAACATAGTCTAAGGCTAACGCTTCGTTAGAAGTACAATCTACTAATACAGGATTAATTAAGTGATTATCACGAACAAAAGCCTTAATATTATCAACATTTACATTGACCGCTTGTTGCTCAAAGCTTGGCTGCCAATTACTTACATCAATGCCTTCTTGATTAAACACCATACCTTTACTATTGGCCAAACCATACACTTTTAAAGCAATATTATCGGTTTTCAATTTTGGCTGTTGTCGAGCAATCTGAGCCAACAACTCACTACCAACAACACCACAACCAACAAGAAATACGTCGATAGTTTGTTTATGAGAGAAGAAGTTTTGATGGCTGACTTTCATGGCATCAGTGCATTTTCTACTTTCGATAACCACAGAGATACTACGCTCTGACGAATCTTGTGCGATAGCCACAACATTGACTCTTGCTTGTGCTAATGAAGCAAAAAACTTGGCAGCAACACCTTGTTGATGATGCATACCATCACCGACTAAAGATACGATAGATAATTTATCAGTCAACGTGAGTGGCTCTAGTAAACCGTTGAGCAACTCTAGTTCAAATTCTTCTTGAAGACTTTGTTTCGCCCTTATCGCATCGGCTGAATAAATACAAAAACTAATACAGTATTCACTTGAAGATTGGCTGATTAAAATTAAAGAGATATTCTCACGGCTCATAGTGGCAAAAACTCGACTCGCCATACCCACCATACCTTTCATGCCAGGGCCAGAAACATTAACCATGGTCAAATCATCAAGATTTGAAATCGCTTTGACTTGCTTCTTCTGATCATTTTCGTTGGCAATTAGTGTGCCTGGCGCTTCAGGGTTACCGGTATTTTTAATTAAACATGGGATATGATATTGCGCTATCGGGCCAATAGTTTTTGGATGTAAGACACTAGCGCCAAAATATGAAAGCTCCATCGCTTCTTGATAAGATAAATAATCTAACAACTGCGCTTCTTTTATCAAACGAGGATCAGCATTGTAAACGCCATCAACATCAGTCCATATTTCACAATATTTCGCTTCGCTACAAACAGCTAACACGGCCGCTGAATAGTCAGAGCCATTACGTCCTAACGTTGTCACGTCACCTTTACTATCAACACCAATAAACCCTGGCATTAGTGCAACGTCGTTCAAATCACTATAGGCTTGTTGGTATTTATCTTTACATAACACTAAATCAGCAACGGCATTTAACGCAACATCATTTGTGTGTAGAAATTTTTCAGGTTCAATAGTACTTACGTGAATATCATCGACCGCTAATACCGAGTGTAACAACGCCACACTTAATCTTTCACCTATACTGATAATACGAGCACGTACATGCTCAGGGCAAAATGAAAGTAACGTAGCGCCATGTAAGTAACGGCTTAACTGCTGTTCCCAATTGGCAAGAGCTTGCTCACTATGTTGATGACAAAATTCAGGTAATGTTGCAGACAAATCGCTAATTATATTTTCAATAGCGTGTTTAAAGTGCTGTAAATCGCTTTTCAGCTTATTTTCATCTGAAATATTTTCTGCCATCGCGACAAGGTGATTGGTAACGCCTTGAGGTGCAGATACAACAACAGCCAATTTAGATGACTTGCTTTCATTCTTGATGATATTAGCAACATCAATAAAACGCTGTGCCGTCGCTAACGATGAACCACCAAACTTTAATACACGCATTTTTACTCCTTATAAAACGAAAAAAGCCCGTAACCTTTATGGTCACGGGCTTTATAAAATTGTTAAATTTTACACATCAGCCGATGACCACCATCCCAATGAGGGTGGTAGTGGTAATAATAATGGTACGGCGTAGTGAAATAATCATGAGTATAAAGTGCCTGAAGTGTATTTTTCTGTCAACTGATTTTTTTGAATAAAACAAACTAATATATGCATAAAAGTTATGCCTTATGAATATTCATAAATTATATTCAAATTGTCGCTACTTCTTTTGCCAAGCAAACACGGTTTCGACCTGCGGCTTTAGCTTGATATAGCGCCAAATCAGCATTACTAATCAGATCTTCATAACGAGTATCGTTACTATCAATAATGGCAACACCAATACTGGCTGTAACACTGATTATTTTTTGGTTATAATCGATGGTGTTTTTTGCTATAGATTGACGAATACGTTCGGCAACCTCTTCCGCACCTTCTAAGTCGGTATTAGGCAATATAACTGCAAACTCTTCGCCACCGTAACGTCCAAACAAATCCCCCATACGCAATAATTTATCGATTTTTTTAGCCGTTTCAATTAATACTAAATCGCCACCTTGATGGCCAAAGGTATCATTTAGCAATTTAAAATGATCTAAATCTAACATAAGCAGCGCTAAATCATGCTTATAACGGCGCGCTCGTGAAAACTCTTTTGCTAAGCATTCTTCCCAATGTTTTCGGTTAAACGCCTGCGTTAAGCCATCAATGCGGTTTGAGAGTGCCAATTCTTGTAAAGCTTTATTTAATTGAGATTGATAATGACAAACATCAGTAACATCCTCGATTAGTATACATATACGCTCAACTTCACCTTCGACTTCAACAGGTAAAAACGTACAGTTTTGTGCCATAAAGTGGCTATCAGTCGTTATAGGACGAGAATGAGAAAGTTCGAATAAGTGATGACGTTGCTCCCAACCACAAAAAGATTGCGTTTTGAGCTGCACAACACTAGATAATTTACGCTCAAACCATTTCTTAGGTAGTTCAGGAAAAACCGTAAAAATACTCTTTCCGATCACTTTATTATCGCTTTTATTGGCGTGTACCTCTAAAAAGCGATTCCACATAATAATATTATAGTGACGATCTACAATGAGAATTCCGGTGTTCAATCGGTTTGAGATATTAATACAAAGTTCATCCAACATGCTTAAAAGTCTTCCAATATCCGATCAATTACAGCTTTAATATTATTAATTGCTTCTTCTGGAATTAATAACACCATATCGCAATTAAATGAATAATCAGTAACTTGATAACTAATTTTAACTTTTAGTGCTAAGTCCCAATTAAACGATTGCTGATTTAAATGCTCGGAAACTTTAGCATTATTAGCCGATAATAATCGTGGTGCACTGTAAGACATTTGATTGTCAATTTGACTAGCAAACACATTTAAAAATGTTGTTGTTAAAATAGAGCTTAGGTCAATAATTTGTTCATCAAAGGTCATTTCACCAGCTTCATAACCAAGTAAATCAGCTAAGCGGTGAGAATCTTGAGGTTGATACATGAGTAATGCTTCACCGCGGATCCCTTCATAGCCAAAAAAGCCCTGACTGACAACAGCAGCGGCCTTTAAATCTTGGTTTAAAGTTTCAAATAACTGCTCTGAATTCACCGGTTCGATACTAGGTACTTTCAAATATACAAAAGTATCTAAATAACGAGCAAGTTGATCACTTGCTTGACCCATAGCTACATTTATCAGTTCTTGTAAGCAGTCTTGCTGATCTTCATTCAGTTCAAAAGTGCTCATAGAAAGCCATGCAACTGTAGGTTTTCAGTTAATGTGTTCAACTGCACAGGTTTACGTAAAAAAGCTGCCGCGCCTAAATCTAGTACACGACTTTGCATTTCAGGCTGAACATCAGCAGAAATAACGAAAACAGGTAGTTTTATACTTTCATCTTTCATGGTTTGCAATACACCAAGGCCATCAATAACAGGCATGGTTAAATCAAGAAAAAGAACATCAATATCTTGAGTTCGTAATATTGCTAGCGCTTCTTCACCATTAGTGGCAAGTTGCGCATTTTTAGATAAGTTTTCTGGGAGGCTTCTTAAAACTTGCTTACGAGCTAAGTTAGAGTCATCACAAATAAGAACATTCGTACTCATTTGGCGCAAATCCTTTATTATTTTTATATTATTGCTTAATTTACCTCAATTTAGTGCCGCTGTTAATTGCTAATCGCAATTTATATGAGGTTTTTTTCGGCTTTTATTGTTAAAAAGACATACAAGCCTACATTTAAGTTATTTCACAAATGACCAATAATATTTTTGCCTAAATTGTCTTTCTGTTTTATTTAAAAATGGACATAAAGCAATTTCTTAAGGTTACTATAAAGATATCTATGAATTATCCCTAACTCAAATAGGCTACAAGCTTATTAACAAATGTATAAGTGCCCATGATAAAAATGCAGACACAAGATAAATACTTGTCGCTTTTAAGCCATATTTCATTAATTTCATACTTCATCCCTAATATATTTTTATAATGAGGAGATATCCACTCCGTTATCGACGTCAAAATAACAAAACAAAAGTACAATAAAACTCATTAAAGAAATTAATAACAGATATTATGTAAATTTACTATAAAAAGATAAGAAGAATTAGATAAAAAGAAAATATTACGCAAACTGATATAGTTAGCACTAATTAATGCCATGAAAGTGACGCTTGATTTTGTTTAAGCCAAGCCTTTGCTAATTTAAATTGAGGGTTGTACTGTTCAACCAATTGCCAAAATTTTGTCGAATGGTTCATATGTTTGAGGTGACAAAGTTCATGAACAATAACGTAGTCAACCACCCACAATGGCAGCATTTTTAGCAAGCAATTGAAACTAAGCTCACCGCGATTATTACAACTCCCCCAACGCGCTTTATATTTACGAACTTTAAATGATTTGGCATGTAATAAAGTCGTTTCTGAAAGCATTGGGATTCTATGACTCAAGTAATCATACATTGAGACTTTAAACCACTGCTCTATTGCTGATTTAACTTTCTCATTAATTATTGCTGAGTTAGTTTCATATTGACGGTATTTCAGTGCAATAAAAATACGCAGTAACTTTTCTTTTTTATCGTGAATAACGCTTTGTCGACCAAAACAAACCACTACGTTATGCGCAACGCCATCAATATACAAAGGCTTGTCACAGCTAAAGTTATTATTTAAACACTGAGGAGGAACATTTGAGGAGGACTGCTGTTGGGAGAGTTTTTTTGTCAGCCATGCTGATTTTAGTCGAATTAAATTATCGATATATTCAACGTCGACATAATCAGGTGCACGAACAATAACTTGAGCGTTTTTCACCTGTAAAGCGACTGTTTTTCGTCGGTTACTACGAACTAGTTGGTATTCCAAATACATCACCAAACAAAAGCTCAAGCCTTGTTATTTAACAAGCACTTGAGCATAAAGCATTAAGCCGCTTCAGTTTTACTTTTAGCTGTTGTTTTTTTAACTGCTGCTTTAGCACTTGCAACTTTAACTTTCGGCTCTTTTTTAACTGATTTTGCCTCGGCTATACTGTCAGTAGGGGCAGCAACAGCAGTTTTATTCGCTTCCGGTTCAGCAACGATAGCTTTGCTATTTTGAGCTTTTGTTTTTTTTGCCTGCAGTGCAACTAACACATTTTCACGGTTTTGCGCTAAGAAAATACTAAGCTCTTCACGAGCCTCTTCAGAAAGCTCTACCGGTGCTTGTGCAAACATTTCAGATAGGTTATCTGCCATATCAAGCATCTTATCGTACTCATCCGCGGCTTTCTTATCCATAAATGTCTCAACCTCCACACCTTGTCTTATCACGACAAATCGACTTTCAACTGCCATTGGTATCCCTTATCTTTCTCAATTCAAACTCTGCCATTTATCATAACGTATATAAATTAACCTGTATAACTATCGAAACTAGTCACACCTTTAATTTCACCGCCACAACAGCTGTATATATAAACAGCATCATACTCTTTTCGTATTAAAATACCAGAAAATAATAATTGTTAACTTGATAATGCTCAATATTCATGCGTTTTATCGTGCGGTGTGCGGCAAAACAAACATCTAAAGTATCTCGGAATGTCACCAGATGTAAAAGTTAATGTCACTTCACAACACACCAATAATTAATCATTTATTTAAAAGCAATAACTTACAATAATTTCATTCAATGAGATGCCAGTTAATTATTACATTCACTAACCTCCCTTTTACAACTTTTGTTTAGATTTAGGTAACTATTAATATGAACAAGAAAATAAATTACCTTTTATATGTGGAGATTATTATGAATAAATTAAAATCATTAACAGCGGTAGCAGCAACAGTCACATTATTATCATCAATCAGCTTTAGTAGTCACGCTATGGATAAATACATCGAAGGTGCATTAATTGATGTATGTAAATCGACATTAGAAAATAGTATCGGGAAGTACCGACGTGTTAGCCAATCTTACAATCTAAAGACCAAAACTGTTGCCATGAAAGTAATGTGTAACGGCGAAGATATAATCGATTTTGCCCAAAGATATGGTTCAAATAAAACTGCAGCATATTTAGAAAAAAGTATGTCAGGTCAGGTAAGCATTATTGATGTTGCTAAAGTTGAAAAGTTAAACGTTAATTTTTCACTATAATAAGTAGAAAAGGGCTATAAAAAAGTAATGAATAATCAACGCTACAGGTACCCTGCCTTTTGATGCAGAGTACCTAGTTGATTGCAGTGTTTCAGGAATAGAAATTAGAGGGTAAGTTAAGTTAATTCTCTTACTCTGAAGTTTCGCCCTTTAATCTTCCCATTAATCAGCTTAGTTAACGCTTTTCTTGCCACTGATTTATCAACAGCAATATAGGCCCAGTTAGCGCCTAGTTGAATTTTTCCTAACTGCTCAAAGGCAATACCATTATCTCCTGTTAAAGCACCTACGATATCACCAGGGCGTACTTTTTGCTTTTTACCACCATCAATTTGTATTGTGGTCATTTTTGGCAAGAATACTGCGCTTTGTAACACGTCACTATCAGGTAATATTTCCCCTTCAATTGTACGCTCTAAATAATCTTCCAACAGCCCAACTTTATAACGCTCTTTGTCGCTAAACAAAGAGAATGCATAGCCTGTACTGCCAGCACGACCTGTACGTCCGACACGATGAATATGTACTTCACTATCATGAGCAATATCATAATTAAAAACCGCATCAAGTGCTTCAATATCTAATCCACGAGCCGCAACATCCGTTGCCACTAAAATAGAGGCACTTTTATTCGCAAAGCGCACCAAGGTTTGGTCTCGATCTCTTTGTTCCAAATCGCCATGTAACGCAACAACGCCAAAACCATAGCCTGCTAATTTATCAGCAACTTTTTGGGTTTCTATTTTGGTATTACAAAAAATAACGCTCGACTCAGGACGATGTTCTAACAACAATAAACGAATGGCCGTTAACTTTTGCTCGCTATTTTCAACATGATAAAAGTGCTGAGAAATAGTATTGCTAGCATGAGTAGATTCTACTTTCACCACTTCTGGTGTTTGTAAGTATTTATTGGCAATTTTTTGAATTTGTTGTGGGAAAGTAGCGCTGAACAATAATGTCTGTCTTTCCTCTGAGATATCACCAATAATTCTGTCTAATGCCGCTTGAAATCCCATTTCTAACATACGATCGGCTTCATCAAGCACTAAGGTATCAACGTGCTCTAATGACAATGTGCCACGACCAAGGTGATCTTCAATGCGCCCTGGTGTGCCAACAATAATATGAGCACCATGTTCAAGTGAGCCTACTTGCGGTCCAAAAGGCATACCACCACATAACGTCAGTACTTTGATATTATGAATGGCTCGGGCAAGCTTTCTAATTTCTTTTGCAACTTGGTCTGCTAATTCTCGGGTAGGACAAAGCACTAAGGTTTGTATTCTAAACTTCTTTACTTGTAGCTTATTCAATAAGCCCAAGCCAAACGCTGCAGTTTTCCCTGAGCCTGTTTTCCCCTGTGCGATAATATCCTTACCATCTAATATAGCGGGTAAACTTTGCGCTTGAATCTCAGTCATTGCGTGATATTCAAGTGTCGCCAAGTTATCTAAAAGGGCTGTTTGTAATGGTAATGATGAAAATTTGCTGTCGCTCAAGGCTAAAATCCTAGCGTAAAGGTTAATTGCGGGCATTTTACACTCTTTCAGTAAGGCATGGACAGCTTTAAAGCATTTTTATTGGTAAACAATTAATTGGTAAATACATAGAATGTATTCGAATTACTGACGAATTTTGATGCCTTAAGGTTAGATAACCAACAACTTATTGAGTTTATTATTGTTAATTTTGTATGACTAGTAAACTAGTTAACGCAGAGGCCAAAGCTTGAGGAGATTCTAGTGGTAACATATGGCCTGTATTTTCTACTTTGAAGGCCTTGATATTTTTAGCATCAATAATTTCTTGTTCAAGACTAGGGAGATCTACCAATAAGTCTTCATCACCTACAAGAAAGCTAATGGGTAAAGTCAGTTTTGATAAACGGTTAAGCAAAGCTGGACGTAACATTGAAACACTTAGTTGATGCAACAAAACATCCACGCCTAAATCAGCGTCCATTGCCACTATGGTATTTTTTATACTAGCAAAATGATGACCTTCAATTTGCTTGATTTCTGGGTGCAGCAAATCGTCAATGCGTTTATTCGGAATACCTGAATAGCCACGTTTGGCTATCCAAGCAATTGTGCGTTTTCGTTGTTTTATTTCTGTATCAGGCAAGTTTTTGGGCATATTAGACACCACAACTAAATGTGATATCAATTCAGGTATTTTCAGTGCAATAGCACTAGCGATATAGCCACCAAGTGAAAACCCCACTAATATCGCATTTTCAGTAACGATTTTTTTAGCCAATCCTCCGACAACTTCATCCATGCTGCCAGTCGTTGGAATAGGCAAATGCACTAGCTGGCAGTCTTGTGAATATTGTTCGCCTAATAGCTGCCATATTGGCTGCCATAGGCGATCATCACACATAGTGCCTGGAATAAAGTAAATCGTTTTAGACAAGTTATTTTACTCTTATATCGATAGTCAAAGTATTATGAATAAAAGCGTTCAAACAAACGTACATCAACCATTTCACCAGCACTCACCCGACCTTGTTCAGAAGGCAAAACAATATAACAATTTGCAAAAGCAATACTAGTTAAAATACCAGAGCCTTGACTGCCAGTTGTACCTACGGTTAATTCACCTGCTGAATTTTGCGATAAAACACCGCGTTGAAAGTCCATACGTCCCGGCGACTTTCTTAAATCAGACAAGCTTTTCGCTTTGAGCGTTGTCGCAGGCTTTGCATGACAGTTTTGCAACTTCATTAATGCCGGCATGGCGAGTAAATCCGCGGTAACCATAGCGGAAACAGGATTACCTGGTAAGCCAAAAAAGTAACTGTTTGGTAATTTGCCAAACGCAAATGGTTTGCCCGGCTTCATGGCGATTTTCCAAAAAGCGATTTCACCTAATTGCTCAAGCACCATTTTGGTATAGTCAGCATCACCAACCGAGACCCCACCAGAAGAAATGACGGCGTCTGCTTGCTTGTCTGCATCAATAAATGCTTGTCGTATGGCTTCTTCATCATCTTGAATAACACCAAAATCAATAATATTAACGTTTAGGTTTTGCAACATACCTGTTAACGCGTAGCTATTGCTTTCATAAATGTCACCATTACCTAGAGGCTCACCTAATGCTTTTAATTCATCACCCGTTGCGATTAATGCAATAGTGAGTTTACGAAATACTTGCAACTCATTAATACCAAGCGAAGCCAAAACACCAATATCAATCGCTGATAAACGGCGACCTTTAGCAAATACGATATGACCTTTAGCAATATCCTCGCCTGCGTAGCGCACATGGTCACCCTGCTTACGTTTTTCTAAAAAACGTATACTTTCACCCTCGGCTTGACAGTTTTCTTGCATTTCAACGGTATCGCAGCCATCAGGTAACTTTGCTCCTGTCATAATTCGAATACATTCGCCCTTTACACAGCTTCCTTCAAAAGGCTGACCAGCCATTGAACGTCCAGCTAAAGTCAAATATTCTTGAGTTGTTAAACTTGCCTGAGCAAAAGCATAACCATCCATTGCAGAGTTATTATGCGGGGGAACATTCATTGGGCTAGCAATATCAGCAGCTAAAGCTCTGCCTAGGCCCTCTTTTAAAGTAATTGTTTCAACATCGGTAATCGGGGTAATTGCACTAAGCATTGTTTCTAGTGCTTGAGCAAATGGCATTAAACCAGGGGCAGAACAACAATCAACCATAATAAATTCTTCCAATTTAAATTTCACGTAATGAAAATAATTCTACAATGAATCATTTTACTTTGAAGTAAAGTAAACATAATTCAGGTCTTTATATGTTATATTGATCATAATCATACTATGCTTGTGATTATATGATATAAATTAATAAATCATTGAAATTCGCCGAGCTATTTCCGCTAAACCTGACATTTTGTTCACGCATGCAGATATAGCCGCAAGCCAAATTTAATTTTGTGTTTGCCAGGGCTAACGAGGAAACTTGTTTGCCTCCCGACATTGGAAAGGTGACATGTTAACAGACAACTTTGGCCGCAAGTTCTATTACTTGCGCTTATCAATCACTGACGTATGTAATTTTCGTTGTAACTATTGTTTACCCAACGGATATCAGTGCGATCACGATAGAAAATTCTTAACTTTACCTGAAATTACCCGTTTAGCTTCAGCTTTTGCCGACATGGGCACTGAAAAAATTCGTATTACAGGTGGAGAGCCATCCCTGCGTAAAGATCTACCCGACATTATTGCCCAGTGTAAACAAACACCGGGCATTAAAAGAGTAGCAATTACCAGTAATGGTTTTAAACTTCCTGAGCATTTACCTAGCTGGTTAGACGCAGGTATTGACGCTATAAATATTAGCCTTGATAGCTTAGACCCAAGGCAGTTTCATGCGATTACTGGCCACGACAAACTTAAGCATATTCTTAAAGGTGTTGATATGGCGCTAGCTGAAGGCAGTACTGATATCAAAATTAATACTGTCTTAATGCGCGAATATAATGGCTATGACATTGCGAGTTATTTAGCTTGGTTAAAAGATACCCCAGTTACATTACGTTTTATCGAACTAATGCAAACAGGTGATAACCAAGAGTTTTTTGATACTCAGCATGTTCAAGGCTCTCGCATTAAGCAAAACCTGATACTTGACGGCTGGTTGCCGGTCATCAGTAACAAAGCATCAGGTCCAGCGCAAGAGTTCTACCACCCTGATTACGCTGGTAAAATCGGTTTAATCATGCCGTATTCAAAAGACTTTTGTAATACCTGTAATCGCTTGCGCATTAGCTCTTTAGGTAAATTGCATTTATGCCTATTTACTGAGCAAGGTTTATCGTTAAAAGATTATCTGCAAGATGATAATACTCAGCCATTAAAAGATGCCATTACCCACATGATGACAGATAAAAAACAAACTCATTTTTTACATGAAAAAATGACCGGTGCAACTAAAAATCTTGCCATGTTGGGCGGCTAATGACTACGGAAAATTTACTTCCTCAATCGTGTTTGGGTGTGGTGCTAGCGGGAGGAAAATCTTCTCGTATGGGCCAAGACAAAGCTAACTTACAACGACACCAAGAAAATATGCTGAGCTACAGTAAATCTGTACTCAAAGCAGCAGGCAGTTCACAGGTTGTTGTTAGTGGCGATGAACATGGTGTCAGCGATATTGTCAGTAACATTGGCCCGCTTGGTGGTATTCAAAGTGTTATTAGTCAATTCAAACCTAAAGCACTACTGATATTACCGGTTGATCTGCCTTTGATGACAGCAGCTGAGCTAGCAAGATTAAAACAAATTGGTGAGCTAAGCCAAAACGCCTGTTTTTTTACTGACAATTACTTGCCACTATATTTACCCGTTAACGCTTATGTTGAGCAGTTTTTCACACAACCATTGACACAGAATAGCCTAGCGCACAAAACTGATGATAAATTAACAAGTAAACGTGGCTTAAAAGGGCCATCAGTTAGGAGCTTACTAAATCAAGTTCCGCACAAAGTTATTCAAGCAAAAAATACCCAAAGTTTATTTAATACCAATACGCCTGAGCAATGGCAACAGGCGCAACACTTACTCTCTTTGCAAAGGAAAACTCATGTCTAGTATTCATTGTGGTGATGACTTCTTACCATTAAATATTGCCGTATTAACCGTATCAGATACGCGTGAAGAACATAACGACACCTCAGGACAAGCTTTAGTTGAACGCTTAAAAGCCGCTGGCCATAAATTAGCTGCAAAAGAAATATCTAAAGACGATGTATATCAACTACGTGCGATTGTTTCTAAATGGATCGCCGATGAAAACATTCAAATTATATTAACCACAGGTGGCACAGGGTTCACCGCTAGAGATAATACTCCTGAAGCACTTTTACCTTTATTTGATAAAGACATTGAAGGCTTTGGTGAAGTGTTTAGAACCATTTCTTTAGCTGAAATTGGTACCTCAACCATACAATCACGTGCTTTTGGTGGCATGGCAAACCGTACGGTTGTGTTATCAGTGCCAGGCTCTACTAATGCCTGTAAAACTGCTTGGGATAAATTGATTGTTGAACAGCTCGACGCCAGTCATCGCCCATGTAATTTTGTGCCACATTTAAACTTTAAATAGCAAAGCCGACATACACTCGACTCTATGACAACATTGTTGAAAACTCGATTGTCGCCGGCATTATTATTACTGGCAACGGTGTGGTTGGTTTTTAATTCTCACCGCTCTATTGCCAGTAATGAGCACGGCAAACAAGCTCATGCCAATGTGTTTGACGAACAAGACAAGCCATTACGTATCGCTGTAGCCGCGAACTTTGCGCCAACACTCGAACATCTGTTGAGTGACTTTCCCAATAAAAATAAAATTAAATATCAAATTATCAGTGCTGCAACCGGCACGCTTTATCAACAAATAAAGCATGGTGCACCCTTTGATTTATTTTTAGCGGCTGACAATGTTCGCCCTAAAGTGCTAGAGCAAGAACAACTGATCATTGCCAATAGCCGTAAAACCTATGCCTTCGGTCAATTAGCGCTTTGGTCAGCGACACAACAGCTTAGTAGCTTAAATAAGCTCAACAATTTTTCTGGTTTCTTAGCTATAGCTAATCCTAATACCGCCCCTTACGGTAAAGCCGCCCAGCAGGTATTAGAAAACTTATCGCTTTGGTCAAAGCTAAAAAGCCGTGTAGTTACCGGCATTAATATTAATCAAACTTTTCAACAAGTACGTAGCCAGGCAGTACCAATGGGTATCGTGGCATTGAGCCAATTGAAAATGAACCAACTTGAAGGCGTCGCTATTCCGAACAACTATTATCAACCAATTGCCCAGCAACTTGTGGTACTAAAGTCGAGTAAACAAATTAACAATGCTCGGCAAATAAGTGACTATTTATTGCAAAAAACTACCCAGGTAAAATTAGAAGCGTTGGGCTATTTACCAAGCGGCATTACACCTTTAAATACAAACCTTAAAAACAAGAGTGTTAAGTAAGATGACCAGTACAGCTGCAGACATACTGGCGCTAACCACGACATTAAAAATGGCCGCCATCACCACAGTAATATTACTGCTCATAGGCACACCATTGGCGTGGTATTTAGCTAATATGAAAAGCCGTTTCAAAGTGTTTTTTGAAGCAATTGTTGCCCTGCCCTTAGTTTTGCCGCCAACGGTATTAGGTTTTTACTTATTACTGGCCTTTTCTCCGCAAGCATTACCTGGGCAATTATGGCAAACAGCAACAGGCAGCCAACTTGCTTTTAGCTTTAGCGCCATCGTTATTGGTTCGGTACTTTACTCATTACCTTTTGTGGTGCAGCCTTTACAAAAAGCCTTTGAACAGCTTGGCGATCACTACCTTGAAGCTGCAGCCATGTTAGGTGCAGGGCCAATCGACCGTTTTTTTAGTATCGTTTTTCCGCTTACTAAAGCCAGCTTCATTACCGCTGCAGCTTTAGGCTTTGCTCATACCGTTGGCGAGTTTGGCGTAGTGCTGATGATAGGCGGTAATATCCCAAGGGAAACACGTGTATTATCCATTGCTCTGTTCGACCATGTTGAAGCGTTCAACTATAGCAACGCCCATATTTTATCTGCGGGATTATTAATCTCTTCATTAATTTTATTATCTTCGGTTTACTTACTCGGCGGTAAGTTCAGCGGTAAATCAGTCGCAAAAAAAGTACTTAAATCATGACGGAAAATTTAGTCTCTACAGCCGCCGTTAAAGCTCCAATATTAGGTATGTCGATTGACATCGCATTTGAGCATTTTCATTTAGTAATTGACCATAACATTGAGCTTTCAGGCATTGTCGGCATATTTGGTCAGTCTGGCTCAGGAAAATCAACACTGCTGCGAATTATTGCAGGACTTGAAAAGGCAGCTAGCGGGCAAATATCAATTGATAATAAAACCCTACAAAATAGCGCGAGTAAACGTTTTACTAAACCTGAACACCGAGAAATTGGCTTAATATTTCAAGACAGCCGACTTTTTCCACATTTAAACGTTTATGAAAATTTAGCCTACGCGGTCAAGCGTAAACCACAAGGTAAGCTTTCGATAGAACAAGTACTGAAACTCACTCAGCTTACCCAGCTTAAACACCAAGCTGTAACATCCTTGTCTGGTGGCGAAAAACAACGAGTATCGCTTGCTAGAGCCTTATTAGCTGAACCAAAATTATTGTTACTTGATGAACCATTTAGTGCCCTAGATAAAAAAACTAAAGCACAAATGTTAACAATATTAAAAACGATTCAGCATCAGTTGAAGTTGCCCATGCTATATGTAAGTCACAGCATAGGTGAGCTACAATTTATTGCTAAGCAATTGATTGTTATATCTTCAGGGAAAATAGATACCGTAGCACCGATTCATCAAGCGATTCATCAGCTCAATAATCATGACGATGTGGCGGCTAAAACGAGTTTATCATTGACCATTGCTGAACATTTGCCAGATTTTGGTTTAACTCGATTATCGCTTAATGTGCAAAGTACTCGCGGTGAAAGTATTTATCTACCACTATTGCAGAAAGGCGAGCAACAGTGCGCATTAGGACAACAAATTCCCTGCATAATTTATGCGCGAGATATCAGTATTAGCACCACAAAACCAGAGCATAGCTCAATAGTAAATCAGTTATCAGCAACAATTATCGCCATAAAACCTGGTACAACAAGTGCGCTTATTACTTTGCGGTGTGCTGAGCAAGAATTCTACGCACAAATCAGTTTATGGTCAGCAAAACGTATGGCATTAACACTAAATTTAGCCGTATATATTCAATTTAAAGCCAATGCAGTACACAGTTATCATTCAACGGAGTCAACAGTCGATGCTTAGCCCACAAGAGCAATTACGCTTTAGCCGTCAAACTATGCTAAAAAGTATTGGAGAACAAGGACAACAAGCTTTAAAGAATGCCAAAGTAATGATTATTGGTCTAGGTGGTTTAGGTAATCCTGCCAGCCTATATCTTAATGCTGCTGGTATCGGCACCCTATATTTAGTTGACGGCGATACTATCGATATTAGCAACTTACCTCGACAAGTGCTTTTTAACGACGTACACGTTTCTCAAAGTAAAGCAGATACTGCTGCTGAGCAACTGCAGCTGCAAAGTAGTGGCACTGAAATTGAAGTACTAGATGAAATGCTTGATGATGAATTGGCCGACTATTACTTTCCGTTAGTTGATTTAGTACTCGATTGTACCGACAACATCATCACTCGCTACTTAATCAATCAAAAATGCTTAGAACATAAAAAGCCGTTGATTATTGGCGCGGCAACAGGCTTTGATGGCCAGTACATGTTTGTTGAACCAAACATTGCAGATAGTGCCTGTTATCAATGCTTGTTTCCTATTAATAAAAAAGCCCCTGAAAATAATTGTCAAACGTTAGGAATATTAGGTCCTATTTTGGCAATTGTTGGTGGTTTACAAGCCTTACAGGCAATAAAATTCCTAACAGGTAATAAGGTCGCAACAAACCGATTAAATATTTTTGACGGTCTAAATAATTCATGGCAACAATTATCGATAAAGAAACAGCAGCATTGTCCAGCGTGCGGTCATGATTAGCAGCCGCGTAAGTTAGTATTTACGTAGTAACTCACCACAATTATTTAGCAATGAAAAAGCCCTCAATTATGAGGGCTTTTTTTAGTTCAATTGGCTGTTTATTATTGTTATTCAATGTTATTTAAATAAGCCCATACTTCGATCAGTTGCCGCTTCACGCCAGCCCCCCAACCATTCAGATTTTGCATTGGTATTTTGATATGGACAATTCTCCTTTGTTCTACCTGAAAGCCCTGCTTGGTAGCCGTTTGAAAACGCTCTTCCTAATTTGTCTCTTTTCTGTCTTCTCATGAACACAACCTCTTAATCACTTGATAATTATTAATAATATTTTATCTTGCGACCGAAACTTAACGTCAGTCGACAATTAATTTAAGGACAGTATTTTCATGAAAGCAAGTGAAGCACAGGCGGGAGTTTATAAATAATATAAGTTTTTAATCACAAATAAGGTATCGAATAATACGCTCAAAAAACTAACCATTACAAAACAAATCGTTATCAAAAAAAGATAGAACAAACAGATCTTAAAACTTTAAATACAATAACGATTTAATTTGAAAAACAGTGAAATTAATTTCTTATTAGTGGTTGTAGCATTTCCTCTAAACCATTCAATTTCACTTCATAAATTAGTGCTAGTTGTTGCCCTAACTTTCCTTCTGGAAAACCTTTAGCATGAAACCAAACTAAATAAGGTTCAGGTAGTTGTAATAGCTTTCTACCACTGTATTTGCCAAAAGGCATCACTTGATTTACTGCGGCAAGTAAGTCTGCATTATTTGCTATCGACATCATTTTCTCTTTTAGACATTAGAATTCTAGCATCACGTTCTTTCAGTGCTCTATTAACTATAACCAGATATCAACCACTTTAGTTTTGACATAAATTTGTCATAACTTGTGCTTATAATCGCCTTTAATTAGATGGTATCAGGGTGATATCCAAACTCTACTCAGGGAATTATTATGTCGATAGTTAGAAAGCGCACCGCTAGTCAAAAAGCTTATATTCCAGCGAACGCACGCGATAATCAGTATATTTTGGCTGAATTTGCCTTATCAGATCAACTACTTTCACAATTATCCTCACTGGAAAATTACTACGACTGTTATCAAAGCTTAGCGGATTTACTTTTTACCCTCAGTAATGACTATGCCATCACTAATAGTTTACTCGTCGCCAATGACAAGCTAGTTCGCGTGCGGTACAGCCAAGAAATGCACCAATGGCAAACTAGTCAACAAATAATTTTTTACTATGATCCGGTACAACACGTACTGCAAAATTCCTTTTTTGATAGCAATATCAGAGCTAAAAAAATCACTTTGGTATTTTTAGCTTCTGGCACTGATATTCGCTCAGGTGCAGCAAATTTTCATCAACGGGTTGAGGCGCTGCTAAAAACTTTCGCTCAACAAATAAAACTACCTTTAGCCAATATTCGTCTGCGCGATCACCAACACCTTACTTATGACATTTTTGCTAAACATAAAGGCTGCAACGAGAGCCAAGCTCATAAGTTTAGACCGATAACTCAGCGCTATGCTAGCCAAGATATAACATTGCCGACTGATTTATCTTCAATTACTTATGCAATTATTAACTTGACAGTAAACCACCGTATTTCGCAATTAGTCGACATTGATGCCAACTCAAACGACCCCTTCAACCCACTATATACATACTTAACCGATACATTTTCGTTAGTTGCTAAGCAGTTTAACTTAAATAATGGCGCCTTAATCGCGAATGGTTTAGTTCCCATTGTTCGACACAGTTTGCATGAAATAGTATCTAAAGTTGGTGAATTGCAAATGTTAGGCTATAACCCAAAACAAAGCCCATGTGGCATTGTTAGCAAATGGAAGGCCGATGAACTTGTTGATAATATTCAACTGATATTTGTTGCCAATTACCCAAATGGTGAAGAGCAAAACTATGCAAAGTTTGTTAACCAAATTGAACAAGCTATGCGCTTATTAGCGACCGAATTAGAAGTTCCAACCGATAAAGACGAACTTACTTTACGCTTTCATCAACATGTCGCTTATAACTTATTAAGTGATAGCTAAAAGCTACTTTATTTCAGTGCTGAAATTATAAACTAGCAGTTTCAGCACTGTATCTAATATCTAATGTCGTAACTTATCAAACTGACTCAAAACGCCCCTAGTAACAACCTGTCTCTTATACACATCTCCGAGCCCACGAGACAAGAGGCAATCTCG